>UQRM01000004.1 GCA_900543485.1 uncultured Eubacterium sp. | reverse complement strand
AAAATCTTGTTAAAAACGCAAAGGTGCTTCGCAAAGATATGACCAAGGAAGAACGGCACTTGTGGTATGATTATTTGTATGATAAGAAAATGGCTGCAACCAATAAAGATGTGAAAGCTACCTTTACAATTGATATGAAAGATAAAGGCGGTGATGATATATACATGAATCTCTGGATGAAGGGAGAACCGGAACGCGAGGTCTTTACTGCGCTTGCTCCTATGACCGAAGGGCTAAGCCGTACACCCGGTATGCCATATAATATAAAGGAACAACCGACATTGACTTTTGTGGCTCGTCAGCATGGAGAGGCTTGGAATCGTCCTTTTGTGTCTGTCTATGAGCCGAGTACGAAGAAAGAACCGTCGGCCATTGAGTCGGTTTCTTACTTCGATGTGGAGGAAACTGCTTTGAATGACTTTGCAGGAATTTGTGTAAAAAGTAAGAACGGACGCATCGACCACATATTCTCTCTTTCTGATGCAGCGCAGACCGCTACTTATCAGGGGATGAAAGTAAAAGCGGATTATGCGGTTATCAGCAATGAATATGATGGAAACCGGACTTTATTCCTGGGAAACGGCACCTTGTTGGTTGCACCAGGAATAAGGATTCAGGCCGATACTGTTGCTAATGTATTGCTTGAAAAGAAACAGGGGAAATGGTATATTCTTTCTTCCGCTCCCTGTACGGTTGTTATTGAAGGAAAAAAGATAAAAAACGGAACGGTATCGGAATCCACATTAGTATCTAATAAAAATTGGAAATGAATAAATTGGGAAGAATAACAATCACATTTTTGCTTGCTTTGACAGGTTTGGGCGTACAAGCGAAAATCATTACTTATCCTGTTCCGACAGGCATCTACTATGCCCGTCACAACGATGATTATACTGTAAAAGTGCGACAGGTGGGAAAAAAGGAGTGGGTAGACCTGTATGAATATAATGTAAAGGTGGATATGGATACGAAGTCCGATGCCACAATGGTTCAATTCGATTTCTCCGGAAAGGTGGAAGTTCTTGTGCAAAAGAACAATGGCGAGATCCGTTCGGCAGTAGTGCGTCCTTTGGCTAAAGGCATTCAACCGGAGATAGACGGGAACTTTCTTTTATTTACGATAGACAAACCGCAGAAACTGTCAGTCGAGTTTAATGGTGACCGTTTGAGTAACCTGCACGTGTTTGCCAATCCTATCATTGAGAATGTACCGGATAAGAACGATCCGAATGTGATGTACTTCGAATCAGGAATACATGAGCCTACCGATACGACCGGTAAGTGTTTCCGTATCCCTTCCAATACAACGGTTTATCTCGAAGGTGGCGCAGTGCTGAAAGGGCGTTTGAATTGCGACAGTGTAGAGAATGTGAAAATTCTGGGGCATGGGATGTTGCTTGAACCTCAACAGGGAATATCAATCGCTTATTCCAAAAATGTACTGATTGAGGGGATTACGGTCATTAATTCACGACATTATACAGTCTCCGGCGGACAGTCTACCGGAATCACCATAAAGAACTTGAAATCATTTAGCTATCAGGGGTGGAGTGACGGACTGGATTTTATGTCTTGCTCGGATGTGACGATTGATGATGTATTTCTCCGTAATTCGGATGATTGTATAGCTCTTTATACGCATCGTTGGAATTATTATGGCGACTGTCGCAATATTCATGTACTTAATTCTACTCTATGGGCAGATATTGCGCATCCTATCAATATAGGTACGCACGGGAACACCGAAACGGGAGATGAAGTTTTGGAAGATATGCTATTTAAGAACATAGATATTTTGGAACATGATGAAGATGATGTGCCTTATCAGGGATGTATGGCTATAGATGCCGGTGATAGAAACAGGGTGAAGAATATTTTATTTGAGGATATTCGGGTGGAAAGTATTCAAGAAGGAAAATTGTTCCATATCAACATTCGTTTCAATCCTAAATATGACAAACAGCCCGGACAGAGCATTGATGGAGTAACTTTCCGTAATATTACTTATAACGGAGTAGGCGAGAATCCTTCGTTGATAAAAGGGCTGGATAAAGAAAGGATGGTGCGGAATATTACGTTTGAAAATGTGGTGGTTAATGGAGAGAAGATAAAGGATTTAAAGGGTTTTATCACGAATGAATATATCGAAGGAATAAAGATAAAGTAGATAAAAAACTGTTTTATAGTTGGACCTATTTATGAAAAGAGAGAAAAACATTCAGTGTTTTTCTCTCTTTTATCGTATTATGTAGCAAGTTTGAATGTCGATTGAGGAACTAATTAGAAAAAGACAATGAAGAAGAAAATTTTAGTTGTAGCCGGGTTATTGGCTATGTCGGGTGCTTTGACGGCCCAGTCTGTTTATCCCGGCCAACATGCCGGAAAGTTGAAGAGAGAAACCGTGGCTCCGATGAAAGTCAAGAGTTTTGATTTGAAAGATGTTCGTTTGCTTCCAAGCCGTTTTCGTGAAAATATGATGCGTGATTCTATGTGGATGGCTTCTATAGAGGTGAACAGGCTGTTGCATAGTTTTCGTACCAATGCTGGCGTGTTTGCAGGTCGTGAAGGTGGTTATATGACAGTAAAGAAGTTAGGTGGATGGGAGTCCTTGGACTGTGAATTGCGTGGACACACCACAGGGCACTTGCTTTCTGCCTACGGCTTGATGTATGCGGCAACCGGCAGTGAACAGTTCAAACAAAAAGGGGATAGTCTGGTGAATGGCCTGGCGGAGGTACAAACCGCATTGGGTAACGGCTATCTGAGTGCTTATCCTGAAGAATTGATCAATCGGAATATCCGTGGTACCAGTGTATGGGCACCGTGGTACACGCTTCATAAGCTTTTCTCTGGATTGATAGACCAGTATCTTTACAGTGACAATCAGAAAGCTTTGGAGGTTGTTATCCGTATGGCCGACTGGGCATATCATAAACTCAAACCTTTGGATGAGACTACACGTCAAAAAATGATACGGAATGAATTTGGTGGAGTGAATGAGTCCTTTTATAATTTGTATGCGATAACCGGGGACGAACGTCATCGGTGGCTGGCTCAATTCTTTTACCATAATGAAGTGATTGATCCGTTAAAGGAACTACGTGATGATTTGGGTACTAAACATACCAATACATTCATTCCGAAAGTGATAGCCGAAGCTCGCAATTATGAATTGACAGAGGATGAGAACAGCAGAAAGTTATCCGATTTCTTTTGGCATACTATGATAGACCATCATACATTTGCCCCTGGATGCAGTAGTGACAAGGAACATTATTTTGACCCGGCCCGGTTCTCCAAGCATGTGTCAGGTTATACTGGGGAAACGTGTTGTACCTATAATATGTTGAAACTGTCCCGTCATTTGTTCTGCTGGACAGCCGATGCTGCCATTGCGGATTATTATGAACGGGCCCTTTACAACCATATTTTGGGACAGCAAGATCCTCAGACCGGTATGGTAACATATTTCCTGCCCTTGCTTTCAGGCTCGCATAAGGTGTATAGTACGAAAGAAAATTCTTTCTGGTGTTGTGTGGGAAGCGGTTTTGAGAACCATGCTAAATATGGAGAAGCTATTTATTATCACAATGACAAAGGCATTTATGTGAATCTTTTTATCCCCTCGGTGGTTAATTGGCGCGAGAAAGGATTGACTCTCCGGCAGGAAACGGATTTTCCGGCAGAGGAGACCACTGTTCTGACCATAAGAGCCCAAAATCCTGTAGAGACTACGGTTTATCTTCGTTATCCTTCATGGAGCAAGGGAGTGAAAGTGTTTGTGAATGGCAAAAAGATAGCGGTGAAACAGAAGCCAGGTTCATATATTGCCATTACTCGTCTATGGAAAGACGGTGACCGTATTACGGCTGATTATCCTATGTGTCTCCGTGTGGAAACGACCCCGGATAATCCTCAAAAAGGAGCGTTGGTTTATGGTCCGGTAGTGTTGGCCGGTAAGCGGGGAACAGAAGGAATGCAGGCACCTGCGCCCGATTCCAATCCTGCTTTGTACAATGATTATTATACGTATGATTATCATATCCCTGCAGGACTTCGCACTACGTTAAAACTCGATGTCAAGCATCCTGAACGCAGTGTACAGCGTGTCGGTACGGAATTAAAGTTTACGACTTCGCAAGGAGATGTGATAGAACCGTTGTACAATATTCATCGGCAGCGTTATGTGGTATATTGGGATTTGGAGAAAGAATAAATTTCATTATTAGATGAGTAAATGAATCCTTTGATTCGTATTTATATATGGTTTGACTAATCAAATGATATAGGAATATGAATAGAGGATTCGTTTTTATTTTGATATTGGCTGTTGGCTTGGTTGTGACTTCTTGTTTACGGCAAGGTAAACAGAATGTAACTTATGATTTTACCCCTTTGGATTCCATAATCAGTACCTGGATGGATAAGGGATACTATCCGGGGGGAGCAATATGTGTGATAAAGAATGATTCAGTGTTGTTTGAAAAGACGTATGGCTCTTTCACCGGAGATACAAAAGTGTATGTCGCTTCTGCCGGCAAGTGGGTGGCTGCTGCCGTAATTGGTGCGGTAGTGGACCGGACGGATTTGAGTTGGGATGATCCTGTAGAGAAGTGGTTACCGCAGTTCAGGGGCGATGCGAAAGGCGATATCCTTTTGCGTCAATTACTCTCTCATACTTCCGGTGTACGTCCTTACCTGCCTGCTCCCCGGGTGGACAATTACAATCATTTGGATTCGGCTGTCACAGAGATATTGCCTTTGGATACTGTTTTTGCACCGGGAATTCGATTTGAATATGGAGGATTGGCCATGCAAATAGCCGGACGTATGGCCGAAGTAGCTATGGGGGAAGAGTTTGAATTTTTATTTCAGAAATTAATTGCCGTTCCTTTGGAAATGACTGGCTCTCATTTTACTCCGGTTAATACTGACGGGGGACATGCTCCTATGTTGGGAGGTGGATTGTGTACCACGCTGAATGATTATATCCGTTTCTTGAAAATGATTTATCATAACGGACGTTTCGGGAACAAAGAGATATTGAAACCGGAAACAGTTCAAACTATGCAGGTAGATCAGGTACGGAATGCTGTTGTTGCTCCTGGTGAGTATGTTGAGAAAGCGTTAGGACAGCACCACACTGGTATCTATGGATTAGGTGAATGGCGTGAACTGGTTGATGAGACTACAGGAGAAGCTTATCAGATTAGTTCTCCCGGATGGGCTGGTGCTTACCCGTGGATAAATAAACGTGATAGCGTGTATGGTTTCTTTATAGCTCACGTACAGGGAGGAGCTAATAAAAAAGACGGCTTCTCTTCTTTTTATGGCAGTCCTGTCCTGTCTGAAACGGTAACCAAGATAGTAAATCAATAAATGAGTATGAAAAATATTTTAGTAACCTTTATTTTATGGATAGGGTGTATGTCGGCTGTTCAGGCGCAGCAACACCCTTGTGTATATGTTTCTCCGGCGGATAGAGCGTCTGTTCTGCAAAAAGTGAAAAATGAGCCTTGGGCTGGGGAAGCCTTTGCAGCTATCCGCTCCAAAGTGGAAAAATATGTGGATCGTCATCAGACTGATCCCGAATGGATAACTTTCCGGCTGGCCATGTATTGGAAAGATGGAGAGCGCTATACTCAATGTTATTTGAAAAAACAGAATTGGGACTATGGAGAGGGGAATGCTCCTGTTCCCACTGTAAGAATGCCGGGAATGCGTACTTGGAATAAGTATGTCAATGTTCCGTTGGAGGACCGCACTTCTTATAATGAAACAGGTGATATGTGGGGAATTAATAAATTAAATCCTTCGGAGCCTTCGGTCAAAGTGCCTTATAAGGAAAGCGGGCACATGATACGGGGGAATAATGTCGAGATCTTGACATTAGCAGAAAATGCCGCTTTTGTTTATTGGGTGACAGGAGAAGAGAAGTTTGCCCGTTTTGCCACAGATATATTTAATGTGTGGTTGGTAGGGACGTATTATATGAATCCTATTTTGGACCCTGAAAAGTCGTGTGGCAGTGTCGGTGGTTGGGAACCGGGAGGTATTTGCGGCTATTATGATTACGAACAGATACATGATGATTTGGTAATGCATGCGGCAATGGCGTATGATTTTGCTTTCGATTATTTGATACGGCATCCTCATGCTCATCTGAAAGCAATTGGGAAAGATACAAAAACGGTAGCTGCCGAAGTCTTTAAGCGTTTTATCAATATAGGGCTGGTACGCGGTGGCAAATCGGGTAACTGGAATGTGAACGGGTGGAATATAATGCTGCGTCCTATGTTGGTGCTCGATCATAATGAGGCTTATGCTGACGGTAAAGGAAAAGAGTATTATTTGAATCTGCTGGTGAACGAATCTACTCCCTATCATGATGCCATTCCCGATATATTGAAAACTTACGATCGGGTGACAGGGCTGTGGCCGGAATCTCCCGGTTATTCATTCGGTACAGTGCAGTCATTGCTTGATTGGGCGGCTCCCTTGAAACGTGCCGGGATAGATATCATAGCCGGTAACCCCATTTTGCAGAAAGCTGCAATGGCTGTATTTCCTTGGATGGACGATGCAGCCAATATGGTGGTGTTCGGTGATTCACGTGGGGGAAGTGCTAATTTTCAGACGTTTGAAAATCTGCTGACTTATTATACCGGAACAGATAATAAGGAGGGGGTGGAAAAAGTGGCAAGTGCCTTGAACAAAGGGATTTCTCAAAAGAAATACTCCAGAA
The DNA here is from genome assembly GCA_900543485.1 of uncultured Eubacterium sp. Classification (GTDB taxonomy): domain Bacteria; phylum Bacillota; class Clostridia; order Peptostreptococcales; family Anaerovoracaceae; genus Lentihominibacter; species Lentihominibacter excrementipullorum. The sequence goes on along the minus strand of UQRM01000004.1, from coordinate 103,680 downwards.
ATAATGCCGGTTGGACAGGGCTTTGTACCTATACAGCTACCATCCCGTCTGTACGTGCAGAGAGTAATGAGCGTGCGTCTTATTCTCCCCATCATCGTTTTATTACAATGAAGAACTGGGAGGGAGATTATAAAATGATGTTCACTCTGTATGGTGGTAAAAAAGGATACCATCTCACTCCGAACGGGTTGGCTTTACAATTCTATGCGTATGGTTATGCGTTGGCTCCGGATGCAGCGGCTTATGAGTCCTATTGGAGCAAAGATCATGGATACCATCAGTCTCCTACAGGTTCTAATACGGTTTTACCCGGATATACGGAAGGAGATATCACTATTCATGCTATGGAACCTATGGTGAAGGAGGGAGAATTCGTAAATGATAGAGAATTAACTCCTTACCTCAACTTTGCCGATGTGTCTGCCGGTGAGAAAAGAAGAATGGTCGCTATGGTCCGTACTTCGGGGAATAGTGGTTATTATGTGGATATTTTCCGGTCGGACAGGGCGGATAATGATTATTTGTTCCATCATGTAGGTACTTCGATGGAAATCACTGATTCGGAAGGGAACAAGCTTCCCGGTGAGGCTTTGGAGAAGTTTGACAAAACGTGGCATGAAGGATATCATTGGTTTTCCAATCTGCATAAATCCGATTATAACCAGAATTTCATCGCTTCATGGAGTATGCCCGAAGATATAACGGCGCGTTTATGGATGACAGGAGGTGAGGGACGTGAAATTTATCAGGTGGATGCTCCCCCGACTACAATGAATAAAGGGTTGACTCCCGGCGATATTTGTATGCCTCCTATGCCGACTCCTGCTTTGATTGTCCGTCAGGAAGGTAATAATGCTCATACTCATCCTTTTGTTTCTGTTTATGAAGCGTATAAAAAGAGTGGTCCGAATGTGCTCGGTGTAGAAGCCTTGCAGGGAGATGATGGCTGTACCGGGGTGAAGGTGAATACGGCGGACGGATATGCGGATTATCTGTTCAGTGCGACGGACATGCAGGCTCATCATCCTTCCAAACGTGTTTCATTCTGTGGCGGGTTAGGATTGATAAGAGAAAAAGAAGGTCAGATTCAACTGATGTATCTTGGCTGTGGCCGTTCACTAAAGAAAGGTAACTTTGTTTTAGAATCGGATCATGACGTATATGCTGCAATCTATATGCAGCATGGTGTTTGGTACTATTCAGCAACCGGTCCTGTACGGGTGAAAATAGGAAAAGAAACCAAAGAACTGAATGAAGGTTACAATCAAAAATTATAATTTTTTTGTGCATCCTTATTCACCGCAGGGACTAATGCTGAAGGTCTCTGCGGTGAATTGTTTTATCCTATAGATTTTATTTTTCTTTTCGTTGAGTGAGTTTTCCGATTCATCCGTACTACTAATTAAAAAGTAATCATTATGAAAAAAATAATACTCATAGCATATGCGTTGACCTGTACGGCTTCGCTTTATGCAGGTCATTCTAAAGAATTGAAATTGACGTCCCCGGAGGGAGTTCATGAAGTTATGTTCAGGCAGGAGAAAATTTCTTCTTCAGTAAATGAAATAGTATATCAGGTAAAGTATAGAGGCAGAGAGGTTATCGGAAACTCCCGTGCCGGTCTTCAGCTGGATAACCGTACTTGGGAACTGGCGCTTGCCCGTAAAATAAATCAGGTAAAATGTTGGATGGATAATTTGGAGGTGGATAGTGTGATCTATCAGCCTGCTGTTAACAAGTCTTGGCATCCTCTGTATGGAGAACGTAGTACGGTTCGCGAGGCGTATAATGAGGCAACCATGTATCTTTCCAAAAAAGATGGTTCCAATTATCGTTTGAATATTGAAGTGCGCGCGTACGATGAAGGCATCGCTTTCCGTTATTTTTTTCCTGAACATCCACAGGCCATTTTTCATAAAGTGGTGGGGGATCTGACTGAATATACATTTTCCCCCGGTGCGATGGCGTGGGCGGAGCAATGGGCGCAAGCGCCTTTTGAGCACCTTGCCATTAACGATATTAAACAGCCGGTGGAACGGGCTTTGACTGTGGAACTTTCCAACGGGCTGTGGGTGGCTTTGACTGATGCCGATGTAGATGACTGGTGTCTTACTAAATTGGTAGCTTCTCCGACTAAACAGAATACACTGACTTCGGTCATGTACAGTCCTGTGGATATTGTCACTTATTACGCTACCCCATGGAAAGTTATCATGGCAGCCGATAAACCGGGAGAATTGCTGGAACACAATGATATCATCCAGAATCTGAATCCTCCTTGTGAGATAACCGATACGGACTGGATCAGGCCCGGAAAGATTATGCGTGAAACGACTATTACCACTGAAGGGGCCATAGCCACAATTGATTTCTGTGCCACCCATCATATTCCTTATATGTTGTTTGACTGGCAATGGTATATGCCTTGTACTTCTCATGATGGAGATGCCACAAAGGTGGTTTCCAAACTGGATATGCCGCGTGTCATTGCATACGGCAAAGAAAAAGGGGTAGGCGTATGGGTGTATGTCAATCAGCATGCCCTGATGAAACAGATGCGTGAGCTTTTTCCATTGCTGCATAAGTGGGGAGTCGTAGGTGTGAAATCCGGCTTCGTACAGTATGCCAGTCATCGTTGGGCTACTTGGCTGCATGATATGGTTCGTCTGGCTGCCGAAAACAAATTGTTGATTAATATTCATGATGAGTTCCGTCCATCCGGTTTCAGCCGTACTTATCCTAACCTGCTCACTCAGGAAGGGATACGGGGGAATGAGGAATTTCCCGACGCTACGCATAATACGATTCTGCCTTTTACCCGTATGATTAATGGAGCGGCGGATTATACCATCTGTTATTTCGACAAACGTCTGAAGAACACCCATGCTCATCAGTTGGCGGCTTCATTGATTTTTTACAGTCCTTTACAAACTATCTTCTGGTATGACCGCCCCTCATTCTATCAAGGGGAGCCCGAAATAGAATGGTTCGAGAATCTGCAAACCGTATTTGATGATACAAAAGTATTGGAAGGTGCTCCGGGTAAGCATATAACTATGGCGCGTCGCAAGGGTAATGAGTGGTTTGTAGGAGCTTTGACTAATAATGAAGGTTCTGCTCAATCGGTAAATCTTTCATTTTTAGATAAGGGAAAGACCTATCTGGCCCGTATTTATACGGATGGGGGAGATAAGATAAAGACCCGTACTCAGGTGAAATGTACCCGTCTGTTGGTGGATTCCTCTCAAATCATGCAGTTTGCATTGAAGCCAGGAGGCGGTGCGGCCATGCAACTCGTGCCAGTGACGGATCAGGAAATAAAAGAATATAAAAAGTATAATTAAACAGCTTTTACAGACAATACTTTTAGAAAAAACGAAAAACACGACGGAGGAAGTTATAATGAAAGCAACCGGAATAGTAAGGAGAATAGACGACCTGGGACGGGTGGTGGTACCCAAGGAAATACGGAGAGTACTGAGGATACGCGAAGGCGATCCGCTGGAGATATATACCGGCACCACAGGAGAAGTGATACTGAAGAAATACTCTCCTATCAGCGAGCTGGGGCAAATCGCGGAAGGCTTTGCCGAATCAGCCTCTTCCATCCTGGGACTGCCGGTCCTGGTCTCCGACACGGATCGCTTTGTCGCCGTTTCAGGTCTCAAGCAGAAGGACTATATAAACAAGGCCATCGACGCAGACCTGGACGATATAATACAGAGCAAGGACAAATATGAGACCACTTCCCGGGTGGTGATCCCTATCCTTTCCAATGGAGATCCTATCGGCTCGGTGACAGTGCTGCCACCGGAAGGCAGAGATCTGAGCGATCTGGAGATAAAGACAGCAGAGCTGGGAGCAGGCTTTCTGGCCAAACAGATGGAAAGCTGAATCCCCGGCGTAAGTCCCAGGCTCAAAGCCCTCGAGGTATACCAATGTCATTCAGTTAATAGCATTAACGGAGCCCTGTGCTGAACACAGGGTTTTCCTTATGCAAGGAAGGATAATCTGCCATATTCAGCAACGGTATTTATACTGCAAATGCGAACTTCGCAGCTTTCCCGTATAAAAATCCATCCTCTCTTCCCCCTAAAACCCGCTGAATTTATACTGTTTTGGCTATACACCAGTGGACACCGTACAATTTCAGTGAAAAAATCCGCAAAATGCCGGTACCTCCTTATACGGAAAATGTCGAAATATCTCCTAAAAAGGATAAGTCCAATCCCAAATACTGTAAATTCACTTTTTCAATGATTGCATGAATGGAAAATGCCGGGAAATCACCGTCAAAAGCGCGATTCCCCGGCATGTCGTCTATCATTCCATCATCTCGTCAGTCCATCATTCTGTCGCTCTCTGCCAGATATGTAATGTAAGGAAGGTTCCTGTACTTCTGGGCGTAGTCCAGTCCGTAGCCTACGATAAATCTGTCATCCACCGTAAAGCCTATGTAGTCTGCGTCTATATCGACCGTCCTTCCCTCGGGCTTGTCCAGCAGCGTGCATATCTTCACTGCCTTCGCGCCTTTATTAAAGAGATAACACTTCAGATAGCTGAGAGTCCTTCCCGAATCGACGATATCTTCGACTATTATCACGTTCCGCCCCTCTATTCCCGTATCCAGATCTTTCACTATCTTGACCACACCTGATGATCTGGTGGACGAACCGTAGCTGCTGACCGCCATGAAGTCGATAGTCATCTCAAGCTGGATATTTTTCATCATATCGACCATCCACATGACGGCACCCTTGAGAATGCCTACCAGCAATATCGGCTGACCTTCAAAATCCTTCTCTATCTGCCTGGCTATCTCCGCTGCTCTCTCCTCTATCTGCTGTTGAGTTATCATCACGCTGCCGATGGTTCCATTTGCCATTCCCTTATTCTCCTCTTTTTTTCTTTTCGTCTTCCTTCACTTCATATTCCACGTCGTCGACGAAAGTCTTTCCCCGATATTTTTTTGAATAATCCTTTGTCTTTCCTCCCATCCAATACTTGTCCAGCTCGTTTCTCAGATACCAGAGAATGCACAGCCAGATTATCAGGTCATCTACCCAGGCGATAGGAAAGAGTATGGGCGGTATCAGATCAATAGGCAGGAACAGATAAATGATACCGAACACGATGAGAGCTTTCTTCCTCTTGGGCACAGATCTGTCGGCCATCATGAACTTGATGGCCTTGATCCTCTTGATGATCACCCTGAGTCCAAAATACTGCATCTGTCGCTATCCTTTCAATATCCTTTCCATCTCCTCAAGAAGCGCTTCATGGCCTGTTTTTTTCAATGAAGACACTGGTATCACCACCGTATCCGGCTCCAGACCCAGCGTCTGTCTTATGAGCTTTATCTGCTTCGCCCGCTGATTGACGGAGATCTTATCAGCCTTGGTAGCCACCACAGGTCCGTTCAGCCCGTAATGCCGCAGATACGCCTGCATCTCCACATCCTGTCTGGAAGGGGCGTGCCTGATATCCACCAGCTGGATGACACAGGCCAGATTACCACGCTTCTCAAGATAGGTCTCCATCATATCGCCCCAGCTTTCAGAGACCGACCTCGACACCTTTGCATAGCCATACCCGGGCAGATCCACGATCCTGAATCCATCGTTTATCCGATAGAAGTTTATAGTCCTGGTCTTCCCCGGGCTCCCGCTGACTCTGGCCAGGTTCCGGCGTCCGGTCAGCAAATTGAGAAGAGATGATTTGCCGACATTGGAACGTCCGGCAAATGCTATCTCCTTCATATCTCCCTGAGGATATTGAGATGGCTTCACAGCCACCGCTTCTATCTCAGCTTTTTTTATCATCATTGGCTGTATCCTTTTTCACATTTCGCTTCGAAGGTTTCCCGGAATCCTTCACCAGTACTTCCCTGAGAGCATCGTCTACATTTCTCAGCAGCACGAATTCCATATCGTTTCGTACCACCTCAGGTATATCCTGTATATCCACATCGTTGTCCTTAGGGAGCAGTACCTTTCTGATGCCTGCCCTATGAGCGGCCATCACCTTTTCCCTGATCCCTCCCACCGGGAGCACCTTGCCTCGCAGCGTGATCTCACCGGTCATTGCGATATCCTTTCTTGCCGGTATACCTGTAAGTGTGGAAATTATGGCGGTGCACATGGTCACGCCGGCTGACGGACCGTCTTTTGGGATAGCCCCTTCAGGAATGTGTATATGCAAGTCATACTTCTTGTAAAAGTCTTCATCTATCTTCAGCTTCCTGCTTACCGATCTTATATAGCTGACTCCTGCTTTGGCTGACTCCTGCATCACATCTCCCATCTGGCCTGTCAGCACCAGCTTCCCGCTGCCGGGAACCGCTGTAGTCTCTATGAAGAGAGTATCTCCGCCTACTACAGTCCATGCCAGTCCGGTGGTCACGCCAACTTCCTTCTCACCCTTTATGATATCAAACCTGAATCTCTTCTTACCCAGCATCTCCTCCACTTTCTTACCGGTGATGCTGACCTTCTTCGTCTCTCCGCAGACCACATTTTTAGCTACCTTCCTGCAAAGGTTGCCGATCTCACGTTCCAGGTTTCTCACACCCGATTCCCGCGTATAATAATTTATTATGGTCCTCAGTCCCTTCTCCGTGAAGGAGATGTTCCTGCTGGTGAGGCCATTTTCCTTCACCTGCTTAGGCACCAGATACCTTTCCGCGATGTTCAGCTTGTCTTCCTCAGTATATCCGCTGACCTCGATGACTTCCATCCTGTCCAGCAGCGGCCTCGGTATGGTACTGGTAGTGTTGGCAGTGGTTATGAACATCACCTTTGACAGATCGAAAGGCACTTCCAGATAGTGATCGGTGAAGTCCTTGTTCTGTTCAGGATCCAGCACTTCCAGCAGCGCCGACGCGGGGTCGCCTTTATAGTCGGCACCTATCTTATCCACTTCGTCGAAGAGGAATACAGGGTTCTTGGTCCCGCTATCCTTGATAGCGTTGATTATCCTTCCCGGGATAGCTCCGATATAGGTCCTCCTGTGACCTCTTATCTCGGCCTCGTCTCTCACCCCGCCCAGGGACATCCTGACGAATTCCCTTCCTATGGATCTGGCGATACTTCTGGCGATGGATGTCTTACCTACTCCCGGAGGTCCCACCAGACAGAGTATAGGGCCTTTGAGTCCTCTGGAAAGCTGCATCACGGCCAGATATTCAAGCACTCGCTCCTTTACCTTGTCCAGGCCGTAATGGTCCTCGTTGAGGATCTCTTCAGCCTTGTTCAGATCTATATTGTCTTCACTTTCCGTGTTCCACGGCAGCGATAAAATAGTCTCGATGTAATTCCTGCTTACGTTAGCTTCAGCCGAGGATGGCTGCATCTTGGAGAACCTGTTTATCTCCTTTTCCACCTTGTCCCTGGTCTTCTCCTCCAGCTCAAGAGAATCCAGCTTTTCCATGAAGCCGGCCACCTCGTCTTCTACGTCTTCCGCTACGCCCAGCTCTTCCTGGATAGCCCTCATCTGTTCACGCAGATAGTACTCACGCTGATTCTTGTTTATCTGAGACTTGACCTTGCTGGAAATATCCTGTTCGATGTTGAGTATCTCTATTTCCTTGGTCAATATGGAATTGAGCTTCTCCAGCCTCTCCTTGGGGTCAAGGGTCTCCAGCAGGATCTGTTTGTCTTCCAGCTTTATCTCCAAATGAGATGCGATCATGTCAGCCATCCTGCCCGGATCTTCTATGGTCACAACCGTGGCGAATATCTCCGGAGCCAGATTCCTGTTGATATTGATATACTCGTCAAAATTGGAGAGTACAGTCCTCATCAGAGCCTCGGCTTCGGCATCGTCAGCCGGATATACGGGCTCCTCTATCTTTCTTATCCTGCACTTGAAGTAAGGGACCTCGAACATCACCTCTTCTATCTCGCCTCTGCATACGCCTTCCACCAGCACCCTGATGGAATCGCCCGGCAGCTTGAGCATCTGCTTTATCTTTCCCACGGTCCCTATGTGATAGAAATCATCAGGGGTAGGCAGATCCGTATTATCGTCCTTCTGAGACGCCAGGAATATATGCTGGTTCATCACCATAGCCTTTTCCAGCGCGTTGATAGACTTCTCCCGCCCTATGTCAAAATGGAGCACCATGTTCGGGAATACCGATAACCCCCGCAGCGGTATCATCGGCAGCTCCATCATTTCATCGTCTAAAAAATCATTTTCCATTCGTTCTTCGTCTTTGTTGTTATCTATGTCAACAGATCGTTTATTGTCATCCATATCATATGACCTCCGTCTTTCTTTTACTTTTTATGCAAAAGGCGACTTAAAAAGCCGCCCATATCTGTTACGCCGTTTCTGCCGTAGCTTTATTTGCTTTAGCGCGCTTAGGCTCGGCCAGCACAAGTTCGGGATCCTTCTCCGCTTCCACGGTCTCCCTGGTTATTATGCACTTGCTGACATCGTCTCTTGACGGCAGTTCGTACATTATATTGTTCATGATCTTCTCCATGATGCCTCTCAGGCCTCTGGCTCCCGTCTTTCTTTCAAGAGCCTTTTCCGCGATGGCCTCCACCGCGTCGTCCCTCACCTCCAGCTCGACTCCGTCCATGGAAAACAGCTTGTTATACTGCTTGATGAGAGCGTTCTTAGGTTCCGTGATTATCTCCACCAGCGCTTCCTTGGAAAGCTCTTCGAGAGTCACCAGCACCGGCAGCCTTCCTATGAATTCAGGAATGAGCCCATATTTGAGAAGATCCTCCGGCTGTATGTGCTTCAGCAGATCCGCCTGCTTTACTTTATCCGCCTCGATATTGGAATTGAAGCCTATGGTCTTCTCTCCTATCCTGTTCTGTATCACCTTATCCAGGCCATCGAAAGCGCCTCCACAGATGAACAGCACATTGGTGGTATCGAACTGGAGAAAATCCTGATGAGGATGCTTCCTGCCGCCCTGCGGAGGAACATTGGCCACCGTACCCTCCAGTATCTTCAGTAAAGCCTGCTGTACGCCTTCTCCACTGACATCTCTGGTGATGGACGGATTTTCCGATTTTCTCGATATCTTATCTATCTCGTCCACATATATTATGCCTCTCTGGGCCTTATCTATATCATAATCAGCAGCCTGAATAAGCTTGAGAAGTATGTTTTCCACATCTTCTCCCACATACCCGGCTTCCGTGAGGGCTGTCGCGTCAGCGATAGCAAAGGGCACATTGAGTATCTTTGCCAGTGTCTGAGCCAGCAGCGTCTTCCCCGAGCCTGTAGGCCCCACCATTATGATATTGCTCTTCTGTATCTCTACGTCATCGTCGGCCGCCGCTACATAGTTTATCCTCTTGTAGTGATTGTAGACAGCCACTGAAAGGGCCTTTTTGGCGTCCTCCTGACCTATCACATATTCCGACAATATGTCGTATATTTCCTTCGGCTTAGGCAGCCTTTCAGGACTTTCCGCCAGCTGACCGCCTTCGCCTGCATACCGCTTGTCTTCCGCAGCCAGTATTTCCTGGCAAAGCTCTATACATTCGTTGCAGATGTAAACCCCTGATCCGCTGATCAATCTCTTCACCTGACTTTGAGGCTTTCCGCAGAAAGAACACCTCAATTCATTGTTCTCGTCGTATTTGCTCATTGATTATCCACCCCTGTCTATCTGTCTTTTATTACCTTATCGATGAGACCATATCTCATCGCCTCATCTGCCGACATGAAATTATCTCTGTCGGTATCCCTGGCTATGATGCCGAGAGGCTGGCCGGTATTTTCACTGAGTATCCTGTTGAGCTTTTCTCTTGTCTTCAGGATCCACTCCGCATGTATCTTTATGTCCTCAGCCTGTCCCTGGACTCCTCCCAGCGGCTGATGGATCATTATCTCGGCGTTAGGCAGCGCGAAACGCTTTCCCTTAGCGCCTGACGAAAGCAGAAAAGCTCCCATACTGGCCGCCATCCCCACGCATATGGTGGAAATCTGGGGCTTGACATACTGCATAGTGTCGTATATAGCCATTCCGGCGGTCACAGAACCGCCGGGACTGTTGATATATATGTTTATATCCTTATCCGGATCTTCCGCTTCCAGAAACAGCAGCTGAGCCACCACCAGACTGGCGATGTGATCATCTATCGCCTCTCCCAGAAAGATTATCCTGTCTTTCAAAAGCCTGGAATATATATCGTAGGATCGCTCTCCCCTGCTCGTCTGCTCAATAACATATGGTACTAATGCCATAATCCGGACCTCCTTGTTTCAAGTCTATTTCTTCACAGCGCTGTCGTACATCATGTCGACAGCCTTTCTCACTTTGATGTCGCCTTCGATCATGCTGAGGTTAGCTTCTCCTATGATCTCCCTCAGCTTATCGGCCTCAAGACCGTACTGCTTAGCCATTCTCTCCAGCTCTGCATTGACCTCTTCTTCCGTCACCTGGAAATCCTCCTGCTCCGCCACGGCGCTGACGATCATCCTGGTCTTGGTCTTCTTGAACGCCTCATCCTTCAGTTCGTCTCGCATCTCCTTAGGGTCTTTCCCGAGATACTGCATATAAGTGTTCAGATCCAGACCCTGGGAACGCAGCTGCTGGTCGAATTCGGAGATCATATTGTCGATCTCGCTTTCCACCATCACGTCAGGGACGTCTATGTCGTTAGCTTCGAAAACCTTCTCGATGACTTTGTTCTTCATGGCGTTCTCAGCTCTGGACGCCTTGGACTTTTCCAGTTCTTTCCTTATATCCGCCTTATACTCGTCGAGGGTGTCGAACTCGCTGACATCTTTCACGAACTCGTCGTTGATCTCAGGGACCTCTTCCTCCTTAACTTCATGTACCTTGCACTTGAACACGGCTTCCTTGCCTGCCAGATCCTCGGCATGATAATCCTCAGGGAACGTTACCTTCACGTCCTTATCCTCGCCTGTACTTACGCCTATCAGCTGCTCCTCGAATCCCGGGATAAAAGTGCCTGAACCCAGCTTAAGAGGCTGTCTTTCAGCTGTACCGCCTTCGAACTGCTGGTCGCCTACCCAACCCTCGTAATCGATGAGGACTGTATCGCCTTCTTTCGCCGGTCTGTCTACTGTCACCATCCTGGAATTTCTCCTGGCTCTGGCCTTCAGCTCGTTTTCCACGTCCTCGTCGGTCACTTCAGAGCTCACCGCTTCGATCTCCACTCCCTTGTAATCCTTTACCTCGATCTCAGGATAGCATTCCACGGTTATGGTCACCGTAAAGCCTTCGCCCTTCTTTATCTGGCTGAATTCCGCCCTAGGGCTGTCTATCACGTTGAGCTCCAGTTCATCGAGAGCCGACGGATAATTTGCAGAGAAAAGATTGTTGATGGCGTCCTCGAAGAACACTCCTTCTCCGTACTTCTTCTCTATGATGCTCCTAGGCGCCTTGCCCTTCCTGAAACCATCTACGCTGAACCTGTCCTTCTGTGCTTTGTAAACATTTATTATCGCGTTTTCGAATTCCTCCGGCGTAAACTCCATTGTGAACTTCGCATCGTTGTTTTCTTTTGAGATTAATGTTGATTTCATGAATATATATCCTCCTCGATTATAAACACATAGTTCATATTATTATACCTCCTTTGCCTATAAAAGTAAAGTATATTACTCTCTAAACATTGGGTATAAATGACTTTTTCCGCCGCGTCACAGCCTTTTCACGAAATGTCCGCTCACATGAGTCCCCTGGAAGAAGATGACGAAAGCGTTCGGATCGTTTTTTCTGACTATCTGTTTCACCCGGTTTATCTCGTACTTGCTCACCACCACCGCCATGACGTCGGTAGCCTCGTCCGTATATCCCCCGTATCCGTGCCAGTGGGTTATTCCCCGATGCAGCTTTTCCATTATCTCATCCTGTATGCGCAGATTGTGCTTCTTGGAAAAAATCAGACACGTCACATTTATGTTCTGAGTGTGAGTCCTGTCTATAGCCAGCGTAAGACAGGCTGTATAGATGATGGAATATATCGCCGTAGGGATATCGAAGAGTATGGCGCATATGAAATAAAGTCCCGCGTTTACCATGAGACTCAATTTGCCGACTGAAAAATTTTCAAATCTCTTTGTAAAATACACTCCAAGTATGTCAAGGCCCCCTCCACAGCCTGAAGCTCTGAGCGTCATACCCATGGACACCCCGCCCAGAAGGCCGCCTATGAGGCAATTAGCCAGAACATCGTCCAAAAGCGGCTTTGCGGGGATATATATCAACGTCATGAACACTGTCTGAGCCGCCACCGAAAGCAGGGTCTTGAAGAAAAAATTCTTCGATATGGTCCTGAACGCCATGATGAAAAGAGGTATATTCACGATGAAATTTATCATTCCCGCTATATCTATATGGTGCGGCAGCGAGCTTCCAAAGAGCGATATGAGCACGCTTCTTGTCACCTGGGATATCCCCAGCACTCCGGAGCTGTAAAGCCCCAGAGGTACTATGAACATATTCACGCTGACCGCGAAAAGAAACGCGCTTACGCAAACGATAGCATATTTCTTTGCTTCCGCCTTCACGACTTCCCTGTCAACTCCTCTGATCATGACCGTCCTCCCTAAAACACTGCGGCTCCGGGCCTTTTCCCGTCCGCGCCACTACGAAACAGAACTTCTGAAAAACATTTCTAAATAAGGCCACGCCTTATAGATCTTCACGAACATGTATAGTCTGCCATACAGCTCCATATTGTTGCCGGCGCCAAAGATCTCTCTGATCCTTTCCACCCTGTACCTTACCGTATTCTTATGCTGACACAGGACCTCCGCCGTCCTTTCCACGTTACCGCCCCATTCCGCGAAGGCCAGTGCCGTCTCCAGGAGCGGCATATGCTTGGCTGCCGGCCGCAGCAACGCCGCCTCAGTCACCCGGCTCCATTCTCTGACGCTCCTCTCATCCATTGATGAAAACACGGCATAGTCACATTCGTGACTGTCGAAGAACACAAATGCTTCTCCGTCTAAGATACATTTCACATTAGCCAATATCGACCTTCTTATGACGAACGGAGCCTCTTCGCTTCGGCAACTGTATCCTGCGCCTATCCGCATCCCTCTGAAGCTGTCATCAGCCAGCATACGATCTATCAGCGCCATCCCATATTCTTTTACCCGTTCTTCTCCCTCGGTATCAAAAGATATTATGAACAGGATCCCCCTCTTATACATAAGACGTGAATATACGATATTGAGTTCCTCACGCTTTATGTTTTCCAGAAGGTTCCTGTTATTATGTATGTATTCGTAAAGCCGGCTGATGCTGTCCGAGCGGATCGGTTCATCGTCGGATATGTATACAGCCATAAAAGCATTATCGTAAAAATACGGATTAATTTGAGTGATGGAGAAACGGAACTCGTCGGCCGTCATATCTGTCTCGTTGAAGATCCCGTCCAATATGCTTTCATAACCGGCTTCCTCGCTGTCGATCTCCAGCTGCTTCTTGACTTCATGAATTATCTCATCGACGTAAACCTCACTGAAGAAAAAAATCGGGACGTGCCGTTCCTCAGCGAACACCTTTATTTCGTCTGATATTTCGCTGTAATATATCTCCTTTATCATTATCGCGGAGCTGTTATTCATTATCAGCGCTTTAAGATACTTGTCAGCTTTTCTGCTGTCATCTTTCGCTCCCATCAGCGTCGTGATGACGATCTCGCCCGCATTGAAATACTGCGGTATCTGTTCCGCGCTTTCCCAGTCCAAAAATCCGATATACAGAACATTGTTGCTGAGACCGCTTTTCCCGGCCACCAGCCTTACCGTGGCGAAAAGCGGAGACAACATCAGATCTGAAACAGTTAGCATATCCGGCCTCCTCTAAATCCGTTATCATCTGTTATCTGCCTGTTAATCATTATACACTATTTCTACCCCTTTTTTCATCAAATGGCAAACAGGATTTGTATTTTATCCAAATTTGTATCCTCCATTTTGGTACTTTAAATAATTGCAATATTTTGATAATTTTCTATAATATCCATAAATCATTATTTATATGTATATCTGTTTTAACAGCAAGGAGGTATCACAATGAGTTTTAAATTTGATGTTGAAGCGGTGCGAAAGCAGTTCCCTGCGTGTAGCATTGAAATAGACGGAACTCCCATCGCCTATCTGGACGGCCCGGGAGGAACACAAGTCCCTCAGCAGGTGCTGGATGCCATAACAGGCTACCTGGTAAACGATAACGCCAACGAAGACGGGAACTTCACGGCCAGCTATAAGGCAAGGCAGGTCGAGGATGCAGCCAGAGAAGCTGCCGCCGATTTTCTCGGATGCGATTCCGAAGAAATAGGCTTCAACTGCGCTTCTACCCAGAACTGCTACAATCTGGCCATCAACCTTTCAAAGACATTCAAACCGGGAGACGAGCTTATCATCACGGAGATCGACCATCAATGCAATATCGCTCCGTGGGAATCTCTCCAGAGGATGGGTTGCGTCGTAAAGACCGTCAAGCTCGATACGAAGACTCAGCAGCTGGACTTCGAAGACTTCAAATCGAAGCTGTCGGACAGGACGAAGGTTGTTGCTGTCAACTGGGCGTCCAATGGCCTCGGCACTATTACCGATGTCAAGAAATTCATCGATGAAGCCCACAAATACGGCGCACTGACAGTTATCGATGCGGTCCACTACGCAGCTCATCTGCCTATAGATGTAAAAGCTATCGGCACCGATGCCCTTCTCTGTTCTTCATACAAGTGGTTCGGTCCTCACATGGGCGTCATCTATCTGAGAAAAGAACTCATCGACAGCCTGGACTTCAACAACGCGGGAGCCGATGACATCAGCGAGGGCGCCAGAAAATTCCACATGGGTACTCCGCAGTACGAGCATCTCTGCGGGATCCGCGCCGCCATCGACTTCATCGCCTCCATCGGTGAGAAATACGTATCCGATTTTGCTGACGAGCTGGAGGGACTTGAGGGGCGCCGACGAAACGTCGTTGCCGGCATGCTGGCCATCGACGCCTATGAGGCTCCGCTGGCCGAGAAGCTGCGAAAAGGTCTGCGCAGGATCGAGGGTGTCAACGTATACGGTCCGGCAGAAGGACAGCCGCGGACCCCTACCGTGGTATTCACCATGGATAACTACAGTCCCGAATTCGTGACAAAGGTGTTCGGCTCCAAAGCCATCAACTCCTGGAACGGAGATTTCTATGCTATAAAAGCCATCAAAGCCATAGGCCTTTCCGAAAGCGGCGGAGTCGTCAGACTGGGTCTGGCTCCATACTGCACCGAAGGCGATATCGACAGAGTCCTGAGTACAGTAGTTTCCATCGCTGCCGGCGAATACGATTCATTTGAGGAGTAGACGATGAATACAGATATCAACGATATACACAAAACATGTTATCCTTCCGTTACAGTCGATCTCAATAAGCTCTACGACAATACAAAGCTGGTGACGGACGCATGCCGCAAAGACGGAATAACCGTCGCCGGTATCGTCAAAGGCTGCAACGGGATACCTGAAGTCGGCGAAACCATGCTGCGGGCAGGCTGCACTCAGCTGGGCACATCGAGAATGGATCAGATCATCGATATGAAAAGCCGAGGTATGGACGATGTGGAATATCTTCTCGTCAGGATACCGATGCTCTCCGAGGCTGAAGAGGTGGCAGCCTACGCCGATATCAGTCTTCAGAGCGAGCTTTCGGTCATAAGAGCTGTAAACGACGCCTGCGGAAAATTCGGTACGCATCACGATGTGATACTGATGGCTGATCTCGGAGACCTTCGCGAAGGCTTCTGGGACAGGAGCGAACTGGTCGAAGCAGCTCTCTGTATCGAAAACTCGCTTGATAACATCAATCTTCGAGGTGTGGGAACGAATCTCGGCTGCTACGGCTCCATAAAGCCAAATGTAGAGAAAATGAACGAACTGGTCAGTATTGCCGAGGCCGTGGAGTCCGCCATCGGACGAAAGCTTGAGATCATTTCCGGCGGAGCTACCAGCTCCTACCCGCTCGTCCTGGAGGGCGCGATGCCGCCGCGGATCAATCACCTGAGGATCGGCGAGGGAATCCTGCTGGCCTATGATCTCAAGGAGATATGGGGTCTGGACATGAGCGGTATGAGACAGGATGTATTCACGCTGAAGGCGGAGGTAGTCGAGGTCAGAGAAAAGCCGTCCCATCCGGTAGGCGAGATTTTCATAGACTGCTTCGGCCGCAAGCCGGAATACGAAGACCGGGGCATACGAAAACGCGCCATACTGGCCATGGGAAAGCTGGATTTCGCGCTGAACGACAAGATATTCCCCCGGATCGACGGAGTCGAGGTCATCGGAAGCAGCAGCGACCACTGCATTCTCGATATCGAAGACTGCCGTCAGGATATCCTCGTCGGAGATATACTGGAATTCGACCTGAGCTATCCGTCACTTATGTATCTCACCGGAAGCAGATATGTAAATATAGAAATTAAAAAGCAAGGTGTTTTTAAAAGAGAGGAGAAATGAAAATGAAAGCACTGATCATGATTTTCAAAATCTCACCTATTTTCGTCCTCTGCGGTCTCGTCATGTCGGGATTCGATATGCTGATGGCTGCGCCTCTTGCCTTTTGCTACGCAGTATTCGTATGCTGGATCGTAACGAAACGCAAGGTCATGGACGTTATCGAAGGAGGGCTCGGCAGCGTAAAAGATGCAATAATGATATTCTTCATATTCATGATGGCATACGGCGTCGCTGCCTTCTTCATGACTACGGGAGTCGGAGCCGCCGTCATCATGGCCGCTCTCAAGCTGGGTATCAACGGTCAGAATGTTGCCCTCATCGCCTTCCTCGTCAGCTGTCTTTTGTCTCTCGGTACAGGTACCTCCTGGGGAACATATGCAGCCACCATCCCTATTTTCATTTGGATGAGCCATATCGTGGGCGGCGATCCGGTCCTTACCATGTGCGCCTGCGCCGGCGGAGCAGGCTTCGGTGACAACGTTGCCCTGATATCCGACACCACCATCATGACATGCGGTATCCAGGGAGTACAGGCTGTAGACAGATTCAGGAAACAGCTTGTATGGTCGCTGAGCTGCGTCGCCCTGGCATCCATATGCTTCTTCGTGGCAGGACTTGTAATGGATCTTCCGACAACCTCATCCAGTGCTGCTCATGCCATACAGAACATACCTGAGAACGCCTGGGCAGCTTTGGAGGTCGAACGTCCTGACGCCATAGACCTGCTTCATCAGGTGGAAGCCGGCAATATCCCTCTGTGGATGATGATACCTGTAGCGCTCATCGTCATCCTGGCGGTGCTCCGCGTATCTACCTTCGTATGCCTCGCAGTCGGCATAGTCAGCGCAGCCATCATGGGCGCCTTCATAGGCACGCTGACATCCTTCGGTGACTTCATGCAGCAGCTTTACGACTCCTTCGCCGATGCCGGAAGCTGGATCGTGATATTCGTCATGTGGGTGATCGCCTTCGGAGGCGTTATGAGAGAAATGGACGCATTCCGTCCGCTGGCTCTCTTCTGCCTGAGAGCATCCAAAAAAGTGCGCCACCTGATGTTCTGGAATTCTATCCTCTGCATCATCGGCAACATGCTGCTGTCGGATGACCAGGCCCAGATGGCCACGATGGGACCTATCATAAAGGACATCGTCGACGAAAACGTGGAAGGAAGCGAAGAAGACATGTACGATCTCAGGTGCAGGAACGCCATGTACGGCGACGCCATCGGCGTACTGACAGGCGAACTGATACCATGGCACGTGTGCAACGTGTATTACGTAGGACTTTGCGCCGCCGTCTATCCACTCGCGTCCTTTACCGCGGTAGATCTGATCACCCTCAACTTCTTCGCCTGGATATCCATAGGCTCCCTGCTGATACTGACCCTTACAGGTCTGGACAGGTTCATACCTAACTTTGCGATTCCTAGAGAACCTCAGGTACAGCTGAAGAAAAACTTAGCATCTACCGAAAAAGCCCTGAAGGCTGATGAAAACGCGACCGTTTAAACGACAAGGAGAAAGCCATGTATATATCAAAAAAAATATCTGAAATCGAACATTCTCCCATAAGGAAATTCAACAGATACGCCCTGGAAGCTGAAAGCAGAGGCGTGAAGGTATACAGGCTAAACATAGGACAGCCGGACGTGAAAACGCCCGGCTGCTTTATGGAGGCCGTCAGATCCTGCAGCAGCGATATCATCGCGTATTCCGAATCAGGCGGCGACACCCTTCTGCAGGATGCCATGATAGACTACTTCAAAAGATATGATGTCAACCTCACAAGAGACGACATCATCATCACGGCCGGCGGCTCCGAAGCCTTGAGTATGGCCTTTTCGTGTATACTGGATACGGGAGATAACGTTGTCATAGCCGAGCCTTTCTATACCAACTACCGCACATTTATAGCTGCGGCAGGCGGCGAGATCTCTCCCATAACGACGACTGCCGAAACAGGTTATTCCTACGCCGATGTCAGCCTCATCGAATCCGCTATAAACGAAAGGACGAGAGCTATCGTTTGCACTAATCCCGGCAATCCTACAGGCAAAACGCTCTCGCTCGCCGATATGGAGCTTATCGGCGACATCGCGATAAAACACGATCTGTGGTTGCTTGCTGATGAAGTTTACAGAGAATTCACGTACGACGGCAGCGAAGCCATCTCCTTCGGATCTCTGGAAAGGATACAGGACAGGCTGATAATAACCGACTCCGTATCGAAGCGCTTCTCAGCCTGCGGCGCAAGGATAGGCGCTCTCATAAGCAAAAACCCGGGATTCATGAACTGCGCCATGAAACTCGCCCAGGGAAGACTTTCCTGCCCTCCTCTGGAACAGGCAGGCTCGGCCGCCCTATACAGGCTGCCTTCTTCCTACTTCGATACAATGCGTCAGGAATACGAAAAACGGCGTGACGCGGGATACAGAGAGCTGAGCCGGATACCCGGAATCGTATGTTCCAAGCCGAACGGTTCGTTTTATATCATGGCAAAGCTTCCTGTTCACGATGTCGAAGATTTTCTCATGTTCCTCCTGCGCGATTTCGAGGATCGAGGCGAAACGGTGATGTTCTCTCCCGCAAAGGGCTTCTATATGACGCCCGGCCTGGGTGAAGATGAGATCCGTATCGCTTGCGTTCTCAACGCGCATGACCTTGAACGCGGAGCGGAACTCATCCGGCTGGGGCTTGAGCAGTACCTTCCGCGCCACTCCCGTTGACCACCGGATCCCAGCAGCTCCAAAACTCTTGATTTTACTCTTTCCTTGATCTATAGTATCCCTGTATACTTCCAACCAAGGAGAAAAGCATCATGTCAAACATAATACAGACCACAACAGAGCTGGCCATCCATATGGTATCAGGATACGCGAAGAAGGGCGGGGTTTTCGCAGACGCTACATGCGGGAATGGCCACGATACCCTGCGGCTGGCCAAAATGGGGCCTTCGAAGCTTTACGCCTTCGACATCCAACCAGACGCCATAGAGAATACCAGACGCCTTCTCATCTCAGAAGGATTCGGACCCCAACTGAAGGACGGCACCATAGAGCTGATACGAGATTCTCACGAGAACATGCGGGACCATATTGGCAAATCGGCTCATACCGCCGCGCCTGTCGATGTCATCATCTTCAATCTTGGTTATCTGCCGGGCGGCGATAAGCATATTACCACCGGAGAAAGCTCTACCCGCAAAGCAGCAGAAGCATCACTGACGCTGTTGGCTAAAGATGGCCTTCTCTGTATCACAATGTACAGCGGTCACCCTGAAGGCCAACGCGAAAAGGAAGCGCTGCTGGGAATGGCCTCCGCTCTCGACCCTCGCACATACCATTCAGCATACGTCAATATGCTCAATCAGAGGAACGAGCCTCCTGAGCTGCTGCTCATAACGAAAAAGACCGGCGGCAGATGACCGTGTCCATACCCTGGAGAGCTCACATCAAAGCGCCGGCTGTATAATGTATACCCAAGGCAACAAAAAAGGAACAGCTCCGTGTTCCTTTTTTTCGCCGCGATCTCTGAACGGCCTTGTCATCTGTTGTCCTTTATTATCCTTATACCTCTCGAATATTTGCTTCTGGATTCCTTCTCAAGATGGTACTTGCCGCAAAGCTTTCTCCCCAGGCATTCCAGCTCTTCTGACTCACCGGAAAACAGCTCTATCTCCACCTCCGATATAGGCTCGTCACCGTAAGGAGTCACTATCTTTCCCTGGTCGATGGAAAGCTCGAATATGCCTTTCCCTGTGTCGATCCTGAACCGTCTCCTCATGAACCTGGTCTCCAGCAAACTTATGAGAGCTTTGTCTCCTATGATCTCCTCCAGGACTGCTCCCATCTCGCTTTCACGGAACACCGAAGGATCCGGTCTGTCATCCTGTACCGGTACGTTGATCTCTTCCCTCGTGTGCAGTGCGCCGTCACTCTGACCGCTCCACTTGAGAGCCGCCACCCAGCGGCACCCTTCCTTTCTGACTCTGTAGGCTATGCTATGCTTTGCCAGATCGCAGTCGGACGTATCGAAATATTTAGCCATGAAGCACAGCTCCTCTCGGGATCCGTCCTCCTCGTAGCTGAAAAACAGCTTGTCATTCCAAATATCGTCCGCCACTTCAGGCGTCGGTATCCTGTATTTCAACTCTATCTCCATACATTAAACCTTCCCGTTTATATTATTTGTTCTGGTCTGTCAAATCTATGAAAATCGACTTTATAGATGATACCGCTTAATATACAGCAAGTCAAGTAATTAATTTTTTAACAAATCCATCGCCGGGACATGCCGGGGAACTAGTTGAAGGTGATAACCGTTCCTGTCTTGCCCTCCAGCGCATCTACAGCCTTATCCAGCGACGTTATGACAGCTTTCTTATCGGGAAATCTTCTCACGAATTTCATGGCTGCTTCCACCTTTGGCAGCATGCTTCCTGCCGGGAATTGACCATCATCCACATATTTTGCCGCTTCCGCCAATGTCATGGAGGACAGATCCCGCTGGTCAGGCTCATTGAAGTTGACGGCCACCTTCTCTACTTCAGTCAGGATCATCAGCATATCGGCCTTCACCTCCTCCGCCAGAAGCTCCGCTGCGAAATCCTTATCGATGACAGCTGCCACTCCTTCCAGCGTCCCATCGGGATTTTCCACTACCGGGATCCCTCCGCCGCCACACGTTATCACGATGGAATGATCCCATAACTGTCTGACTGCCTCTATCTCCACTATCCTCCGCGGCAACGGAGACGCCACCACTCGCCTGTACCCTCTTCCCGCGTCCTCTTTCATAGTGTAGCCCTTCTCCCGCTCCAGCTTTCTGGCTTCCTCTTCGGTATAAAATGGCCCTATCGGCTTGGCGGGATCCTGGAAAGCAGGATCGTTGGCATCGACTATGACCTGAGTAGCCACCGTCACCACCGGGATATTCCTGTTGCTTCTGTTGAGAGCATATTTGAGACATTGCTGTATGTGGTAACCTATATATCCCTGAGACATGGCTCCACACACATCAAAAGGCATGGCAGGCGTCACATCTTCAGCCGCCTCCGATGCCATCACTATCCGTCCCACCTGCGGCCCGTTGCCGTGAACTACAGCTATCTCATACCCCCTGCCACTTATGGCAGCGATATGCTCGCACGTCTTCCTCACTACTTCCAGCTGCGCCTGGGCCGTTGCCGGCCCGCCTCCCGACTGGAGAGCATTGCCGCCCAACGCCACTACTATTCTCTCCGCGCTCATACCTTGACCCTCCTATATGTCGTCCCTGTTTACAGGGCAGCTCATGCACCTTGGGCCGCCTCTGCCTCTTGAAAGCTCGGAGCTGGGTATAGTCAGCACCTTTATCCCCTTCCTGTCCAGCAGCTCATTGGTCACGTAGTTCCTTTCATAAGTCACCACCACTCCCGGCGCTATGGCCAGCGTATTGGAACCATCGTTCCATTGCTCCCTCTGCGCTGCCTGAGGGTCGTCGCCGCCGCATCTTATCAGCTCTACCGCCGGAAGTCCCAGCTCTGTCTTCAGTATGCTGGCCAGCTGATCCTGTACGCTGCTGAAATGAGTTTCCCCGCTCCTGTCGAGGGTTATCTCATAGATCTGCAGCGGCCCCTCTATCTCCGGATGGATAGTGAACTTGTCGAAATCAACCATGGTAAACACCGTATCCAGGTGCATGAACGCTCTTCTCTTTGGTATGTCGAACACCAGTATCTTCCTGAACGTTGAATTATCCAGAATGTTTCTGGCCAGCTGCTCTATCCCTGCCACCGTAGTCCGCTGAGACAGACCTATAGCGACGATCTCATCCGACAGCACCAGCACATCTCCGCCTTCTATGGAATAAGCCTGATCGTAATCGTACCACAGCTCCGTTCCCTCAGGGGCGAAATCTTCGTCATACCTGAACATATACTGGAGCAGCAACGCTTCCCGCCTCCTGGCCGAGGTGCTCATATGATGGACGCTGACACCGCTGCCGATACACGCGCCCTGGTCTCTGGTAAAATACAGGTTAGGCATCGGATCCGTATAGTAAGGATAACCGGCGGAAATGTAGTCGGCCAGCGAATTTGACTTGACATCCAGCTCGCTTTTCCTGACGCCGGAGATGACCTTCTCCACCAGTTTCCTCGGCTCCATCCTCAGCAGGTAATCTTCCAGAGCTTCCCTGACCGCGTCGGAATGCACGTCGCTTTCGTCTATGAACCGCTTCACGAACATCTGTCTTACGTTCCTGTCCTTCAGAGCTTTCGCTGACTCGTCCACATAATAGATGACTTCCACGCCATTCTCCCTCAGCAGATCAGCGAACCTGTCATGCTCCTGCTGCGCTACCGCAAGATACGGTATATCGTCAAACAACAGCCGCTCGAAATTGTCTGGCACCAGTCCTTCTATCTCATCGCCTATGCGATGGAGCAGGACTTTATTCAGCTTGCCTATTTCCGAATAGTTGTTTACCCCTTTTTTCATAAATCCCTCCGAGTCATATAATCATCGCCTCATCGTCATCCCATCGTCGCCACGATAATGGCCTTGATTGTATGCATCCTGTTCTCCGCTTCGTCGAACACCTTGGAATGCCTGCTCCTGAATACTTCATCGGTGACTTCCCTTATATCAAGGCCCTTTTCCTTCTGCTCCCTGGCCATATCCGTTTCAAAATCATGGAAGGACGGCAGGCAGTGGAGGAAAATAACGTCCGGATTTTCTGTCTTTTCCAGCATTTCCATGGTCACCTTGTAAGGCGACAGCAGCTTCACCCTTTCCTCTATCTGATCTTCTTCTCCCATCGAAGCCCATATATCGGTGTATATCACGTCCGCTCCTTTGAGGCATGCCGGATCAGAAGACACTTCGATGACGGCTCCCGTCTCGTCAGCTACCGTCCTCACCTTCTTCATTATATCCTGATCCAGTTGCTGAGCCAGCACATCAGGCCCGTAAGCCACGTAGTGCATCCCCATCTTGGCACAGCCATACATCCAGGCATAGCTCATATTGTTCCTTATATCACCGCAGAAGATCACCTTTACCTTGCTGAGAGGCTTGGCGATGTGCTCCTCTATAGTCAGCATATCCGCCAGTATCTGAGTTGGATGATCCACGTCGGTGAGTCCGTTCCAGACAGGTACTCCAGAATACTTGGCCAGATCTTCCACTACCGACTGCTCGTAGCCCCTGTACTCTATCCCGTCGAAAAACCTTCCCAGTACTTTGGCCGTATCCTCCAGACTCTCCTTCTTCCCCATCTGTGAACTCTTCGCGTCCAGGAACGTCACATGCCCGCCTTCATCGTGGCATGCCACCTCGAATGAGCATCTTGTCCTGGTGGACGTCTTCTCGAACAGAAGCACGATGTTTTTTCCTCTGAGAGCTTCCGTCCTGATGCCGGCTCTCTTCTTTGCTTTAAGATCTCTGGCCAGATCCAGCATATACCTGATCTCCTCAGTGGTAAAATCCATCAGCGTCAAAAAACTTCTTCCTTTCAAATTAACCGCCATTTTATGTTCTCCTTTACTTGATTATAAGTGCTATGTAAATATGATATATATTATCTCCCGGAGGAGCTTTTTTATGTGAGATGCCTTATCTTCCCTCTAATGTCCTTCTCTGACCATGGAACTGGTAGTAACACGTTTCCAGCCTGCCGTTATACAGCTTCCTGCGCCTGTCGGCCTTCCGGCCCGCCACCCTTTCTTCCGCCTCCTTATCCGTCGTTATCATGAAGAGTGACCAGTCGGGATAATCTTTTAAAAATCCGCCAAGAGCCTTGTATATCTCCTTGATCTGTGCCTCCTCGCCTATCCTCTCACCATAAGGAGGATTGACGATGATGATGCCGTTTTCTCCTGTGGGTTCCAGCTTCGCCACATCCTGCCGCCTGAATGCTATGCAGTCATCGACGCCCGCCTCCTGAGCATTTTCCATAGCGGCTCTGACCGCTCTGCCATTTATATCGTATCCGTATATCTCCAGCTCTGCGTTATAGTCGATAGCCTGAAACGCCGCCTTCTTCTCCTCCCTCCAGATATCCTTTTCTATCAGCTCCCATTCTTCGCAGGCAAAGCTCCTGTTGAGCCCCGGCGCGATGTTCCTGCCTATCATGGCGGCCTCTATTGGTATAGTACCTGAGCCGCAGCATGGATCCACCAGTATACGCCCGGCTTTCCAGAAGGAGAGCTGTACCAGCGCTGCCGCCAGCGTTTCCTTTATAGGCGCCGCCACATCAGCCTGCCTGTATCCCCTCTTGTGAAGACCCGCCCCACTGGTATCTATGGTCAGTGTGACTCTGTCTTTCAATATAGTGACCTTGACCGTGTACTGGGCTCCAGTCTCGGGGAAAGTCTCCACATCGTAAAATTCCTTCAGCTTTTCCACAATAGCCTTCTTGACGATCTTCTGACATGCCGGCACGCTGTGAAGCCTGGATTTCACCGATGTTCCCGTGACGGTGAACTTTCCGTCCAGCGGGACGAGCTGTTCCCAGTCCAGAGCCTTGGTCCGCTGGAACAGTTCTTCAAACTCTCTGGCCTCAAATTCTGCCATTTTCAGCAGTACCCTGTCGGCACTCCGCAGCCACAGATTGGATCTGACTATGGCTCTTTCATCCCCCATATAGGTCACCTTGCCATCCTCTGTCTTCAGTATCCTGTACCCCAGCTGCTCTATCTCACGCTTCACTACGGCCTCCAGCCCGAATGTGGCCGTCGCTATAAGTTCCAGTCTCATATATACGTCTCTCTCCTGTTCAAACTGTTCCTGCTTATCACATCTATGAATTTAAGCGCTTCACCGGTACCTCTCACTACACACAGATCCGCGTCGTCAGCTATTACCGTCCTGATCCCTGTCCGCTCCTCTATCCTCCTGTTCAGTCCTCTCAGGTGAGCGCCTCCGCCTGTTATGACGATACCTCGCTCACCCACATCAGCCGCCAGCTCGGGAGGTGTCTTTTCCAACACTCCATGAGTCGCCTCGCATATGATGTCCAGAGGCTCCTCCAGAGCCTCCAGGATCTCCTCTGACCTCACCTCTACTGTCCTTGGGAGGCCCGTCACAAGGTCTCTTCCCTTACACAGCGTAATGAGCGATTCCTCCTCCGAAGATGCCATTCCGGCTTCCCGTTTCAACTTCTCCGCCATCCTGTCCCCTATGAACAGTCTGTACTTTTTTCTCATGTACTTGATGATGTGGTCGTCGAACTTGTCACCGGCCATCTTGACCGAAGTGCTTGTCACTATGCCGCCCATGGAAATGACGGCAATATCGGTAGTGCCTCCACCTATATCTATTATCATGATACCTTCCGGCGCGGTGATATCTATCCCCGCGCCTATGGCTGCAGCCACCGGCTCCTCTATCAGATATACCGCTCCGCCGCCGGCCTGGAGCGCCGCCTCCTTCACCGCCCGTTTTTCCACCTCGGTGACTCCGCTGGGCACACATACCACCAGCCTCGGCTTGAAGAAACGATTGCCGCCGCATGTCTTCTTTATGAAATACTGCAGCATCTTTTCCGTAACGTCATAATCTGAGATCACACCGTCCCGCAGCGGTCTTACGGCGGAAATATTGCCCGGCGTCCTGCCTATCATCCGCTTGGCCTCGCTGCCAACTGCCAGTATTTCCTTGGTGTCCCTGTTTATAGCCACCACCGACGGCTCTTCCAGTACTATTCCTTTTCCGTCTACATATATGAGCACATTGGCCGTGCCCAAGTCTATCCCCACTTCTTCATTGAACATCATATCATTAAAACGCGATATGGGAAACATCGCCTGCTCCTTTCATTTTATCAGTTATCGCTTAGTTTTACCACACAAAAGAAATTTACACCGAAAATCCAAAGCAAGTATATTTTTTAAATTCCGACATATATTGTTTTGACTGAAAAGTTAATAAATCAAGGGGTGGTGAACTGTCAATACTATGAAAGATTACATCGAGGAGCGGGTACTGGAACTGGCCCGCTACATCGTGGAGACCGGCGCGACGGTCAGGAGCACTGCGGCCAAATTCAGAGTCTCCAAATCCACGGTGCACAAGGATATCACCGAGCGGCTCCATGAGATCAATCCCGGACTTGCCGCTGAGGTAAAAGAGGTGTTGGACAACAACAAGGCTGAACGCCACATCAGAGGTGGTCTTGCTACCAGAGAAAAGTATTTACATAAAAAGAGATAAAAAGCAGGAGGCTGCCTCGTTCCCATGAGACCGCCTCCTTGGAATACATGACGCGGGCATTAACGTCTCCTCCCGGCCATCATATTGTCTATGACGAAAAGCAGGTAGCTTATACCCAGAAAGATGAACAACGTAGCGATCAGATTCATTCCCATCAGATTGAAATACGGAATGGTATCCATAGCAAATCCCAACCTGTTGACAATAAAGACGGCAATGTTGAAAAGCACCGGTATTATAGCCCATACGACCGGGCTGTATGCCGTAAATTCTCCTTTCCTGCAAAACAACAGATAATCAGCCAACGCCATCAGAGGCGCCACAAAGTATAACAGGTAACCCGCCACCGACAGCTGTTCCGGACGCGACAGCGCCGTCCCGAAATACATGAAATAGTAGACGATGAACGTTATCACCATGTAAATGGTCACTGCTCCCCTCAGCGCGCCTCTCTCGTATCCCGGTCTGGCTATTATCAGATATGCGAAATATATCAGTGCCGCGGCATTGGCTACCAGCGCGAACTCGCCCAGGACCGTTCCTATGATCGAACCGGTTCCCATCAGTCTCATCACTATCCCGGCTCCGCATACTATGATGAATATCACTCTGAATATGACCGCCAGCGTATTGTTCCTTATGTACATGTCCCTTTGATTTCCTCCTGTCGTCTTATCTTTTTCTGTTCTCGAAGGCGGACTTTATGAATTCTCTGAACAGCGGATGAGCTTTGTTAGGCCGGCTTTTGAACTCCGGATGGTACTGTACACCCACGTAATGCGGATGATCCTCCAGCTCGATGGCTTCCACCAGCCTGCCGTCAGGCGATGTCCCTGCTATCCTCATGCCGTTCCCTTCGAAGGCTTCCCTGTACTCATTGTTGAACTCGTATCTGTGTCTGTGACGTTCTGATATCTCTCTGGTACCATAGGCTCTTTCCATTATGGTCCCCGCTGTCACGACACACGGATAAGCACCCAGGCGCATAGTCCCGCCCTTAGGGATATCACCGTACTGGTCAGGCATGAAATCTATTATCTTATGATCGCAAGTTCCGCTGAACTCTCCCGAATCGGCATCATCCAGGCCCAGCACACCGCGTGCGAACTCTATGGCTGCGATCTGCATCCCCAGACATATGCCAAAATACGGTATCCTTTCTTCCCTGGCATACCCGGCCGCCGTTATCTTTCCTTCTATACCTCTGTCGCCAAAGCCGCCCGGGACCAGTATACCGTCCACATCACCCAACAGCTGTGAAACGGAATCCCCGTTCACATCTTCCGCTTCCACCCACTTGATGTCAATATGGCAACCATTCTCATATCCGCCGTGCTTAAGTGCCTCCGCTACGGAAAGATAGGCGTCGTGAAGCTTGACATACTTACCTACGATAGCGATGCGTACGCACTCTTTTCTGGCCTTTATCCTGTCTACCATAGCTTCCCACTCAGTCATCTCGCAAGGCCCTGCGTTTATCCCCAGTTCCCTGCACACGATCCATGAAAATCTGGATTTTTCCAGCATCAGTGGCGCCTCATACAGGACCGGCAGAGTCTTGTTCTCTATGACACAGTCCGGCTTGACATTGCAAAACAGAGATATCTTTTCCGCAATGCCCTCATCGATAGGCTCGTCTGATCTCATCACTATTATATCAGGAGATATGCCCATTGTCCTCAATTCTTTTACCGAATGCTGAGTCGGCTTCGATTTATGTTCCCCTGAACTCTTCAGGTACGGTACCAGCGTAACGTGGATGAACAGACAGTTTTCCTTTCCCTGCTCCAGCGAGACCTGCCTTATGGCCTCGAGGAACGGCTGGCTTTCTATATCTCCCACGGTCCCGCCTATCTCCGTTATTATCACATCAGCATTGCTGGTCTTTCCCACATTGTATATGAAATCTTTTATCTCATTAGTTATATGTGGTATCACCTGCACCGTGCTGCCAAGGTACTCGCCCTTCCTCTCCTTGTTGAGCACGTTCCAGTATACCTTCCCCGTCGTCAGATTCGAATACTTGTTGAGATCCTCGTCGATGAATCTCTCATAATGGCCCAGATCCAGATCTGTCTCTGCGCCATCCTCTGTCACGAACACTTCTCCGTGCTGATACGGACTCATGGTCCCCGGATCTACGTTGATATACGGATCCAGCTTCTGAGCAGAGACCCTAAGCCCTCTGGCCTTCAGCAGCCTTCCCAGCGACGCTGCCGTTATCCCTTTTCCCAGTCCTGAAACTACTCCACCTGTAACAAATATGTACTTCTTCATGACTCCACCTCTTATCATCGCACACCAAACCCACCGAAAATCATTTAAAAATGCGCAAAAAAGAAAAAAGATAAGGTCTCGGGCGTTTTGGGTGAGAAGGATAAACCAGACCCCAACTCATTGCCGTCTTCCTTATTCTCATATCTTTTGCGCACAAAAATTACTCTGATATTATAGCACCAAATGAATATGCCATGCAAGATGTTTTTTGTGGTAAATAGGCACGCAACTCCTGCGCGCGAGTCCGCGAGCCTTGTTGAGATACCTGGCAGACTTTCCTGGCAGGCTTTCGTGCCAGGCTTTCGTGCCGGATTTTTACCAGCTTTAGAAAACCCGGCAGTACCGACACAAGCATTTGCCGTATTTCATGAAACAGACAGTGATCCGGCAGTGATGACACGAGCATTTGCCGAATACCTTTTGATCAAAGATCATCCGGCACGCAAATGGATATATCTGTTGATTCAACGACATCAAACTGCATTGCCCCGGAAATTTTTTTAATAAACTTGCCGAATTTTTGCTTCACAAAGAGGATGCGGCAATAGGCTTGCCATATCTCTTTCAATAATCGAAAAGGCGGCAACAATTTGTGTCAAAGGTGCCGGATCTCAGAGAAAAAGTAAAGATCCGGCACAAAAGCCGCGAACTGGCTGGCCCATCTCTGTCAAGACCGTTAGTCACGCCGCACAGCCGAATGGAAAAATCAAAGAGGCTCGAATCATCCCTGCTGCTATGCTCCGAAGCCTCTTCAATATCCAGATTCCGGTTCTCAGCCCCTATCGCGCCGAGTCCTGTACCTCTTTTATCTCAGTTTTCCCTGGATCCTACTGATTTGTTCTTCTCTTAACAGCTACAGCCGTTCCTGCTGCCGCGGCCAGCGTCAAGAGAGCCACAAACGGCAGCACATTGCTGCTGTCTCCTGTCTTCGGCTGTCCGTTGCCCTTGTCAGTGTTCCCCGCAGCAGTACCATCCTGGCCGTCTCCGGTCGTCGGATCATCCGTGCCCGGCTCAGTAGGCTCTTCACCAGGTTCAGCGCCTACAACGTCAGTTGCAGACCAGCTTGCTATTCCGGCATATCCGTGGTTACCGCCGCTGACCGTAAGGACGATCTTCTTGCCCAGGTTATCTTCTGTTACAGTATAAACGGGCTCTGTCCCAAGAACAGTATCCGAATCTTCATAGGACCATACATAAGAAATATTCTCATCCACAGGATACGAACCTACCGTACCTTCGTCAACAGTCACATTGGCAGTAAGCTTTTGTCCCACCTGAGGTATCTCAACCGGAGTATATCCGTCAGTCCCGTCAACTACGCTGACACCCTGGATTTCAGGCTTTGCAGTATAGAGCACCAGATCTCTGTCCAACTGATACGATGAAGGATCAGCGCCGCCTCCAAATGCCCACAGATATCTTACAACTGTCGAATCTTGAAGTTTCGCGAGTTCCCCCTCATCAGTGAATTTCAAAGTCTGTCCAAGCTCGGCGATTTCAAAGCTTGCACTGATTCCATCCGCTGATTTGGAAACGGTCCACTGATACGTATAGATTCCTGGTTCTGTTACCGTGATACTATCTGCTCCGGCAACGCCTGCCGACACAATGAAATCATCACCGCTCTTCTGAGTGCATACTGAAAATTCAGTATTATATGTATCCGCATCAGTACCGAACCCCAAACTGATACAGAAAAGTTCGCCATGCTGATACTCTTTGCTCAGATCTACTATCGCCTCATACGTTTTCGTGCCATCGATAGCATCACCTCTGATTGCGTAGGTACTTGCTCCGCCTATTGCTGTATCCGGAATCGTTATCGTTTTTCCTACAGGCTCTATAGGCGTGTTGTTATCTCGTGTCGTCCATCCTTCCGTCACAGTCGCCGCGAAGGCAGTAGAAGAGAACGCGACCGTCATCAGCAGGGTCAATGCGATCACTAAAGCCTTTTTCATAATGTTTTTCCTCCTAGATCAATTTAAACTCGACATTGGCTTTTATCCCGTATATTATACCCCCCCCCCGTTTTATTTTGTCAATATATATATCTTGTAAAAACGATAGTTTTAGAATCAAGACCCAATATTTTCCCTGGTCATAAAAAAATCCCGGAAATGTCATTTGACACATCTCCAGGACATTTTTTCGTCTTTTCATGTTTTGATAAGCTCCGGGCCCGCTTTGGCGTGAACGACCCGCACCTGTGTCTTATCTCCGCGCCACCGTCTCGAACCGGCCTCCGAACACATCGTAGCCGACAACACTGACGATCCTGCCGGCGCCATTTCCATCGGACGCAGCCTTCGATGCAGCCTCCTCGCAAGCCATCTGACAGCTCCGCTCCATCCCCGGCAGCAGAGCTGACGCTCTGTGGATCTGTCCGTCATGATCCCAGTCCACGCTCCAGCACTTCACCAGACACATAGGATCGTCGGCCAGATACCGCTCTACTTCCGCCTGGACCTCACCGCCCCCGTAGCCTCTGTCCTCCGCTGTCACCAAGCCGCCGACGGGCAGTCTGTACCTGTCCAGCGTTACCGCGACCGGGCCTTCGCCGCCCTTTAACTTCACAGAGACCTCCGGTTTTCCCATCGCTTCATCGCACCCTTCGCGATGCTCCCTTTCCACGACGAAACTCCCGCCTTTCAAAGCGCCTACACGCTCTATCTGAGATGCCGCCGCCAGACTGCTCTGGTCACACATGATCCAGTTCCTGCCGGTCTTTTGACACACTGTTCCCAAGGTTCCCGATCCTGCAAAAAAGTCAGCGCATATGTCACCTTCGTCGCTGCAGGCCTCTATTATGCGATACAGCAGCTTTTCCGGCTTCTGAGTAGCATAGCCGTTCCGCTCGGAGGAAGTCCTCCCCACCATATCGATGCTCCACACATCCTTCATATTGACCATGGTATACCATCCGTTTTCATCCCTGAATTCCTCCACCCCTTTGAATCTGTAAGGCTTCATCTCCCGGTTATAGGATTTTTCCTTCAACGGCCTGAACTTGTATTTCTCCCCTCCGGCGTAGACCAGCAAATTATCGTGTTTCCTGGCGAAGCTTTTTTTGCTGGATCCGCCTGATTTATACGTCCATATTATCTCGTTTATAAAATTCTCTTCCCCGAAGATACCGTCCAATATCACTTTCACATAGTGGACTACATGCCAATCCAGATGGACCCACAAACATCCCGATTTTGAAAGCAGGTCTCTCATCATGAAAAACCTGGCGGTGAGCATGGCAAGATATCCAGCCAACCCGGATTTCTTCCTGTCGTCATATGCTCCCACCTTCAGCACCTTTGATGTCCCCAGCTTTTCGGAGCACAGCCTGAGGGACGCCTCGTATTTGCTGTTGGAAAAAAACGGCGGATCCACATAAATGAGCTGTATTTTCCCTTCCATGGCTCCCTCTCTCAGAAGATACGCCATGTATCGCAGATTGTCTCCGACAGCTATCCTGTTTTCAGCTGCTCCTCCATATTCTTCCGAGACCTGGAATTTCCCTCCATCGACAGAAGACAAGGCTTCTTCATATTGTCTGTAGCCTTCCCTGAAAGCTTCTCCGATCTCATCGAATCTAGCAGTACCTATCATTTGAGCAGCACCCCCATAAGATCCTGGCGCCCTGCTTTTTTCAGCGCCTTCTTCACCGTTTCCCTGTTCTCCTTCTTATTGAAATGCATCAATGCCCTCTGCATCCGCTTTTCCTCGACGTCCTTAGCTACATACACCTTTTCCATGGTGAATGGGTCTCTCTCCGTATAATACATGCATGTGGCCAGCGTCCCTGGTGTCGGATAGAAGTCCTGTACCTGATCGGGGACGAATCCCGTCTTCTTCATGTACAGCGCCAGCTCTATGGCGTCCTCCAGACTGCTCCCCGGATGGGATGATATGAAATAAGGGAGCATATACTGCTTCTTCCCGAGTCTCCTGTTTGTTTCCCGATATATCTTCCCGAACCGTTCAAACACCTCTATAGGAGGTTTTCTCATGTTTTTCAGCACCCGCTGTGATACGTGCTCCGGCGCCACCTTAAGTATCCCGCTGACGTGATAGCTGCATAGCTCCTCCATGAATCGGTCGTTCCCATCAGCTAACAGGTAGTCGTACCTTATCCCTGATCTTATGAATACCTTTTTGACGCCCTCTGCGTTACGAACAGCTTTCAGGACCCGCAGATACTCTTCATGATCTGTATCCAACTGCCTGCACGGTTCAGGATAGAGACAATCTCTGTTGCGGCACATACCATGTTTCCGCTGCCTGGCACATGATGGATGGCGGAAATTGGCTGTAGGGCCTCCCACGTCGTGGATATATCCTTTGAACCCCTTCATCTTTGTCAGCTTTCTCACTTCCTCCACTATGGACTCCTGACTGCGGCTCCTGACCTCCCTGCCCTGATGATATGTTATAGCGCAGAACGCGCAGCCGCCAAAACAACCTCTGTTGGCCGTTATGCTGAACTTCACCTCTTCTATGGCCGGGATGCCGCCGTCCTTCTCATAGCATGGATGATAATCCCTCATATAGTCCAGACTGTACAGCTCGTCCAATTCATCCCTTTCCAACGGCGGCTGAGGCGGATTCTGCACTACGAAATTGCTTCCGTCATACTTCTCTATGAGCCGGGTTCCTGTCACAGCGTCGTTGCTTCTGTACTGCATCGCAAAACTGCGGCAATATTCCTCTTTGGACGAGACGATATCCCGGAAATCCGGCAGGATCACATCGTCCTCCTGGATGCCCGGGTCTTTCATCCGTACACAAGTCCCATTTATCCACGTAATATCCCTGACATCTATCCCGGCATCCAGCGCTTCAGCGATCTCCACCATGGCCCGTTCACCCATCCCATAAATCAGTATATCGGCCCGGGAGTCCATCATTATGGAACGCCTTACCTTATCGTCCCAGTAATCATAATGGCCCAGCCTCCTGAGGCTGGCCTCCAGACCACCTATTATCACAGGCACATCCTTGTATGCCTCCCTGGCCCTGTTGCAGTAAACGATGACTGCCCTGTCGGGCCGCCTGCCCGCCTTGCCGCCCGGTGAATAAACATCCCGCTTTCTCCTGTGTCTGAAGACAGAATAGTGGTTTACCATGGAATCCACATTGCCGCTATTGATAAGGAAGCCAAGCCTGGGCTTGCCGAACCGTTTAAAATCCGAAGAGTCCTTCCATCCCGGCTGAGCCAGTATCGCCACCTTGAAGCCATGAGACTCCAACAATCTGCTTATGATGGCCGTACCGAAAGACGGATGATCCACATAAGCGTCTCCCGTCACCAGGACGAAATCAGCCTGCTCCCATCCCCTCGCTTCCATATCTCTTTTATCTATCGGTAAAAACAAATCCATCACCTGACTTTCCTGCCCTCGCTACATATATAGGATAATTGTGTCACTTCCATCAGGCAATGTCAACTGGCGTTTTTACGCAGGCAGCTCCAAAGCTTCTCACGCTGATCCCACAGCCAACAGCAAAAGTACCTACATTTCACGAAAAAAGAAAAATGTAGCTAAAATCCAATGGGGTTGAGCAATCCGGACTTTTTATGTAAAGGGCCGGGGTGGCCTTTTGCCGGCTTTAATGGACTCGTCATGGTCATGAGAGACCACGAACGTTGAAAATTTTATCTACATTCAATAAAAAAAGTAAAATATAGGTAAAAAACCGATAAGACCCGATTGCCGCAGTATTTTCGATCCTCACAGAGCCGATAAAAACCGGGTTTTCTTTATACAAAAAAGCGGTGCCGATATCTTTCAATCAGCATCGCTCTTTGATCCTGTCCATATGTCATCGCTATCCAAGGAATCGCTCTACCGCTGCCTTTACATTGTTACCGTCCGCAACGCCTTTTACCTTAGGCATCGTCGCTCCCATGAGCTTGCCCATGGATGCCTTTCCGCTGCCTTTCTCTATACCCAGATCCGCCGCGGTTTTCTGGATCACATCCATTATCTCTTCATCGGTAAGCTGTTTAGGCATGTATTCCGTAAGGACTTCGATTTCCGCGTTATAGGCTTCTATGAGATCCGTTCTTCCGGCCGATTCAAAATCAGCGAGGGCATCTTTTCTCATCTTCACCTGTTTGGCTAAGATGGAGGCAATCCCGGCATCGTCGATTTCTTCCCTGTTATCCACTTCGAACTGCTTGATGGCAGCTCTTACGAAGCTTATGGTGTCCTTACGCACCTTTTCCTTGTTCTTCATCGCTTCCTTAAAGTCAGCGTTCAATCTTTCTTTTAAGGTCAATCAAAACACCTCTGATCTTTTAAGTCTGTTCCCATTAATACTTTTTAGCCTTCTTTCTAGCAGCTTCAGACTTCTTCTTTCTCTTTACGCTAGGTTTTTCGTAATGTTCTCTCTTTCTCAGTTCAGACATAACTCCATCTCTCGCGCAAGATCTCTTGAATCTCTTCAAAGCGCTTTCCAGGCTTTCATTTTCTCTGACTATTACCTGTGCCATTTCCCATTTCACCTCCTGACTTTACAGAAATCTTTGTAAACCTAAAAACGGCTCGCCTATAACGTTGCTATTATACTATTTTATGGGGATTTATGCAAGATTTTTTTATCTCATCCGTCTTCCCTTTCTACTCACTTCTTATACACTTTTGCTGCCTCTGCTTTCAAATCATCAGATGACATAGTCCTCGTCCCCGCTCCGGTACATAACGCCTCGAAATTCTGATAGATGTGACGGGAAATTATCTCCTGAGCCGGTTTCGCGATCATCGCTCCCAAAGCTTTCGCGAGGAAATGTGTTCCTGTATTTATCTCTATCTCAAGGATCAGTTCCACACGTTCTTCCGCGATTTCCTTCAGTGTCAGGTATATGAAGTCATGGTTGCTCTTCTTATTGCTGGCGCCCTCGATGGTAACTCGTCTGTTTTCGTCATCAAACTCAGCGACATATTTCGTTTGAGAACCCGTCTCACTATTGTAAGTTTCCCACTCAGTCTCGGAGATATCTTTTATGACCGTTCCCGGCTCGACATCGAGCCGACTCGTCTGATGAAGCGCCTTCCATGCCGTTTCCGCAGAAAAAGGGAATTCTTTAGAGCTTCTGAGATCCATCTCGATCCTCCTCCCGTTCAACTTTTATCCTTATGTATACATGATACCACTGTAAGCGCCGGATTACAACAAGACCTTCGGTTTTCCACAAGTCTGACTGTATGAAGCAGATCATATCTCTTCTCCCCGCCCCCCCTCGATATGTCATGACACTATAAAAGACATTTGTCTTGTTAAATTTCGTCAAAAATGTTATACTCAATACAATTTGACATACAGCTCACCGACCGGCACACGACTGGTACGGCACAGCAAAGGAGTTTGAAAATGAATGAAAAAATCAATAAGATAGAAGCGCTCAAAAAAGAAAAAAACGCGGTCATCATGGCTCACTACTATGTGGCCGACGAAATACAGCAGCTGGCAGACTATGTAGGCGATTCCTACTATCTCAGTGAAACAGCCACAAAAGTGACCGCCGACACCATAGTGCTTTGCGGTGTCTCGTTCATGGGAGAAAGCGCAAAGATCCTCAATCCGGAAAAGAGAGTCCTCCTTCCGGACATGACCGCCGACTGCCCTATGGCTCACATGGCCGATGCTGATAAGATACAGGCCATCAGGCAAAAGTATGACGATGTGGCTGTCGTCTGTTATGTGAACTCGACTGCGGAGCTTAAGGCCTGCAGCGACGTATGCGTCACATCATCCAACGCCCTCAAAATAGTAAGCTCTCTGCCCAACAGGAACATCTATTTTATCCCCGATACAAACCTGGCTCATTTCATCGCGGAGCAGCTTCCCGAAAAGGACTTCATATTCAACGACGGATTCTGCCATGTCCACCATAACGTGACGAAGGAAGAGGTATCCGCGTTGAAGAAAAGATATCCGGCGGCCATCGTCATGGCTCACCCCGAATCACGGCCGGAAGTCCTGGCTCTGGCAGACTATGTCGGAAGCACCTCCGGTATCATAAATCACGCGGCGAAGAGCGGCAGCAGTCAATTCATAGTATTGACCGAAGCGGGCGTCCTCTATGAACTGAGGAAAAACAATCCCGACAAAGAATTCTTCACCACCGAACCTCCCCAGATATGCTCCGGTATGAAAAAGATAACCCTGGATAATATCATCTCAGTCCTGGAAAACGACAATGAGGGCATTTCCATGGATAAAGCCCTGGCGGAAGCTGCCCGTAAGCCTATGGAAAGAATGCTCGAGCTGTCCATATGATCATACATATCAGATAGAAAGAAGGCGTTAACTGTCATGAAAAACAAATACGATATCATCATCGTCGGCACCGGTGTAGCCGGATGTTTCACCGCCCTCCACCTTCCCGATGACATGGATATCCTGATGATAACAAAAGGAGACCTGGAAGAAAGCGATTCCTTCCTGGCTCAGGGCGGCATATGCGTCCTGAAGGACGAAGACGATTATGACAGCTTCTTCGAAGATACCATGAGGGCCGGCCACTATGAAAACAGAGCCGAATCCGTCGACTTCATGATACGAAGCTCCCGGGACGTCATCGGGGAACTGATAGGATACGGCGTGGAATTTCAAAAGGATTCCGGTCACCTGGCCTTCACCAGGGAAGGCGCTCATTCCACCAACAGGATACTGTACCACGAGGATATAACCGGACAGGAGATCACCAGCAAGCTTCTGAACCGGGTAAAAGAAAAAAATAACATAACGATCCTCACCCATACGACCATGCTGGACATACTCTGCCGGAATGGATGCTGCGACGGCATCCTCATGGCTTCTCAGGAGGGACAGCTGGAAGCTGTCTTCGCCGACAACGTCATGTGGGCCTGCGGAGGGATAGGCGGGATATACGACAACTCGACAAATTTCGCCCACCTGACGGGAGATGCGCTGGCCATTTCTCTCAGGAGGAATATAAAGCTCAAAAACATCAGCTACATCCAGATACATCCCACCACGCTCTTTTCAAAAGATGAAGACAGGCGCTTTCTCATATCGGAATCAGTACGTGGAGAGGGTGCGCAGCTCTACGGCAAAGACGGAGATCGTTTCATCGACGAACTGCTGCCAAGAGACGTGGTATCCAATGCCATATTCCGTCAGATGGAAAAGGACGGTACGGATCACGTCTGGCTGTCCTTTCTCACCATAAAGGATGTAGATGTAAAGAAACGCTTTCCTAACATCTACAGCAAATGTCTGGAGCATGGCTACGATATCACCCGGGAATGGATCCCTGTCGTTCCCGCCCAGCACTACTTCATGGGCGGTGTAGATGTCGATCTCAACAGTCACACATCCATGGATCATCTTTACGCATCCGGCGAAACGTGCTGCAACGGAGTCCATGGAGCCAACAGACTTGCCAGCAATTCACTTCTGGAAAGCCTCGTCTTCGCCAGAAGCGCCGCGATCCACATCACGAAAAGCCGCACGGATGGCGCGGACGGGACAGACCGCTACACTCAATTCCTGGACATGACCACAGAGCAGCTTTCCGATATATACGACCTGGAGCTTGACAGATACAGCGATAAAGAAAAATATATGAAGGACAATAAGGAAAAAATACTCACAGCTATAGAAAACGATAAAAAGGAGTCAGCATGATAAACGATATAACGATGAAAAACAATATGGATCACCTCATACAGGCGGCTCTTAGGGAAGACATATCCTCCGAGGATATCTCCACCAATTCAGTAATAAAAGAACCGCGCCGCGCTTCCGCTCAACTCCTCTGCAAGGAGGATGGGATTATAGCAGGACTCGATGTCTTCAGACGCGTCTTTCAGCTGCTGGATGCCGACACTACTGCAGACGCCTGCGTCAAAGATGGAGACCGCATCGCAAAAGGTCAGCTCATAGCCACAGTTACGGGAGACGCGCGAGCCATCCTGTCAGGTGAAAGGACCGCCCTCAACTTCCTCCAGCGCATGAGCGGCATCGCCACCTACACAAGATCCTTGGCTGATATCCTGGAGGGAAGCGGCACAAAACTGCTGGACACCCGCAAAACCACTCCTAATATGAGGATCTTTGAAAAATACGCTGTCAAGGTAGGCGGAGGATATAACCACCGATACAATCTGTCAGACGGCGTCATGCTTAAGGACAACCATATAAACGCCGCCGGCGGTATCACTCAGGCCATACAAATGGCCCGCCGATATGCTCCCTTCGTAATAAAGATAGAAGTTGAAACGGAAAACCTGCAGATGGTCCGGGAGGCCATCGATGCCGGAGCGGAGATAATAATGCTGGACAACATGTCTGTCGACGACATGCGAAAAGCCGTAGAAATGGCAAAAGGAAAAGCCGTGACGGAATGCTCCGGCAACGTGACAAGAGAGAATATCAAACAGCTGGCCGACATCGGTGTAGACTACATCTCCAGCGGCGCGCTTACTCATTCAGCTCCCATCCTCGACCTTTCCCTTAAAAATCTCAAACTACTTTGATATATCCGGACTTTTAACGCGCCTGTCCATCATTGATGTGCCGGCGCTTTTTCAATGCGCGTCCTCCGGCTCTCGCAACGCCCTTCTCCTATCCCACTTCGAGGATCTCCTTGCTGCTATGCTCAAAATCAGCGATATCACCAGCCCTGCCGCGAATATCACGCCTATCCTCGCGGCCATGTCCGCAAACAGCCCTTCCGGCAGCATCCTTATCATGTAATCTTCCGCCGGATCGAATATCCAGAGGTCATTATCGAAGAACAGATGATGGAACATCACGAATACCGCGTTGAAATCCACCAGAGCCATGACCCCTGCCACTGCCAGGGACAGTCCCACCGCTGCCAGCGCGATCAGATATGAGGACGGTAATATCCTCCTGACATCTGCTTTCATCAACAGGAGCAGGATAATGCATACGACCATCGACACGCAGGCTCCTGCCCTGATGGCCATGCCTCCCAGAAAGAGTCCTCTCACCTCAGACATGTGGAATCTGTCCTGCTGATTGAAGAAATCCTGCCGTTTGCCGTCCACGTCTGTGACCACCGACAACGTCTCTCTGTCACCCCTGAGGTAATCCATCATCTCATGAGTGACATACATGGCATCATCCATGGTCATATCCAGTTCCGAAAGCACATCGTATTTCTCATATTCTCTCTCATATACGTCAAAATCCGAGTATATA
The DNA here is from genome assembly GCA_900543485.1 of uncultured Eubacterium sp. Lineage (GTDB taxonomy): Bacteria > Bacillota > Clostridia > Peptostreptococcales > Anaerovoracaceae > Lentihominibacter > Lentihominibacter excrementipullorum. Next base: position 63,563 of record UQRM01000004.1, on the reverse strand, counting down.
GCTATTTCGCAGCTGGTAAACAACAGCGCGGCTATCAGAGAAAATGAGAATATCATACCTATGACCCAATGAACCACCTTCATGATAGAGATATCCCTTCCATCAGCCCGGCGGCCATGTCATCTTTCTCTTGCCCAAAAGATGGAAATGAAGATGCTTTACAGTCTGAAAGCCATCCTCACCGCAGTTGTTGACCAGTCTGTACCCGTTTTCAAGTCCCAGCGTCTCAGCTATCTCCCTGACCTTTATCATGATATGACCCAAAAGCTCCTTGTCCTCTTCCGTCACATCGTCAAGAGACGCGATGTGCTTCTTGGGGATTATCAGCACATGCACCGGAGCCTGCGGATCCAGATCCCTGAAGCAGAGGATATCATCGTCCTCGTATACCTTGTTGGACGGGATCTCTCCCGATACTATCTTGCAGAATACGCAGTCGCTCATTTTCTCACTCCTCTCATAAAATTATCGACAGCTATATTATAATGCCTCTTTGATTTTTTTGCTATCCTCACGGACAACTTTCTCGATGATTTTGATGCCACAGGAAGCCTCCTGCAAAAGCCCAGCAAAAGAATGATCGACATCACCGCTGACATCGCCGCTAAAACCATCGGCTCTCTCAGAATGCAGACCGCATACCCCAATCCCGGCACCCTTGATATCACTGTCCCCTTGATATTTCCCTTTTTCACAGGAGCCGGGTCAGCCGTATCGTTATTGTCTCCCTTCATTACATATCTTCCGTCAAAATCGATGTCCTCTACCCGATGGACTACTGAGACTCCTGCCATCTCATACATCACGATATCCCCTTCCGCCGCATCCCTGTCCCGGGTATCCACGAAACACAGACTGCCCGTCGGTATCTCAGGCTCCATGGAGCCTGAAACGATGACTACAGGTCTTATCCCTGCCATTACCGCCATCGCAGTCAATATCACGACCGCGGCCAGGACGCGGACCGGCTCTGCAGCCGGAAAACGCCTGCTGTTAAAGCTCCTCATCTCTTTTCCTCTTCATCTTCACTGCGCATATCACTGATATACCGCTTACCAGACACACCGCAGCCGCCCACAGCACTGTACTGCCATCTCCCGTCCCGACAGCCTCATCCTCTACGGCAAAATACCAGGTCTGGCAGCTTTCCTGGAAACTGTACCTGTTATCTGCTTCCGGCGGGAGACTCATCATCACCGCGATATCCTTCTCCTCTCCCGCTTTCAGATCTGCCACCGGTCTGTAACTGGAAAAGCTGCCGCCTGCCACTGTTCCGCTGTATACCGTCGCCCCGTTGTCCACCCTCATCCTCATCACCTTCGAGAGATCGTCACCCTCCCACTCGGTTTTAAAAAACAGCTTCACATCCTCGCGGTTGTCATTTCTCACAGTGATGACCCCTGTCTTCGTATCTCCCGGCATGAGACAGGTCAGATCCGAAAAGTCATCTGTTCCTACGCATATGCCCGCCGCTTCATCACAGATGACCCGCACGCCCTGCCTTTTCCCGGAGACGGCTTCACTGACAAGATGACCGCCAGTCTTTTTAGAATCCGTTATGGATACTTCACCCCACGGCTCCTCTGAATCGAAATCAGGTCTGAAGCCCTCAGCCTGTATGGCATCCGCGCTGATCCTCACCGCCATTTCTCTGCTTTTCATATAATCCCATTCTTCAGGGACCGTAAACCCGTCGCACACATCCAGCATATCCCCGGCACTCATCACCTTCGTACAATACATATATCCGCCGATTTTCTTCCAATCTTCTTTCACGCCACAGATGTGCTCAGTCAGATTCACTCCCTCCGCTCCCGCGTCGGCCGACAGCGACACCCTTACATACGCTTTGTCTGCTTTGTTCTCCACCTGAGGTACATATGACACCATCTTTTCCGCGTCGATGACTGTCGCTGCGGCGGCGTCCTTCCTATGACCATCATCCTCTGTCCAGGCTTTCACCGATATATCGATGCCTCCTGTAGAGATGCGCCGGCCTGATTCCCAGAAAGGCGTCAACACACCCCATGCCGAGGCAGCGCTTCCGGCCGCCAGGACTGCGCCCAACACCAACGGTACGAACGTTCTCCTCATCCTGCCATTCATCTCCTGCCTCCTTCCAGCTTGTTTATCACCACATCACAATGGGAGAACCTGTCCCATCTCGTCTTGATATTATCGAACAATACGCTGACATATGCCGCATCGAATCCTGGATCTTCAGGCTCACAGGCGCTTGGTTCGAGCGATATCGTCAGACAGGCGCCGTCAGCCGCGGCGGCGATCTCCCCGCCACTGCTGTCATCGCTGTGATACCTGGCTGAAACGCTTCTGCTTTCAAATCTCAATGTTTCAATTTCCTCTACGGTATAGTCATCTTCCGGCAAACGCATGGCGACGCATTCCGCCTTTACATATCCGTCTCCGAAGGTGAAACACGTACCATCTTCGTCCACGAATCTTGCGTTCTCCTTGACAGCCTCCATCACTTCCTCACTGAACGTCACCGACTTATACCAGGTCTTCCCCGATTTTTCTCCGCTCACCCTGAACAGGAATGTCGGTTCTCCGTGTGATGCCGTAAACTGCTCCGCATCTGCCTTGAGCCGCTTCACTATCACCAGCTTCGGTTCCGGTACATACCGCCACGTTCCGGTAAACGTCACATCGCCGTTCTCCACTGTCTGCCGCGAAGCGTCCCATGACAACACCCATCTGCCCTTCCTTGTCCCGTCTCCGTTTTTCACTTCCAGCGCTGTCCCTTCCGCCGGTGCGGCTTTTCTTACAACGACATCTCCGTGATAGTAGACCGACTCATCAGAAACGGCGTATGCTCCTCTCTCAGCACTTATCTCCTCCGGCAGCCTCCTGCCATCTGTACCGCTCACATACGTGTATTCAACTCTGAAAGGTTTCCTTACACTTATCTCCTGCCTGTTGGTGGTCTGTTCTATCCCCGATATGACAGAAAAGGCCGTGTCGTCGATAGTCCTGACCGGTTCGTCTAAAGGCTCCGCCACCGTAATTATCCTCAGTGTATAAAGGCTGCCGTCGTAGTTTCCCTGATCCTTCAGGAAGCTGTCGTCAAACCGGAATGTTACTTTCTTCGACGCATCATCATAGGTCAGATCCCCCTTTGCCGTTACATCTCTCCCGGATGCGTCCCGCACCTTCGCCGATCTGTATGAAAGACCTTCAGGGATGTCATCAGCAATGACCATTTCCGGATATCTTGTGACCGTATCCACGAAAAATGTCCCGATCTTCTGCTTCACATCTATCGTCACTGTATCTCCCGGCTCGTATGGCTTCGTCCCGTCTATCTCCAGCGACGGCCCAGGCAGCATCCCCGCCCTGTACTGACTGTATACCAGAAGTCTCGTCCGACAGTTTGTCGCGTAATATCTCCCTTTGAACCGGCCGTTGTCGGTCGTGATGTAAAGCCCGGTCTTGATATACGAATCGTTGCCATCGGTCTCCAGCTGGGACGGAGAGAAAAATCCCCCGCTCTTCTGCACCAACACGCTGCCCGGGTAAAGATAAGCCGTATCGTATCCTGATACAGGTACGAATCCCTCTGCTACGGATGCCACGTTCTGGAACGTGTCCAGATCTGCTACCGCCTGAAAACACGGCAGCTCCACCACAGCTCCGTTGTCTGCGTATGTTATCTCATATGATATGTCCGTCGTGTGCGTCAGCTTGTATCGTGTCCCCGTAGTCTTCATGGAGGACACATCGCTGACGGAATACCAGAGGCAGAGGAATTCACCGTCGCAGTTGGCGATATTGCTGCCGCTGCTCCCCGTCTGCACCAGCTTCTCCACCTTGAGCCTGACATCCACGCTCCTGCCGTTAATCTGTCCTGCGTTGCTGTAGGTCACCGTCAGCGGATCAGTATAAGTCCTGGTGCCGCCTCTGTTTCTCGTCACTACGAAACTTATACAGCCCTCTCCGGATCTCTTGTCCATCACCCTTATCGAGTCCTTATAAGCGCTGTTTATACTCCATGTGGCATTGCTGTAGCCTGTCGAGAATACATAGCCGGCAGGAACGATAGTGCTGTTGGACGGCACTCTTCCTGTCGATATGGCGCCGGCCTCCCATGCTCCGATGGACAGATAGAGAATAATGGCTGTCAGCGTCCCGGCGACTGCCGCCAGCTTTCCCGAACACCGCTTATTCATGTTCTCCTCCTTGTCCGACCGGATCGAAAGCCGTGATAGGATCCTCCTCTCCATCTGCCTGCACGGTTTCGCTCATGACTATCATCCTGAATCTCTCTATATCCGCCCCGGCCCTCAGCTCAGTGAACAGCGGAGCAGTCTTCTCCCCAGGCCTCAGCAGCTCTCTGTAATAATAAAACCCGTCCTCCTGCCTGTCCGTCCACTGCGTTTCGTTAAAGTCTACAGACAATACCGATGCTGCATCCGGATCTTCTATCTCCGCGAAGACCCTGACATAACAACTGACGCTTCCTTCGTTTCTCACGGCTACTTCCTTGCCGTAGCTTTTGCCCTTCTCAAATGCCTCGTAGCTGCCAAACTCCTCCTCTATGCGACTGGCGTTTGCTCCGACGGAAAAGCGGTTTACTCCTTCCTCCGCGGATATGAAAAACGCAGCAGCCGCAGGAACAGCCATGGTCACAGCTGCCAGACAAGACACAGTCAGCCATGTGGCTCTTCTTCCCATCTTCTTCATTCTCATCACCACTCCTGTCTGTTATGATCCGGCCTCCAACAGTTTCAACACCTCTTCAGGCCTTCCTTCCCCTACATCCCGGGTCTGTATGGCAAGCGCCTCTACTTCTATGGTCAGCTGGCTCCCATCCAGTTGTCCTTCTATCAGGTTTATCAGCGACACACTGTCGAATACCGGCTCGGTCCTGGAGGCTTTGGCCAGCGATCTCATCTTTCCGTCATCCCCTGTATATCCATATGTATATATGCTCTTTCCATCTTCTGTCTCACTTTTTACCTGAGTCCATCCTTGATTCAGATCATACCGGAACAGATCCTGTACCTCGGCTTTCACATATTCTCCGTTCTGTCCTGCCGTAGCTGCCAATGCCCTTGGCACCGACACTCTCACGAATACATAGGCTTCATTGGCGCCCTCGTTGACCACCGTCGGATCCTTGTCCACCTCTTCCATAGGAGTCATATCCTTGCCCTTTTCCGGATCCCATCCCGGCTCTTCAAGAGAAATATCGATATTACCTACAGTGAAGATATTTGATACACCATCTCTGTCTGTAAAAAACGCCGTCGCCGTCCCGACGGCTATGATGGCCGCAGCAGCCGATACGACCACACCATTTCTGAGAAAAGCTCTCCTTTCGCGCTTTTCATACCATTCCTTCATTGTTTCACGCCCCTTTCTTTTTTTGTAATTTATTACCATATATCCATTATATGGTAATATCCATATTTTGTCAACAAAAAAGCATACATTTCCGTATTTTACGAAAATGTATGCAGATCACTTTTCTCAGTCCAACGCCCGTGACTCGAAGCAGGCCTCGAACACGTTTATGTCACACCTCTTTCAGAGGATCTCCCCTGTCATACCGTCGGCAAAAAGGCCCGTGAGTCTGACGCTGACCACTTTTCCCAACAGCCTCTCCGCCGCTGCCTCATCATCAAATGGTATATAAACGCGTATGTAATTTCCCGTATAACCGGTGATCATCATCTTTTCCTGATGTATCTCCTCCAGCAAAACTTTCTCTGATGTCCCCAGATTCATCTGGAAAAATCTACGCGCCGCCTCCTTCCCGGCCCTGCTCAATTCGTCGCCGCGGCGGTTTTTCACCTGGGGAGCTATATGGCCTTTCATCCCGGCTGCTCTGGTGAATGGCCTCTTGGAATATTTGAAAACATGAGTCCTGCAAAATCCACACTTTTCCACCAGACTGACACTTTCCTGAAAATCAGCCTCCCGTTCTCCCGGAAAGCCCACTATGATATCAGTTGATATTCCGTAAAGCGGATCGAAAGCCTTCAGCACTTCGACGATATCCATGTATTCCTTCCTTCCATAGGGCCTGTTCATGGCTGAAAGGACATTGTCGCTGCCGCTCTGAGCGGACAAATGGAGATGGTGACAGAGCTTATCATATTTCAATAATCGTTTCACGTAATCGGCGTTGACTACAGCCGGCTCCAGAGAACTGAGCCTTATCCTGAAATCGCCCGGGATCTCATTCATTCTGGCGATAATAGCCTCCACACCGTAGAGCTCGCCCTCCCCGTCTTCGTCCGCTCCGCCGGCTCCGCTGCGATTTTCCATCCCATACAGCGCCGTATTTATGCCCGTCAGCACCAGCTCCTTATACCCGGCCGCCACCAGCCCCTCTGCCTCAGCGATTATTTCCCGGAGAGCCCTGCTCCTGACCTTCCCTCTGGCATACGGTATGACACAATATGAGCAAAACCTGTTACATCCCTCCTGTATCTTGATATATGCTCTGGTCCTGCCTTCCACACTGGCGACAGCACCCATCTCATCGTAGACGTCCAGCTCATCATATCCCTTTATGTGTAATTGTTTCACTCCATCGTCCATATATCTGCTGACGTATTCCGGCAACCGCCCCTTTTCGTTGGTACCGGTAACGATATCTACCCCTTCTACTGACGACACCTCATCCGGCTTTATCTGAGCGTAGCATCCGGTGACGACTACCACACTTTCAGGATTGATCTTTTTCATTTTCCTTATATACTGCCTGGATTTCTTGTCGGCTACAGCCGTGACCGTACACGTATTTATGACGTAGACATCGGCCAACTCCCTCTCGCCCACTACCTGATACCCTTCTTTTCTGAACTTCTCCGCCATGGCTTCAGTCTCATACTGATTGACCTTGCAGCCCAGCGTATGAAACGCGACTTTCATCGTCTACCTCCTCTTTATCGGTATTTGATAATTATAGCACAGCAGCCCTCTACATAAAATAAGAGAAACTTTCATATCTTTAACTAAATCATCGCGGAGGTTTTCATGAAAAGAAAAATAGAAAGGAAAAAAGCAAGCAAAATAGCGGCCTTTGCCATGGTCGCCTGTACGATATTGTCTCTGATGCTGTCATCGCTAATCCACGATCCGGCGATCCTTACGGACAGGAAAACAGGCGGTGCCGGTGGAACCATAGAATGGGTCGATTTCGATGTGCCATACCATGTATTGAAAGCGGCCATGGATACAGACATAGATACTTACGATGAGAAAATACATGTTGACTGGATAGATATACTGGCATACCTTGGATCCAGATACGGCGGCAACTTCGATAATTACGACAGGCATCACATGGACAGCTTCGTCTCCGGTGTCAAAAGCGGAAAATCTGTCGCCACTTTGACGAAAGACATGGAAAGCTTCAGCTATTACCGCGAAGCTTACGGAGCTGTTCTGAATGGCTTCCTCGGTGAATATCAGATAAAGATCCCTGATAAAGCGACCGGCCAGTCTGTCTGGAAAAAAGCCTACGGTCTCAAGGCATTTTCTCCCATCGCAGAAGGATTCGACTACTCCCATTTCGACGACTTCGGCCAATCGCGCAGCTATGGCTACAGCAGGACGCATCTGGGTCATGACATGATAACTGCCACAGGCACCCCTGTGACGGCAATAGAGAGCGGCACGGTAGAAGCCATGGGATGGAACCAGTATGGTGGCTGGCGCCTCGGCATACGAAGCTATGACAAACAGCGATATTATTACTACGCTCATCTGCGAAAAGATACCCCTTACGCCGAAAACCTGTACATAGGAGCCAGCGTGACAGCCGGTGATGTGATCGGATACACAGGACAGACGGGCTACAGTCTGAAGGAAAACACAAACAACATAAATACACCCCATCTCCACTTCGGCATGCAGCTGATATTCAACGAGGATGAAAAGGACAGTCCCGATCAGATATGGATAGACCTGTACGCCATCACCAGGCTCCTGTCTTCCCACCGATCCACAGTGGTAAAAGACGATAACACAGGTCAATACAGCCGCGAATATCCGTTTATCGAGGAAAACCACTATCTGAAAGAGATGCGGGCTTCTGCTGAAATGTCCGACGCTGACGAGATCCAGCTCCCCATCATCATGTATCATGCCATACTGGAGGACAACAAGCTGTCCAGCAAATACATAGTATCACCTGACCTCCTGGAAAAAGATCTGGCCTATATCAGGAAAAAGGGATATACTCCCGTCTTCATGAAGGAAGTCATCGCCTTCGCCGAAGGCAAGGGAAAGCTGCCGGAAAGGCCCATCGTCATCACCTTTGACGACGGCTACTATAACAATTACTACTATGTCTATCCTCTTCTTCAAAAGTACAACATGAAGGCAGTCATCTCGGTAGTCGGTAAGATGTCCGACGAATTCACCGGCAGCGGCGACAGGAATCTCAACTATTCACATCTGACGTGGGACGACATCCTCGACATGCACTTATCAGGATACTGGGAGATACAGAATCATTCCTACGACTGCCACACTTACGATGTGAGAAACGGCGTCTCCCAGGTATCCAACGAAAGTGACGAAGATTACCGCACCTTTCTGACTTCCGATATCTGTCGCCTCCAGGACAAGATAGCCTACGTGACGGGAGTGGCTCCCACTACCTTCACGTACCCTTTCGGAGCTTTCAACGAGAACACCGATACGATACTGAAGGAGATCGGTTTCAAAGCCACCCTCAGCTGCACTGAAGGCGTCAGCACCATAAAAAAGGGAGACCCCGGCTGTCTCTACAAGCTGAAGAGACATCTGAGACCTCCCGGCTCTTCGCCACAGGAATTTTTTACTTTTCTCAACTGAATGGACACGGCCCGACGCTTCCCGCTGATGCGGCTCATAAACACAGCTTTCCTCCGATACCGCTACACCAGCCTGTTGAGCATCCCACCGTTTATGAAGCTCCTGAGATTGTCAGCACATGTGTCGACGACCGTCCTTCTTGCCTCTATAGGTATGAAGGCTATATGAGGTGTGATATAACAATTTTCCAGGCCAATGAGAGGATTGTCTTCCTCAGGCGGCTCCTGAGCCATCACATCCAGACCTGCTCCGGCCAGCTTTCCGGATCTCAGCGCATCGGCCAGCGCCTTCTCGTCCACCAGCCCTCCTCTGGCGGTATTTATCAGGACAGCGCCGTCCTTCATCCTACTGATGAAGTCGGCGTCCACTATCCCGGTGTTCTCCCTCGTCAACGGACAATTGAGGGACAGGACATCAGAAGTCACCGCCGCTTCCGGATCACGGCTGTAGACGTTGACCGTCATTCCCAGCGCTTCCGCTATTTCTCCCACTCGTCTGCCAATAGCGCCATATCCCATGATGCCAATGGATTTTCCCGTCAACAAAGTCAGAGGCGCCTTCACGAAAGTATAATCCTGACTTCCCTGCCACTGCCCATCGATTATGGCGTCATTATATACCTGGACTTTATTGGTCACCGCCAACAACAACGCTATGGCATGCTGAGCCACAGCGTCTCCCGCATAGGACGGCACATTTGCCACAGCGATGCCCAGCTCCCTTGCCGCATCCAGATCCACATGGTTGAACCCTGTGGCGGCAATGCCTATAAATTTAAGCTCCGGGCAATCCTCCATCGTCTTTCGATCCATCGCCACCGCATCTATGAAAACAGCCTCGGCTCCCCTGATCCTCCCGGTCACTTGCTCCCTGGCCGTCCTCTCATACCAGGTGAAGTCGCTCAGCTCCTGTATCTTTTCCCAGGAAATATCTCCGGGATTGACTATGGCGCAATCGAGAAATACACTTTTCATGACTCAAAGCTCCTTTTCATACATTATCATAGCTATAGCGGCCATCCCCGCGGTCTCGGTCCTGAGGACCGTTTTCCCCAGAGAAAGAGAGATACCTCCCGCGGCGACGATCTCCTTCGCTTCCTGATCAGAGAACCCGCCTTCCGGCCCGATGATGACAGCGATATCCTCAGCGGCATCACTGTTCTTCGCAGCTTCACAATTGCCGCACTCCTCTGCGCGGTCTCCCCGCAGCACATCTTTTATGGTGATCCCTCTTTCGTTCTCATAAGGGAAGAGTACCATATCGAAATCCTCCAGCTTATCGATCATCTCCCGCAGCTTCATCGGCCGGGAGACCTGCGGTATCACTCCGCGCCTGCACTGTTTGACAGCTTCATCAGCCACCTTCTGCCACCGCTGTATCTTCTTTTCAAAATTCCCTTTATCGGTCACTACAGTCCTTGCCATGAAGACTGGAACTATGGCAGCAACACCCAGTTCCACTGATTTCTGGACGATAGTCTCCATCTTTCCCTGCTTCGGGATCCCCTGGAACAATGTCACTCTGACTTTCGGCTCCGCTGTAAACCGCTGCTTATCCAGTATCCGAGCTTCCGCTTTCTCATCATCCAACAGAATGATCTCCGTCCTGTACTCCCACTCCGTAGAATCGGAAATATCTATCTCATCACCCTTTGACAACCTCAACACCTTTTTCATGTGGCGTATGTCTTCTCTGTCATCTATGACTATCGTCTCCTCGCCAACATCCTCAGGCGAAACGAAAAACCTTCTCATTTACCGACCTCTGCGACTATTGCGCACCATTCGCCATCCTCTCTTATTTCCTTTATCTCAAAGCCGGCTTTCTCAAGAGCATTTTCCACCATTTCCTTCTTCTCCGTCAGGATACCCGAGGAAATGAAAACGCCGCCCTTTTCCATGTGATCAGCTACGCTTTCCGAAAGCATGGCTACCAGGTCTGCCATCAGATTGGCCACCACGATATCCGCCTTGAAATCCACTCCTTGCAGCAAATCTCCATGTGTTATTTCAACGACATCATCGACGCCATTAAGTCGAACGTTCTCATTGGCGACCCTTACCGCATCCTCGTCTATATCGATACCCAGGACGGGGCCGCAGCCCAGCAGCGCTGCCGCTATGGAAAGGATGCCTGAACCGCAGCCCACGTCCAGGATCTTCTTGTCCGCCGGCTCTTCTCCCAGATATTCCTCCAGCAGTTTCAGACAAAGTGATGTAGTCTCATGGCTCCCCGTCCCGAAAGCCATACCCGGATCCAGCTCCAGCACGAGCTCATCTCCGGCCGCAGTATATTCTTCCCACGTAGGCTTGATCACCAACCTGTCCGTGACCTTCAGAGGCTTGAAATTCTCCTTCCACTTATCCTTCCAGTCCACATCATCTACATCCACAGTCTCCGCGTATAATCTGCCAAAGTCCACATCCCAGCCGTACAGGCCCTCCAGCTCCTTGCTTTTCAGCATCATGACCGATAATTTCAAGTCCTGTATCCGCTCCCTGTTTTCCGGCGTATCCTCAAAATATACCGATACGACAGGTTCTTTGTCCACGGTCTCCCTGAGACTGTCATCGACATAGTCCCACTCATAGGATGCCTTCTTGTCGAGGATGTCCTCCATGTCGGCCGGATCCTTTATGGAAAGCTCATATATCCCTTTGGACATGAACATGGCCGTCAGCTGCTCCACGCCCTGCCTGCTGGCGTGTACTTTGAATTCTATATATTTCATCTCTCTCCTCCTGGATTCATATTGTATATGATTATATCAGAAAAGCCCGGACCAGCCAACAGCTTCCGGGCTTTATGCCGCGTACTATATTGTTCTCTTTGGCAACTCTCTCCGGCGGGACGCTTTCCTGTCCGCGGCGTTACCTTAGACTGTAATGATACCTGTCCTTGTACCTGTTGAACATGAAGAAGGACAATCCCATAGTCGTCAGCTCCGCAAAAGCCAGAGTCAGGTAAACACCTGTCATCCCGAAGAGCCAGCTGAGTATCATCACTCCTATGATATTCATTATCAGCGCTCTCGACATGGAGATGAGCGCCGATACCGGACCGTTCCCGTAAGCGGTGAAAAAGCCGGACGCAAATATGTTGATACCGCACAAGAGAAGCGCTACAGACAGGAACCTCACGCCTGTCAGAGCTATCTCAAACAGCTCGCTTCCCGGACGTTCGAATATCATCACGATATACTGACCGAACAGCAGACAGCATACGGCACTGACCAGACATGTGACGATTATGAACCGCTTGGAATACTTTATGAAGATATTCACCTTGTCATAATCCTTAGCTCCATAGAAATAGCTTATGAGTGGCGCTACGCCCATTATATATCCCAGGTGTACTGATATAAGCAGATAATGGACATTGAGTATGATACTCATAGCCGCTACCCCTATATCACCGGCAAGCTTTATCACGACTATGTTGAAGAAAAAAGTCGTTATCCCCGACGACGCTTCGCTGACCATTTCCGACGAACCGTTGAGGAAACAGTGTCCTATATATTTCCAGTCATTCTTGAATTTGACGAATTTCAGCTTCGTATCGGCGAATATGAAATATGCTCCGCCTACTATCATGATGACAACTATGCCTCCCAGGTTGGCATATGCCGCGCCTTCTATTCCCATTCCCATAGGCCCCATCAATATGTAATCGAGAGCCAGATGGACAAATCCGCCCGAAAGATACAGGCACAGGGTGAATACAGGCCTGCCGTCCACCCTTATGAAATATTCGAACAGCTGCCCCAGGAATGCCGCCGGAAAGCTCCACACCATGATACCAAGAAAATCATGGCAGTAATGCTTCAGCGTCTCCGTTGCTCCGAGGAATTCCACCAGCGGATCCATAAAGATGATACAGACTATCGAAAAAATAATACCTGTTATGATGGAAACGATACATATGAGGGTGTACTTTTCATTGGCCCCCTGCTGATCTCCCTCGCCCATCTTTATGGCGACGATAGCGCTGGATCCTGATGCCAGCATCACGGCAAAGCCCCACATTATGCCCTGTACCGGATAAGCTATGGAAAGTCCGGCCAAAGCCTCTTCTCCCACCAAGTTCACCACGAATACCGAATCCATATTGTAATACAGTCCTATTATGACCATCATCAGCACAGACGGCCATACGAAATGTATGAATCTCCTGGCTGTTACCTCTCCCGAAAAAATACCATCCATATCATTGACCTCCGGCTATATAATAAAGTATACTGTAACCGTATAGTCAATAACCTTTTTCCACTTCGAGGTAATATAATGAGAAAAATCAGAAAAAAGCCTAAAGGGTACTTCACCACCGGCGAATTCGCCAGACTCTGCGGAGTAAAAAAGCAGACTCTCTTTCACTACGATCAGATCGGTATACTGAAGCCCGAACTGATCGGCGACAACGGATACCGTTATTATTCCATATTCCAATTCGATACCTACAACACCATCTCCATGCTGAAAGAACTGGATATCCCCCTTTCCTATATCAAGGACTTTCTGGAAAACCGCTCTCCCGTCTCATTCCTCACTCTCCTGAAAGAACATGACACACTGATCGACGAAAAGATAGCCGAGCTTCAATGGCTCAAATCATTCGTCAACGGCAAGATAGCCATAACAGAAGAAGGCATATCCGCCCGGCATGGGGAAATAAAGCTGGAACAACGTCCTGAAGAGTACTATATATTTACCAAATACAGCGGCGGTACCGAAGGCGTCGATGAATACGCGGCTTTTGCCGCCCATATAGCCCATTGTCACCAGAACCAGATATACAGCCCATATGTGACAGGCGGCCTTATCGACGTAGACGGAGGCTATGACGACAAGGATTACTATTACTCCCACCTGTACACAAAACTGGATCCCGACGATGTGGCCTACTCTGACGCCAATATAACTGTCATCCCGCCCAGGGCCTACGCCGTCATCTACAGCACCGAAGGCTTCCTCCCGATCCTTTCCATGTTCACTAGTCTGATGGAATTCGCCCGCGAAAACCACCTGATGCCCGGCGATCATTTCTTCGAGGACGTACTTCTGGACAGCGTATCACGCTCCAGCCTCGATGGATATGCTGTGAAACTGGGCCTTCCCATAGAGAGGATGGATCCATAACCGATATCTACAGAGCCTCGACCTTCACCGAAGGTTCTCCAGTCCTTTGCACACGACGCTGCCGAATTCCGAGACAACGAACAGAATTCGGCAGCGCTGACACGGCCTTGTGCCGAATTTCCGATAAAAAGAAAAAATCCGGCAACCAAAAACGGAAAAATCGCATTCACAGCAAATGAGCACTTCGTACATGGAATATACCGGTAAAGCGATTGCCGGATAATCTCTCCACGCAAAAAATCCGGCAGTAGATGTGCCGGATTTAATTCTAAAATGAAAAATGCGGCAAGAAATCGTGTCAGGCGTGCCGGATTTTACGCCGCATCCCAAAATCCGGCAAGATGTCATGGCAGAGCTGCCGAATTTTCAGAGAAATGACGAAATCCGGCAACCACCACTCGCTACCACCACCACTTTTTTATAAAGACGTGCTGGCAATTGAGCCTAAAGAAACAAGGGGCTGCCCCTCAGCCGACCGTCAGGTCGACCGAGGAACAGCCCCTTGACTGTTATTATTCTCTTTTACCACCAGCGGATATTATCCTACGCAGTCGGATTTGCCGCTTTCGGCAGTCTCTCCACGATGACGTTCATCAGGCTGTCAGTGCATGCCACAGGATCAGCGAACTTGCCATCTCCTACGGCTACCAGCCCGGCGTCTTCCGCAGGTGTGAGAACACCTCCATATACTTCATCCAATTGAGCATATCTATAAGCAGGCACAGTATCGTTCATTTCCTCAGAAATATCCTCAGTGTCCTCCCAGTCGTGATCCACCTCGAATACGTGAGCGATCTCCGCTGCAACTTCCCAGTTGCTGAGGGCAACTCCTTCATCTATAGCGGCCAGTACCAGCTGCATCCTTCTCTCAGTGTTTGTAAAGGTACCATCCGTGGACGCGAAACCAGTTCCCGGTATCACCACGTCGGCCTTTGCAGCCAGAGCAGTCATGTGAGTGTCACATACTGCCAGGAATTCGAGGGCATCTGTATCGATGTCAGCTTCCTCGCCGAATACCACCAGTGCCTTCACGCCTTCCAGCGCCTCGGCTCCATCCGTGATACCCATATCGATGAGACCCTGAGAGTTGTTCTTTGCCTTCACCTGAAGGATACCGTCTCTAGGGCTTCCGATATGGCCGCTGATCATAGCGATATCAGCCAGCAAAGCAGCTGCGTCAGTAGTTATCACGTTCTGTGTGAACACGATCATAGCCTTCCTGGCGCCCATGTACATGTCGGCTATCTCCTTGGCTTCCTCGCTTACAGTCACATCCTTGAGGCTGGCTGCGAACTCATCGTATCCGGCGATATCCTTGCCCTTGCCGCTGTCGACGATGGCCTTTGCGATGGCTTTCACGAATCCCAGATCGTTCGGCGTGTAGATTTCCTTAGCCAGGTAAGGCATATTCATCTGTTCGAAGCCTTCAGGGTTCACGAGAACTACCTGTGCTCCCCTTTCTGCCGCCTGCTTCATCTTCAGCTGTATAACAGGATTGTTTGTGGCGTTGAAGCCTACAGCCAGTATCAGCTCCGTCGAAAGCAGCTCGTCTATCGTATTAGGCGAAGCGTCGTGTCCGATGACCTGAGCTATACCGCTCTTCCTGTTGTTCATGCAGAATATCCTGGCGCCCATGGCTTCAGCCATCTTCTTTATGGCATATGCTTCTTCATTGGTGTATCGGTCAGAAACAGAAACACCGATAGCGTCCTTACCATATCTGGCTCCGACTGACTGACACTTCTTGGCTATCATCACCAGAGCCTCGTGATAATCCGCTTCTCTGAAACCCTCCACATCTTTGATGAGAGGCTCTTCCAGCTTGTCTTCCAGCATAGCGCAGTCGAATCCCCACTTGCCTTTGCCGCAAGCCAGTCCGGCGTTGACAGTCCCTTCCTTATCAGGATTGGCCTTTATCAGCATATCGCCGCAGCTTTCCAGCTTCAGGCTGCATCCTACCGAACAGAAGGAACATGTTGTGTCTGTCTCTACAGTATCCACAGGAGTCTCCTTTATCATGGTAGTCCTCTCCTGGAGAGCTCCCGTAGGGCATACGCTGACACACTGACCACAGGAAATGCATCCCGATTCGATCAGCGGCTTCTCCATGTTAGGCATTACGACAGTATCGAATCCTCTGTTTACGAGACCAAGAGCTCCAACGCCCATCACCTCGTCGCACACTCTCACGCAGAGGCCGCAGAGTATACACTTGTTAGGGTCTCTCACGATGAACGGATGATCGTCCTCGTATTCTGTAGTATGCTTGTCGCCGTCGAACCTCTCAGGATGTACGTCGTACTGATGAGCCAGATCTATCAGCTTGCACTCGAAGTAATCGTGGCATCCGCACTCGAGACATCTGGAGGCCTCCGCTTCGGCCTGCTCGGCAGTGTATCCGTCAGGAATCACCTCGCTGAAGTTGTCCCTTCTCTCCTCAGGACTCAGCTGAGGCATCTCAGGTCTGCACATCCTCTCTCTGTCTTCGAATGTCTTCTCCGTTATATCGTCTCTCTGGACGAAGTAAGGCTTTTCATACTTCACCTTTTCTCCGTAGAGATAAGCGTCTATTATCTCGGAAGCCTTCTTGGCGTCGGCGATGGCTTCAACAGCGATAGAGATCTTGTCGTTACCGCAGTCTCCGCCGGCAAATACGCCAGGGATGCTGGTCATGAATGTATCCTTGTCGTAGGCGATGGCGTTCTTTCTGGTCTTGTCACAGTCGAAGATCTCAGCGTCTACAGCCTGACCGATGGCCAGTATCATGGTGTCGATGGCGACAGTCTCGGTCTTTCCTTCCACCGGAACAGGTCTCCTTCTTCCCGACTCATCAGGCTCGCCCAGCTCCATCACCTGGAGTACGACTTCCTTGACGTGGCCGTTCTCGTCCTTGATGACTTCCAGAGGGTTCCTCAGGTTCTTGAAGATAACGCCTTCTTCCTCGGCCTCTTCGATCTCCACCATGTCGGCAGGCATCTCGTCCTTGGTCCTTCTGTAGATGTTGTATACTTCCTTGGCTCCCAGCCTTACAGCCGTCCTGCAGGCATCCATGGCGGTGTTTCCGCCGCCGACGATGGCCACCTTCTCGCCAAGCTCTATCTCTTCGTTCCTTACGACCTTCCTCAGCAGGTCTATACCGCCGATGACGCCTTCAGCATCCTCACCTTTGCATCCCACACCGGTGGATATCCATGCTCCGATACCTATCAGCACGGCATCGAAATCTTCCCTTATAGTCTCGAACGGGATATCCTTGCCTATCTTGGTGTCGGTGATTATCTCAGCGCCCATCTTCTGTATCGTCAATATCTCGTCATCCAGCACTTCCTTAGGAAGTCTGTACTCAGGGATACCGTATCTCAGCATACCGCCTGCCTTAGGCATGGCTTCGAAGACGGTAACCGCGTGGCCCTTCTGCCTCAGGAAATATGCAGCGGAAAGTCCCAGCGGACCGCCGCCGATGATGGCAACGCTCTTGCCCGTATCAGGCTCACACTCAGGTATGAAAGCGTCCTCGCTCATCAGATCCTGATCGGCCGCGAATCTCTTGAGCCACTGTATGGAGATCGGCTCGTCGATGAGGCCTCTCCTGCATTCGTCTTCACAAGGATGCGGACATACTCTTCCCAGCGATGCAGGAAGAGGGATCTTGTCCTTCACCAGCTCCAGCGCCGCTTCATACTCGCCGTTGGCGATGAGCCCCACATAGCCCTGGCAATCTGTCTGAGCGGGACATGCCAGCACACAAGGCGGTCTGCAGTCTCCCACGTGATTGGAAAGCAGCAGCTCCAGATTGGTCTTCCTCGATTCAATTACCCTCTCCGTATTGGTCCTGATGACCATACCAGGGGCTATCTCCGTGGCGCATGCCTTGCAAAGCTTAGGGTTTCCCTCCACCTCGCACATGCATATGCCGCAGGAGCCGTATATCTTCGTTCTTTCGTCGTAACAGAGAGTAGGAATGAAAATGTCGTTTTCTCTGGCGACTTCAAGAATAGTCTGTCCCGGAACACCGGTGACTTCTTTTCCGTTTATATTAAGTCTGAACTTGTTCATCTTTCTTCCACCTCCCTTATTTCTTCTCTATCGCGCCAAAGTTGCATGTCTCAAGACATTTGCCGCACTTGATGCACTTGGTCTGGTCTATGACGTGCTTTTCCTTCACGCTGCCGGAAATAGCGTCCACCGGACATTTCTTTGCGCACAGGGTGCAGCCTTTACAATCATCGGTGATAGTGTAAGTGATAAGGGCTTTGCATGATCCCGCAGTACACTTCTTGTTGTAAATATGGTCTTCATATTCGTTTCTGAAATATTTCAGCGTCGTCAGGACAGGGTTAGGGGCAGTCTGACCCAGGCCGCACATGGAGCCATCCTTTATCTTCATGGCCAGCTCTTCCAGCAGTTCTATATCTCCGTCCTTGCCTTCGCCATTGGTTATCCTCTCCAGGATCTCCAGCATTCTCTTGGTCCCTATCCTGCAATAGTTGCACTTGCCGCAGGACTCATCCCGCGTAAAGTTGAGGAAGTATCTGGCCATATCCACCATGCAGGTATCCTCGTCCATTACTATCATACCGCCGGAGCCTACGATGGCGCCTGTCTTGTTGATATCCTCATACGTTACAGGAGTGTCTATCAGCTCCGCAGGGATACATCCGCCGGAAGGTCCTCCCATCTGTACGGCCTTGAACTTCCTGTCGTTCTTGATGCCGCCGCCGATACCGTAGATGACGTCTCTCAGCGTAAGTCCCATAGGAACTTCCACAAGGCCGCCCTTCTTTATCTTTCCGGCCAGCGCGAATACCTTGGTTCCCTTGCTCTTCTCAGTTCCCATGGCTCCGAAGGCTGCTCCGCCGTTGTAGATGATCCACGGTACGTTGGCCAGCGTCTCAACGTTATTTATATCGGTAGGCTTCTGCCAGAAGCCCTTCGCCGCAGGGAAAGGAGGCTTCAGTCTAGGCATACCTCTCTCGCCTTCCAGGGACGCTATCAGCGCCGTTTCCTCTCCGCATACGAATGCTCCTGCTCCCGCTTTGATATATATATCGAAATCGAAACCCGAATCGAATATGTTCTTTCCGAGGAATCCTTTTTCCCTGGCCTGCGCCATAGCTATCTCCAGCCTCTTGATGGCCAGAGGATACTCGGCACGACAGTATATGACACCCTGGCTGGCGCCCATGGCGTATCCGCCTATTATCATACCTTCCAGCAGGGAATGAGGGTCGCCCTCCAGGACCGACCTGTCCATGAACGCGCCCGGGTCTCCCTCGTCGGCATTACATACCAGATATTTCTCATTTCCCGGGCTCTGCTTTGCCGCATTCCACTTGAACCATGTAGGGAACCCTGCGCCGCCTCTGCCCCTGAGGCCCGATATCTTTATCTCCTCGATTACTTCCTCAGGCGTCATGGAAGTCAGGACCTTCTCTATGGCCTTGTATCCGTCAGCCGCGATATATTCATCGATGTTCTCAGGATTTATCACGCCGCAGTTCCTCAGCACTACTCTCTGCTGCTTTTCCACGAACTGCTTGTCTTCGTCGGATATGGCGTATTCCTCCGAGACCTTCTTTTCAACGAGGTGATCCTCGACAATCTTCTCGACCTTGTCAGGCTGTACCTTGACATATCTCGTCATGCCTCCGTCATCATCGTAAATATCGACGATAGGCTCCAGATAGCATGTCCCCACGCATCCGGTGATATCCACCTTCACGTCCAGGTTCCTGTCAGCTATCTGTTTTTCGAATTCGGTAGCCGTCTTCTTGGCGCCTGTAGCGACACCACAGCTTCCCTGTCCGATTACTACTTTCATTTCGTTACCTCCTACGCTCTTTCCCTGATCTCGGAAAGGATCTGCTTAACGGAATCCTTTGTAAGGTTACCGTATGTTTCGTCGCCTTCCTCGCTCTTTACCATCATGACCGGCGCCAGTGAACAGCAGCCGAGACATGCCACATTGTTCAAGGTGAAAAGTCCGTCTTCCGTCGTCTCGCCATCCTTGATGTCGAGATGCTCGCATACGGCTTCTTCTATCATCTCCGAACCATTTACATGACATGCGGTCCCCTGACACAGCATTATCAGGTACTTACCGATTGGTTTGAGTCTGAACTGCGCGTAAAACGTAGCTACTCCATAGATTTTTGCAGGCTTAATACCAGTGACTTCGGATATGTAGTTTATGGCGTCCATGGAAAGGTAGCCATATATGTCCTGAGTCTTTTGCAAAATAGTGATCAAACTACCCGGTACCTTTGCGTACTGCTCCAATACGGGAGCCAGATCCTTAAACTGTGCTTCCCTGTTTTTTGAGCAATCGCAATTACAACTTTTTTCACTCATTTCAGTTCCTCCTGTAAATCTACTAGCTAGATTCAGAATGCGCCTGATCGCGCATAACCTAACATTTTAATATTATCAAACCTGAGGATGAAAAGCAATATAGTAAATATATTACAACCTTAAAGTCTCGCTATGAAATATTCCAGCGCAAGATCGTCATCCATCAGTCCGGTCTTGATGTTCTCGTCCACCTCATAAGCCGCCGACAGCGCCTTCCTCAGATCCTCCATCGAATAAAGCCCTGTCACCGCCAACGCCTTTTTTACCCTGAACTGATGGACTCCCAACGTCTTCTGCATATGGACCAGCGTCTTTCCTTCATCCTTCATCTCCTTCACCGACAGAATCAGTTCCAGCTGGCCCGTTATCAGTCTCAGCAGATTGTATACAGGAGTCCCTGAATCCAGGAGATTATGAAGCAGTCTGAAAGCTTCGTCCTTTCTGTTGCGTCCTATAGCGTCCAGCATGGCGAATACATTGTTCTCAGGGCTCACAGAAATGATCCCCCGCACGTCATCGACAGTGATCTCTACGGCCTTTCCGCTGTGAGCGATGATCTTTCTCAGATCGTTTTCCAGATTGTACAGACCGTAATCCACTGCCTTGTTCCCATAGCCGCTCTCCGACATTATCAGCGCCACGACGGAATTCGAAAAGCTTTTTCCCGCCGATCTGAACCGCTTTTCTATGAAACTTCTCAGCTGACCGTCCCTCAGCGGCTGAAAATCGTAAACCTTCCCGTATTTTTCTACGGCCGTCCGCACTTTTCCTTTCTTTACCTTTCCTTCTTTCGGATCTGCGGCCGTCATGATCAACATGCTCCCTTCCGGGATGTCTGCCAGATACTCCGTCAAAGTTTTTATGTCTGCCTGAGAAAAGCCCTTCATTTCCTTTCCTGCCGCAGGAGCGAAATCCGGCAGCAAGACCACTTTACGCTCCGACATCAGACTCAATGTCTCCAGTCCCTCGATGATGTTGTCGATGGTTGCCTGTTCTCCTTCCAAAGTCACCAGATCTATAGCTCTGCACGCCTCGGACACGTATTTCCTTATCAACGCGTCAGCATACCACTCTATCAGATATTCCTCACTTCCGCAGAGCAAAACGAGAGGAGGGATTCTTCCCTCCTTCATATCCCTGCCTATGGTCACGAAAGCGTGTTCCTTCTCTCTGTAATGATCCGCTGCCATCGTCCTACCTTCCTTTTATCGTTTTTGCTGTCGTTGCCTCACTGTCATGACGCGAGTCCCGCCGTCTTTCGTAAACTCAAAAGCCACAGCTCCGTCCTTATCGTTCCTATATACAATTATACCTTGTCCCAGGTAATTTTCAACAACACCTTTGTCGGGATGACCGAAATTGTTCTTTCCTACCTGGAACACGGCATACCGAGGTGACACCTCGTCTATCAGCTTCTGACAATAGTTGTATTTACTGCCGTGATGAGGTACCTTGAATATATCGCTTTCAAGCCTGCTGCCATGAACTGCCGCCAGCTCCTCCTGACATTCTTCATCTATATCCCCCGTCATCAGCAAGGTCTTCTCCTCCACCAGCACTCGCAGAACCAGACTGGAGCCGTTTTCGTCTTCCTCATCCTCCGCCAGTTCCCGGTATTCCGGCTCTGTCCTCCTGTCAGGCCACAAGACCTCTATCTCCACATCCTCCGAAAGCTTCACCGTCTGCCCGCCATAAAGATATGTCAGCTGACCGGCATCCAGCCCTGTCTCCTCCAACACCTTTTCTTCTTTTATTCTATTCCCTTCGTACAGGAACAGTCTGTCGGCCATCCCTTCACCACACAGCTCCGCCGCTCCCCGGTAATGGTCGGTGTGAAGATGAGTGACAAAGATCCCATCCAGTTTCCTTACGCCATTCTTCAGCAGATACGGCTTCAGCACCTGCTTCCCGACACTGTATCCCATGCTCCCGCCTCCGTCGATCATGTAATTGCTCCCGTCCTCAGTCCTTATATGCAGGCAGTCGCCCTGCCCTACATCCACGAAGACCGCCCGCGCCCTTCCGAAGTCATCGCCGCAGGCTCCTCCCAGAGCTATGGCACCCGCCGTCACGACCGCCGCCAGAAAAATTATCGTTTTTCTCTTTCGCCTCATGAAAAGCAGTCGGCCATCTTCCCTGAGAAACACCGCCAGCAACAGGTAATAGATCATCAGGAAACTGATATCCGGACTGGTGACCGTGAACACGGTCACTCCGTCCACCGTCGTGACACTGTTGAGTGCCGCCATCATCCGGCACAGCCCTCCTGTCATCTCCGCCATAAGAGAAAACAGCGTCTCGGAAACTCCAGATACTGCCATCGAGATCAGCCCCAGAGGGACCACCAGTCCTGAGATGAACACGATGGGCACATTGACCACGACAGCTCCCAGCGACACATAATTGAACATATAGGCCGTATAAGGAAGCAGCCCTGCCTGGACCGCTGCCCCCGACAGGAAGACGCCACTGTAAAACCGCTTCACGACAGGCATCACTACCGCTATGGAGAGAATAGCCATAAAAGACATCTGGAATCCTGTGTTGAACAAAGTCATAGGGTTGGAGGCCATCATCGACAGTCCGGCCAGATATGCCGACGATTCCAGATCATATCGTTTGTTCTTCACCTTTGCCAGCAGGTGGAGGCCCACCATAAATACAGCTCTCACCACAGGAGGCGAAAAAGAGGCCATTACCATATAACAGCCGAAGAACGACATGGTGAGCGCAAAGTAAAGATATCCCTTCCTCCATATCCATATCCTGGAGATGATGCCGTATATCAACCCTATATGAAGTCCGCTGACCGACAATATATGAGCAGTCCCGTTCCGGCGGAACTCCTCCAGCGTGTCCTCATCCATCCCCTCCGTCTGCCCGAACAGCACCCCTGCGATCATGGCCGCCGTCTCTGTGCCTATCTCCCGCTCAAGGCCAAAGATGAACTCCTCTCTCAACACATGCAGTTTCCCTGTCAGCGTCCCGTAACCCGACGCTTTCGCCACCTCCATGCTGTCGGCTTGCATCACGCGTTCTATTCCTACAGTCTTCAGATAGAGTCTGTAATCAAAACATCCCGGGTTGCGTCTTCCCTGCGGCTCTTCCGCCGTCCCAAACACCCTGATCTCGTCCCCCGCGACGAGTCCTGCCGCATTGACCTTTGCGCCGGCCTTCGCCCGTTCATCGTCTATGTACAGGTTCACCAGGATCTTCTCACGAGCTTTGACGGCCTTCCCGTTCACATCTTTCACCAACAACGTCACAGCGATCTTCACCGTATCATCGTCCTGCCGCTTCTCTTCTGCCTGCAGCACCCTTCCCAGGACCTGCACAGACCTTCCTTCCGGAACCTCCGATCCCCCATTCACAGCACTGTAGATACAGAAATTAGCGGTTCCCGCGACGTATGCCACAGCCAGCAGCACGACTGCGGAACTCCTCTTCCCGGCTCTATCCCGCCATATAAGGATGAAAGCCCCGAAAATCAACGACAAGGCCAGTGCTATGCCTGACCCCATATGATATGCGACTGCTGTTGACGCTGAAACAGCCGCTGCTATGTAAAAAAGTGGCCTTCTGACCATGATCACCGCCTCTTTTTAAACCTTTAAATCCCTTTTATGTAATTTTATTCCATTAAATCATTTTTGTCAAGGTACTGTGAAAGTTCTTCTATTTTCTTTTACTTTTCATTTTTTTAATGATATAATTATTTCGATTAATTCAAATTGCTAGGAGGAAGGGATCTTGTCAGATAAACGCAACGATAACAACAAACATGACGATATAAATGAGTTTTTCGCTCAGTTCGATCAGGCTACGGTCGATCAGAACAGGCGCAAGCAAAGTGACAGCTCATCTGCGGACGCTGCGGGAAGGTCCGGCAGGGGCAACGCGTCTCGAAGCGGCTCCCGCCCCGGAACACGAAGCCGCAGAAACGCCGGTGCCGCGTCTGAATCATCGGGCAAAACCCGCAGAAAGGGCGGTCTTACAGCCGCCGCATCGCGAAAGAAGCAGGGCGACAGTAAGAAAGCAAAAGCATCCGGCGGTAAATACACATGGCTCAAAGCTGCCGGCTTCATCTGCCTGGGGCTCATCCTGGGCGTAGGTATCTATGTAGGGGTCATATTCATGACAGCACCTGAGGTAGACACCAACAACATCTATTCCATGCTGAACCAGCGTTCCGTAATGTACGATGCCGACGGCAATGAGATCGATAATCTGTATTTTTCCGACGGCAACAGGACTATCGTCGATTATGAGGATATGCCGGAAGATCTGGTAAACGCCGTCGTGTCTATAGAAGACAATAATTTCTGGTCTCACAACGGATTCAACTTCATCAGGATGATAGGGGCCGTGAGAGACAGCATCTTCGGCGGAGGACAGATAAGCGGTACAAGCACCATAACCCAGCAGCTGGCACGAAACGTATATCTGTCGGAGATAAAGAGCCAGAGGAGCCTCAACCGAAAGATATCAGAGGCTTATTGTACCATCGTACTGGAAAAGAACCTCACAAAAGAAGAGATAATGGAAGCATACCTGAACACCATCTATCTGGGGTTCAATTCATACGGTGTCCAGGCAGCATCCCAGGCATATTTTTCCAAGAATGTCCAGGATCTCAACACACTGGAATGCGCGGCGCTCGCTGCTCTTCCGCAGTCGCCTGACACCTACTCCATCATCGTAGCCGATTACGAAGGCAGCACGACCTCTTCCCTGCCTACTGTGGCCAGTACCGATTCGGCCACATACCTGTACAATGGGGATATATCCAAGGACAGGCGTGATATGGTCCTTCGGAATATGGAGCGCGAAGGCTATATAACAGAAGATGAGATGAACCAATGGCTGAGCGATGACCTTCGCAATTACATAGAGGTAGGAGTCTCATCCAGTGACAGCATGTCCTCCTATTTCACCGACTACGTCGTCGAACAGCTTACGGACGACATCGTCTCTGAATATGGGGTGGATCAGGCTACCGCTCAGGACATGATATATACGGGAGGGCTTCAGATATACACTACTCTCGACTCCAGGATCCAGTCCATAGTCGAGGAGGAATTCGACGACCCTGACAACTTCGCCGGAGTCGCTTACGTGAGGACCAACAGCGACGGAGCACTGCTCAGCGACAGCGGTGAAGTGCTGCTGTACGATTATTCCCACTACTTCAACGATGAAGATCAGTTCGTTCTCTCCAGCGACGAGTACACCATGGAAAGCGACGGAAGTATGAAAATACTTGCCGGTAACAGACTGAACATATACGAAACCGAAGTCAACGGCGAACCTGATGTCAGCATAGAGTTCAAGGGCATGTATGTCAATGAAGACGGCATTTTCTACTTCATAGAAAGCGGCGCCCTCTCTATCCCTCAGGGCTACAAAACTGTCGACGGTGACGGGAACGCCGTGATATCAGCTCAGTTCTTCGAGGACTATCCTGATTTCTTCGTCGCCAGCGGAGACAGCTATGTAGTCTCCAGCAACAACTACAGTCTCAAACAGCGTACCCGCCAGCCGCAGGCCGCTACGGTCATCATGGAGAACTCTACGGGAGAGATAAAAGCCATGATGGGAGGCCGGGGCACGACCGGCGAACAGCTCTTCAACAGAGCGACCAGCACCAGGCAGCCTGGTTCCTCGATCAAGCCTATCGCCGTGTACGGCCCGGGGCTGCAGATGAGCTACGAGTACGAACGGGACGGCAGGACCATGACCTTGGACAACAGTGACGGAAGTAACTGGGGCGACTACATCACAGCCGGCAGCGTAATAAACGATTCACCGATAAACCTCAACGGCAGTTCGTGGCCTAAGAATGCCTACTCGGGATATCGAGGCCAGATGACTCTCCGCAGAGCGGTCCAGCAGTCGGTAAATACCTGCGCCGTTAAGACATTCCAGCAAGTAGGTGCCGATTACTCAGTCTCGATGCTGAAAAAGGTAGGCATCACCTCCGTTGATGAAGAAGGTGAAGTAAACGATCTCAATCCTGCCGCTCTGGCTCTGGGAGGTATGACCAACGGTATCTCTCCGCTGGAGCTGACAGCAGCATACGCTGTTTTCCCTAACGGCGGTGAATACAAAGAACCGATATGCTACACCAGAGTCCTCAATTCGGAAGATGAAGTCCTGTTCGAAAAGACTTCCGAAAGCGAACAGGTATACGATGAGGGCGTGGCGTGGATAATGACTGACATACTCCGCACCGTAGTTACGCAGGGTATCGGTAGCAGCGCCGCCATCGGCTCACAGCCTGTCGGCGGTAAAACAGGTACTACCGACAACAACTACGACGCCTGGTTCTCCGGCTTCACGCCGCAGTACACTATGGCTCTGTGGATGGGTAATGACGTCAATATAGAGCTCACCTCCGGCAGTGCCATGTCGGCCAGATTCTGGTCGGCCATCATGAGCAGAGTCTGCGAAGGACTCCCTACCGAATCCTTCCGCGACAGGCCGGACAATGTAATAAGCACAGGAGGAGAATACTACACTGAAGGTACTTATTCGAGAGTCAGTCTGACACCTTCGACGACAGCGCCGGAATCGACGACGGCGGCTCCGACTACCGAAGCTCCGACTACCGAAGCTCCGACAGTACCTACAACAGGATCTTCTTCCGACTCCGGCACGGATCCTACGGTGCCATCCACGGAGAATTGATGGAAGAAGATATGACGATAATGCGAAAGAGCCCGCGGCGCTGGGATATCCCGGTGCCGTGGGCCTTTTATTTTTGTCGGCTTTATCAGATCATTTATCTTACAGACTTCGGATTGAATATGACAGCCATCAGATATCCCCATCCTATGGCTACTGATATCCCTCCCGCGGCGGCCTTCACTCCCCCTGTCAGAGCCTCCAGAAGTCCCTGCTCCGCGCCTTCCATAGCGCCTCTTGCCAGATTGTAACCGAATCCGGGAAGCGGCACTCTCGCTCCTGTGGCGGCGAACTCCACCAGGTGCTCATACAGGCCTAATGCCTGCAGTACAGCTCCGGCGCTCACCAGAAGCACCAGCACCCGGGGAGTTGTCAGCTTAGTGGCATCCATCAATATCTGTCCTACGACACATATGGCACCGCCTGTCAAAAATGCATATAGATACTCCATCATTTACCTCCGCAAATCATTCCGCTTCCATGGAAATAGCATGCGCTATCCCCGGTATGGATTCGCCCTGGAACGGGCTTATGGTAGACAACATAGCCCCTGTAGATATCAGAAGCACCCGCTTCAGCTCGCCTCTGACCATTCTCTTGAACACGTATCCGGCAAAGACTGATGCTGAGCATCCACATCCGCTCCCTCCACTGTGGACATCCTGCCGCTTCCCATATATCATGGCGCCACAATCATCGTACACTCTCTTCAATACCTCCGCCGATATACCTGCATCTGTCAGGAGGTCAGTGACGATATCTCTTCCTATGAACCCCAGATCTCCGGTAAGTATAGCGTCATAATAGTCCGGTGTCCTTTCCGTATCCTGCAAATGATTGAGAAGGGTATCCACGGCAGCGGGTGCCATGGCGCTCCCCATCTGATTCGCATCCTTGACTCCGGCATCTATCACCTTGCCTATTGTCCCGCTCTCCACTCTCACCTTCCTGAGCTGCTTCACATCGCCGTTCTCATCGACCTCCATCTTCTCTCCTTCATCCTCCATGGAAAGCAGCATGGCTCCCGCTGCCGTGGCTGTCCACTGGGCTGACGGAGGTCTCTGGTTGCCATGCTCCAGCGGCATCCTGAACTGTCTTTCCGCTGTACAGTAATGACTGGAAGCACCTATGATGACGTTATCGCTGTATCCTCCATCCACCAGCACAGAGCCCAACATCAGCGACTCCGTCATGGTGGAGCAGGCTCCGTACATGCCAAGGAACGGGATATGCATGTCCCTGGCCATAAAGGACGATGACATCAGCTGATTGAGAAGATCGCCGCTGAGCATGGCTCCTACCTCCTCCCTCTCCCTGCCTGCCCTGGCCATCACCTCAGTCATGGCCGTTTTCAACATTTTGCTTTCCGCCTTTTCCCATGTCTTCTCTCCGAAGGTATCGTCAGAAAGGCAGCAGTCGAACCACCCCGCCAGCGGCCCTTCCCCTTCCTTCTTCCCGCCCAGGGAATAGGAGCTTACCACATACGGTCTGTTCCTGAATATCAGCGTTTGTGTCCGCTTCTTCCTTTTTCTCTCTGTCATCGCCGCCCCCTACCATATCACGCCCACAGCCCAATAAATGAGACCAATGGCTGTAGACAACGCTATACCGGAAACAAGCACAGGCCCTGACAGAGAGAAGAGTTTTGCTCCTACCCCCAGAACGATACCTTCCTTTTTATATTCCAGCGCAGGCGCCACCATGGAATTGGCAAAACCGGTAATGGGCACGATGACACCAGCGCCCACATGCTTGCCGATAGTATCGAACCATCCCAGTCCGGTCAGGAGCTGAGCTGCCATGATGAGGATGATGACTACGCAGATACCGGCATCCTGCTCCGTCACTCCTGCCGCCATGAACTTCCGCTCCAGCCACAGCGACGCTGTGCATATCATCCCGCCTGTCACGAAAGCCTTCAGTGAATTGAAAAAATATCGAGGTTTCGGCGTGAATCGTTCCGCATACTTCTCGTATGCCTTCGCCACATCTTTTTTCGCTACCCGACCATGCAGATCATCTGTACTGCCGCGTCCGCTCCTCTCCCCTTCGTCGGCCTTACTCTCTATTTTCCTGTTATCAGCCATGAACTATCCCTCTTTTCCAGTTAAAACTCTTCTTTCGATTATTATGCACGGCTTATGGAAAAAAATGCGCTGCCGTCCGCATTTTACCTTCCCGCTGACCGTGGCATCAAAAAAAGGCCTGTCACATCAGACTTCCGATCCGACGCGACGGCCTCGTCTCCATGGATTGAGGGATCACCGCTACCGTGCCTCCGCGAATTCTATCGCTTCCTTCCCTGAAATATGTTCAGCGTCTACCACGAATATACACACAGCTTTCAGTTTGCCATTTATCTCTTCCATACTCCCTTCCCGATAATCGGCTGAATATTTGTCCACCAGTTTCAGCAGCGCATCCACTTTTTCCTCAGGGTCTTCGATGATCTTCGCCCTGCCAAATACGATCACGCTCCTGTAATAAGTAGTGTACTCATCCGGCACGATATGATCCGTCTCTATCACCGTGAAGGACACCTTGTCATGCTTTTTCAACGCATCCATCTTATGCCCCGCCGGCATTCCGTGAAAATACAGTTTGCCGTCATCATAAGCATAGCTCATGGGAACGCCGTAAGGGTAATCGTCGTCACCCAGGACAGACAGGACTCCTGACGTAGTCTGCCTCAGGATATCCTCACACTGCTCTGCCGTCAGTATCTGTTTTTTGTTTCTCCTGACTTCTCTGAACATCATATCCCCTCCAATCAGTACTTCCTTATCCTCACAGGTTCCTTTCCGAGCACATCGCGTCTTATCTGCCCCCATATGTCATTGAGAGTCTCCTTGAGGGACACCATGTCACCTCCCACGAACCTGACGATCATCATGCTGTCATCTATCTTACCTGCCGCGAAAACGACATCGCCGTGAGCCTCCATGGCGTTCAGCCGCTCCGGCAAGGCGTCTTCTATCCTCCCAGCGTACACATATATGGTCCCGTTTGTCAAATGGCCTTCCATATATCCCAGCCTTTCCATGTCCGTTTCGTCAGGCTTTATATGGCTGCAATCGTATATTTTCAGCTTTCCGTCCACATATATCCTCGTTCTGGAAGCGTACAGCCTGTAGTCGAACTTCTCTCCGCACGTAGCTCTTCCGGCGCTTACCATATCGGATGCTATCAGCACTGAACTTCCCGAAAGATGGAATTCGTTTTCCTGATAAGCCTCTGACATGGCGAAAGGCGCATTATGCTCCGGCAAATACTCCAGCACCGCATCTCTGCCGACAGTGATCACGTTTTCCACCCTTGCGTAGCCTTCATCCATTTTGTAGAATTTCGTATTGGACGGCGTCGTCACATATACCCTGCTTCCTTCCTCCAGGGTTATTTCCGTCAGAAGTCTGTCGTGCTGCAGGACTCCCCCGCTGGGATTCAGAAGATATATAAATGCCGTCCCGTCACTGTCCTGGTAATGAGCTCTCATGACCTGCAGCGGCAACTTATAATACTGCTCCGCAAGATAAGTCTGCCCGTTCTTTTTCTTTCTGAACAGGAGAGATAATTCTCCGGTCGTCTTCTTCATATCCAACTTCCTATTCCTCAAACAACATGTCTTCCTTCACCCATCTTATCACTTCATCCAGGCCGGTGCCGTCGAAAAGATTAGTGAACACATAAGGCTTATCTCCTCTCTGGACCTTAGTGTCTCTGTCCATGACCCCCAGATCACTATGGACATACGGCGCTATGTCTATTTTGTTTATCACCAGCAGATCGGACTTAGTTATACCGGGACCACCTTTCCTCGGGATCTTCTCCCCTTCTCCCACGTCTATGACGAAGATGAGGCCATCCACCAGCTCGGGACTGAATGTGGCTGCCAGGTTGTCCCCTCCGCTCTCCACGAATATTATATCCAGATCATCGAATCTGTCCAGAAGCACATCTATGGCGTCCAGGTTCATGGAAATGTCTTCTCTGACGGCAGTATGAGGACAGCCTCCCGTCTCCACACCTATTATCCTCTCTTCCGGCAGTGCTTCCGCCGCTGTCAGGATGCGAGCGTCCTCCTTTGTAAATATGTCATTGGTCACGACTGCTATCTGATATTCGTCTCTCAAATTTTTGCATAACTTCTCTATCAGCGCCGTCTTTCCGGAGCCCACCGGTCCTCCGACGCCTATCTTTACAGGCCTTCTCATACTATATCCTCCACTGTTTACGACATGTACAGCCTCGTAGTCAGATACTCATGCAGTATCCCGGCGATATCCAGCCCGGGACAGAAGTTTGAGATATCTTCCAGAGGTGTCTCCATCCCGGCTTCCACTGTCGCTTCCATCAATGGATGAAGCTCCAGCAATATCCGCTGCGCCTGCTTGTTCCCCAGCGGGACCAGCTTGACCGCGCTCTGGACCAAAGCATTGACCGTGCTGAACACGAACGCCTTCATAGATTCACCTATGTCCAGACCCAGCCTTCCGCATACCAGACCATATATCACAGGATATGTTATCCCCTCCGGTCCGCACATGTCCTTTATCTCTGTCAGTTTCTCATCGTCCGTTATATCCGCCATTATCCTCATGAATGCCTTGCCCATCCTCAGGCTGGACTCTCTGCCTTCCTTGGTCACCTTGACGGCACGACTCAGATCTTCCAGTTCTTCTATTTTCCTGTTGTCTCCATCTGTCGCCAGCCTGTACGCCTGACACATCACAGGCCCTTCACATTTAGCTACAGTGCTCTCCAGATACGTTTCCATGAACCTTTTGAAACTCGCCTCATCGGAAACTTTCCCATTGGCTACATAAGTCTCAAGGCCCCAGGACTGGCTGAAACCGCCGGAGGGAAATGTCCCTCCGGCTATCTGCATCAGATAAAACAACTGCTTATCATTCATCATGGCACACTCCTGGTCTCAGTCATCGTGGTGATGATGGTGGTGATGGTGATGTTGACCTCCCACGACGTGAGTCGCTTTCTCTCCGTCCAGCTTCCGCTCACATCGTGTAAAGGCCACACCTATGGAATTAAGGAGATTCTCCATGATCGCGTCATAGGGGATCACTATGCAATCATCGTATATGTATGCCGGCTGATGCATATTCCCTATATTGAAGGCTGCCTTCGCCCATTGCCGGTTTCCCTCCGGCCGTATTTCCAAGGCATCCTCCGGTATCATATCGACAACTATCATCTTCTTCTCGTCTTTGTAAAGCACCGCGCCGCGGAACAGCTTTTCTCCGTGATCCAGGGATACGGCTAATTTTTCTCCGCCTTCGCTGATCATCTTCTGATGGGATCTTTCCATGTCGTGATGATCCAGCAACACTTTATCTGTCTCGAGTCCCTCGTGTTGGAAATCAGCTATACTGCCGATGATTTTCTCAATGATCATGTTCCCTCCCGGTCATCTATCTGAAGAAATACTTGTGGTTGAGGCATACTACCTCTTCCGGATCGCAAGTTATATACTCGCCGTCGATATATACTTTGTAAGTCTCCGGATCTATTCTCACATCAGGACAATAGCTGTTTCTTACCATGTCCGATTTTCTCAGGTTTCTCGTATTCTTCACAGGCAGCAGTTTATGTTTGGAATTAGGCACCTTGTCGCCCAGACCTGCGTCTATAGCTGCCTGTGTCACGAATATCTTGCTGTACCTGTTGAGAGCGCTCCCGCATGACGCATACTGTTTCCTGTAGATCATAGGCTGCGCTACTTCTATAGCCGCGTTCACATCACCTGATGATGAGTAGGCCACCTGTCCACATTTGAATACCAGCCAAGGCTTGGCTCCGAAGAAGGCCGGATCCCAAACGCAGAAATCAGCCAGTCTGCCCGGAAGCAGCGAACCTACATATTCGTCTATACCAAACACTTTTGCCGCGTTGATAGTATACTTGGCCATATAGCGAAGTATCCTCTCGTTGTCATTATCGCCCGTTTCCTCCGGAAGTGGGCCTCTCTGCTTCTTCATCTTAGCAGCCATCTGCCACGTCCTCAGTATGGTCTCTCCAACTCTTCCCATTCCCTGGGAGTCGGAACCATGAATGGAAATAGCGCCCATATCATGAAGCACGTCCTCGGCAGCTATTGTTTCTCCTCTTACTCTGGAATCGGCAAAAGCCACATCTTCAGGTACCTTAGGGTTGAGATGATGCACCGCCATTATCATGTCCAGATGCTCCGCCACGGTATTCACCGTATATGGGTTGGTGCAATTGGTTGACGACGGTATTACGTTAGGCTCTCCCACTACTCTCATGATATCCGGAGCATGGCCGCCACCGGCTCCTTCCGAATGGTAAGTGTGTATGGTCCTGCCGCCGAAGGAGTCTATAGTCGTCTCTACGAACCCTCCTTCATTGAGAGTATCCGTATGTATCTGCACCTGGAAATCGTACTTGTCGGCTACATCGAGGCAACACTTGATGACTGCAGGTGTCGCTCCGAAATCCTCATGTATCTTCATTCCTATGGCCCCGTTGAGCGCCTGTTCTTCTATGGCTTCCGGAAGGCTTGAGTTCCCTCTTCCCAGGAAGCCTGCGTTAACGGGCAGCTCTTCGTGAGCTTCTATCATCATCAGCAGGTGCTCCGGCCCCGGTGTCTCGACACTGGTCGTCTTGGCTCCCGAGCCGCCGCCCAGCATGGTGGTCAGGCCGTTGCTCATAGCTTCCCATGCCTGTGCGGGAGATTCGAAGTGAACGTGCACATCTATTCCTCCTGGCGTTACCATCAGACCTTCTGCCGATACTACTTCCGTAGCGCATCCGATGATGAGCCCCGGCGTTATGTTCATGGTATCGGGGTTCCCCGCCTTTCCTATTCCTACGATGACACCATCCTTGATGCCGATATCGCCTTTCACCACTCCTACCATAGGGTCTATGATTATAGCGTTGGTCACGCAGACATCAAGCACGCCGTCCTCTGTAGTCTTGCCCGACATATTTCCCATTCCGTCTCTGTCTGTCTTTCCTCCGCCGAAAAGCACTTCATCCCCGTAGCAGTCTGCCGCGTAATCCTTTTCTATCTCCGCAATAAGGCCGGTATCTGCGAGATGTATCTTATCGCCGACCGTAGGTCCGAACATATCACAATATTCCTGTCTGGATAACTTTACTGCCATATCATTCACACTCCTTTAATATCGCGTTCATCTTTTCAATGGCTGCTTTTTTCACTTCAGGGTCGTGGACATTGCCCATCGTCGCCCCCATGAACCCGTAAAGATTTTCCTTTCCCTTATACGGCACCAGCGTTACCTTCCTCTCCTCGCCCGGCTCGAACCTTATAGCCGTGCCAGCCGGAATATCCAGCCTGTAGCCAAAGGCCTTTTCCCTGTCGAATCTCAACGCCGTATTGGCTTCAAAAAAATGATAATGAGAGCATACCTGTATGGTCCTGTCTCCCGAATTGCTGACGATCAGGTCTATGGTCGGCAAGCCCTCATTTACCACGATGGGGTCATCGGCGAATATTATCTCTCCAATTTGATATTTCATGACGCCCTCCTTAATAATTCATCGTTATCAGCTCTGACATCGGAACTGCTTCTTCCCGTGTTTCAAGTCTTATAGGATCCTGTATCGATACCAGCTTGTTTCCGTCCGGGAGCATTACCTCCAGCTGTATTATAGGTACAAGTGCCGGAGTTCCCTCCATGACGTCTTCCTCGGTAATTATCTTCGAACCCACTTCAATGAGGTCTGATATCGTACTCTTTCCTTCCCTGGCTCTCTCCAGCACCTCATCGCATATGATGGACATGGCTTCGATATAATTAAGCTTGATCCCTCGTTTCCATCTTCTTCTGGACACTTCTGCCACGTTGAACATGATCAAGCGTTCCTGCTCCTTTAATGTTAGCTTCATAAATTCACCTCCGGTGTTCTAATCGATGCCCAATCTTTTCATCTTCTTATACAGGGACGGCCGGGCTATATTGAGATATTCGGCAGCTTTACTCTTGTTGTTGTCAAAGTGCTCCAGCACTTTGACGATAACTTCCCGCTCAGCTTCATCCCTGGCCCTGTCTATGAGCCTGTCGCCCTTCGTTTCTGACAGATCAGGCATTTTTATATTCAGAGGCCTTCCATTCCAGCCCCATTGAAAATCTTCGCTGTGAATTATGTTTCCGGTCGCGAAATTCATCGCCCGTTCTATGCTGTTTCTCAGCTCCCGCACATTCCCCTG
Source organism: uncultured Eubacterium sp. (assembly GCA_900543485.1). Taxonomy (GTDB): domain Bacteria; phylum Bacillota; class Clostridia; order Peptostreptococcales; family Anaerovoracaceae; genus Lentihominibacter; species Lentihominibacter excrementipullorum. The sequence continues at coordinate 28,349 of UQRM01000004.1, read as the reverse complement.
CCATCTCTTCTGCTTCAGCACTTCCAGTGCGTCCTTATCTATCCCGTTGACGGATTTGCCCAGCTGAGCATTCAGTTCATCTATTATGGAACCTGCTATCCCTTCCAGGTCTTCTATCCTGTCTCTGAGCGGAGGTATGTACAATCCTATCACATTGAGCCTGTAATACAGATCCTGTCTGAATTTTCCTTCCTCCACCAGCTTTTCCAGATTCTCGTTGGACGCGACGATTATCCTGACATCGACAGGGATCGGCTCATCTCCGCCGATCCTGTCGATTTCTTTTTCCTGGAGCACTCTCAGGAGCTTAGGCTGCACTGACAGCGGCATCTGGTTTATCTCGTCTATGAAGAGCGTCCCCTTATCCGCCAGCTCGAATTTGCCTTTCTTTCCTTCCCTGTTGGCTCCTGTGAACGACCCGCCTTCGTATCCGAACAGCTCCGATTCTATGAGACTTTCCGGGAACGAAGAGGCGTTTACCTTGATGAATCTCTCCTTTCTCCGACTGCTGAGATTATGTATAGCATGGGCTACCAGCTCCTTTCCGGTGCCCGTCTCGCCGGTTATTATCACCGTTGAAGAAGTCTTAGCGGTCGAGATTATCTTTTCCTTCAGCTCCTTCATTTTGTCAGACGTTCCCACGAGGCTGTTTATAGTGTACTTGGTCCCTTCCGATGTCATCAGCTCGCCAGCCAGCTGCTTCAGCTCCTGATCGAGGAATTCCTTGTAGCTGTCGGAAAAATCGTACAACCGTTCCGAATGCTGGACCATGTCGTATTCAGCCAGCCCCACTTTCTTCCCGTCTTCATACAGAGGGACGTGCATGGATATCCCTATCCCCAGGAATGAATTGTAGAATACAATGGATGGTTCGTCTTTCTCGAGGCCTTCCATCATCTTGGTCTCCGGGAAAACATCTTTTACATGTTTTCCCAGAAACTCCTCTTTCTTTGCCTGGAAATACTTCAGGCACTGATCGTTGATATAGAACACAGTTCCTTCCATGTCTATCATCATCAGCCCCGGGATCTGATTGAAATACCGTTCAAGCTTTTCGCAATCCATCTTATCCATATCTTCCCCCTCGCCAGCTTCTTAGCAGATCTACTTCTATAATACCAATCCGAATATGATATACAGTATCATCGTGGCTATGATAGGCGGCACTACCATCGGTAAGCCAGTCTTGAGGAAGTCATTGTTCCTGATCTGTGATATCTTGCATGCCAGTGTAACGGAATCACCGAAGAAGCATGTAGCGCTTCCGGCAGCCGCACCGGCTATTACCGCGCCTATGGTCAGGTACATGTTAGCATCGAGAGCTTCTGCCAACGGAAGCATGATAGGGAAGCATACTGCTGCCATTCCCCAGAAGCTTCCTGTTACGAATCCCAGTATCAGCATGATCACGAATGCGATAACAGGGAGAGTAGCTCCATTGATAATATCAACTACGCTGTTTACAACGTAAGGTGCCAGTCCCAGCTCGTCGTTGCAGTTCTGAAGAACAAAAGCACTGATAACGATAGCCGTTACCACGAACATATCCTCAAATCCTCTGAAGATATTATCGAAGGCCTGAGTAGCTTTCACCAGCTTCTGCGGTATGTAGAGGATGTAGCAAAGAGCGATCCCGACCAGCAGTCCGTACATCAGTTCCTGAGTGACGAAAGTCACGGCGATGATAGCAACCATCGGGATCAGGAAGTTCCAGATGCTCGTAGGAGGTTTCTCTTCAGCGCTTTCTTCTTCATGCTCCACAGCCAGATCAGGAGGAAGCACCTGTCCCGTCTGTTCCGCTCTCAGCTCTGCAGCCTTCATCTTACCGAACGGCTTTATGATCCTGAACTGATACAGCAGTACGAATATCAGCAATACCCATGCGAACAATACGAACGGCAGAGCCCTTACGATCTCACCGAGACCTTCTCCGGCATTGAGTCCGAGAGTCATCTCCACCTGTCCACTCATGAATACGCCCCACAGAGAAAGCGGAACCAGTACCGGTATAGCACATGCTACACTGTTAACTGAAAAAGCGTACATTTCTCTGGACATCCTGTTCTTGTCGGCAATGTCCCTGTTAGATACGCCCGCTGCCAGTTCACTGAAGTAATTATCAAGAAAGAATACGAGTCCCATTACCCAGGAGAGAAATCCTGCCCGTTTCTTCGTCTTGGCGAATTTCAATCCCAATTTCGTGAAACCTGATACAGCGTTGGAGTCATCCAGCATTCTGATGAATATACCGAACAGTCCGAAGATAACCACGTAGTACGCCGATTCTCCAAGCTCAGTATACAGGGAATCCAGATAGGCGACTACGAAGCCTTCCTTCGCTATTATAAAATAGCCTACCAGAGTTCCCAGGATGAGCGGTTCTACCGCCCTCTTCGTGATTATCGCCGTTACGATGACCACGATTACCGGAAGTAAACTTAGCATTCCATATGTTCCTTCCATAACACACTCCTTTCGATACAATGACAATAACGATTGATACACTATTCTAATGCAAATTGTGTGCCATTTCGAAAATTTTCAAAAAAGCTTGAAAATTAGCCATTTACCTGTAATTTCAGTATATTTTTATATCGCTAAAGTGTATTCTTGAGGCTACATTCACCCAATTTCCTTGAAATCCCTTAGATTTCAACGGTTCTTACATGTGTATCTTTAAAGCTACACTGTAACATTTAAGTTACGATAATTATACCATTTTGCCATGTTTAAGGAAATAGATAGAAAATATTTTTAGAAACCGTCTGCGCCATCATAAAGATCTGTACGCAGGATCGGAGCTTGAGAAAACGACAGTATGGTTTTGGATGAAATACGCAGTAACTCCTTCTATCGGATATGCTATAATGGATCTATCATCTATTTCGGAGGTAAAGACCATGAAAGAGATAATATTGGCGTCATCATCACCGCGCCGCATAGAAATGTTCATAAACCACGGATTCCAGCCTCGTGTCGTCCCGGCCCATATCGACGAAGCACTCCCCTTCGCCATGAAACCTGAATCATCTACGATGTATCTTGCGTTAAAAAAAGCCTTTCACACAGCTATGAGCATGGATCCCGCGATCTGCGGACAGCCCGCGGACTGTCTCATCATCGCCGCTGACACGGTAGTAGTCTTCGACGGCCGCATAACGGGAAAGCCTTCGAGCCAGAAAGAAGCCTTCGAGACCCTGAAGAAAATGAAGAACAGAAGTCACCGCGTCATCACCGGCGTCTGCCTGCTGGAAAAATCCGGCGATATCATCATCTCAAAGAAATGTCTGCACGAAGTGACTTCCGTCTATTTTAAAGATTACAGCGACAGCGAGCTCCGCTCATACGTCAAAACTGACGAACCCTACGACAAAGCCGGCGGCTATGCCATCCAGGGGACTTTCTCCAAATATATCGATCACATCGACGGCGACTACGACAACGTGGTAGGTCTGCCGTGGAAAAAGATCGAGCCTTACCTTCCCGAGCCTCAGGCCCAGTGAAAATTCTCCTTTTTCTCATCTCTGTCCCGGTCTTTTCCATTCCGACCATCCTGCTCCCAGTCTTCAACGCTTCTTTCCGGAAGGCATTCCATGATTTCCTTGGCGTGAGTCAGCATTTCCACCAGATCCTTCATAGCTCCGGCATCGCTGTCAACGCAGTAATAGCTCTTCGTTCCATCGCAAAACGAAATGCCTAATATCGGCATTTTTCCCCGGCAATAGGCATAAAACATACCATACCGCAGCTTCAGGCCGTGTCAATATGCCATATCCTCTATATTTTTCCGGCTTTCTTGGCAACTTTCAAGCAGATAACAACTGCTTCTATGCCAATTCCATATCTGTTTCAATCACTTATTGGCATATCAGTCCTTGGCAAGAAGCCGCGAACCCTCGATTTATGCCTATTATCCGTTTATATTAGTCATTTTTGGCATCTGGGCCGTTCCACAGACATATGAGAAGTCCTCGCCTTACGACGATTTCTTTGCTTATGTAATGCAGTCCTGTTGTTTTAACGACCGCCTGATAGTGGTCTCCAAAGCCTACCGACTGTTTCACCATCCATTCAGGCATCCAAGCTTTCGGAGTCCCCAGTACCTCTTGCTGCCTTTCTTCCATTGCTTCCAGATGACGATTCTCATGCGCGTTCTCAGAGGTCTTGCCTTTCACTCGTCCTTATCTTTCCAAAATCCGAATCCAAGGTATTTGAGCCTGCTTGGCTTCGTGACCTTAGTCTTTTCGGCGTTTACTTTTAACCCCAGCTTTCTCTCAATCCATTTCGTCACTGTATGCATTCCCCTATCGTCGCTCATGAGATCTCTCGGGACCTGTGGCTTTTAGGGTATAAGTTCGTCAGGCCTTCATCGTCAGGCTACGATTTTATTATCCTTTCTTCTCGCCCATACCTCGCGATATGAACCTTGAGAATCGCTTTCCGGTTCGTCGGCAACTACGTCCTTTGTGGACTTTCACCACAGACTGACAGCATGTTCATCATATAAAAAAGGGTCGGCCGTATTCAGCCAACCCTTTTGATCTGCATGATCTTACCTTATTTAGTCGATGCGTCGTAAAGCTCTTCAGCGTTGTCCCACTCATCGATGATCTCAGGAATTACCTTGTAGAGGTCTCCTACGATACCGTAGTCAGCAACTTCGAAGATAGGGGCATCCGGATCCTTGTTGATGGCAACGATGATGTCGGATGTCTGCATTCCTGCCAGATGCTGGATAGCACCGGAGATACCGCAAGCAAAGTAGATCTTAGGCTTAACGGTAGTACCTGTCTGTCCAACCTGGTGGGAATGATCGATCCAGCCAGCGTCTACAGCCGCTCTGGATGAACCTACGACTCCGCCTACCTTGTCAGCGAACTTCTTGATCAGTTCGAAACCGGAAGCGTCTCCCAGTCCTCTTCCGCCGGAGCAGATGATGTCGGCGTCAGTAAGAGATACCAGTTCCTTAGCGGACTTAACGACGTCCTTCAGCGTGATATGGATATCATCTGCGCTTACAGCAGTCTTCACTTCCACGATCTCGCCGGTAGCGCCCTTAACAGGCTCTCTCTTCTGCATAACGCCAGGTCTTACTGTGGACATCTGCGGTCTCGTTCTTGGGCAGATGATGGTAGCCATCAGGTTTCCGCCGAAAGCAGGTCGAGTCTGCTTGATCCCTGTGGATGTATCGTTAGGGTCCAGCGTAGAAGTATCGAGAGTAGTATTCTTCTTTGCGTAATCTATGTAGCTTGATACTCTTACGTCCAGTCTCGTACAGTCAGCAGTCAGACCAGTGTTGCATCTTGCCGCGATCCTTGGGGCGAAGTCTCTTCCGATGTGAGTAGCGCCGTACAGGATGATTTCCGGCTTATACTGATCGATAGCCTCTTTCATTGCGAAAGTATAGCCGTCCGTAGTATAGTTCTTCAGCAGCGGGCTGGCGATCTTGTAAACCTTCTCAGCACCGTATTCGAAGCACTCGTTGGCCAGAGGCGCGATGTCTTCTTCAGCACCGATGAGAACTGCGCAAACTTCAGTATCATCGCTGATTTCCTTTGCCAGTCTGTAGCCTTCACCGATCAGCTCCAGAGCAACGTTCATCAGCTTGCCGTTTCTCTGCTCTGCATATACCCATACATGCTTGTAATCTCCCAGGTCAGCCTGGACTTCGATCTTCTTTTCTTCGATAGCGCCGAACTTACAAGCTGTCAGGCACTGATTACAGAATGTACACTTGGCGTTGATCTTAGCGACTTTTCCAAGTTTATTACCGTCATACGGTTCGAACTCAAACGCATCTGCCGGACATACGCTGAAGCATTGTCCGCAACCGATACATTTTTCTTTTATGATATTAATAGCCATTTATATTTCCTCCTCCTTAACTTAGATCACATGCTTACCCTTAAGGTTGATAAGTAAATTCTTAGCAAGTTCTTTCTCCGAATCTCCCTTGATCTTGATTCCTGGTTCTTTCGGAGCAGGCGTAAATGATCTGAATACGTTAGTAGGAGAAGCTTCAAGACCTACCTTAGTGAGGTCTACTTCGATATCTCTAGCGTTCCAGGTCTTGATATCCTTGTCGCCGTAGATTCCCGCGATCTTCATGTATCTAGGAGTATTGAGCTCCTTGATGGTCGTGAGGAGGCAAGGCAGCTGCACTTCGATCAGCTCATATCCGTCCTCCAGCTGTCTCTTCACTGTTACGGACTTTCTGTCATCGGAGATCTCAAACTCTTCTACATAAGAAACCTGAGGGAGTCCCAGCTTCTCAGCCAGCTGCGGTCCTACCTGAGCGGTGTCTCCGTCGATAGCCTGTCTTCCGGTGAAGATAAGGTCGTAATCTCCGTTTTCCTTTACCCACTTTCTTACCGCTGCTTCCAGCGTGTTGGAAGTGGCCCATGTGTCGGATCCGCCTACTGCTCTGTCGGAAACCAGGATACCTTCATCAGCGCCCTTGGCGATACACTCAAACAGCAGATCGCTGGCCTGTGGAGGTCCCATCGTGATGACCGTTATGTGAACATCATCGAACTTATCCTTTATCATCAATGCTTCTTCCAAAGCGTTAGCGTCATCGTGGTTCAGGATACTTGGTACTCCGTCTCTGATCAGAGTTCCAGTCTTAGGGTTGATCTTTATAACATTCGTATCAGGAACCTGTTTTGCACATACGATAATATTAAATGCCATGTTATATTCTCCTCCTTAATTCCTATTTACCGAGAACCGATGCAGCGATAACCATCTTCTGAACTTCCGAAGTACCTTCGTAGATCTCAGTGATCTTGGCATCTCTCATCATTCTCTCTACCGGATAATCCTTAGTGTAGCCGTATCCGCCGTGGAGCTGTACGCACTTGGTAGTAACGTGCATTGCAGTCTCTGCCGCGAACAGCTTAGCCATAGCAGCGTTAGGGCCGTATGCAAGGTGCTTATCCTTCATGTTGGCAGCCTTGTAAACAAGAAGTCTTGCGGCCTCGATCTGTGTAGCGAGCTCAGCTACAGTGAATCTCAGAGCTTCCATCTGGGAAAGCTTCATGCCGAACTGCTTTCTGGCCTTCATGTATTCAACCGTTACATCGAGAGCGCCCTGAGCGATACCGAGAGCCTGAGACGCGATACCGATACGTCCTCCGTCCAGCGTGGACATGGCAACCTTGAATCCCTGTCCTATATCCGCCAGAAGTCTGTCCTTAGGAATCTTGCAGTTCTGGAATACCAGCTCTGTAGTTGAAGATGCGCAGATACCCATCTTATCTTCAGTCTTACCTATGGAGAAGCCTTCATCTCCCTTTTCAACGATGAAAGCGCTTATTCCGTGATTTCCTTTTGATTTGTCAGTCATGGCCATTACTACGAATACATCGGCATATCCGCCGTTGGTGATGAACACCTTCGATCCGTTGATGAGCCAGTGATCGCCCATATCCTCAGCTCTCGTCTGCTGTCCCGACGCGTCGGTTCCTGCATTTGGCTCGGTCAGACCGAACGCTCCCAGCTTCTTTCCTGAAAGCAGATCAGGGAGATACTTTCTCTTCTGCTCTTCATTACCCCAGTTGAAAATAGGCCAGCAGCAGAGGGAAGTATGTGCCGAGCAGATAACGCCTGTCGACGCACAGACTCTTGAAAGTTCCTCAACGGTGATGGCATATGAGATATGGTCTCCACCTGCCCCGCCGTACTCGGTCGGGAATGGTACTCCTAAAAGACCGTATTTTGCCATTTTTTCCACAGTCTCAACAGGGAATCTGTGTTCCTTGTCGATATCTGCTGCCAAAGGTTCAACTTCGGTTTCGGCAAACTCTCTTACCATTTTTCTTACGAATTCTTGCTCCTTCGTCAGTTGAAAGTTCATGTACATGCCTCCTTAATTACTAATAACGTTTTTAATATAACCTTGCCGTGGTTTGGCGCCTCAGCAAGTCGTTATGTTTGTAACAATCTACATACCCATTAAACCATTTTTTCATGGGTATTTCAAGTTGTTTTTTAGCTAAATCCCCACATTTACGCCATTTACAAGCATTCCCTTTATTTGTACTTCAGCTACAACAACTTTATTCCTTTGTTAAAAATGCGTGAATATTTACATTTCTTTCAGACGCCCCGTTCTGTAAGCTCTGACCAGTGCTTTAAGCTCATCCGCCTCCTTTTGCAGCTCCTCGCCGATGTCGGTATCCTTTATCAGCATCCTCTTTTCCAGCGTCTTCACCGTTCTGATGACAGGAGTGTGGAATTCCTGTGTACCGTCCTTTTTCAGCGGGCTGTAAGGCTTGTGCTCCGCCAGCGCCATGAACCTGGAGTTGAATATGAACGTGTATCCTGCGATACCCGTCTGTTTTTGATAAGCTTTTGACATGCCTCCGTCGATGACGATGAGCTTCCCTTCTCCTTTGACAGGGCTCTCTCCGTCCTTTATCTTAACAGGAACGTGCCCGTTGAGTATTATGGAATCCTTGGGGTCCAGACCGAACTCGAGCAATATTTTCTCGCATATCTCCTTGCGGTTTATCAATTTATAATAAGGAACTGTATGCTCTTTGTGAGTTGCCTTATCAGCCACGAAACATCGCTCGAAAGTGGTCATCTGATCCTTTCCGAAAAGAGGCGACTTGCTGCTGAGCCACAGATACCACATCAGATCTCCCGACCTGCCCGTCTCTTCTGATTCGTCAGGCTCGAAATAAGCTTTTCTTACCTGAGAATCCAAATAATCCATATATTCCTTCCCCGACGCGGTAATGCCGTTGACCGTACACTTTTCGAAATTGCCTTCCTCATCCATCGGGATACACCCGTGATACATGAGATTGCCGTTGCATATAGTATAAAGAGCTCCGTGGCTGTATATGAATCTTATATGTGCCTGCAGCTTTTCACTCTGCAAAAACGATGCTTCAAGGGCGTTGAGCATGTTTCTTTCATCTTCTGTGAGCTCGTAAGGGTTTTCCGGATCTATCGTAGGGAAATTAGTGTCTCTCAGCGGGAATTCTCCGTCTCTGAGTCGGACCGTCCCCTTCTCGAAGTCTATCTTGTCCAGCAGCAGCCTGTTTTCCAGACCATATTCCGGATGAGCCATTATCCGCTGTCCTTCCACCTTGAACTGACATATCGATATGGCTTTGTTCATCTTAGCCGCCAGTCTGTCGTCGATAGGGTCGAACTTATTCTCGTCCAGCCTCTTAGGCATGAAATACTGACAAGGGTCATCTCCGTATACCTTTTCCGCCATGACAGCCAACGGCCTGAGGTTGATACCATAGCCTATTTCCAGCATGTCGAAATTATTGTAACTTATGTTCATTCTCAGCACATTGGTGATGCACGCCCAGTTTCCGGTAGCGGCGCCCATCCATACGATGTCATGGTTTCCCCACTGGAAATCCACGTCGTGATGACCCATGAGAAAGTCCATGATGGCGTCAGGATGCGCTCCTCTATCCCATATATCGCCTATGATGTGGAGCTTGTCTACAGCCAGGGAGCTTATGACATCTGTGAAGGCAATGATAAAATCCTCGGCTATGCCGCACTCCACGATGGTGGCTATTATCTGTCCGTAGTAATTTCCCTTGTTCTCATCATCGGAGTTGTGGAGCAGCTCGTCTATGATATAGGCGTACTCCTTAGGAAGGCGCTTTCTGACCTTTGACCTGGTGTACTTGTTGGTCACCGACTTGCATATCACCACCAGCCTGAATATGGACACCTTACACCATTTTTCAAAATCTTCCCCACTCCTCTTACGCCTTTTTATCTCCGCTTCAGCGTTGTAAATGAGGGCAGCCAGCTCATCCCGTTCATCTCTGGTGAGTTCCGGGCCGAAGAATTCCTCGATCTTCGACCTTATGACTCCCGACGCGCTCTTGAGCATGTGTATGAAAGCTTCGTGCTCTCCGTGAAGATCGCTGAGAAAGTATTCCGTTCCTTTCGGAAGAGCCAATATAGCGCTCAGGTTGACTATTTCTTCCGTAGCAGCCTTTATATTGGGATACTTCTTGGAAAGATGTCTCAGCAGGCGTTGATCGATCATGATATCTCCTCCTCGATTCTCATACATATAAATATCCTAACTCCCGTATTCAGTCCTGATGATGCTTCTTCAGTTCTTCCAAGTCGTAAGGAGTATTCTGATAGACGTAGTAATTGAGCCAGTTGGAGAACAGCAGGCTGGCGTGGGCGCGCCATCTGAACATGATCTCCCCCTCCGGGTCATCGTCCTTGAAGTAGTTCTTCGGAACCTGTATATCCAGTCCCTTCTTCACGTCTCTGAAATATTCTCCCGCCAGGGTACCTTTGTCATACTCCTGATGTCCCAGGACGAATATCTGCCGTCCGTTTTCCGTAGATATGATGTGTGGTCCTACTTCAGGAGAATCAGCCAGTATCCGCAGCTTGTCGCAGGCTTCTATATCGGATCTGAGCACCTCCGTATGCCTGGAATGAGGAGCGTAGAACGTCTCGTCAAACCCCCTCACCAGCGGATTATGAGGTCTTACCACCTTGTGTTCAAAAACACCGAAGACCTTTTTTTCCAACAAATGTTTATCTATCCCGTAATGGTAATAGAGGCTGGCCTGTGCTCCCCAACATATGAACATGTTGCTGTACACGTGAGTCTTGGCGAACTCAAATATCTCGCACAGCTCGTTCCAATAGTCTACTTCCTCGTAAGGCATCTGCTCTACCGGAGCACCTGTAAGGATCATCCCGTCGAAGTATTCGTCCTTTATCTCGTCTATGGTCTTGTAAAAAGAATCCAGGTGTTCCTGAGATATGTGTGTGGACTCGTGGGAATCCATAGTGACCAGTGTCATTTCCACCTGCAGCGACGTATTGGAAAGGGCTCTGGCCAGCTGAGTCTCCGTCGCGATCTTCGTCGGCATCAGGTTGACGATAACTATCTTAAGAGGCCTTATATCCTGTGTGACAGCCCGGCCTCTGTTCATGGTGAATATATTCTCGCTCTGCAGGGCTTCCGCCGCCGGCAGCTCATTTGGTATTATCAAGGGCATAATTCTGTATCCTTCTTTCATGTTTATCTATTTCAATGCCTGAGCTATGTCAGCTATCAGATCCTCAGCATCTTCCAGTCCGCATGAGAATCGCACCAGATCAGGAGCAACTCCTGCAGCTGCCAGTTCCTGATCGTTCATCTGGCGATGAGTAGAACTGGCCGGATGAAGACAACATGATCTGGCATCAGCCACATGAGTCTCGATAGCCGCTATCTTCAATCTGCACATAAATGCCTCGGCCGCTTTTCGCCCGCCTTTGACTCCGAAGCTGACGACACCGCACGAACCGTCAGGCAGATACTTCTGTGCCAGCTGATAGTCTTCATCCTCCTCCAGGCCACAGTATTTGACCCAGGCTATCTTTTCGTGATCTCTAAGATATCTTGCTACCGCCAGACCATTCTCGGCGTGTCTTTTCATCCTGACATGGAGACTTTCCAATCCCAGGTTGAGATAAAACGCGTTCTGCGGCGACTGTATGGATCCAAAATCCCTCATCAACTGTGCCGTCGCCTTGGTAATAAACGCTCCACCCAGACCGAATTTCTCCGTATATGTGATGCCGTGATAACTCTCATCAGGCTCGCACAATCCAGGAAACCTTTCAGGATACTTTGTCCAGTCGAACTTTCCCGAATCCACGATACATCCTCCTACCCCGGCTCCGTGACCATCCATATACTTAGTCGTGGAATGGGTCACGATGTCGGCGCCAAACTCAAAAGGCCTGCAGTGGACAGGTGTCGCGAATGTATTGTCGATGATGAGCGGGACTCCGTGTCTGTGAGCCACATCAGCGAACTTTTCGATATCAAGCACCACCAGAGCCGGATTGGCTACCGTCTCCCCGAACACCGCCTTGGTATTTGGCCTGAATGCCGCTTCCAACTCGTCTTCACTGGCATGAGGAGAAACAAATGTGAATTCTATCCCCATCCGCTTCATAGTCACAGCGAACAGATTATATGTACCGCCGTATAGAGCCGACGAAGCCACTACATGATCGCCGCATGACGCTATATTGAATACGGCGTAAAAATTGGCCGCCTGTCCCGACGATGTCAGCATTGCCGCGCTTCCTCCCTCCAGAGAAGCTATCTTTGCCGCCACGTGGTCATTGGTCGGATTCTGGAGTCTCGTATAAAAATACCCTGCTTCCTCCAGGTCGAACAGCCTGCCCATGTATTCGCTCGTATCGTATTTAAAAGTCGTACTCTGTACTATCGGTACCTGTCTGGGTTCCCCGTTTCCCGGGCGATATCCATCCTGTACGCATTTTGTTCCTATTCCCATCTCACACATTTCCTTTCGAATATCGTTTCACCGCGCTGAAGGCAGCTTACTGCCGTCCCGCTGCGCAGCTCCATTAATAATACACTATTTGGCGACGGATTTCAAATATTCTGCTCTGCCTTCCGCGTAGAGGTCTCCTCCCCTGCTGTCCAGCACCACCGTGACAGGAAACTCTTCCACAAACAGCTTTCTCACGGCTTCTGCTCCCAGATCGTCAAAGGCTATCACCTCCGCGCTCTTTATCTGCTTTGCCATCAGTGCCGCCGCGCCCCCTATGGCCGCAAAGTATACAGCTCCGTTCCTGACCACAGCATCGCGTACCTCATCCGATCGCTGTCCCTTCCCTATCATTGCCAGCTGCCCCAGGTCCAAAAGCTTCGGCGCATAAGCATCCATCCTGTAACTGGTAGTTGGACCTGCTGAGCCTATGGCCATTCCCGGTTTCGCAGGTGTCGGTCCCACATAATACACGATGGAATTTTCTATTTCAAACGGGGGATTTTCTCCCCTCATCAGCATCTCCGTTATCCTTTTATGAGCCGCGTCTCTTGCCGTGTATACCGTTCCCGTTATCAGCACTCTGTCCCCGGCTCTGTAATCCTTCAGCTTATCCTTTGTAAAAGGCTCTGTCAGTCTGTATTCCATAGACTCTCCTCTCTGCTACAGTACCGCTTCCATGTGGCGGCTGACATGGCAGTTTATGTTGACGGCCACAGGCAGTCCTGCTATATGTGTCGGAGCCGATATTATCTTAACCGAAAGTGCCGTTGTCCTGCCTCCGAATCCCTGAGGACCTATTCCCAGCCCATTTATCCGCTTCAGCAGCTCCTGCTCCATCCGTCCATAATATTCGTCGCTGTTTTCCCTGCCGACTGGTATCAACAGCGCTTTCTTCGCCATCAGCGCCGCCTTGTCGAAGGTTCCGCCTATGCCAACTCCAACGACTATGGGCGGACATGGATTAGCGCCTGCCATCTCGCATGTCTCCACGACAAAATCCTTCACGCCTTCCTCTCCTGCCGACGGAGGCAGCATCTTTATCCTGCTCATATTCTCCGACCCGAATCCCTTCGGGGCAACGATGATCTTTATCCTGTCTCCGTCGACGATCTCCGTGTTGATATATGCAGGGGTATTGTCCCCGGTATTCACTCGCCTCAACGGATCGGCCACTATGGATTTCCTCAGGAATCCGTCACCGTATCCCCGGCGCACGCCTTCATCGACAGCCTCCCTCAGCGAACCTCCCGTAAGATGGACGTCCTGCCCTATCTCAAGGAACACACACGCCATCCCCGTATCCTGACACAGCGGAAAAACGCCCTCCTCCGCTATGGCTATGTTCTTCTCTATACTTGTCAGCACATCTTTGGCCACAGGCCACGTTTCCTCTTCAAGTTTCTTCGACAGGCACGCCTTGAGATCTCCATCCAAATAGTGATTGGCCTCGATACAAAGCTGGGCTATCTTGTCCCTTATCAGACTGACATCCACGTTTCTCATCGTTTTTCTCCATAGACCTCATCGATCTCGTCTCTGGTCTCCTGCAGTATGGATTCCACGTCCATCCCTATCACGTCCAGCATCTCCGCCTTATGGCAGGTCACATCAGTAACGTTATAGAAAGTGCCGAACAACGCTTTTATATAATCAAATCCCATATTGTAATCGCCTATAGGTCCTCCGGCAGTAGTGACATATATCACCTTCTTTATATTAGTCAAACCTTGAGGGATCCCTTCCTCCGTATAATGGAAAGTCAAGCCCTGTACCATTATTGCCTCCACGTATGCTTTGACCATCGCGGGAAAAGACATATCCCAATAAGGAGCCGCTATCACCACTGTATCGGCAGTCCCGAATTGTCTCGCGTATCTGAACATATCGTCTGAGAACTCCTTCTTCTCTATCAGATCATTCCTCCTGTTGAGGCTTTCCAGATCCAGAGTTCTGATATCCTCATCCCCCAGCTTCAGTTCTGTTACCTGCCCCTCCATCTTTTCAAGCAAATATCTGGCCAGTCCCGCCGTCCGCGATTCAGGTCTCACACAAGCATTCACAAACAATATCTTTTCCATTTTCTTCACCTCGTTATGTATATACGTCCGTCAAAAGATATTTCCCTCACGCCATCCTCATCCAGATAACACAGCTCCTCATGGGTCTCGGCGCCTTCCGCTATCTGATCCACATCCAGCCTGAGGTACTTCACCGTTCCGCTGGCGAGAACATTTCCGGCCATGTCCATGATACAGGCTTCGGTAATGAAATACCTCCTTGTATCTCTGACGATTCTGCCCCTGCCCGCCAGCCTGCAACCGTAAGGTACAGGCTTCCTGTACTTGGTGTCTATGGAAAACGTCACGCCAAATGATTCTTCCGACAGCTCCTTCGCCCACAGCGCCCGAAGCCCCATCTCATCGAGCATGGCAGTGATAAGGCCTCCATGTACGCGTCCGGGATAGCTCTGATGCTGGCATCTGTATGAGAACAGTGTAGCTACACTCCCATCCTCCATATTGTAAAAGGGAGCCCTGACACCATACTCATTGTCGAGCCCGCACATTATGCACATCCTGCTGTTTCTCTGTTTACTTATCACTCTCATAACTGTTCTCCCGTTGCCTTACTATTATACACTATATTGAGTCATAGTCATGAAATTTTTGACATAAACTTGTACAAATATATTTTAGGAGACTGCAACATGAAGTTCATAAACAGAAACAACAGAAAGCTCAAAAAACACCTGAAGAAGCTGTCGGGTTCCATAAGGCATGTACTTGCCGTTCCTTTTCTGGTACCTGTCCTGCTGACTATAATATCCGCATGCATTCTTCTCATCATCACTCCATATTTCCTGACGAAGCTCCCACACCACGAGGATATGCCAAAAAAGACTCTGATACCTCAGGCCGACTTCCAGCTGGCAGAGGTGCCGGAGACTATAGATGTCTACAGGACGGATTCTGGCAAAACAGAACAAATAGATTTCGAAGATTACATAAAAGGGGTTGTTTCCGGAGAAATGCCATCCGAATTTCACCTGGAAGCACTCAAAGCACAGGCGGTAGCGGCGCGCACCTATTCGCTGGCACGAGTCCTCAGGGCCCAGGAGAGCGGAAATCCTCAGGCTCATCCGGGAGCACCCTTATGCGACTCTACTCACTGTCAGGTCTATCGAAGCGAGACAGAGCTGGCTCAGCTGAAAGGAGACCAATGGATGAATGACGGATGGAAAAAGATATGTCGGGCTGTAAACGACACTGAAGGACAGCTGCTCTACTACAGGGGCCAGTTGGTGGAACAGGCTCTGTTCCATTCCTCCAGCGGAGGCAAAACAGAAAACTCTGAAGACGTATTCGCATCAGCCGTTCCATATCTCGTCAGTGTAGACAGCCCTTACGAAAAGGATGCTACCCACCAGAACGAATCCCACTCCTTCACCACAGACCAGCTGGCTTCCGCCCTCATGTCCGCCTATCCAGACGTGAGCTTCGGCGCCATCGCCCCATCCTCAATAAAGATACTCGACCGCAGCTCCGGCGACAGGGTAAAAGAGATACAAATAGGTAATGCGACTCTGACAGGAAGACAGATACGTGAAGCGCTGGATCTGCCCTCCGCCAATTTCACCGTAAACATCTCCGGCGATACCGTAACATTCACATCCAACGGCTCCGGCCACGGTGTCGGCATGAGCCAGTACGGAGCCGACGGGATGGCGGAAAAAGGATACGACTATAAAGAGATACTGTCCCACTACTACAGCGGAACCGAGGTCTACTGAAGGCTTGCCCCGGCCGCCTCCCGGCAAATTTGAAATATGCCTAAAGCACTGCTGTCATAACGCATCTTTGGCATATTACCCGCCTCCCATCACTCATTACACCAGTCGATATAATAAATCCCCGCAACATTCACAGGTCTTTTGGCATTCCAACGCCTTCTTTCCATAAAAATATGCCAATTTACAACCATGATAGAACACTTATGAGCATATCATCCTCGATGCAAAAGAAAAAATCGTCCATTTATGCCTATAACGCCTTCTGAATATCTGCTTTTTGGCATATCAGACTGTACGATCCGTAGAAAAGGAGTGACCTGCCTCGCCAAAGGTTACAGGCCCGGCGTTCATATGCTGCAACGAAAAAGCAAGCCGGCCCGTCGGTTTTCCCGACGAGGCCGGCTCCATCCGTATATCACACATCACTCTCCATGGCAGCCGCAGCCGCACCCTGTATCCTTATCCTTACCCGACGCGTTGGCTGAGCAGCAACCCGAGTCCGGGCATCCGATACACTTCACACCTCTTTTCTTGGCTCTCACTATGTGAGTGACAGCCGCTGCCAGTATAGCTACTATTATAGCTCCGACAATGATATTGACCATCATGCGGATACGCCTCCTTTTCCATGAAGCGAATATTCTCTCTCAAAGTTCCTGTTTGCTCTTCGCCCTATCGCGATCACTGCGGCTACCATTACCAGGACAGCTATCAGGCCAGGTATGAAGCCCGTTCCCAGGTGACCCGCGGTAACCAGAGTACCAACCTGATATACCAGGAACGCTACCGTATATCCTGTGCAGAACTGGAATCCTATAGCTCCCCACAGCCACCTGGCGCTCTTCATCTCCGAGTTCATAGCTCCCAAAGCTGCGAAGCAAGGCGGTGTGAACAGGTTGAACATCAGGTAAGCCAGCGCCGATACGGTGGTAAGTCCCATGGCCAGCGCCACCTCGTTGGCTCCTCCCGTCAGTGCCAGTTCATCTGTATCGATGAAGTTGGTGATAGAGTAAACTACCGCCAGCGTACCTACTACGTTCTCCTTGGCTATGAATCCTGTGATAGCCGCCGCAGCCAGCTGCCATGTCCCGAATCCGAGAGGTATCAGCAGCACAGCGAAAGGCGACGATATGGACGCCAGTATCGATGTGTCAGCTGCATTCTCGGCAACAGGCTGGAATTGCCAGTTGAAAGTCTGCATCAGCTGTACCACGCAGTTGCACACCAGAATGATGGTGGCAGCCTTCTTTATGTATGCCTTCGCTCTTTCCATCATCGAGTAGGCAGCTCTCTTTATGCTTGGAGCCTTATATGTAGGAAGCTCCATGATGAAGAAGGATTTTCTGTACTTGTATCCCGTTATCCACTTTATTACCAGCGCTCCCAGGAATATCAGCACGATACCCGAGAAATACATGCTGACGCTCACCCATGTGGAGCCGCTGAAGAATGCTCCCGCGAAGAGAGCTATTACCGGTATCTTCGCTCCACAAGGAATGAAAGTGGTCAGCATCGTGCTGGCTCTTCTCTCCCTTTCGTCGCGTATCGTACGGCACGCCATGATTCCCGGTATGCCGCAGCCGGTCCCTATTATGATAGGTATTATAGCTTTGCCGGAAAGACCAACTCTCTTGAATATAGGATCCATCACGACGCTGACACGAGCCATGTATCCGCAGTCTTCCAGTATAG
The DNA here is from genome assembly GCA_900543485.1 of uncultured Eubacterium sp. Lineage (GTDB taxonomy): Bacteria > Bacillota > Clostridia > Peptostreptococcales > Anaerovoracaceae > Lentihominibacter > Lentihominibacter excrementipullorum. The sequence continues at coordinate 10,553 of UQRM01000004.1, read as the reverse complement.
CTATCAGGAAATACATCACCATTACCAATGGCAGGAATCCTACTACGGCGCCAACACCGCCTACTATACCGTCCGCCAGTATGGCCTGGAGTATAGGAGCTGCGTTTTCAAGCTGTGCTGCTACCCAGCCCTGGAACATCTCTATCCAGCCTACCAGCCAGTCGGCGATCAACGGCCCCAGCCATGACTGGGATATCCAGAACACCGCTATCATCACCGCGGCGAATATGATAATGCCCGATACCTTGTTAGTGAGGATAGCATCTATCGTATCCTGACTGTTCCTTTCCTTAGTCAGTACCTGACGTGTCTCAACCTCCCTGACGATCTTGTTCACGAAATCGAATCGCTTTCTGTCCTCAGCTTCTACCGCATTTTTATCGTGCAGATTGATGTCCGCCTGCAGATATGGTGCCTTCTGGCCGTTCCCGGCAAGCTCCACAGCTGCATTTACCACTTCCTTGAGTCCTGTCTTGCTGGACGACGTGGACACCGTCTTGATGATAGGGCAATTGAGCTTCTTTGACAGCATCTCCGTATCTATCCTGGTGTTCATCTTCTCGTTTATATCGCTCTTATTGAGCGCTACAACGACTGGGACGCCCAGCTCCAGGAGCTGAGTGGTGAAAAACAGGCTTCGACTCAGATTCGTGGCATCTACAATGTTGACTATGACGTCCGGGTTCTCATCCCGTACATACCCGCTGGTTATACTCTCCTCCGGTGTAAACGGAGACATGGAGTAAGCTCCCGGCAGGTCCACCGCGATCAGGTCTTCCGTGAAATCGTAAAACTCCTTCTTGATCGGGCTTTCCTTTTTGCCTATGGTAACCCCGGCCCAGTTACCGACCCTTTCATTCTCACCCGTCAGCGCATTGTACATGGTAGTCTTTCCGCTGTTGGGATTGCCGGCAAAAGCAATTCTCATAAAAAGTCCTCCTATTTCCTCTCTGTATATTAGTAAATCATTGAGAAGTCGATATAGTTAATCTACGCTAACCCTCGCCTAAAAAAATAGTGATGGATATCACTATTTTCTTATCTGAACAGCGGCCGCTATCCCCTTGTCGATATTGTACCGCCCATCCTTTATCGATACCGTGCAGCCTCCTTTGCGACACGCGATGACCGTTATCGGCTCACCGCTGTAGCATCCCAGCGAAAAGAGGAATGCCTTGAGATCCTCGTCATCCGTCTGGATATCTTCCACGATATATGTTTCTCCGATGTTAGCATCGTTTACGTTCATGCCGTTCTCCTTCAGTTACTTTGATAGGGCAAGGTCAGCCATCAGTTAGTTAACACTTGCTAACCTTGTTAGGTATAACTTACCACCTGGTCGCCCATTTGTCAATATGTTTTTACGGAGAACTTTACAATTTTAGTAGTTTTTCGCCTCCAGCTGAAAATATCCTTTCTGATGGAAGCATACCGGGCATATTTCCGGCGCTTCCCTGCCCGTCAGCTTATGTCCGCAATTGCCGCATATCCAGGTGACTTCCTCATTCCTTTGGAACACCTTTCCGTCTATCACGTTACCTCTCAGCTTCAGGTATCGATCTTCATGGCTCTTTTCTATGGCCGCCACACCTTCCATCTGTCTGGCTATTTCCGAAAAGCCTTCCTCTCTGGCGACCTTTGCCATGTCAGCATACATCTCGCTCCATTCATAATGCTCTCCTTCCGCTGCCGAAAGAAGGTTTTCCTCCGTCGTTCCTATCCCTCCGAGGTGCTTGAACCACAGCTCAGCATGTTCCTTTTCGTTGGCTGCCGTGTCCTCAAATATGCTGGCAATCTGCATATACCCTTCTTCCCTGGCCTTGGACGCAAAAAAAGTATATTTGTTCCTTGCCTGTGACTCCCCTGCAAAAGCTATCAACAGGTTCTCATAAGTCTTGCTTCCCTTAAGATCCGTCATTCCGTTTTCCTCCTTGATGCGATCGATAGTCATATCCATTAATGGTCATATTTATTATTGCCACATACCAGGAATATATTCTCCGAAAAAAACTCCTGTGCGAAGCACGGGAGTTTCACTTACAAAAAAGCATATCGCGTCGTTATCCCTCCGCGATATGCCTGCCGCACACATTTATTTCGTTTTCCGGATCTCTCGTCCTGTCACTCCTCCACCCGCATTATGTTGGCTCCCAATGCCCGGAGCTTTTCAACGAATTTCTCATATCCTCTGTCCACATGATATATCTGAGAGACTTCCGTAGTCCCTTCCGCCACCAGACCGGTAAGCACCACCGCAGCTCCGGCTCTGAGATCCGTAGCCACCACCTGCGCTCCTTTCAGACTCTTTCCTCCCGGTATGATGGAACAGTTTCCATTCACCTTGATATTAGCGCCCATACGATTGAACTCGCCCACATGCATGAATCTGTTCTCGAATACGGTCTCTATCACGACGCTGGGTCCCTTTGCCACCGTGAGCAGCGCCATGAACGGCGACTGCATATCGGTAGGGAATCCCGGATACGGAAGGGTCTTGATATCAGTCGATGTTATCTCCGCCTCGTCGCCCCTGACTCTTATGCCGTCTTCTCCCATTTCCACGCTGGCTCCGCATTCTTTCAATTTAGCGATGACAGCTTTCAGATGATCAGGAACTACATTCTTTATCAATACGTTTCCTCTCGTCATCGCAGCTCCCACCATGAATGTCCCCGCTTCTATCCTGTCAGGTATCACGTTGTGGGACACACCTTTCAGCGATGTCACTCCATCCACCTTGATAGTGTCAGTCCCTGCGCCTTTTATCCTGGCTCCCATTTTGTTGAGAAAATTGGCCAGATCCACTATTTCAGGCTCCTGGGCCGCATTTTCCAGGATCGTCGTTCCGTCAGCCAGCGCTGCGGCCATTATGATCACTTCTGTCGCGCCTACACTGGGAAAATCCAGGTATATGGTCGTTCCTCTGAGGCTGTCGGCTCTGGCATCAATGATACCACGCTTCAGCTGTTCTTCGTCCACATTGACGCCCAGCGCCTTCAATCCTTTCAGATGAAGCTCCACAGGACGCTTTCCTATGGCGCATCCGCCCGGAAGGTGTATCACAGCCCTGCCGGTTCTCAACAACAGCGCGCCCAGCACGAGGATAGACGCTCTCATCATCTTCACCAGGTCAAAAGGAGCTTCGAACGCTATATCGCCTTCTGCTTTGATCTCAACTACATTTTCATCCAGCCTTTTGTCCACAGACGCACCAAGGCTCTCGAGAAGCTGACACATGACGTCCACATCTCTGAGAGCCGGAACATCCTTTATCTCACATTTTTCCTCCGTTAAAAGTGTCGCCGCCATGATAGGAAGCACGGCGTTCTTGGCACCGCTTATGGTCACTTCACCAGTCAGCGGCTCACTCTTTTGGACCAGAAATTTTGCCACTTTATTCCTCCGTACACTTTAATTCTCAGTCAGTATATTATACTGTTTTTCTACCACAGTTTCAAGGAATACATAGGATAAGGAAGAGGCTTGCATGTTTCACACATAAGGGGAGCAAAACGTATTGACAAGACCTCTTCCTTACTTATTATTGTTGCCAAAGATATGATTTTAACGCAAAAAAAGGACAATGAAATCAGCCCTTTTTCCGCATCGCTTTTAAGATACTATAGACTCTGCAGCTCCTTTATACATTTGCTGCATACATTCTTTCCCTTGATCTGCTTGATCCCGTCAGAGCTTCCACAGAATACGCAAGCCGGCTGGTACTTCTTGAGCATTATCGATTCACCGTCCACATATATTTCCAGTGGATCTTTTATGTCTATATTCAATGTTCTTCTCAGCTCTATCGGTAACACGATCCTGCCCAGTTCGTCAACTTTTCTTACTATACCTGTTGCTTTCATGACTAACTCCTTTCAATCCCCTAAGTCCATCATTATCTTACCCATTCACATCGAATCGTCTCTATTTTTCCTTGTCAGCAGCGTTCTTGACTGCCAGTATAGCCCTGGCTATGGCTGTTATTATAGATATCGCATTCTGCTTTCCGCTTATCGTTTCACTTATATCCGAAACCGTTTCCGACACATTGGTTATAATGTTGTCGACATCTTTGCTTCTCTTGGCCGCCAGGTCTGTCATGACTTCTACGTCTTTGAGGATCTCATTCGTATGCTCCAACGTCACCATCAGACTCTTCAAGCAGCGGATCAGATATATCACCAGCAGTACGACGGCAATACATATAATAATCAGCAACAGCATTTTCAAATCAATGGTTATGCTCATAGGTAAGTCCTCCCATACATACTTATTATATTATCACATAAAATCGAAACAGCTTCAACATATTTTTCACTTAAATGAATATTTTTACACTAGAGGTGTTAATTTATGATGAATCGCATATGGGGCTTCATGCTCATCATCGGTATCGTTTTTTCAGTGGTAAACGGCAGGATCTCTCAGTTCACCGATGGCCTGATGAACAGCTGCGGAGAGGCCGTCCAGTTTATGCTTTCTCTGGCAGGTATCATGGCCGTCTGGAGTGGCCTGATGAAGATCGCCGAAGCGTCGGGGCTCATAGAGAAGATATCCGAAACTATGAAACCGCTGATGAAGTTCCTCTTTCCCGGAGAGAAGAATGACAAGACCCTGGCGGTGATGATAATGAGTTTCATGGCCAACATATTCGGCGCCGGAAACAGCGCTACCGTATTTTCTCTCAGGGCTATGGAGCTGCTGGACAGAGAAAATCCAAGACCTCAGTATGCCAGCGATACTATGTGCATGTTCATGGCTCTCAATATGTCGATGATACAGCTGGTCCCGGTCGCTGTGATAAAAATACGCAGCGATCTGGGCTCGGCATCTCCCGAGGATATCATTGTCCCTTCCATCATCGCCGGCCTGATTTCCATGGTAGTTTCCGTGCTGGTGTGCAGATTTTTCGAAAGGAGAGGCGATGATCTCTAGCGTACTGAGCATTTTTTCCACAATGTTCCTCCCCGTTCTGATAACAGTCATCCTGGTATACGGTTTGAGGAAAAAGACCGATATCTACGATGTTTTTATCGAAGGCGCCAAAGACGGGCTTGGAACATGCGTCGAGATTCTCCCATTTATCATCGGTATATTCATAGCCATAGAGGCTCTCACATCATCTGGAGCCATGGATTTCATAGAAAAAGCCGTCGCTCCCATATTCGACTTTTTCTCTATACCTGAAGAACTGATCTCCCTCATATTCCTCAGGCCTGTATCAGGCAGCGGTTCTCTGGTGGTGGCAGAGCAGATAATGGATGCTTCCGGCCCCGACTCACTGGTGGGCCGCGCGGCTTCAGTAATGGTCGGCAGCTGCGAGACCATATTCTATGTCCTTGCTCTCTACTTCGGTGTCACCTCCGTAAAAAAAATGAGGCATTCCTTCATCGCCGGCCTGGTAGGGTACATTGTCGGCATCTTCGCCTCCGTATACATATGTATGATCATGTAACATAAGAGGTCATCACCAGAAGTCCTCACCGCAAACAGGTTTCCGGTCCTCCTGTCTCCGAAGTCTTTCTTTCGTATATATCCATTATCTCATCACTGTACTGCCCATTTGATCCGTATACCGGCAGCTCCCTCATCATCCTCAGTTCTCTGCCGCCTCCGGCCACACAATGTATCAACACGATGTTTGGTATCTCTCCTGCTCTCGGTATCACGTATCGGATGGTCTTCGGTTCAAGACCATATTCCCTGCAGCTGCAGAATATGTCGACCAATCTGGAAGGACGATGGACCATGAAAAGATCCCCGCTACCATCGAGGATGTCCGCCGCTGTCTTTATAAAATCTCCCACTTCCGCAGTCGTCTCATGCCTGGCGATGAAGCGGCCTTTATTTTCAGGCGGTATCCCGCCGCCTCTGGCAAAATAAGGAGGGTTGCATGTTACCACATCTACATCCTCCTTCTCATACACCATTCTATTCAGCGACGATACGTCGCCGTTGACAAAGCTTATACGTGATTGCAGGCAATTGAGAGCACAGCTTTTCTCCGCCAGTCTCACAGCAGCCTCCTGCACTTCCACGCCTATGAATCGGGCGTCCTTGTTTTTATGGCTGAGGATAAAAGGTATGATACCGTTTCCGGTCCCCAGATCCACCGCCATTTTAAAATCGGGACGTATCCTGCAAGTGAAATCGGCCAATATGACAGCGTCGATCCCATAACAGAATCCATCGGTATCCTGTATCAGCCTTATGTTCCCAAAACCCGTTTCTTCTATTCGTTCCATGGGCAGCCTCAGTCCTTCATCAGCTCCTTTATCTCCTTCAGTACGTCTTCTCCGAGATCTTCCAGATCGTCATCCTTCCTCTTGCTTCCCTTTTTACCCATCCGTCTCACATCATTCTTGCCGTAGATGTAAAGCTCCGTACTGAGCTTCTCCTCGACACCTTTTTCCTTAGATCCCTCTTCCAGGATCAGCCTTGTCTTGACTATATTCTCAAGTATATTGATATCGGTCACGATGGCCATGCCGTCGGGAGTCTTCACCCGCTCTCCCACCGTAGGCATCCCCTTTTTCAACTGAGTATACACTTCATTTTCGAACTTGAGACAACACATCAGCCTTCCGCATATTCCCGATATCTTAGTAGGATTGAGGGACAAATTCTGGACCTTTGCCATTTTTATGGAAACCGGTTCAAAATCGGAAAGCCATGTACTGCAGCACAGTCCTCTGCCGCAATTCCCTACGCCGCCCAACATCTTGGCTTCATCCCGCACTCCTATCTGCCTCAGTTCTATCCTCATCCTGAATACGGCAGCCAGATCTTTCACCAGTTCTCTGAAGTCTACCCGGCCGTCGGCGGTAAAGTAAAATATCACCTTGCTGTTATCAAAGGTATATTCCACATCTATCAGCTTCATCTCCAGCTTATGTGCGTCTATCTTTTCCTGACACAGCCTGAGAGCCTCTCCCTTTTTCGCCAGATTATCCTCGTGTCTTTTTCTGTCCTTTTCGTCAGCCACCCTGATGATGTTTTTCAGCGGGGCGACCAGATCCTTTTCCCTGACCTCAGTCTCACCCATCACCACTTTACCGAACTCCAGTCCCCTGGCTGTCTCAACGATAACATTATCGCCTTCCTCCACGTGCAGATCACCGGGGCTGAAATAATACAGCTTGCCCACATCCTTGAATTTTATCCCTACTACCTTTGTCATTATCTATCCTCCGATTTTCACGAGCAGATCCTTCATTGCGTAAGGCCGTGATATCCCGCTCTTGATCTTTCTCCTTGCTTCCTCGATCGCATATATATTTCCCGTCAACTCGTCTTTACTGTATCGCGATATGCCTTTTCCGCTCTCCAGCAACATGTTTCTGAACACTATCTCCATGCTGTCCAGAAATCCTGCCGTCTCTTCGCTGCCTGCCGTCACATCGTCGATTTCCTTTTTCAGCTGATAAAAAGGCTTCCGCTCCAGAACCATGGCGGCTACTTTTTCAGCCTTTTCCATCATAAAATCATATCCTTCACTACCGAAACAATTTATCCTGTATTTGACACATCTGGAACGGATAGTCTGAGTGAGATTCTCCATGTTCTCCGACAGCAGCATGATGACAGAGGCTCCTGGCGGTTCCTCCAGCGTCTTCAAAAGCCGGTTCTGTGCCCGTAACGTCATCGTATCGCTGTTTTCGATGATAACGATGTGTCTGTCTCCAAAAGGCTTGCTCTTCAAAGCCTCCTGCATCCTGATGATATCCGCGTCTTTTATAGATCCTCCCGAAGCCGATATATACATGATATCCTCGTGATTACCGTGATCCACCTTATTGCATATCCCGCAAGAGCCGCAGCCATCACCGCGAGCGATAGGGCACAGGATACCCTTGGCGAAGCTTTCGGCAAAAGCTTTCTTATCTACATATCCCGGACCTTCAAAGATATACGCGTGGGAAACGGTTCCTGTTTTCACCATGCGCTCCAGCCGTTCCGTCAGGTTTTCATTGTCACTCTGATATTTGAAACGCATATCTATCGTTTGCCCTCCATCAACCGCTGGACATGATCTGTGATGGTGCTGCCGATAACATCTATCTCGCCACTGGCATCTATCCCAATAATCCTGTCGGGAAAATCACGCTGGATCATTTCATATCCCTCATATACACGGCTGTAAAAATCCTTGTCTTCCATCTCTATCCTGTCTCGCCGTCTTCCCTTTATCCTGTCGCTGCCTACATTGAGATTGACCTTCATGAGGAAGGTCATGTCCGGCATATATCCTGAAACAGCATATCTGTTTATGTCCTCCACACATTTTCCCAGCTCCCTGCCGTATCCCTGGTAAGCGATACTGGAGTCAACGAATCTGTCACATATGACGACCTTTCCGCTTTCCACAGCCGGCGCGATCACCTGACGCACATGCTGGGCCCGAGACGCGGCATACAGCAACGCTTCCGTCATATGATCCATTCCGCTGTTGGATGGATCCAATATGATATCTCGTATCTTCTCACCTATCTCCGTACCTCCCGGTTCCCTTGTCAGTACGACCTCATACCCCCGACTTTCCAGGAAATCCTTGAGCAGCTCTATCTGAGTGGATTTTCCTGAGCCGTCGACGCCTTCAAAAGATATAAAATAGCCTCGTTTCATTTTTGATCTCTTCCGACCTTCCTCCTGTTTTTTCTTTCCTTTCTGCGTTTTCGCTTGCTGGGCTGCTTAGCGGGCTTCTCCGCAGTTCCGTGCTCTTTCCTTCGCCTCTCCGTCCTGTTTCCCGAGCCTCCTGCCTTTTCTTCATCGTCCCGCGTTTTTTTCTGTCGATAAGGAGCCTGTCCTCTTTCCGGACGTCGTTCATCCTCTCTTTCGGAAGCCCTGCCCCAACGCGGATACTGCCTCCCGTCTGTTCGCTCCCTTCTATCACAATCAGCACCGTAAGTCCTGTCCGGCCGCATCCCCGCGTCTTTTTCCGCCTGCCGCTCAGCCTCTGCGTTTTTACAGGATTCCTTGACATCATTGCTCAGGTTGCTTAGTAAATATATCATCAGCACCGCCAGAGGAACGACGATAGCCAATACGAATATAAAATTTATGACTTCCATATATTACTGTCCTCTTGTCTATAACTCGTGTATACTCCTTCGTCCGCCTCCAACCAATGCATCCATTATACCATAAAATCACCTGCGTCTCACTTAAAATTTGATACAGCAAAAGCGCGGCTCTTCTCTCCGGAAGCTCCGCGCTCTCACTCTGTCTCTTCATCATATCAAATCGAATTCTATTATAGTTTTGAATAAATCGCCATCTATATATATATCGAATCTTCCGCCTTGCAGCTCTACAAGATTCTTAGCTATCGAAAGTCCCAGGCCGCTTCCTTCCGTGTGTCTGGAGCTGTCCCCCCGGACGAATCGCTCTGTGAGCTCCTCACCAGTGATATTCAGCTCATATCTGGAAGTGTTTCTATACGTTATCAGCGCCTTTCCATCTTTTTCCTCGAGAGTCTGGTACACCCTCGTTCCCGGCTGAGAGTATTTGCATATGTTGTTCATCAGATTGTCCAACACCCGCCACATGCTCCTGCCATCGGCCATGATACTTATATTTTCTTCCGGCAAATTCATTATCATTTCCAGATCCTGACTTTCTGCCTTTTCCTTATACTCGCCCATAGCCTGGGTCATCATCACTGCCGCGTCGCACGGCATGAGATTGAGAGTGACGTTCCCCGTAGCCGCCTTAGAAGCTTCCACCAGATCTTCCGTCAGCTTTTTGAGCCTCTGCGACTGACGATCCAGCACTTCTATATATTCCCTCGCCTTTTCGTTTTCTATATCTTCCTTTTTGAGGAAATCCACGTAATTTATTATGGATGTGATAGGCGTTTTTATGTCGTGAGAAACATTGGTGATAAGTTCTGTTTTGAATCTCTCGCTCCTCAGTCTTTCATCCACCGCCTTCGCCATCCCGTTGCCTATATCGTTCAGATTCTCCGCGTGCTTTTTCAAATCGAGAAACATCCCTTTGGTATCTATCTTATATCCCATATCGCCTTCTGCCAATCGTTCTCCCCCTTCCTGCAGCCTTTTCATGCAGAGAGCCACGTACAAGACTGACGCCGCTGTGATCACGGCTCCTATCACCCATGGGATGATAACTGCCCCGGAACCATAGCTGTTTATAGCTATGATCACAATGATCAGATTTATCAGCACGGCCGCTAAGATCGCGAGTCCCGTCTTCCAGACAAGATTTACGTTTCCGAATATCTTAAAGAGTATCTTTATCCCCTTTTTCACCAGGGCGCATACCCTGAATATCACCGTGTTTCTCCACCATCCGCCTGCCTTCACCTGGATCGCGAAAACAAATATCGTTCCGGTGATTATCAGAGCGAACACCAATGCTACCAGACATACTACCAGAAGCAGCTCTACATAATTCATTATCGACAGTCCTGAATCGATGGAAACCGACGTGCATACGAACAGCAATACGGCTGCCGCCGCTGCCATCAGATCCATCGGGATCCTGGCGGCAAATGACTTCCTGTCCCGTCTTCTCCCTACTGCGCATATCAG
>UQRM01000003.1 GCA_900543485.1 uncultured Eubacterium sp. | reverse complement strand
GACAAGGAAAAAGTAAATCTTATAAAAGAAAAAGATAGGGCATTACAGGTAATTGAAAACATCCGTTCTGGTGATTGAATCCACTGGGAAAAACCTGCTTAAATTATATCTCAATGATGTCGGTATCCTTACCAATATACTATACGGCAATAATATTCGTGCCGTTTTAGATGATGAAAAAAGCATAAATCTCGGCTCGGTTTACGAGACGGTTGTGGCAAGCGAGTTGACCGCACACGGATTTAAACTCTTTTACTATGATAATCGCAGTAAAGGCGAAGTAGATTATCTGATTGATGATTATGACAGTCTTTGCACTGTACCGATTGAAGTGAAGTCGGGCAAAGACTACACCGTACACAGCGCACTTAATACATTTGTTAAGAATGAAGATTATCATATAAAAAAAGCGTTTGTTGTGTCTAACAAAAGAACTGTTAAACAAAACGGCAAAATAACATATATTCCGATTTATTATATTATGTTCTTCAATGCCGATTCCAGTAACAAGAATATGCAATTTTAAAATCGCACATTCGACTTATATAAGCCTCCTTTGTATAATAGTGATACAAAGGAGGTTTTGCCGTAAAAATGAAAACCACGGGCTATGCCTGCGATTCAAAAGGTCTTACGGCGGTAAGGAAAAAAGGCCTATGTTTGTTACAATAGAACTGGTCTGCTGACCAGAGAAGTAACAAAGAAGGTCCAAAAGAGGGAGAATAAAAGGACCCCTCTGCGAGGGGGCCTTTGAGAAATGGATACGGCCGGCAGTCCGTTTTGACGCCTCTTTAACAGAATACTTACTTAAGCGAGCCAATAAATAACAAAACTCACAAGCAATATATCTACCTGTGAGTCTTGTTTTGGCGGAGAAGGTGGGATTCGAACCCACGTGCCCTTGCGGACAACCGCATTTCGAGTGCGGCTCGTTATGACCACTTCGATACTTCTCCATATGAACTTCGCCGGCCGAACCTAAATTACTGGTTCAGCGAACATTAATTAGTATACATTAAAATCGCTCCCTATGCAAGATGTAAATTGCTTACTTACGCGAGTTGGGTTTATTTGCCGGATTGTGCAGGACGGCCACCCCGACAGCGGAACTGCTCGGCAACGGAGTCCATTCCGGCCCGCAAAATCCTCTCATTGCCAGTCCATTACAGACATTTTTGATTTTTAGGCTTTTATCTGTAAAATCCAATGGGGTTGAAGGTACTGGACTATCTTAGTCAAGGGGAAAAAGGAGATTTTGCGGTGTGTGAGCAGGAAGTCGATAGGCGGAGAGGCCGCAAACGTTGAAAATTTTACAGACATTTCGCGAAAAAAACAAAACATCTGTAAACGCAGCCCACCGTCCCCGACAATCGCAACGAGCTCATGGCTCTCAGCGGTTCCCAGGCACGATGAACCTGAAGGCTTTCGGCTCCATCCAGAACTCTACCTTCCTTTGAGTCGTTATCTCCCCGTCGGTGCACAGCCGCAGACTTTCACCGTTGGCAATGACAGTCAGCGTCTTTTCCTTCGTGTATCGTATCACATCATTATCCCGGATCTGTTTCTTTTCCATATGAACGCCCTTGGAATAGCTGGGGAACAACGCCATAAAAAACCGCCGGCTCATGTCGTTGACGACGCTGACGTCCATCAGTCCGTCATCCAGCTTACAGTACGGCACACCTTTCACACCTCCGCCGCAGTAGCAGCCGTTGGCGATGGCGATGAGCAATATCCTTCCTCCTGCCTCCGTGCCGTCGCTGTAAAGTATCCTCAGATCGGCGCCTTTTTTCTCTATCAATATTATAGCCACCGATATCATATAAGCCAACGTTCCGCCCACCAGCGGCCAGCGTTTCACTCTGGATGTCATATCCACCACATTGCAGTCGAAGCCGATGTTGAACATGTTGGCGCAATATCCTTCCGTCACCATATCCTGATGCTCGGCCCTGTATCCTATCAGATCGCAGCTGACCGACCGGCCCGTCAGCTGCCTCTCCATATCGAGAAAATCGGAAGCCGTCCCATAATTCCTTATGAAATCATTGCCGGTGCCAAGAGGCACTGCTCCGACCTCCACATGAGAAAACCCAAAAGCGCCGTTGACTACCTCGTTTATGGTCCCATCCCCGCCGCAGGCGTATATTCTCAATTTCTCCGACCCTTTGCCTTCGGCCCCGGCGCTCTGACGACAGACCTCTTCTGTATACCTGACTCCGTCCCCGACTCCCGTCGTGCAGTAGACCTGGTATTCGATACCCAGCTTTTTCGCGGCGGCCTTCAGCCCTTCCATGAACCGCTGCTGCTTTTTCCGCTTTCCCGAATTGGGATTGACGATAAAATAATACTTCAACGCCACCTCCAAAATTTTCTACCCTTTTAAAAATACCACACATAGGGTACAATATGCTATAGAAAATTTTACTGTTGACATATATCGAGGAGGAAATAATGGATCAGAGAATAAAAAAGCTGGCGGATCTGCTGGTGAACTACTCCTGCGACCTGCAGGAAGGGGAAAAGATACTCATCTCCTACGAAGGCGACTGCTGCCGTCCTCTGGTAAAGCAGCTGGTGAAAAACACCTATGCCCGCGGAGGAAAGCCTTACGTGGAGATCAGCGACTCGGAGATCACCCGGGAAATACTGCTGGGCTGTGATGAAGAACAGATCAGCTTCATGAATAAGTACAAACTGGCCCAAATGGAAGGCATGAGCGCCTATATCGCCGTCAGAGCCGGAAACAACACGTCGGAGCTGTCGGACGTGCCGCCAAAGCAGCTGAACATGTACAGCCGCCTCACCAGACCTGTTCTGGACAGGCGCGTCAACGAAACGAAATGGGTAGTCCTCAGATATCCCAACCCCTCCATGGCTCAGCTGGCCGGCAGCAGCCTGGAACGCTTCGAAGATTTCTACTTTGACGTCTGCACTCTTGACTACGGCAAAATGAGCAAAGCCATGGACTCCCTGGTCGCCCTCATGGAAAAGACAGACAAGGTGGAAATCAAGGGACCTGGGACGGACCTGACTTTTTCCATAAAGGGCATACCGGCCATCAAGTGCGACGGAAAGTGCAATATTCCCGACGGAGAAGTCTACACAGCTCCCGTGAGAGAATCGATGAACGGCATCATTTCATACAACACGCCGTCTGAAGAACAGGGCTTCACCTTCGAGAACATCGTCTTCGAGATAAAGGACGGCAGGATAGTGAAAGCCACATCCAACGACGATACCAGGATAAACCAGCTGCTGGATACGGACGAAGGAGCCCGGTACTTCGGCGAATTCGCCATCGGTGTCAACCCGTACATCCTGGAACCTATGAAGGACACCCTCTTCGATGAAAAAATAGCAGGCAGCTTCCATCTGACACCGGGCGCAGCCTACGAAGATGCCTTCAATGGCAACAAGTCGGCAGTCCACTGGGATCTGGTGATGATACAGCGTCCTGAATACGGCGGCGGAGAAATATACTTCGACGGCAGGCTCATAAGAAAAGACGGCATCTTCACTCTGCCTGAACTTTCCTGCCTGAATCCTGAAAACCTCAAATAAACTCGCAGGTGACGGGGGCAAAAGCTAAAGGCTCCCCATAGACCAAGACCGGCGCCCAGGGCTTTTGCCCCGGCACGCCGGCCTTTTATCGTCACCGTTTTTTACAGTCAGACGACATCCGCTCCATCATCTCAGATCGTTGTCGTCAAAACCATCCCAGTCAGACCAGCTTTCGGTCTCCTCAGATGCTTTCTTCTTCGTCTCTTTATCTGCTTTCCTGCCACTGCTCATCCGTTCCATCCTGCTCATGGGCCTCTGCTCATCTCCATAGGTTTCCGGCCGATATCCGGTATACTGATCAGATCCATCGGACGGCTCATCAGTCTCTTCTTCCGAAGCAGGAGCGGCCTTCTTTTTCTTCTTCCTGGCCAGCAGAACAGCTATGATGATGATGAGTATCAGCGGTATGGCGATAGCTGCTGCCATCAGCAATGTCACGCTGCTTTCACCATTGCCCTCATCCGGTTTCTCATCGACTCCGGAAAGCTCCGTTTCAGCCACCGGCTGGTCAGGAGATGTGGTCTGAGTGATGATCTCTTCCTCCGCTGCGCTTCCCGCTATGGAAACGGTCTTGGATGCCGAAGGCGTTTCTCCGATATAAGCTTCATTCAGATCGTAAAGCTCCCTGGTCGTCACCTCCAGCACAGTATCCCCTTCTGATATAGCCTGAAACTCGATATTGAACGTCACACTGCCGTCAGTACCCCCACTGCTCAGCTGGATATATCCCGAGTTCCCCGTACTGCTTCCTCCTGATATATACGTCAGCTTATCAGTGTCATAGGTAAGACTGGCATCTACCCGCCCTATGTTGCCGCCGCCAAAAGTGACGGCAACGGTAAAGGTATCCCCGCCTTTTACATCATCTCCTCCGCTGAGTGTAACAGAAGATGCCGCGAATACCCGAGGCGATATCAGTGGTATCACCAGCGCCAGTACTGCTATCAGCACTATCAGCCTCTTCAATATCCTCTCTGTCGTTCTTTCCTTATCTTTGCAATACGTCATCGCTTGCCCCTTTAACTTTACTCATCCTTATCCTGTGTCTCTGTTTCGCATTTTTTACATACTCGGCATTCCGTCCACGCCACGCGATCTGCCTATGGAAGCTGACACGCAGTGGACGGCATGCTGCTGTATACAGGTATTTCGAATACCACAGGATAGTTATCATTACTGCTGTAAGCTCTCTTGACTATGCTGCCTTCGCTGGCCGCGCCGGCCACATTGGTCATGTACTGGTGAGTACCTACCTTGCTTACACCGTTTTTCACATTGAACTTCTTAGTATAGTATGAATCCTGATTGTTGGAAACATACTCCTCCGAATAGAACATCGCTCCGCCTAATATGGATTTATACGGCGTGTTCCACGGTCTGGAATAGCTTGTAGCGCCCACTCCTGAGCCCTTAGCGTACCAGAGACCTCTCTGGATGGCATTCATGGTGCTGGTAGTATATGCCCCTATATTGAAGAAGTTGTAATAGCCCTGATATCCCGGATAAGTTCCCGATACCAGACTGCTTCCGCTCCATCCCTGCTCCTGTATGATCATTGCCGCCAGCACATTAGGGTTGACACCTCCATTCTTTCCCGCCGCGTTTATCAACGTCGAATAGGAGCTGTATCCGCCTCCAGGGTTTCTGCTCTGCATGAACGAGCCCTGAATAACTGCCGCTACCGTGTCGGCACTCTGAGAGCCGCTGTCATATCTGTGGGTCATGAACTGATATATGCCGCTCTCCGTCAGGAAATTCCTCGGATCCATATAATACTTCACCACAGTAGGACTGGCAGCATACCAGCCTCCGTCAAAGGTCGTCCACGTCTTTGTTGAGGAGTTGTAGGAACCCGGAGCCGTGGATCTGTATGATACAGGTGATGACGCGCTGACCAGATTGGTGGAAACGCTGGCCGTTTCCCTGGCAATGGCATCCGACCATGAATATCCTACATTGTATGCCTTGAATACCCACTGAGGATGAGCCGCGTGGAGCATCCTCAGGCCCGGTTTGTAGCTCTCAGGGAATCCCTGAGCCGTCATATAACTTTCAAAATCGCTGTCGGACGTCACTGTCTTTACGGACAGATAATCGGAACACAGATATCCCACCTGACTGACGCTGTACTGATATGTGTACCATACCTTGCCATCGCTGGCCTTCTTAGAACCCGTGACCGTTATGGTCGTCCCCTTGGGCAGCGTCGTCAGCCGCGTATAGCTTGTCCCTGCTCCCGTCCTGACATTGAGTCCGTCATTGGCTGTTACCGTCCCCATCTGGAATGTCACAGGCGAACTGGATGAACCCTGATCCGTATCCTCATCAGAGCTTCCCGGATCGCTGTTCTGAGTGACCTTCACATAGGAGCCGGAAACATATCCCAGTCTTCCATTGTATGTAAGCTTGTACCATGTATTGCCCGAGCTGTCTTTCGCATTGCCTATTATTGTGAAAGTCTTACCCTTGGCCATGGATCCGATAGTCCCGTAATTAGTTCCCGGACCGCTCCTCACCAGCAGCGGATCAGACTTGGTATTGACAGTACCGATAGCGTTTTCCGTCTCCTCGGTAGCTCCTGAAGATGTCTTGATGGTCACATAATTGGAAGAAACATAACCTGTCTTCCCATTAAATGTCAATCTGTACCACCATGTCCCCGAACTGTCCTGAGCTTTTCCCGTCACGGTGAAGGTCTTGCCCTTGGCCATGGATCCGATGGTCCCGTAATTAGTTCCCGGGCCGCTCCTCACCAGCAGCGGATCCGTCTTTGTTGCCACCGTGCCTGTAGTTCCAGTCACTTCTGTAACACCTGACGATGTAGAAGTGGTCTTTACATATTTGGAAGAAACATAGCCTGTCTTTCCATTGAAGGAAAGCGTATACCACCATGTCCCCGATATATCCTGCACCTTTCCGGTCACGGTGAAAGTCTTTCCTTTTACCATCGTTCCCAGACTGCTGTAGCTCGTTCCCGGACCACTTCTGACAATGAGCGGGTCAGTTTTTGTATTTACCGTTCCCTGAGTGTTGGAAACCGAAGTTACCGTATTCTGTTTTATGTTAACATACTTCGATGATACATAACCGGTCTTCGAACCGTACTTCAGCTGGTACCATACCACCCCGGAAGAGTCCTTCGCAGATCCGGTAACGACAAAAGTCTTCCCCTTCGCCAGTGAGCCTATTTTAGAATAGCTGGTTCCCGCTCCGGACCTGACATACAGCAAGCTTGCCGTGACCTGGCCTGTTTCGCCGGCCGCGTAGACTTTGCCGAGATCCGTCAGCGGCAGCCCCGCGAATACCGATACCGCCATCATGACAGCTATGACCGCCGCAGCCCTCCTTTTTCTTTTAGAAATATCCTGTGTTGACATAATCCCCTCCTCGTTTACCATGTTTTTGCCCTGTATATTAAGTAACTCCAAGCATTTACCGCGTCATGATTATACCTTATAATCGTTGAAAAGTCAATGCTTTCGACGATTTTACATCGCTTTTATGAGCATCCATTTTAAGGAAATTTTACATTGATTTCAAAAATTATTTGAATAACCCTTCTGTCACTTGTATGTGGCGAACATATCAAAAAGCCTGCAGACCATTTCGATCTTCAGGCTTTTTCACGCGCTCACGCCGCGCTATATCATATCCTTCTCTTTTCCCCATACGCCCTTTTCTCCGGAGCGATCTTCGATTCGCCGAGGAGCTCCATTGTCCTGTCTTCTTCCGCCACATCTATCAATACCGCGAAATTGCAGCTGTTCCTCATATGCACCGGTGCCCTCACGACCCTGTTGTCTATCTGATGTCCTGTCAGTATCTGAGACACCTTCACCGCGGCGTAATACCCGGAAAAGAAAAGGTAACAGTTTTTGCCGCTCAAGGGAATCCCTCCATCCTTTCAAATCATTTTTTTAATCATACGGATGTATGTAGTGGCAAAATCGGCTCGTTCCACCTTCCTGTCGGAAACCAGCCTGTATCTGGCGGTTTCTTCATCTCCTTCCAGCACGACCATGGATCCTACCTTTTCTCCCTTTTCTATAGGCAGCTCCAGATTTTCATCTATTTCCACCAGTTTCTTCACCTGGTCCTTTTCACCCTTTTTCACAGTGACTCCCAGCGGATCTTCTGATACGGCAAAAATTTCCGTCTGATCTCCCTTTTGTACCGCGACCTTCTCTATCCTCTCACCGGCCTTCGCCAGTTGTACCGTCTCATACCCGGCAAAACCGTGATCCAGCAGCCTGGCCGCCTCGTCGAATCTCACTTCGCTGCTCTCGCAGCCTAATACCACACTTATGAGCCTCGTCGAATCTCTTTCCGCCGCTCCTGCAAGGCAGTACCCCGCGTCATCGGTGAAGCCCGTCTTGACTCCGATTGCCCCGCTGTAGCTTTTTATCAGTTTATTGGTATTGGTCAACGTAAAATCGCTTTCCTTTCCCGGCAGACCCACCTTTATATCCTCCTGCCACGCGGTGAACCAGTCCCGCGCGTCCTCGAACTCCATCAGCTCCCGCGATATCATTCCTATATCATATGCGCAGGAATAATGATTTGCCACAGGAAGACCGTTAGTATTGACGAAATGACTGTCCTCCAGACCCATTTCCGCCGCCTTCTGGTTCATCAGCTCCACGAAGCTTTCCACACTTCCCGAAAGATGCTCGGCCAGCGCCACACATCCGTCGTTGGCACTGACCATTATCACACCTTTAAGCAATTCTTCCACCGTATGCTTCTCACCCGGCTCCATATACATCTGACTGCCGCCCATAGACGCTGCCCGTTCTGAAATGATGACTTCATCCTCCGTGGATATCTTCCCCGATTCACACCCTTCCAGGATCAGGAGCAATGTCATCACCTTCGTCACCGACGCAGGCGGCAGGTGCTCCTTCTCATTCTGCGCGAACAGCACCTTCCCACTGCTGCCGTCGATAAGTATTGCCGACTTGGCGCTTATATCCAGGCCACTGTCATCTTCACCGCCTCCGCTGTCCTTGCCCGAGGCATCACCTCTCTGCGACACAGCCGCATTCCCCGAAACAGCGGCTGTGTCATCATCGACGATAGTCAGCGACCTCTCCTCCGGCGCGAACTTATCTATCCCCATGAATCCTCCGGCTATCAGAAATACCGCGGCAAGAGCGCCGGCCACCGCTTTTTCCCACTTTCTCAGCTTTCTTCCCACGAAAAAACCTCCCTTCCCCTTGAATATATGCCGTCTTCCAAAGAAAAAGAAGGTCTTCACAAAAAATCAGTCTCTCCCGTATCGCCGGTTCCTGGCACACTCTTACAAAATCAGATCTGCAACCATTTCGTCGGATCCGTCCACAGCTTCATACCGAAATTATTCAGTATAAAGATCGGCTATCTCTCCCATATCTGGCAGCCAGATATCCGACGCGTCCACGAAACCGCTGCTATCCAGCGACTGTCCTCTTATTGTGGCAGGGATCTCTCCCTGGAGCTGTTTTCTGACACTTTCCGCCCTCAACAGGCAAAAATCGGTGATAGTTTCCACTCCTTCCTGAAAATCCTCATAAGAGCAATACGCCGTCGGATCTTCTTCCACATACGGCGCTATCATACGATATACTTCCGTCACCTTTGCCTGAAAATATCCGTTCTCGAAATATTCCTCCAGGAACATGTCGTAATATCGGTGATACTGCCTGTGATACTCGTCCACCTTCATGATATTGTGAAACAGAGGCCGCTCCATCATGATCTGTCCGGAAGCCGGGGTATCTATGGGGTAGTTGACATACAGCTCCGCGTCGTTTATCGGCTCCGGCATCCCCAGCGAATAGGTGGCGAAAGCCAGGTTGTAATCCCACGGAAGTATGGTCAGTATACCATCTCTTTCATGCAGAAAGTAATTGTGACCCGTAGGTCCCAGATAGCTGTCGAGATTCACCACAAAGCTCTGTACGGTAAAATAACGCAGCGCTCCGTCCACGTTCACAGCTTCTGAAAGCTCTTCCCCATCCTCCTCCGTTCCTCCGGAAGCCTCGGAAAGGATCTTCAGCGCGTCGATGAGGCGCTTTCTGTCATCATCCGATATTTCCGTTCTGGCGTTCCTGAATATGTTGTCGTAGCTTTCGAAGCTGTCATCGGTATATCTGAGAGCTACGTCGGCGTTTTCCTCCTCCAGATACCTGTAGTCAGGCTTGTACAGCTTCCCCTGATCCCGGCCGTATACCCTGCGCAGGAAAGCATCCTCCGGTTCTTCGACAGCCAGGAACAGCCCCCATGCTTCCCCGTTGACCGTCACCCACACATAACTGGTCATCGGCGCCGGGACACCCATCATCTCCATCATGTCGTAGGCCAGATAATTTTTCATATAGCTGTTGTCCTGAAAGGATGCGTCCAGCGACATCTTGTCCAATCCATGATAAGTGCCGCTGCCGTAATGGTCGAACTCCAGCTTCAGGCTGTATCTGTCCAGCCCATACTCTGTCACCAGTCCCAGTGAATTGTTTCCCTTGGCTCTGAGGCCCACATTGCCATACATTTCACCGTCTATCGCCACATCGCACTGCACGTACTCCTCTTCCGGCGCTCCTGAAATGAAGCCTTCCCAGTCCTCCACTTTCAGATCTATGCTGTGTACCCTGCTGTCATCAAAGAGCCTGGAAGCGTAACCCGGCTCAGCAGCGGCACGAGTCACACCAATATCGTCGCTCCACAGTGCGAAGGAGATCACGGCGAAAAGGGCGGCAACTGCCGCCCCCACGCATATCTTATCTGTATGCCTGTGCTTCAGCATCCATATCACCCCATGTAATCACCGTTGTAGGACACCATAACGGTGCTGGTGACGCCGTCCATCTCCGCCAGCCGGTTGACGAAGTCCATATTCCCGTCCCTGAGTCTCACTTCGTAGTTGAGCTCTATGGAGCCGGGCGTCACCGTCTTGCTCTTCAGCGACACCTTCCCGGCCATCTCCTCCACCAGCTTCAGAGATCGTTCTTCGCTGTCGCTGTCCACACAGTGGATCACTAGGATATAAGGCCTGTCGAAAGTCTTCTTCTCTGAAAATATCAGGAGTACGATACCGATGAATATGCTGCCGGCCACCGCCAGCAGCAGGAGCCCGGCAGCCAGCACGATACCTGCCGCGATGCTCCAGAACAGAAAGACGATATCCATCGGGTCTTTCACCGCCGTCCTGAACCTTACTATGGACAGCGCGCCCACCATTCCCAGCGAAAGGACCACATTGCTGCTGATGGCCAGTATCACCAGCGCAGTTATCATGGTCATAGCTATCAGCGATATACCGAAACTGGCGGAATACATCACTCCGGAAAAAGTCTTCTTATATATGAAAAAAATGAAAAGTCCGTCGGCAAAGGCCAGCGCCAGAGCCAGACTCATATCCACCACACTCACCGCATTCACGCTGTCTATGAAATTGGATGAAAAGATCTCCTGAAAAGTCAAACCGCACCTCCTGATCCATCAGTCAAACCGCCTCGACGCCGCGTACTTGGAATAAGCCTGCCACCTGAGTCCATCAGCCTGGACCGCCATCCTCACTATGTCCGGGAGAAAATCGTCATACTTTACCTCCAGCACGCCTTTTCCTTCTGATACGTCGGCCACCTTTCTCATATCAGCCGGGAAACCGGCATACCATGACCCTGAGCGCAGCTGTCTGTCTATGGTGATCCTCACATTTCCCGGATCATAGAGGAACGCTTCCCTCATATAGCTGACCATAGTCACCGGTCTCAAAAGCTGTCCCTTTATCTTGCTGTAAAACTCCGTCAGAAGCGCGTCCCCGCTTTCCAGCAAAAACTCCGCGTCTCCCTCCAGCAGTCTGACTACCTGCTGGAATGTCAGACTGGCGCTTCGCTTGGAACACAGATTCCCTACCTTGTACTTCTTTTCAAGACGGATAAATGACATATCGTCGTTGTAATACCTTATCCTGAACTTCTCCCTTTTCCTGATGCCGGCCATCTTCTCCCACATGGCTTTATCGTAAGGAGTGTCAAAATACAAACTGCTCACACGGTATGAACCGTGTGAGTCAGCATGCCTGTCGTGTCTGAACAGCTTCCGCAGTCTGGAAGACAATATGGTGTCCGCCGTCCCGTCAAGGCCATACTTCATCTCATGTCTGAATCTTCCCGGAGGCTTCTCCATCACGAGAAGCCTTCCGTATACGGCTGGTGCGACAGTTACGGTGTGAGCAGCAGTCACCGCATTAGATGATGTCACGACAAGCTCGGTCGTTTTAGTCATCATAACCGGAATCTCCGTCATAGCCGCTGTTGCCGCTGTCATAACCGCTGTTGCCGTAATCGCTGTAGCCGCTGTTGCCGGACGCAGCAGGCGCGGTGGTGGTCGGCGCAGGAGCCTGCGACGTGCCCGAATATCCCGAATTGCCGTAATTGGTATTGCCGTAGTCCGTATGACCATAGCTGCTGTTGCCGTAAGTCACAGAAGTTCCGCCTGAGCTTCCTCCCGATGAAGGAGCTGCCGTAGTAGCCTGAGTAGCGTTGTAACTGCTGTCACCGTAAGGGGATACCGCATAATCACTCACGCCGTAGTTGCTCTCACCTTCCACAACGATATTCCCGGTAAACGGCTTATCTCCCATGTAAGCCTTGACATCCGTAACGATATCGGTGAGGAAGTCCTTTCTCGGCATCTCCGAGCCCTTCTCTATCTCGATGGTGATCTGACGGCCTTCACCTTCTATCTCAGTCTCGAAATACCCCGCCTCATGGATCATCGTCACCAGCTCCGTAACGACCGAATCAGATGCCCTGCCTTCAAATCCGCTGTAGCTTTCCACGAGGGCCTTCCCATCATCATTGAGACCTCTTACTCCCACTACCTTTCCTTCGTCGTCGTAATCCACGGCGATTTCAGGATTTACCTTTATCACCAATGTTCCCGCCTCGGCTGCCGACGCGTCCTCTCCGCACCCTGCCAATGCCCCGATGGACAGGACCATGATCATAACGGCTGTCAATAAGCTTATAAGATTTTTCTTTTTCATGCTCGTTCTCCTTTTCATCCTCTTCGAAAATGTCTGTTTTCGTTTTATAGTATAGGATACGACTGTCTTTTTTCGAAAACGGGGTCTGATGATGATTTTTTAAAAAATTCTTTGCTCCGATACTTTCACGCTTCCTCAGTCATATCCCGAATCACCGCTGTCATAGCCGGAATCTCCATACCCCGAATCACCATATCCGCTGTCTCCCGAACCATTTCCTGGACTGACAGGTGCAGCCGGAGAAGTCCCCGCTGCCGGAGCTCCCCCTGCCGCTCCCCCGGAGCCTGAACCACCGTAATCCGAGCTACCGTACCCGGAATCACCGTAGTATCCGCCGCCTGATGGCGTCTGGTAGCCGCCGCTTCCCTGATTTTCCGTCGGAGCGGCAGTCGGTTCCGATGTCGTCTCTTCCTCATATATGATGACATGTCTGTTCACCAGCTCCATCCCGTTAGCTGTTATGACGATGGAATACCTTTCCCCCAGCTGTTTCTCGAGATATCTGTCCAGCTTTTCTCCCAGCCCATTGGCCCGGCGGCCGTCATCGGCGCCGATGTCGAGGTTTATCGTCTCTCCTTCCGCGAGGAACCCCATTTCCACAGCTCTGTCCACCAGCTGGCCCGTCACTTTATCCACGCCCTTGCCGTCGCAGGAATATCCTTTTATGAGTTCTCTGCCGTCCTCGTTATTGCCCTCTATCTCCGTCACCTCGTCGTCCCCATTGACCTCCATTGTCACCTGAGGATTGATGCTGAGAGTCACCTGAGCGTTATCCTGAGAAAACACATCCATGACAGGCAACAGCACCAGGAGGAAACAGGCCGCTACAGCCGCTATGGCCGAAAACTGCTTTATCCTTCGCTTTCCCTTCTTTTCTTTCTCCGCGATGTCTTCCATGAACACCACGTCTCTGACGATATCTCCTGTCTCATATCCCAGATTAGCAACTCTGTAAAAGGAGCCCTTTTCATCCAGCACGACGCAGTGACCCGGATGAACTTCCATTACCAGGTATCTCATGCTTTCATACCCCCTTCTTCTGTCCTGAAGATCTGCTTCAGATGAGCTCTTATGCTGTCATATCCGTTAGAGTAGATCAGGAGCAGCGTCACTATATATTTTCTGTGTCTTTCCAATGTCTTTTTCTCCACCCCGCTGCCATGGTGTATCTCCGTCATCGGCAGCTTTTTCGTTTCCCTGAGTTTTTCAGTCAGCGCAGGGTTTTTCATGACAAAGAGGAGCACATCCCTGCATGCCTTCAGAGTCCTCTCCTGCCTGGGACAGCTTGCGGCCACGTCGGAAAGTGTTATGCCGAAACCAGACAGCTGAACCGTCAGTTCCTCTATCTCTCTTTTAAAGTCGTCTCGTGCGTGCAGCTCCTCGTGAGGTCTTTCACTGTCGCTGATGGTATCCTCAATGGAGAGGCTGTCGTCGTCAGACACCGACGTCGATAACGATACATTCCCCGCGAAACGCTTCTCCCTCCTGCCGTAATCTATCAGCCTTCGCTTTATGACCAGCGCCGCGAACTTCAAAAACGCGCCGCGTCCTCTGCTGTAACCTTCTATAGCTTCATGAAAAGCCATCATGGCTATGCTCAGCTCGTCGTCCGAGCCCTCCTTTGGAACTCGTCCGATATTCCTCGCTGTCTCACTCTTTATGTAAGGCATATAATCCGCGATCAGACGATCCGCAGCCTCTACATCTGTCTTCGCCTTCATCACACGCTGAAGGATATCGACTTCTCCTCTCACAGCTGTTCCTCCATGCTCAATACAGTACTTCGTACGAATATCTCAGAAAACGGGGTCAAACACCGAAATACCCAAGATTTTTTGAATAAGTAATAAAATTATTGAGTTTCATGATACCATCACACAGCCGGATTTACATCTGTTAAAAGTTAACGCTATGTTAATTTTATGTAAAGAAAAAACTGCCCCGTCAACGATCTTTACCGCTGACACGACAGCTATCCGCATACTAAATCAAGGAGAGGGCGCAATAATCCCTCTCCTTTTACATTTGAATTTTTTACAAATTCCATTAAAAAATATAACGAACACTTGCTCGCAGCCTCTCCCGGCTACAGCCCTTCACAATCCAGCGCACGGATCATGGTGTCGAACAGATCCTTCCGGCACTTTTCAAGCATCTCGTTTCTGCTCCTGTAGGGTCTGGCCGCAGTCTGATAAACACTGCTTATCCCTACATCGGCAAGTCCCGGAAGATCTTCTGCCACCCGGCCCGCCACCACTATAACTGGTATCCCTGCTCTGCGGGCACGCCGGCCTATTCCGACGACCACTTTCCCGCCCAGGCTCTGACTGTCGAACCGTCCTTCCCCCGTAAATATAGCCTTGCATCCCCTGGCCAGTTCCTCAAACTTCATCATGTCCAATATCACATCTATACCCTGGCTCAGCTTTGCTCCCAACAGCGCGTAGGCCCCGGCTCCCATTCCGCCGGCAGCGCCTCCGCCCGGCAGCTTCGATACGTCCTGGCCGGTCTCCCTTTCCAGAGCAACAGCGAAAGCTCTCAGATTATCGTCCAGCATCCGTACCATCTTTTCGTCAGCACCCTTCTGAGGAGCGAATACGTATGCCGCGCCCTGAGGTCCGTACAATGGATTATCTATATCGCACATGACTTCTATGGAAATATTCGACAGCAGCTTTTTCGTCTCCCGGATATCTATACGCTTCACCTGTTTCAGAGTCCCGCCGGTAGGAACGAACGGCTGGCCCGACTCATCGTAGAAAACTGTGCCAAGGGCTGCTGCCATCCCGGCTCCGCCGTCGTTGGTGCAGCTTCCGCCCAGCCCCAGTATTATTTTCCTGGCGCCGCCTTCCACCGCCGCTCTTATCAGTTCTCCGACGCCAAAAGTCGTAGCGGAAGAAGGGTTCCGTTTCCCACTGTCTTCCGTCGAAAATCCAGCTGCCGCAGCCATCTCTACGACGGCCGTATCTCCCATGATCCCGTAAAAGGCTTCCTTCTTTTTTCCATAAGGCCCTGTAGCCGTCACAGTCTTCCTTTCCCCGCCAAAAGCATAGAGGAAACAATCTACCGTACCCTCTCCACCATCGGCGACGGGGACCGCCACTACCTGAGCGTCAGGTCCCCGCTGTAAGATGGCTCGCTTCATTATATCGCATACTTCCATGGCGCTCATGGTCCCCTTGAAGGAATCAGGCATCAGAAGATATCGGTATCCACTTGGATTGCCATCATTCATATATCCACTCCTATTTGATCATATCCCCGTCATACTCCATACCGCATTCATCCGAGGATTCCCTGAAATATCTCAGCAGCATCCTGTCTATATCTCTGGTGGTCAGCTGAGCCTTTATCTCCTCGATGAGCTCAACAGCCTTTTCGAAGCTCCTTCTGGAAGCCTCCGCCGAGAAATCCCTGAGGGTCTTTACATTTCCGTCATATGTGGATTCTATATACTCAGCCTGCTGTATGAATTCATCCTCCATCCTGCCGAATTCTTCCTTTACCTTCGGCGCGAATTTTTCATAATTAAGAGCGATGTATCTCTCCAGTTCAATGAACCTCCACCACTGATCCTCCGGCCTGTAAAGGGCATGAGCGTGCTGCAGATCGTCAGGAATAAAATCGATATTGTAATATGGTCTGAATATCGAACAGCACGGCGGCGCCATACTTCCCCAGTAAGTGAACGCCAGCTCTTTCGGAACGTCCTTTTTCAGGACCGTGACCGTACTGGCAGCCGTGGCACAGCCATCTCCAACGCCGCCCGGATGACTGCATATGGTGCAGACTTTATTGGCGGCCGGACTGTATATCGACTGAAGCTCAGGGACATCTTCGTAGTGATCCCTCAGGATATTCATCGCTTCCTTTACTCCCACCTTGCCGCCGGCCTCAGTCTTTTCGGAGAGAAGTCGCCCCAGCCTGGCATATCTGACGAACCCTTCCGATTCATCATACATCAGCTCATCTACAGTCCACGCTTTCGCAGGATTGAACGGTACATCCGGATGCCAGAAGCCTTTTTCGCAGGCCTCCCGGATCGTTCCGTCGGCTATCATATCGTAATCCTCCTGTATGGAGTAACAATTGCCGATATAACCATACCTGTCCACCTTCTTGGCTACCCACTTTCTCTGATGGGATTCGAACATATACGATTCGTTTGGATCCGAGATTATGTAATTGCTGTTGAAAGGCGCTATCCTGTGTCCCGGGGCGCCGCCCGTTCCTATTTCGCTCAAAAGTCCGTCTATGACCTCTATAGCCTCCCGGGCCGTCCTGGCTCTCTCCAACGCCAGCCTCAGGATATCCATACCGATGAGCCCCCATCGTCTCTCAGGGATCTCTCTTCCCGACACCTGTTCGTTTCCTATTGCCAGTCCATGCTCATTGACACCGTGTTCGAAGCCCCAGAAGAAATGAGGCTTTGAACCTATGCAGGCATAAGTATGCTTTACCTGCGGTATCTTGATGAAGGAACACTCCGTATAGGAGCCCTCAGGGTGGTCGGCAGCCGGATAATAGATAAGCGGCTGCGACTCGTTAAAAGGTCTGTCGCTGTTCTTTGCGTAGATGATATTGCCGGACTTGGTTTCCGTACCCATCACAACAAATGAGGAACATGATCTTGCCATTGTCAACTACTCCTTTCTATCGATAAAAACTTTACTGTTCATCGCCGATTTTTTTCGATTCTATTTTACTATATATCACCATGAATGTCACAGCCAATAATGCGCACACTATCGCGGCCACCGTTATCAGCGTCATGAAGATGCCGAACATCCCTTCTACACCGTACACGTCCGTATAATACTGATGATCCTCATACCCCGGCAGAAACAATCTGCCTATCACCATGAGAGCGGCAAGCAGACCGAATGAGAAGGCGATCCTCCTGGTGTCTCCCACAGCCAGCTTCGTCCTCGGATCTATAGGATATTTTTCGGGATCGTTCTTGTAAAGGCCGCCGTATATCCTCTTGAACACGATATATGCGACAGGTCCTGTTATCATACCCAGCAGACCCAGCACGAAATAATCCGTACCATTTATATACAGTGCGATAAACGCCACGATGATCGGTATCGTACAAAAAATATCCGTTCCCACTTTTCCAAGCCTGATCTTATATGGCCTGGGAAGATCCGGCTCCTTTCTCCTGAGTACCATCTGGGAGATCATTATCAGAGAATAGAGTCCCAGATTGAAAAGCGATACTATCGTCACCAGTATATCGAACTTGAAAGCGCACAGTATCAACGACACTACTGCCAGGCTCAGGATCGCCACATATGGCACACCGTGCTTCTTGTCACACTTTACAAGAACTTTAGGCGCCAGATTATCCTCAGCCATTACAAAGAACCCTCTGGCTCCGGAAGCCAGATAGACATTGAACATGGAAATGTTGGAAATGAAAGCCACCATCATGAATGCCACGCCAAAGGCCGGCGCGAACTTCATCGCCACATTGACGTAGGACACTCCTTCCGAACCCCAGTTCTGCCACTGGCCTACCGCACCTATGGACGCGATGGTCGGGAGCACATACGTCCCTATTATGAGCGGCAGCGCGATGATGATAGCCTTTGGTATGATCTGAGGATTTTCCACTTCTCCTGCCAGACTGGACATTGACTCATATCCTGCATACATCCACATACCTATGGCTATGCTGGATCCTATGCTCCCTATCACTGTCTGCCCCGTCGCTACGACAGGCTCAAATGGGTTGTGAGAAAAATGCAGGAACCCTATTATCGCTATCCCGGCAAAAGCTACCAATATAGCTCCGGAAATTATAGAGCTCACTATGGCCACATCTTTCACACCTCTCAGATTTATCCATGTGAATACAGCTATTATCACTACCTTGCAGATATAGCTCTGGAACGTGTTCATTCCTACGAAGGAAGCCAGGTAATCCGTAGCCAGCACGACAAAAACAGCCACATTGATATAAATACCTATATTTTTCAACCAGCCTATCTGGAATCCCCAAAACTCTCCCAGCGCTCTCTGCACCCATCTGTAAAATCCACACTCGTCAGGTATGGCCGACCCCAGCTCACTGGACGCCAACGCTATCGGAAACGCCCAGATCAACGGCAGGACGAAAAGCATGATCACCGTCATGCCCGGACCCGACGACGAGACCATATCCTCTATGCCGTACGCGCCTGCTGCAGTCATCGCATATATCATACCTACGATGCCAATGATACCTACTTTATGTTGTTTCAATCCATTATCGCTCATTTTTTAGCCTCTCCTATGTCTGTTCATAAACTCAACTCTACACTTCTGTTTGCATCATTATGATAAATCAATTTCCGGATATCTACCTCCTCCGCCCAATTGACCCCGGCGTTCGAATCCATTATACTATTATCTGTAACATAAATATATGTACATCAGCCCGAAAATCACCGCATTAAACTGTTACACATACCAATGAGAGGAGGAATATCAACAATGAAGATAGGAAAACGTACAGCCAGAGAGCTGATAAATGAAGTCAGCTCCATCATAGATTACGATATCAACATAATGGACGAGAGAGGGACCATCATGGCCAGCACGGACCCCAGCCGGGCCGGCCAGTTCCATGAAGGGGCCCATCTGGTAATAACCCGCAGTCTGCCCGAGCTTTCCGTATATTACGACGGTCAGTTCGCCGGGTGCAGGAAAGGCATAAATCTCCCTATCCTTTCCGATGGTGAAATCATCGGTGTTGTCGGCATCACCGGTGAAATATCCCAAGTGAGCCGTTATGCCCGCCTCATCAAAAAAGTGACTGAGATATTGATAAAAGACTTCGATATACTTCAGAAGGAAGACAAACAGGAACACGCCCGCCAGCTTTTCATAAACAGCTGGCTCAACGGAGAATGGGAAGATCCGGCTCTTCTCGCGAAGGATATACAAAAATACGGTCTCGACCCCGACGCCCCCATGATAGCGTCGATCATCCGTCCTTTGCCTGGCCATGAGATCTCCGATATCCTCATCAAGGCGCTCACAAAATCTCAGTTCATGACATGCCAGATCAGCAAAGAAACAGTAGCGATAGGATGTTTTCCCTCACCGGAAAAGTGCGCGGAGCGTCTCTCTTCATGTATGGAAAAAGCCGGGGTTGGCGGCTGCTGTATCTGCGCCATAGGCGCCGTATGCTCCGAAAGAGAAAACATTCCCGATTCTTTCAAGCAGGCGAAGACCATAATAGACATGAAAAAGAACAGCCGCCCCGGCATATATATGTATGACCATCTGCTTCTCGACGTCATAATATCCTCTGTGGATCCCGATCTGAAAAGACGATTCATAAAACATGTCTTCGGCGACTGCGATAAAAAGGAAATATCCGGCATTGCTGATTTCATAGACATATACTACAGAAGCAACGGTTCCATAAAAGCAGTTTCTCAGGCGCTGTTCATCCACAAAAACACCGTGCAGTACAAGATAAACAGGATCGCCGCTCAAACAGGTCTCGACCCCAGAGCTTCCGGCGACCTCATGGCCCTCTACCTGGCCTGCCGATGGTGCAGGGATCGCTGAGACACGAGAGCCTTTTACAAAAAAAATATAACCGACCGATGATCCGGTCGGTTGCATAAGACTCTGCAGTCATGATGCCGCTACAGTGCCGCTTCCTTCGCGCGCAGCGCTTTTTCCAGCTCCTCTCTCATCTGCTGGTTCATATATGGATACAGATATCCCGTCATATTTCTCCATACGGTGCGTATCGCATTGGTGGTGTCAAAGCCTTCCGACGACCTTATATCGCAGTGGGATATAAGTGAGATCATGAGAAGCAATCCGTTCTCGGCCGCATATTCCACCTTATCCTCCGAAAGACCGTCGATACCGCTCTTTTCCACCAGTTTCCTGAACATCTCGACAGCTGATTCCTTGGCGCGCTGACTGGTTTCCGCGTACACGCCCATCAACTTACTGTCATTAGTGAAGAGCGTAGGCATCTCGGTATAGAAAAACCTGTATCTTATGCAATGCTCTATAACTTCTTTGAAAAAATCCAGCAGCTGCTCCGAATTCTCTATCTTTTCATACTGCTCCATAAGGTCATCTATCTCACCGACCATCTTTTCCTGCCATATGCATCTTATGACTTCTTCCTTATTGGCATAATAGTAGTACAAGTTTCCCGGACTTATCTCCATCGCCGCGGAAATCTGCACGGTACTGACGTTAGACGCCTTCTTCTCATTAAACAGCTTAATGGATGTCTCCAATATTTTTCCTTTTGTTCTGTTTGATTTCATACTACCCCCTCCAATTTACTTGCTTAATGAGTATACTATCACAAAATGTCCAGTTAGTCTATAAATAACCTATATAATTTCTCTGTTTTTCTCCTTTTTATTCCTTTAGCGTCACCCACTGGCCGGTCAGCTCCGAGACAGAATCGACACCGGTGTCCTTTTTCAGCTGTATCTTGTCGTTTTTCAGCTGATTGAACATCTTCCTGTAATCCTCCCGACTGAAATCAGAGAAGCCAGAGCTACCCATTTCCAACATCACTCCATCGTTTTTGGCAGCATAGTTGAAAGCGGTCCCTCCGACGAAGGTCCCATCCTCGTAACTTCTCAGCACCGTTTCGACAGCCGAGTCGATCCCCTTGGTAGCGGAGGCTATGATGGTCTCCGACAGGCTTCCTCCGTCCAGATCCGCCCCGATGACTTTGCCACCGTCTTTCTCTGCCGCCTTGACCACGGAATCAGTCATAGCTCCTCCCGAAACGAAAATGACCTCTGTTCCACCTTCATACCACTGGGCCGCCAGCTTTTCCACATCCTCAGACGCTCCCGACGTCCCTGCGTACCTGTAGTTCATCTCCACCTTGGTCTCCGCTTCGGCAGCAGCTGCCGCCGCTCCCTGGACGAAGCCATATCCGTATCTCTTTACAGCAGGTATCTCCTGTCCTCCCAGGAATCCCAACCTGGTATATCCTTCCTTCACCGCGGCATATCCCGCCATATACCCGGCTTCCTCCTCGGCGAATACGACGCTGACCATATTGGCAGCCGTCGCATAATTACTGCTGTCGTCGTGAGGTACTCCGTCAACCAGCAGGAAATCCGTGTCCGGATAAGCCGTCTGCACGTCGTAGGCTGTAGTCTCAAAGGCGCTCCCTGCCAGAACTATGAACTTGGCTCCATCGTCAGACGCCTCTTTCACCGACGCCAGATAAGACTCTTTGGAAGCTTCTTCAGGCTCATAGGCTTTGGCAGCCATATCATACTGGTCAGCGAAGCTTTTCACGCTGTCCCAGGTCGCCTTGACAAAAGAATCCCCGTCCATATCGGCGCTTTCCGATATCATGGCGATCTCACAGCCTTCAGTGGTCTCAGCCTTTTCCTCAGTCTTTCCCCCGCATCCTGTCAGCGCTGCCAGCAGTACCAACACCGTCGTTACAATTGCTAAACGTTTCATCACGATCCCTTCTCACCTTATGATCTTTTTTATCAGCGTTCCCGCCTCTTTCTTTACCTCGCCTATTTTAACAGCATTGCCGGCTTCTTCCAATGCTTTTTCGACTTTTTTCACATTATTGCCATAAACAGAACAGATAACATCTCCGGTCTTCACCTTGTCTCCTGCTTTTCTGTGCAGATACAGTCCCGCGGACAGATCCACATCATCTTCCTTCCTCTCTCTGCCTGCTCCCGTATGCTGTGAAGCCATTCCTATCCTCATGGCGTCGATGGACTCCACGTATCCGTCTTCCTTCGCCGTCAGCTCCATCTCTACGCTGCTCTGAGGCAGGAGGCTGTGATCATGGATCACGGCAGGATCTCCTCCCTGCCCCTCGACAAAGTCGGCGAACTTAGCAAGGCCCCTGCCTGACGTCAAGGCTTCCTGTGCCATTTTCATCCCATCTGCCTCATTCTTTGCCCGGCCGCCCATGAATATCATCAATCCTGCCAGGTTTACAGAAAGTTCAGTTATGTCTTTAGGTCCGAGGCCCTTAAGGACCTCGATAGCTTCTCTTACCTCCAGCCCGTTACCTACAGCTCTGCCCAGCGGCTGGTCCATATCGGTGATGACAGCCGCGGTCACCTTCCCGCTGGAATTGCCGATGCTCACCATCAGCTCCGCCAGCGCCTCCGCATCCTCCTGTGTCTTCATGAACGCTCCGCTGCCGCATTTGACGTCCAGCAATATGGCGTCCGAGCCTGCCGCCAGCTTTTTGCTCATGATGCTGGAGGTTATGAGGCTCAGGTTTTCCACGGTGCCTGTCACGTCCCTGAGAGCATATATTTTCTTATCAGCCGGCGCGATATGACCTGTCTGACCGATGACAGCAATACCACACTCGTTCACCTGTCTGATGAATTGATCGCTGCTCATGGAAACACGAAACCCGGGAATGGACTCCAGCTTATCCACAGTGCCTCCGGTGAAGCCCAGCCCCCGACCGCTCATCTTGGCAATAGGGACCCCGCAGGAGGCCGCCAGCGGCGCAACGATAAGTGTCGTTTTATCTCCTACGCCTCCCGTACTGTGCTTATCGACTTTTATCCCTTCTATGGCGCTCAGGTCCATCACATCTCCTGAATCTCTCATGACAGCAGTGAGCGCCCGAGTCTCCATATCATTCATCCTGCTGAAAAAAACAGACATCAGAAACGCCGCCATCTGGTAATCGGGTATGCTCCCTTCCGTATAC
The DNA here is from genome assembly GCA_900543485.1 of uncultured Eubacterium sp. Taxonomy (GTDB): domain Bacteria; phylum Bacillota; class Clostridia; order Peptostreptococcales; family Anaerovoracaceae; genus Lentihominibacter; species Lentihominibacter excrementipullorum. The sequence continues at coordinate 120,878 of UQRM01000003.1, read as the reverse complement.
CCCATCACCATATATTCTATCTCTTCCTTTGTAAGGGCCCCGCCATCTCTCTTTTTTACGATGATATCTACCGCATTCATAATTCTCTCTCCTCGCCTCAGATCTCAATCTTCACCGGCATACAGTCCAGCCGGTCCGCCGATACCAGCTTGTATCTTATCCCCTGGAACGGTCCTTCTATGGCCTTGCTGAAACCTTCCGATCCGTGAAGATGGCCGTATATCACATCCTTGACGCCGTACTCCTGGAATATCTGCTGAAACCCTGAGAAGGCTGCCGCCTTCGATACCGGCGGGTAATGCAGTACACCCAGTATCCGCCGGCTGCCTGTCTCGCCGATACCTCTTGCTCCTTCAGCGCCGCCTGCAGCCTTCGCGCCGGCTGCCACAGCCTTTTCCAGAGACGCTCGCAGCCTGAGAAGCTCCCTGTTATATATCTTCTCATCGGCTTCAGTGTAATCATCACTGTCCGGTGTGACCCATCCGCGAGTCCCGCATATGAAGATCCCTTCAGCCTCATAGCAGTCGTTCTGTATGAAAGTGACAGTCTCATACATGGAGTTGAGCCTGGTGATACCACGCCACCACAGATCATGATTCCCTTTGAAAACGACCTTTCGTCCGGGAAGAGCCTCTATCCATTCCAGGTCATATCGAGCCTCTTCCAGCTTGAGGCCCCACGATATATCTCCCGGCAGCACGACGGTATCTTCATCTGTCACGACGCTCCGCCAGTTCTCCTCTATCCTCTCCGCATGGTTTTCCCATTCCGGGCCGTATATGTCCATCGGTTTGCATATGTCCGGGCAAAAGGACAGATGCAGGTCCGCTATAGCGAATATGCTCATTTGATCCCTCTCTGTTCGTCGCTGACACCGGACAGCTCACCGGCCTCCCCTGAAGAAGACACGTCCTTGAGCGCCCGCTGTATTCCTCTGGTCCTTACTCCCACCAGAGCCTCCAGATCCCTCTGGGTCTGTTCCATCCTGCTCTGGGTCTTTATCAGGACATCGCCGAATTTATCGAATTCATTCCGCACCTTGGCCAGCGTATCCCATACCTGGCCCGACTGCTTCTGCAGCGCGATAGATCTGAAGCCCATCTGGAAGCTGTTGAGCATGGCGGACATGGTAGTAGGTCCGGCGATGTTTATCCTGTAATCGCGCTGTAGCGTATCCACCAGTCCCAGCCTCAGTACTTCCGCGTACAGCCCTTCGAATGGAAGGAACATGATGGCGAATTCCGTAGTCCGCGGCGGCGCGATATACTTGATCCTTATGTCCCTGGCAGCCTTCAGGACCGCGTTCCTCAGATTATCTGTGGTAGCCTTTATCAACTGCCTGTCTCCCGTATCATAGGCAGTCTGCAGATTCATATAAGCATCTGCCGGAAATTTGGAGTCTATAGGCAGATATACCGGCGCGTCTCCCTCTCCCGGAAACTTCACCGCGAACTCTACCCGTTCATTGCCGCCCTTGACGGCCACGTTTTCCTCATACTGACCGGGCGCCAGTATCTGCTCCAGTATGGCTCCCAGCTGTATCTCGCCCAGGATTCCTCTAGTCTTCACATTTGAAAGGACCTTTTTCAGGTCTCCCACTCCCGCGGCCAGATTCTGCATTTCCCCCAGTCCTCTCGTCACCTGCTCCAGTCTTTCGCTGACCTGCCTGAAAGACCGGCCTATCCTGTCTTCCAGAGTCTTCTGCAGTTTTTCGTCCACGGTGTTCCTCATCTCTGTAAGCTGTCGGTTGTTCTCTTCGGTCATGGCGGTCACCTTGTTTTCCATGGAGATCCTTATGTTTTCCAATCTCTGTTCGATGCTCATGGAGGTGTCGGCCAGCTGCCTGCCCAGCTCCGCCAGCCGCCTGCTCTGCATATCGGCGCTTTCCCGCTGGTTCTGGGATATCATTTCGCCAAGCCGTTTGACACTTCCCTGGATATTCTCACCGGTCTCCCGCCTGGAACGACTCATTTCCTCTCTTATATCTCTTCTCAGCTGGGCTTCCTGTCCTATGCTCCCGCCGCGCCACACCTTCAGCAATATGACTATGACCAATACCATCAGTACGATCACGGCCGTAAAGAGCCCCAGTAAAATAACGCTCAGATTATCCATTCCCATCCTTTCCTTCCGGATCTTCCCCGAACTTCAAAATATCCCTTATCACTTCTCCCGCTATCATCAATCCTGCCACCGACGGTACGAAAGAGATACTCCCCGGCACAGAGCTGCCTCCTTTCACAGGCGGCTCCTCTGAATAGAGCACCTTGACGCCCTCTATTCCTCTGGCCCGCAGCTCTTTTCTCATGACCCGTGCCAGCGGACACACCCTGGTCTCCTCTATGGTCGCTATCCTGAACATGGAAGGATCCAGCTTATTGCCTGTGCCCATGGACGATATGACAGGGACGCCTTCAGCTGCTGCCTTCTCTATTATTGCCAGCTTCCCCGTCACGTTGTCTATGGCGTCTACCACATAATCATATCTTCTGAAATCGAACTGCTCAGCAGTTTCCGGCAGGAAAAAGCATTGCTCTGCCGCCACATCGCAATCCGGGTCTATATCGGCTATCCGCTCTGCCATCACCTCTACCTTGGCTCTGCCTACAGTGCTGTGGAGAGCTGGCAGCTGCCTGTTTATATTCGTCACATCAACCGTGTCCTTGTCTACCAGCGTCAGCTTCCCTACGCCTGCTCTCGCCAGAGCTTCCGCCGTGTAGCTTCCCACGCCGCCTATCCCCAACACCATGACGGCAGTCGAGCGCAGCTTCTCGACCCCGGACTTCCCTATCACCATCTCAGTCCTGACATATTGCCCGTCCATCTTCTCTCCTCCATTTCCCCGTCATCGCAGGCTGTCCAGCACCTTGTATATCACATCGGAGGGAAAACCGCGTCCCGCGAGCCTTCGGCCTATCCTGGCCTTTATCCTGCGCTTTTCATCGTATTCCATCTCTTCCATGTCCATATCCCGGATCATCTCCATCGCTATCTTTCGCGCCGTCTCATATTGATCGGGGACCTCTTCCAGCTCCTCGTAGGCCATATCGATGACGTCAGATCCCACGCCTTTTTCCGAAAGCTCCCGCCTTATCCTCATCACGCCCCGGCCCTTCTCAAAACCGTATCGGAAGTACATCACACTGTAGGAAAAGTCGTCTATGTACTTATACTCCTCCAGCTCCGCCACCGTCTCGGCAATGCCTTCCTCCGGGAAACCTTTCTGCCTGAGGTACTTTATCACCTGCTGCTTCGTCCTGGGTCTCATTCCCAGATATCTGACAGCAGCAGTCCTGACATCACTCACATCGCTCACCCTTCTCACATTTCTCACCGTACCTTCCGAACCAGTCTCCTGCCCCGGCCGTAACGCACCTGTCCTTCAGCAGATCTTTCAGGTAGCATATGGCATCCATCCCCGTACAATGGACAGGGATCACCCGTTCCGGCGCCTCTGCGGCAACAGCTTCCACTACCCGGCTCCGCTCCGTATCGGATGCCTTATAGAGGTGCATCCCGGCCGCCAGCACAGCCACCTTTTCCCCGGGAAACAGATCCTTGGCCGTATTCAATGCTCCTATAACTCCCGTATGGCTGCATCCCGAGAACACGTAGAGACCTTCCGGCTGCCGCAGGACGAGACACTGCTCATGCGACATGTCATCCGCTGTTATTTTTCCATCCTCATCCCGGTAATAAAATACCTCTGTAGGTTCGAAACCTTCTTCCGACTGAACAGTACCCGTTACACAGATATCCTCACTCACCCACAGAGGCCCATCGGTGAGGATGAGTCTGTCTTTCATGGCTTCTCTCTCCTCATCGGTCCACCTTATCCCGTCATCCGAGCCGCAGAGCTGACCTTCCTTTAATTCGTAAGACTCGCGGAAAGCGTTCCTGTGAACGTATACAGGCGCCCTGCTGTTGAGGCGGCAGAATGCCGGAAAGCCTCCTGTATGATCGTAGTGACCGTGACTCACCACCGCCAGATCCACCGCGGCCAGATCCACTCCCATCCGTTCCGCGTTTCTCACCATCAATTCCGTAGCTCCTGCGTCAAACAGCATCTTCTTCCCACACGCCTCTATATATATGGAAAGTCCATGCTCCGCCGTCAGGCCGGCCTTATCAGTTCTGTTTTCCATCAAAAATCCGAATCTCATCTCATCGCTCGCCTTCATACCGTGTTCTGTCTTCATTGAAGTTCTCCTTTTCTGCCGCTGAGGCTCATTCCTATCACGCTTCCTATGATGACCGCCGTACATACCACGTGATACCACATCAAGCTCTCGCCCAATACTGCCACCCCTGCCACTATAGAGATGGCAGTAGACAGATTTCCGAATATGGTCCCCTTCGCCGCCTCCATCTTGCTGAGCATGTAGCTCATCAGATGAGCTGACAACAATATGCATCCTATACCCAGATAAGCTGCGGCGATGAAGACCTGCGGCACAGCCAGCGGCTCCAGATATCCCGCCAGGCTCCCGCCCCGGACAAAAGCCCGCAAAAGCGCGGCTCCGTTGAACACCACGAATCCCAGCGCTATGATAGAAACAGTTATCTCTATAGGCTTATAATCATTTCTCGTATATCTCATGAATATGTTGCTCATAGCCATCATCATGCTGGAAATCAGCAGTAACGCTGTCCCCAGCGGATCTATCTCGATATGGGACGTGCCCATGACGATCATGAATATGAGCGCTGTCACCGTTGTGCAAATGAAGATGTTCTCCAGCCAGGATGACTTTTCCTTCAGGAAAAGCGACGCTATTATCTTTACTATTATGGGAACTACGGCAAATATTATGGATCCCTCCACCGACGTAGCGTAAAAGAGCCCCGCCACCTGGAAAGCCATGAATCCCACATAGAAAACCGCCGTCAGGAAGAGCTTTCCCTTGGGCTTGCGCCGTATATCTATCTTCACCGCCTTCATCACCAGCAGGATGATCACTGCCGCCAGTGCGAAATCATAACGATAACACAACAGGCTGAGTCCATCGGTATATTGCTGACATATCTTTATCCCCAGGAACGAAAACCCCACCAGTACAGAAAAAAATATGGCAGCTATATATCCTTTTCTCCTGTCTGTATCATTCTGCAGCATGAACAATATATTCCTTTCTCCAGCTGAAAATCAAAGAACTCCACGTCATCTCTCCCCAGTACTTCTGTCCCCTTCATTATTTCCTCAAGCCCCAGCCCCGTATACTTGGAATAAGCTTCTTTTCTGGCCCACAGGCGAAAAAAACCATCTGCTCCCGCCTCCTGTACGAACCTCTGCTCCCGGGCCGTGAAATAACGACGGCTTATTTTCTCCACCGCTGTTTCCCGCTCTTCCTGTACGTCTACACCTGCCGGCCGGTCTGCTATGAGGCAAAGAAAATACCTGCCGCTGTGACTGACCGACACATGGATCTCTCCGCCAGCGCCGCAGCCCTCGCCGCAGCCCTCGCCGCAGCCTCTGTCACGATTCCTGATGTACGGCTTCCCTCTGTCAGTCCTCTCCACCTGATACCGTCCCAGTCCGCTTGCTTCCAGTGACATGACGATCAATGCATCTGTCAGCTCCCGGCCCGTGATACCGGCAATGACGTCCCTGTAATCCTCATATACATATAATTCCATATCCTTCACATTTTCACAATGCTCAAAAAAGGCGGAACACAATGTTTCCGCCAAAACTTTCCTCAATTGTTCCGTCCAAAACGCTCTCTCACTTATCGGCTTTCCCGTGCTCCTCACCGTCGGCTTCACTTTCTCTGAGCCTCTCGATTATCCTTCTGTATCCGTCGGCTCCATACACGAGGCACTTGTTTATCCTGCTTATAGTAGCCGTAGATGCCTTGGTGATGCTCTCGATCTCGCTGTAAGTCTTGTCCTCCGAAAGAAGTCTGGCCACCTGAAGCCTCTGCGCTATGGAGTGTATCTCATTTATCGTACATATATCCTCAAAGAATCTATAGCAGTCCTCTTCGTTCTCCAGCAGCAGTATCGCCTTGAAAAGCTCGTCTATATCATCCCTCTTGAACTTGGAATCGTACGCCATGCAATACTCCTTTCGCCCATAATACCCCGCATCCGGACTCCATCTGTGCCCTGCAAGGCGTGATATCAAAGGTCCGGATCGGGTGCTGTAATTACATGTAAATTATATCATCTGCCGGATAACCAGTCAACCGGCTTTGAAGCGCGGAGTTTCATTCCTTCCGCAGTATGTTCGGCAGACGAAAGAATAAAAATACCTACATTTCCAAAAAAATGAGAAATGTAGGTAAAATCCAATAGGCTTGAATATACTTGACCTTTTCAGTACAGCGCAAAATCAAAGTTTTATGACGCATGAGCAAGTATCCAGCTGAAATAGACTCCACAATCATTGAAATTTTTAACTACATTTAGCTAAAAAATCAAAAAACGGAAAGTCAGAAAACAGGAAATCGTTAAAACAGACTCAGTGCTTCATCCAGCTGCGCATCCTCGCCGGAATTTTCCTCGTTGGCTACCTGATGATCAGGAGTCACGCCCTTCTCGTTTATGGCGTTGCCATCCGGTGAAAAGTACTGCATGATAGTCAGCTTCAGCGCTGAACCATCCTCCAGCTGAGCTGTGGACTGTATGACACCTTTACCGTAAGTCGTCTGTCCCACTATCTCAAAACCGTTGTCCTGAAGGGCTGCAGCCAATATCTCAGAAGCGCTGGCGCTGTTCTCGTTGACCAGTACCACGGTCTTCAGATCCGTTTTGCCGTCCTTGGCATCGTAATCCGTCCTGTTGCCGTCTCTGTCCTCCACGTATACGACTACACCTTCGTCCAGAAATTCATCGGCCACCTGGACACACGCGTCTACCAGTCCGCCGCCATTATCCCTCAGATCCAGCACCAGGCCCTGTGCCCCATCTTCCTCCAGCTCCTTGAGCGCCTGGGAAAAGTCTTCGCCGGTGGTCTCTATAAAGGAGCTTATGCTTATATACCCGATGTTGCCGTCAAGCATCCTGTGTTCCACGCTGTGCTGAGTTATCTTCTCCCTTGTCATGGTCACGCTTTTTTCTTCACCGTCTCGTATATATGTTATCTCTATCTCGGAGCCTTCTTCACCTCTGATGGCGTTGCCGATGACATCCAGATCGCTGTACTCCTGTCCGTCTACCGTCTTGATGATATCACCTTCCCTGATGCCCGCGTCCGCCGCAGGGGAATCATCTGTCACTGATACTACCACGAAGTTGCCGTCCTCGTCCTGAGTGAAAGTTATCCCTACGCCCGAATATTCTCCCGTGGCAGTGGCGACCCACGTCTCATATTCCTCAGCCGTCATATACGAAGAGTACGGGTCATTGAGTCCCGCTACCAGACCCTTGTACGCTCCTTCCATCATGGCGTCCTCGTCCACCTCTTTGTAAAACGAGCTGGTTATTGTGTCATACAGTTGATCCAGTTTGCCGTATCGCTCATAGACTTCAGACATGTCGTCGTACTGGCTCTTTGAAACCTTCACATATCCCAGAGCCCCGTTGAATACAGCAGCGCACGCTCCGCCTGTCACCGCCGCCCCGGCCAGAAAGGCCGCCACCACATATATCACCAGTCTTTTCTTTTTTATCTCCATCACATTATCTCCTCGACAATAAACTGTGCGCTCTCGCGTCCCATCCACTCCTTGAGGCTGACCGTCCCCACCAGATCCACAGATCTTCCCGACGTAAGAGCCTCCTTTTCTTCCTGCGCTTTCCTGAACAATATGCACTCGGCCATCCGGCCGTCTTCGTCAACTGCTTTGAAAGCCGCATGAGTTTCTCCTTCTCCCATAAATCTCACATGCTGCAATATCACTCCATCCATCATGAAAAGAGGTCTGGGATTATCCTTACCGAAGGGCTGCAGCCGTTCCAGCTCTCTGGCCAGCTCTACAGTCACCTCCGCGGGAGCCAGTTCAGCCTCCCATGAGATGTCCCTTTCCATGAAATAAGGATCCGCCTCCTCCAGCGATCTTATCTCTTCATCCAATACTCGTCTGAGCTGCGGCAGATTTTCCTCTTTCATCAGGAACCCACAGGCGCTCCTGTGGCCTCCGAATCTCAGGAAAAGCTCATCGTGCTTCTTCAGCAGCGCGAAGATATCCACATTCTCTATACTTCTTCCCGTCCCCTTGAGACAGCCTTCTCCCGAAGGAGTCACGATGATGACAGGTCTGTTCTCCGTATCCTTTATCTTGCCTGCGACTATTCCCGCGATCCCTTCATGGATATCCTCTGTACGCAAAACAATGAACCTTTCGTCTCCCGTGACCATTTCCATACACCTGCTATACGCTTCTTCCTGAGCTTTCTTTCGCTTGCTGTTGAGGGCAACCAGTCTTTTCACCCGTTCTTCCATCAAACAGCTGTCATCGGAAAGGAAAAGCTCCGCCGCCTCCCGGGCGCTGGCCATCCTTCCTGCCGCGTTGATATGAGGCGCTATACCGAAGGCGATGCTTTCCGATGTCACTGTCTTCAGCGATATGGCCTCTGTCAGCATCTTCAGCGATTTTCGTCTTCCTTTGTTTATCCTGTCCAGACCATACTTGACTATAGTCCTGTTTTCGTCTATGAGGGACACTATATCGCCCACCGTGCCGATGGCCGTCATATCCAGAACATCGTTGATGACGCTCTTTGGAAAACCCTTGCGGCGGCATATGGCCTGCACCATCTTGAAAGCGACCCCACAGCCTGCCAGCTCCTTGAAAGGATAGCCGCAGCCTGGCTGTTTTGGATTTATCAGTATGCAATCGGCTTTCACATCCTCCACATTGTGATGATCGGTCACTATCACCTTCATCCCCAGCGCCTTGGCGTATTCCACCTCGTCATAAGAAACGCTGCCGCAGTCTACTGTGACGAGCAGGTCTGTACCGGCTCTCCTTATCTCCGCTATTGCGTCCATGTTGAGGCCATAGCCTTCGTCAAACCTTGATGGGATATAATATGTAAAGTTATCGGTAAGCATGCTCAGGATACGCGACAACACGCATATGGACGTGACTCCATCGGCATCATAATCACCATATATGCATATCCGATGTCCCGCTTCCGCCTCCGATAACAATAAATCCACTCCCGCTTCCATGTTCAGAAGCAGGAATGGATCGTATGTCCTCTGAGGCCGGTCAGACAGGAACTCGGAGATATCTTCCTGTGAAACTATCCCTCTCTCCCGAAGGATCCTCTCTGTTATCTCTCTCGCTGTCTTCATTTGCTGTTTCTGTTCCGCCCTTCCTGTCGTCTTTTTTACAGTATGTAATCCAGCGGATCCTGACGAACGCCGTCTATCATCACCTCGAAATGGCAGTGAGGCCCCGTCGAATATCCTGTAGAACCGACATATGCTATAGTCTGACCTCGTGATACGCTCTGTCCGACACTCACATTGAGCCTGGAGTTATGGCCGTACAATGTCACTACTCCGCCACCGTGGTCTATCTGGACACAGTATCCGTATCCTCCGTACCATCCGGCATATATGACTCTCCCTGAATTTGCCGCCACTACCGGCACTCCCGAAGGCGCTCCGATATCCACGCCCGTATGTCCTCGGCCTACACCGAAAATAGGGTGTGTCCTCCATCCGAAGATAGAGGTGATATTACTTGTTCCCACGCTGGGAACAGGCCATGCCATAGATCCGCCAAGGCTGCCGGAGCCTCCGGAGCTGTCGTCACTGGAACTGCTGGGGTCGTCATCTCCCACATATGTGGAATCGCTGCTGGAACTTCCGTTTTGTATCGCGTTCTGAGCCATGGCTTCCGCATCAGCCTTCAGCGCGTTCAGCATGGCTTCCGTCTCCTCATTGGAGGAGGCGATCTCTTCCTTCTGTGCCGTCACCGTAGCCCTGCTCTTCTCCAGCTGAGCCTTCTGCTCCTCCGCTACAGACTTGGATTTGTTGAGCTCCGCCTGGAGCGTCTCTACTTCCTTTTTCTTCGCCTCTATCTCATCATATGCCTTTTCCAGCCCGTTAAGGACTTCCTTATCGCTGGAATATATCATCTCTACCATGTTCAAATTATTGAGAAATTCGGAAAAGCTGCCGGAATCCAACAAGACATCGATGAATCCCACAGTCCCGTTCTTGTACATGGTCCTCAGCCTGCTTCCCAGATTTTCATTCTGGACGCTGACCTTTGCCTGAGCTTCTTCCAGCTCGCCTTCCAGGGTCTTCAGCTGAGCCTCCCCTTCAGTTATGGCTGAATCCAGCTGATCGATACTGCTCTGCATACTTTCGATGCTTTCTTCCAGCTCCAGCATTTGAGAAGCCAGGCTTCCCTCCTTGCTCCTGCCTTCCGACAGCTGCGCTTCTTTCTCCTTTATTTCCTGCCTTATCTCACTGAGCGACGCCGCGCTGACCAGTGATGTCTCCATACACATCATCGCTGCCATCAGCACCGCCATTATGATAACTATTCGCTTTCTCTTCACTGTATCTTCTCCCCAAACTTGTAGAAAATCCTCTCCGTCATGAACTTGTTATCCTGCTCTTTTCATTTCCCTGTTTAGGTCACATATGGATATGGATCCACATAGGAGCCGTTGAGACGCACTTCAAAGTGAAGGTGCGGCCCCGTGGAGTTGCCCGTGCTGCCCACCGCCGCTATAGTCTCGCCACGCGATACTGTCTGTCCCGCGCTGACATAAAGAGCAGAGCAGTGACCATACAGCGTCATCACTCCACCGCCGTGGTCGATGATAACGCATAGTCCGTATCCTCCGTTCCATCCCGCAGAATAAACGGTCCCGCCATTTGCCGCTACGATAGAGCTTCCCGAAGACGCTCCTATATCGAGCCCTGTATGGTACTTACTGTAACCATATATAGGATGGATCCTGTATCCGAAATAAGATGTGATGTTGCTCAGTCCCACGCTAGGCAACGGCCATGCCATCTGACCTCCCAGATATGTAGAGTCGCTGCTGGAGCTTCCCTGACTGGCCAGCTCCTGCGTCAGCTTATCGGCGTCGGCCTGCAGCTCATCTATCATCTTTTCAGTTTCTTCGTTGGAGGCGGCTATCTCAGCCTTTTCCGCCTCTACCACTTCTTTGGACTTATTGAGTTCGGCCTGGAGGGTCTCCACCTCTTCTTTTTTCTTCTCCACCTCGTCATAAGCAGTTTCCAGATCGCTGAGCACCTCCCTGTCGCTGGAGTATATCAGCTCTACCATATCCAGGTTGTTGAGGAATTCGGAGAAGCTTCCGGAATCCAGCAGGACATCGATGAATCCCACCGTACCGTTTTTATACATGGCCCTCAGCCTGCTGTTGAGATTCTCAGTCTGAGTCTCCACCTCTTTCTCGGCCTGAACCAGCTCATCCTCCAGTACTGCCAGCTTGTCCTCGTTTTCGGATATTGCCTGCTCCAGTTCGTTGAGCTGTGAGCTGAGACTCTCTTCCCGTTCCCTGCCTTCTTCCAGCTCACTCTGCTTTTCGCTTATCTGATCTCTCAGTTCGCTCAGTGACGCGGCTGACGCCGTCACCGTAGTGACACCCAATGTCACGGCAAGAGCTGCCGCCACAGTTATGATAGTCTTCTTCCTTTTCAAATCCTGATACCTCCATATTCTTTCGGTTACTACGCGTCCAGGAACTTTCTCATGGATATGATACTTCCGCAGGCCCCGATGCTTATGCCGAGAGCCAGGAATATCCATACGAAGTTATAGACCAGGAATCCTACAGGGACCATAGGCATCGACATCACCGACAGCAACTGGTTCCCCACCACGTCGATTATCTTATCGTATACCAGCGCCGAAAGCCCGATCGAGATACCGGCTGATATTATGCCTATTATTATTCCCTCCGCCAGAAACGGTCCTCTTATGAACCAGTTGGTGGCGCCTACATATTTCATTATGCTTATCTCGCTGGCCCTGTTGAATACCGTAAGCTTGATGGTGTTGGACACAACGACGATAGAAACTATTATCAGGAATACCATAACGATTATGGCAGCTATCTGGATATACCTGGTGGCGCTCAGCAGCTTGTCCACCGTATCCTTATAAAACTGTACATCTTCTATACCGTCATAGGTAGCAGCCTTTTCGGCGATGTTCTCTGCCTGCTCCAGGTCATCTATCATCACCACTACCGAGTTTGGCAGCGGGTTCTCCTGAAGGCTGTCGAGAAGGTATCCGTTTTCCCCCCACCGGGTCCTGAATTCCTCCATAGCCTCTTCTTTCGTCTTGTAGTAAGCCTCCTGAACGCCATTTTCCTGCTCTATATCGGCGATTATCTCATTGGCCTGCTCCTCTGTCGTCTCGTCAGCCAGATATATCTCGATAGAGTCGTAATCCTGCTGTATCGACTGCGCCGCAGTATTGACGTTTATCACCAGGATGAAGAACAGGCTCAGTATCAGCAGCATGGCCGTGATGGCGAATATGGATGCCACAGTCATTGCCCTGTTCCTCAGCACCTGCTTGAAAGCCTGCTTCAGCGTGTAGAAAAACCGTTTTATAACCAAGTGTCATCGCCTCCTCTCCTGAATCTGGAGCGGAACGTACGCTTGCTCTGTATCGTATCGTCAGTCATTTCCATGTCGGCCAGCGCCTCCTCATATCCGTAAGCACCGAACTCATCTCTGACGATACGGCCTTTTTCTATGGCTATAACGCGTTTTCCCATCTTGTCTACTATATCCTTGGCGTGGGTCACCATCAGTATGGTCGTCCCACGCATATTTATCTGATCCAGAAGCTGCATTATCTCCCATGCCGTGTCGGGATCCAGGTTTCCCGTAGGCTCGTCAGCTATCAGTATCCTTGGCTTGTTGACTATAGCCCTGGCAATGGCCACTCTCTGCTGCTCGCCCGCTGAAAGCTCATCGGGGTACTTGTCCGCCTTTGAGGCTATTCCCACCATGCTCAGCACCTGTGGCACGTATTTCTTTATGATCTTCTTTGGCTGATGTATTATTTCCATCGCAAAGGCCACATTCTCATACACAGTCTTTTTCGGCAGGAGTCTGAAATCCTGGAAAACTATGCCGATGTTCCTCCTCAGCTTAGGCACCTGTCTGTTGGAAAGGGTGGTTATCTCGTTTCCTCTGACCTTGATGCTTCCGGAATCGGCGTCTATCTCCTTCAATATCAGCTTGATAAAAGTCGACTTCCCCGCTCCGCTGGGTCCTACGAGAAATACGAAATCCCCTTTGTTTATCCTGACGGAGACCTTTTCTATCCCCACATTGGACTTATAATATTTCGTAACATTGTTGAATACAATCATATGTTGTTTTTGTCCCCCTTGATATCGCAAAACATACATTATGATTTTACTATAGCCATGGCTCTTTTTCAATATTTTATGGGGAAATATGCCTTCTGTTATTTAACTTTGGCGCATTTTGGTGAAGGTTTTGTGAAAGCGGTGTCAATAGCGGTGTCAATACTGGATGCGAAGCTCTATCGTGTCCGGAAGAGCCTTGAGATCAGTCTTCACCACCTGTACAGGATAAGTTATTATCTGTGATATCGCGGTCTCCTTCTCCGGATCTTCAAAGAGCGCGTAGACGATGAGATTTTCCTTCCCGTTTTTCTCCTCTAATGCCATCCTGTCTATGGACACATTGAACCCCGACGTAGGCTTCTCTCCTCTTGTTACTATCACATAGATATCATTGTCCACTGCACAGGCCAAAGCTCTTTCCAGCGTCCTGTATTCAGGGATTATATCGGCCGTGATGGTCTCCGGCATTTCCTCATCGCCGACTTGACTGAATTCCACCGGATCATCGCCGCTCAGCATGCTGACGGCGCCAATGGCGATACCTGCCGCTACCACCGCAAAAGCTGCCAGCACCATTATTTTTCTGGCGCCCCGTGTCTTTTCATCCTTATTCATGTTGAAACCGAATTTTTTCAAAACAAAAACTCCTTTCTCCGTGATCTTCTATTTAGAATCTATTACGGAAAAAGGAGTTTATGACTCTATTGTTCCATCAAAGCACCGACTTTACGGCCGCCACGATATCAGCCGCCGTCATACCGTACTTCTTTCTCAGTTCGTCAGGCTTGCCCGACTCTCCGTAGGTATCATGCTGGCCCACCATGGCCATCTTCACCGGCGCGTTCTTCACCACCACTTCTGCCACGGCGCTTCCCAGTCCGCCTATGACGGAATGTTCCTCGGCTGTGACAATGGCCTTCGTCTCCTGAGCAGCCCTGATGATGGTCTCTTCGTCCAGCGGCTTCACAGTATGTATGTCTATTACCCTGACATCTATACCTTCCTCCGCCAGCCTTCCGGCAGCTTCGACCGCATCGCTGACCATTATCCCGGTAGCGATGACTGTCACGTCTTTTCCGTCTCTGACGGTGTTGGCCCTGCCGAGGATTATCTCGTCGTCATCACCATAGAAAACAGGCACTGCGGCACGCCCCAGCCTGATATAGCACGGGCCGTCCATTTCCACGGCCTGAGTCAGCAGTCTGGCAGCAGAGACTCCGTCGGACGGGTTTATCACCGTCATGCCGGGGATGGTCCTCATGAGCGCTATGTCCTCGAATGTCTGGTGGCTGGCGCCATCCTCCCCTACGGTTATCCCCGCATGGGTGGCGCAGATCTTCACGTTGGCTCTCGTATATCCTATGGAATTCCTTATTATCTCAAAAGCCCTGCCTGCCGCGAACATGGCGAAGGTGCTGGCACAGACCGTCTTTCCCGAAAGGGCCAGTCCTGCCGCTGCGCCATACATGTTCTGCTCGGCGATACCCATGTTGAAGAACCTGTCGGGATATGCCTTGGCGAATCCCGCCGTCTTAGTGGAACCGGAAAGATCCGCGTCCATAACGACCAGCTCCGGATGTGTCTTTCCCAGCTCTATGAGGGTCTTTCCGTAAGCCTCTCTCGTAGCCATTTTATCTGCCATTATATCGCACCTCCCAATTCTTTCAATGCCTGCTCCGTCTGCTCATCGTCAGGGGCTTTGCCGTGCCACCCGGCGTTGTTTTCCATGAAGGACACGCCCTTGCCCTTGACTGTCTCAGCGATTATCATGGTCGGCCTTCCCTTGCAGTCCCTGGCCTTCTTGAAAGCGTCCAGTATCTGTCCGAAGTCGTGACCGTCTATCTGCAGCACATTCCAGCCGAAAGCCTCGAACTTCTCCGCCACAGGCATGATGGACATGACATCCTCATTCTTTCCGTCTATCTGCAGGCCGTTGTGATCGACGATACCCACCAGGTTGTCCAGCTTGTAATGGGCCGCCGACATGGCTGCTTCCCACACGATACCTTCCTGCAATTCCCCGTCTCCCAGCAGCACGTATATCCTGCCGGCGTCACCGTTCAGCTTGTTTGCCATCGCCATGCCACCTGCCGCCGAGAATCCCTGACCCAGGGAACCTGTGGACATCTCGATGCCCGGTACCTTGTGCATGTCAGGATGTCCCTGGAACTTAGATCCCAGCTTTCTCAGTGTCATCACATCCTCCATCGGAAAATACCCTCTGACTGCCAGGGCCGCGTACTGGGCCGGTCCGGCATGCCCTTTGGAAAGTATGAGCTTGTCCCTGCCCTCCATCTCGGGATCTTTCGGATCCACGTTCATCTCATCGAAATAAAGGGCCGTCACGATATCAGCCGCCGAAAGAGAACCACCCGGATGTCCTGATCCGGCGTTATGTATGGCCTCTATTATCCCTGTCCTGACCTCTCTGGCCTTCTGCTCCAAAGCTTTTAACTCCATTGCTTCCTCCACTCCATATATACTATAACTTCGATCCAACAGGACCATGCGGCCCGCGTACCGTTGTCACGCGCTGCTTCCGCCTGTCCGTTCCTCACATATATTTTTCCTTATATTCATCTGAATGCTCGATAAGACATATCCTCACTCCCGATGGATCCAAAACAAAGGCCATCCTCCCAACGGTAGTAGCTACCGCCGGGCCTGTGGGCTCATATCCGTGCTCCCGCAGCGTCCTTATCATTTCATCCAGATCATCCACATCAGTCCCGACAGAATAGAGCCCCACATCGTAACGCTCATTCTCGATGAGTTCCACGCTGGCGCCGCCGTCGCTTTTCATGATAGTTATGGATCCTCCGTCGGGAGTATCAACGTGATAGCTTTCCCTGAATCCAAGGATGTCCCTGTAAAACTCGACAGACTTCTCCATATCCTTCACTATCATCGTAGAATACTGTACACTGACTTTCATGCTTTCCTCCCTTCCATCAAAACATATATGTAAAGGGGCTGAATGCCCAGCCCCTTCTTTACATCAGAAAAATGAATTTTCGTCTATCCCCAGACTTATGCTGAGGGCCTCATCCACTTCCGGTAATCGGGTCTTGTCGATCGTTCCGATTCTTTCCTTGAGTCTTTTCTTGTCTATGGTTCTGAGTTGTTCCAGCAATACTGTTGAATCCTTCGATAAGCCGTTTCCGCCCGCCGCTATGGCCACATGGGTCGGAAGATCGGCTTTGTTCTGTCTCGATGTGATGGCCGCCACTATTATTGTCGGGCTGTACTTGTTCCCCACATCGTTCTGTACAACCAGGACCGGCCTTACGCCGCCCTGCTCGGAGCCCATTACCGGACTTAGATCAGCGAAGTAAAGATCTCCCTTCCTGATACTCAAAGTCCTCACACTCCTATATGATCACCGCCGCACAGCTCACGCAGCTCGCTCGACTTGCCTGGTCTGCATGTCTCGCGCAGCCCGAACGCCTCCGCGCGGCATCATCTTCCTACTATTTTCTTGAAAGCTGCCGGCAGCGCTTCCTCTATATCGACAGAAG
The DNA here is from genome assembly GCA_900543485.1 of uncultured Eubacterium sp. Classification (GTDB taxonomy): domain Bacteria; phylum Bacillota; class Clostridia; order Peptostreptococcales; family Anaerovoracaceae; genus Lentihominibacter; species Lentihominibacter excrementipullorum. Next base: position 104,088 of record UQRM01000003.1, on the reverse strand, counting down.
TCATCCCCCACTGGCCCTGACGTTTCTCGGCGATATCGCCGGCCATGCCGTGGATGAAAGCGCCCGTCTTGGCAGCATCGAAGGCATCCACTCCGGAAGCCGCGATGGCTGCGATGACTCCGGTGAGCACATCTCCGCTGCCGCCCGTCGCCATTCCCGGATTGCCTGTGGTATTAATATATGTGCCTCTGCCCTCGAAGGTCACCAGCGTCCCCGAGCCCTTCAACAGGACGATGGACGAAAGTCTCTTCGCCAGGATCTCCGCGGCGTACACCCGCCCCAGCGTCTTCACGTCCCTCTCTCCCAGAGCCGCCAGCAGCCTGTCCGCCTCACCCGGATGAGGCGTCAGCACAGTCGGACTTTTCCTTTCCTTTATAGTCGTCAGACCTTCGTCGAACCTGCAGAAGGAATTCAGTCCGTCGGCATCAAGGACTACAGGCCCGTCGTAATCGTTAAGTATTCGTCTTATCAGCAGATAACTCTTCTCATCAACTCCCATTCCCGGCCCCGCAGCTATCGCTCCGTAAATATCGAGAGACCGTGGGGAAAACTCCTCGGAAACACTCATATCAGCAGCGCTGACGCACGTAGCCTGAGGCACCGCAGTCTGGACTATCGTAAACAGCTCCGGCGGCAGCGCCACCTTCACCAGACCGGCCCCCGACTTCAGCGCTCCCCTGGCCGAAAGCACCGCAGCCCCTGCCATTCCTACGCTTCCCGCCAGAATGAGGACACGTCCGCACTGACCCTTATGTATTTCTCTGGGCCTTTCCTTGATTACAGTATTGACATATTCAAACGTGATTAAACCTGCATTTTCCATGATTTTTCCATTACCCCCTGCCAGGCGCGCCATTCCGCCCGCGCCATCCCATTACGCAACTCATTATACCATACCAGCGGGCTGTTTCAAAGAAAACATCCGGTGAAAAATCTCCGCTCCTTCTCATCCTTTCCCGTAACGGCACGGCGGTCAGCCCGTCATCATCATTATATCACTTACCTTCATAGAGAACGAACGTTCTTTACACATAAGGATGCGCGGGTCGAATACCCGATGTGGGTATAAGCCGTTCCGTCATGCTCTTTTCACGGCATATCCTCTCAAAATTATACTTAATTATCTCGAAAGCCCTGTTTTAAAGTATAACTCTTTTCTCCAATGCGCATCCAAATATATACAAATAAGAGCGAAAACACCAGTCTGGCGTTCAATAACAGGTGCATTGTTTCATTTTTGCCGTCAAAATACCCCCGTGATTTTTGAAAACGGACTGGATTTTCAGGTGCGGTTATACTCAATCTTCACTTTCTACCAAAAAAATTATAAACCGGACGTCATCCTCGGGACGCCCGGTCAAAGAGATATCATAAAGTTGAAAAAATCCGGAAATGATGGCAATATCACTTGACAGACTTCACTTTTAACTTGTTGTTCCCACACGATGACACAAGAAGAATACCTCCAGTATATGAGCGTATTCTTAAATCAGCATACTTTTTGTTACGCTGCGTTCAAATACTTTTCGTATGGTACTTCCTCTCATACACTTCGTTTACAGAGCTATCCCCAGGAACATGGCCGCTATCAGCATATATACGACAGTGGAAAACATGTCTGTCAGCGACGATATCATAGGGTTGGCCATCAACGCCGGGTCGATCCCCAGCTTTTTGGCTGCCATGGGCAAGAGGCTTCCCAGCAGTTTGGCGAATATGACTATTATCACCATGGAAATAGCCACCGTCAGCGCTATGGCCATGCTCTCCCTGTCTATTATCAGCACCTTGGCCATGTTTATCAGGCTAAGGGAAACTCCCAGTATTATGCTGACCCTGAATTCTTTCCACGTGACCTTGAGTACGTCTTTCAAGTCTATCTCATCAGTAGCCATACCACGGATTATCAGCGTCGAAGCCTGAGACCCGCTGTTACCGCCGGTACTCATAAGCAGCGGCAGATAGGATACCAGCACGATGACCTGCGCCAGCACAGCTTCGAACCTGACGAGGATAGCGCCGGTTATCATGGCTGAGATATTCATGAATATCAGCCACGGCAGTCTGTTACCGACATGACGGAACACACCCTGATCCAGATACTCGGTATCGGAATCGTCTATTACACCGGCCATCCTCTCCATGTCCTCACTGGCCTCTTCCTCGATTACCGGCAGGATATCATCTACAGTGATGATCCCCACCAGCCGGTGTTCATTATCAACTACAGGAATGGCGAGAAAGCCGTATTTCTTGAAGCTCTCCGCTACCTCCTCCTGGTCATCGTAGACGTTGACATACACATAGTCGGTGTTCATCAGGTCATAGATCTTCGTATCATCATCGGCTATCACAAGGGAACGAAGGGATACGATACCCTCCAGCTTCCTGCCGCCCCGCTTGACATAGCAAGTATAGACGGTCTCACTGTCCATGCCCTCGCTCTTTATGTGAGCCAGCGCCTCAGCCACCGTCATGGTCTCCTGAAGACTGATGTAGTCGGGAGTCATCAGGCTTCCTGCGCAGGTGTCGGGATAGTTGAGAAAGGTGTTTATCAGCTTCCGCTCTTCCTTCGGCGTGCTCTCCAGTATCTTATCCACGATGTTTGCCGGCAGCTCTTCCAGCACGTCTATCTTATCGTCGAAGTCCAGCTCGTCTATGATGTAGGTTATTTCCCTGTCGGTTATGCCATGGACGATAGCTACCTGGTCGTCGGAGGGAAGATGTGAAAAGACCTCCACCGATACGTCCTTCGGCAGCATCCTGAATATTATTATGGTTTTCTCGACTCCCAGCTCCTCCAGCACTTCTTCCAGTATCTCGCTGATATCCACCGCGTTGTATTTCAATATGGCATCTCTGGCCTTGAAGTAGGATTTCTCATCCAGCAGCTCGACTATCTTTTCCACGTCTTCATCGAACTGCTGGTTCTTAGCATCGTTGTCCATCGATATATCAGCCATGATATCCCTCCTTCCCGCTTCTATCCGTTTATATCCATGCTCTGATCGCCTTCGGACGCTCCGCCGGCAGTCAGACCATCAGTTTCTCTCTCATGTTGGCGGCAAAGGCAGCCGCCCTTTCCTCTATACCTTCCGAGGCCGCGATAGACCCCGGGTCATTGGCCGTTTCCAGTATAGCAAATTTACCGGGCAAAGCAAAGGTTTTATTCATGTTAAGTCCGCTTATCAGCTGCTCTGCCACGATATCTCCTCCGCTGTATCCCGATACGATGACACCGAAGAGGCTCTTGTCGTAAAACCTGTTGATGGTGAACAAGGCTGTCATCCTGTTGACGAAGGCCGTCAGGTTCCCACCCAGAGCATCATTGTAATTGGGACATACCATGACGAGGGCGTCGCACTCCAATATGGCAGGATAGACTTTCTCCGTTATGGTTCCTCCATAGAAGCAGCTTCCCTCCTCTCCAAAGTGGCGGCACGTCTCATAGGAGCATCCCCTGCAGTCCATAACCTGACCGTTTCGCAGCGAGATCTCGTTGACGCGGCACTCAGGAAGATGTTCCTTTATCATGTGCCACAGCGCCAGACTGTTGGAGGTAGCGCCATTTCCCGCGTGGAGCACCAGTATGTCAGGATGCTCCACATGTTTTTGTGAATATCCTAAGATGTTCTCCACCAGCTGTCTTCCCGCCGCCATATATGCTCCCATGTTGTCCGTATTGAGGTTCCTGGCCTGGATGTTGTAGTTCTTCAGCGTCCTGGTCCCTTCCACCAGCGGTCTTCCCGGGAATGTACATCCTGCTCTGTTGGCGGTGAATACCAGGCTCCTGCCCGTGGATTTTGTGAAAATCTCGCTGTTCCCGTCCAGTATCACACCTCCCACCGAACCTTCCAGAGCGTCCCTGTTGAGCCTCAGGTACTTCATGATGGCGTACCAGCTCAGATTTATCCCCGACTGTCCCAGGGACACGGTAAACAGTATCCGCCTGTTCCTCAGGTCTGCCTTTTCCACCTCTTCAGCTGTAGTGAGCATCTCAAAGGAGTGCTCGCCTACGCTGTGGCGGATTATCTTCTCCAGCCTCTCCTTCTTACTCTCCTCAGGGCAATAAGGGTTTATCAGTATCATATCTTTCATGACCTATCCTCCCCTCTGACAGCCGGCCTTCCCCCTTGTCCGGCTCTTTACACCAGTTTCTTCAGATTCTCATATGCTCTCTCTATACGCCGGAAGAGCCTGTCATCCAGCGGCAGATCCTCCATCTCTATGCCGTCCCGGCACCTTCTGTTTCGGCAGCCCAGGAATGCTCCGCCCAGATACACCGACGAGTAGTTCCAGCCGCCTCCAAGGGTCTCCACCAGAGATATGGCTCCCGACGAAAGAGCCGGAGCGATATACGGTTTGAAGCCTCCCGCCCTCACCTCCATGTTGGCTCTGACCGTCAGCTCCGTCAGCTCCCTGGATATCTCATCGTCATAGTCCGTCACACTGTCGGCTATCACCAGGTCCTCGCCATGGGGCCCGAAGGCCCTTCCCTCCGAAAGATACCTGGCGAACCGCTCATGGCGGCGGGCATGATAAGAGGCTCTGCCATTCATGACGCCAAGGCCGTAGCCCTGTATCTGCTCCGGCTCCAGCCCGGCCTTCAGCGCTATGGCACACAGCGGGTCCACCGGATCCGACACCACGGCGAATATACCGCTAAATCCCCGCTTCACCGCTTCGGACGCATACATGGACACCAGCTCTCCGTTGGCTTCAAGCTGGATCATCCTGACGTCCATGTGACCTGCTCCGCCCGCCGCCGTCGCCGATGCCGCCGTCGTCACCGGCGGTACTCCTTTCGTGGCACAGAACACCAGCATGTCACAGTCGTACAGACTTTCGCTGCCCGGCTCCAGCGCCGTCACCTCAGGCAGCGACCTGCCGTCGGGAAAGCATATCTGGTTTATTTCCATCTCATACCGCTTCACGACGTTTTCGTTCAGATCATATATGCCGATGCTGCTTATGACGTCTCCCCCCAGGAGCCTGAGGCCCATCAGTACTGTGCCCCCTACGTCTCCCAGGGCTATCAGATTGACCCTGTTTTCCTTCCGTGTCCTGTCTCTTCCCGGCAGCACCACGCTGCCCTCCCGCTTCTCAACGGCTTTCTTCTCGTCTATCAGTTCGCTTATATATCTCATATCAGTGAATCCTTCAGTCTTATCAATCGTTCAATATAATCTTCCATATATACCGACGGCGCCAGATTGGAATCGACGCTGACTCTGTTGGAGCCGTTAGGCATCCTCGGCGACTTCACCGCATCCGAAAGACGCTTTATGGTCAGCTTCCTCTCGAACAGCACCTGATATTCCTCCTCCAGTACCTGGAATATCTTAGCCGCGTTCCTCAGGCACACCATCGACAGCCCATACACAGACTCCCGGCTGCAGTCCTTGAGGAATGACGGCGCGGCAAAAGGCAATATCAGGTTGATGGAAGGTATCAGACTGGCTTCCGTCTGTTCCATGCTCCTCACCCCATCTCCTCCTATGAACGGACAAAGGGTCGATTCCACGAACCATGCCTTCAGGTTGGGGATGAAATAGGCGCTCTCTACATCCCGCCCCTGTATAGTCATCAGATCCTCCCCGTGGCCCGACAACACGCCCGTTATCATTTTCCTTATGACAACGTCGTTTTCCTTGAAAATAGGATCCAGCGCCTGTATCCTGTAGCCCTTGTGGAGCAGGTCATCCACCAGTATCACCGGCCTTCCGAATGACTTTATGGTCCTTATCTGATTCGGTATCGTCGCGTACATCGGATATTCTTCGATCGTGAAATCGTCCAGCGTCGGGGTGAACATCTTTTCCGTATGGAGGGTCTTTGTCACCGTGTTGGGCACCACCATCCCCCTCAGTATCTTGCCAAAAGGCACGCACATACACTCGCCCAGCTTTCGCTTCAGCCCCGTGTAATTAGGTACGTGATTGGCCTTGGTCACCATGTCGACGATCTTCTGATGCATTATCCCCGCATTGAAGGAGAGCACCAGATTGCCCGGGTTCAGCTTCGTCAGCGCCCGCTGCATGTCCGCATGAGTCTCCTCCAGCACGTCCAATATCCTGTGATTCGTATTGAACGGCTCCTTTAGCGCCGTATCCATGTTCTCTATGACGACGATAGGCTCCTTCATGTTTACTTCGTATACACCCTGCTTCTTTCCCTTTATGGAGATCTCTGTGAATCCCTGACGCTCCAGCACGTCCAGCACATCGGCATCTGCCTTTCCCTCCAGCGGGTGATATATGCCATAGGTTATATCATCGGCCACAGCCTCGGCGATGACCTCCGTCGTTATTATCTGCAGCAGATTTCTCATGTCTGTGTGAGGCGCGCAGTATATCCCCCTTATTATCAGCATGCGTCCTGTGGCCTTCTCCCTCAGATACGACGCGATATCCAGATCCTTGAACTCATCATACAGCTCTCCCGTCTCTATCTCGTTGACAGCCGCTATGGCGCAGACCTTTCTGAACTCGTTCCTTATGACGGCCGTACGCACCTCCGGTCCGCCGATATATTCTCTTATCCGCTCCGTATCGCCTCCCGCCGCAGCTATGGCTCCTTCCATGTCGTCGATGATGGAGCCCTCCCGCGCCTTGAGGGAATCAAAGGATATGTTCTTCGCCTCGAAAACATTCTTATACTGAGGCTCCCTCAGGTACAGGCTGTTGTCGTAGATGAAATTCTGCACTACCGGATCTATCAGATTGGAGATGTCCCTGCCGTAATCTATGTTTTCCCTTATCCTGGTGGAGCTTATATCCTCCAGGTATACCGGCAGCTTCAGCTCCCTGATATTGCCGCTCATCTTTCTGTAGATGTTCTTCAGCGCTATCCTGTCCTCGCCTTTTCCCTCAAGAGTCTCCCGCTGGAACACGATGTGATTCATGGAATGTATGGAATCTTCCTCCGGCTCAGCCTTATAGGACGACGCGTTTATTATCACATCGCTGCCCGCCACCATATATATCTCCTTGCCCGGGAACAGCTCCTTGAGTCGCTTCAGATCCTTGGGATTGGCTATGTTTACAGGAAAATCATCGGCAAACAGGAATACATCCGGCTCGTCCGCTACCGACATGGAAATGATCTGTCTCCTTATCATCCTTGCCTGCGTCTTCTTGGACCAGGAGAATTCATCTATGGCCAGATACACCTCGAATCCTTCGTTCCTTATTGCCTGTACGATGCCCTTATGGCTCAGAGAGAAGGGGTCGAAGGTCCCCGGGAAAAAGGCCACGTGGCTGTTTTCCGGAAGCTCCATCTTCCCGAAGTTGAACTTGTACTCCGAGATGAACCTGTATATGTGATTGAGTGCCGCCGCGTTAGTAAAGAAATTCATGTCGTATTCATCGATATCAGCTATGAGCGTCAGCAGCTTCTTGTATATCTGTCTGAAAGCGTCGTACTTCTCCTCCATGGAAAGCTCTTCCGAACCGAAGATATACTGGCCTGTCACCATGATAGCCTCCTGGCTCACCACCTCGTGGTAGTTGGCCAGTCCTTTCAGCAGCATCCCCAGCATCCTTGTCTTCCTGTCCTCGTAATCAGATCTTGCCTCACTGCTCCTGTATTTGTATGAGGAATATTTCCTTATGACCTCCCCCACTGTGTCCAGAGCCACCGAGCCCACCTTGTCGTTGCTGCTTTCCATCAGCTCTCCCAGATTGTCGATGAACTCGTCCAGCTCAGTAGGATACAGGTACAGGACCAGCTCTCCCAGATATTCGGGGATGTACTTTGAGAACTGGTATTCTCCGATTTCCAGTCCCTTTGTTAATTCTATAACCAGCTCGTTTATCTGCTCTATAGGCAGGGCCCTGGCTATCTCTATCAGGCTCCTGCCTGCCTGGTGCCTCACCGTCACTCTTTCGCTGACCTTTATCAGGTTGGAAAAGTGGGTGGCCAGATAGAAAGTCTGCTCTTTCAGCCGTCCCTTGAGAGTGTATTCCAGCAGGAATTCCATGTTGACTATCTTCACTACCCACGGGGTCCCCACCTTGAGGTTTTCCCTGAATATACCGGATATCTCATCGCTGAGAGTGCCCATCCTCTGAAGCTTCTCTATTTTCCCGCGAAATTCCTCTGCGGCTTCGTCCTCTCCGATATTTTTCAGTGTCTTGCTTATCAGGTGGGCGACGCTTATGCTGTCAGCCAGCTGACCGACATTGTCTATCACCGCCAGCACCGCTTTCTTCACATGACCGCAGCCTGTCTTCCCTGAGATATACTCCGCGGCTCTGAGAGCTCCTATCTTTATCTCCACCTGTTCTCTGATCGATACTCTTTTGACGAAATCCAGCACCGAGACCATGTCCTCATCGGAGAACATTTCCATCGGGACGCTTATGACTGAGTCCAGCAGCACGAACACCGCGCTGTCCTTCACCTTGCTGAACCCGAAAAGCCTGAAATACCGCTCCATGAACATCCTGCTCATCCGCCTGTCAGCCTTTTCAAGAAGTCCGAATATCACCACCTTGAGAGTATAGCCGATCCAGCTCCGGTGCTGATCCGTCACCCGATAATCCGGGAACACGATCTTGTGGAGATAAGTATCCCACAGCTCCGCCGCCTCATCTCTGTTGATATCGTCCTTCACCGCTCCCTCGGGGATCTCCTTCCTGTACACGTCATCATATCCGGATATCACGTTGCCCATCAGCCTTCCTGCCTGCCGCCTTATGTCGCCTTCCCTGTGGGATAAGAGCTCATAAAGAAAATTCACCGTCAGCAGCTTCTCCGGCTTCGTCATATATGTGGAGTATTCCGACAGGATGTTGAGATAGGCCCGCTGGCTCTTCCACTGCTTTTCGCTCCTGGCGGCCTCTATCAGGCTTCCGAAGGCGTTTTCATTGTTGAATATATTCATTATCTGGATATTGTGCTCTATAGCCGTATACTTTATGTGTTCCACCACCTGACCGCCCATCATCAGCGCTACGTCGTTGTCCTTCAGCCCCACGTCCTCAGACGGCGCCTTCCACACGTCGGTCTGGACTCCGATATCTACCAGATAATCCTCGAAATCCTTCAGTTTGGCGTAGACTTTCTCGTATCTGTGGCGTTTTGCCATATCCACATTGTCCAGCTTGCCCAGTATCACATCGAAAGCCTCTTCCAGCGTATAGAAGTGGACTATCTCCTCGCCTTCTTCCCGACTGCTCTTGACCCTGAAATCAGCGTAGATAAGGATCAGAGACTCCACCGACAGATTCTCCAGCTCCAGATCCCAGGTGGAATGGTTGCTGGCTATATGGGATATCATCGGCATTCCTTTTCTCTTGAGGAGCTCATCAGTGTAATAATAGTGCAGGTACGGTGTCCTTGCAGCCTCAGCCGGGCTGCATCCGAACTTTCCCAGGTCATGGCCTGCGGCAGCCCCCGACAACAGCGCCATATCTATCGGCACATCTGTCCCTCTCAGCTGGTTCCCTATGAAAACCGCCACGTAATGTACCCCGGCGATATGTCCTATTGTATTGAAAGGCGTGATCTCCCTGTTTATCCTCATGAATTCAAAGATATACTCCTGTTTCCAGAAGGCACGGAGCTTCTCGTACTCCTTAAAGGTGATACACTCCTTCACCTCCCTGGCCGGTAGAAAGTCTATGTGAGATACAGGCGATGTCCCGCCGGTCTTCCTCTCGTATTTCAGCATGGCTCTGTAGTTTTCCATGAAGAAAAACCGGGCCTTCCCGCGGCCTTCCGTGGATCTGGAAGTAAAGTTCTCCGGATACATGGCCGATTTTACCTCGTTGCATATGAACTCCAGCCAGCCTTCTTCCGGTTCCTCCGCCCACCGTTCCATCAGCGGTTTCAGCGATTCCGCCAGACTTCCTGCCGAAAAATCACCTTTCTCAGCCAGCCCGGAGATCCTCTCCTTCCACCGAAAATCGTTCAGCAGCCCCGTCATCCCTTTTTTCGTCTCTCCCAACTTCATCAGAAAGCCTTTGTCCGTAAGCCTTCGTTGTGTCTCTTTTATAAAATCTCGGATCAAACCATTCCCTCCGTTTTGCGACTGCAGCTTATGTATCGATTATATCATGCTGCCGGTGATTCAACAAACCAACTTCCCCCGATTTTTCATTATCAGAAAATTTCAATTTTCTGCGAATCCGTTGAAAATCCATTGACTGCAATTTAACAAAGTGATATATTTAAGGTAATAAGGCATTACCAACTTTGCAATTTTTTTTAAAGAGGAGAAATGAAAATGTCAAATTATGTTGAAAGATGTATTGAGCTTTGTAAGCAGAAGAATCCTGGCGAAGTGGAATTTCACCAGACAGTAGAAGAAGTACTTACTTCACTGAAGCCTGTTATCGACAAGCATCCAGAATACGAAGAAGCTGCTCTTCTCGAAAGACTGACAGAGCCTGAGAGAGGAATCACTTTCAGAGTAGTTTGGGTTGACGATGCTGGTAAAGTACAGGTTAACAAGGGCTACAGATACGAATTTAACAGCGCTATCGGACCTTACAAAGGCGGTCTGAGATTTGCTCCGAACGTATACCCTGGAATCATCAAGTTCCTCGGATTCGAACAGATCTTCAAGAACAGCCTGACCGGCCTGCCTATCGGCGGTGGTAAGGGTGGTTCGGACTTCGATCCTAACGGCAAGTCTGACGCTGAGGTTATGAGATTCTGCCAGGCATTCATGACAGAACTTTACAGACACATCGGTCCTTCAACAGACGTTCCTGCCGGAGACATCGGTGTAGGCGGCAGAGAGATCGGCTATCTGTTCGGACAGTACAAGAGAATCGTCAACAAGTTTGAAGGCGTTCTCACAGGAAAAGGCCTCACTTACGGCGGACTCCTCGGAAGAACTGAAGCTACAGGCTTCGGTATCGTATGGTTTGCAGAAGAAATGCTCAAGGCCAACGGCGAAGATATCAAAGGAAAGACAGTTGCTATCTCCGGATTCGGAAACGTATCATGGGGTACTGCCACTAAGCTGACAGAGTTAGGCGCCAAGTTGGTTACTATTTCCGGACCTGACGGATACATCTACGATCCTGACGGCATCAACACTGAAGAAAAGATCGCAACTCTCCTCGAACTCAGAGCTTCCGGAAAGAACGTCTGCGCTCCTTACGCTGAAAAATTCCCTAACGCTAAGTTCGTTGCTGGCAAGAAGCCTTGGGAAGTTGAAGCTGACCTCTACATCCCTTGCGCTACTCAGAACGAGATCCAGCCTGAAGACGCTCAGAGCTTCGTAGACAGAGGCGTTAAGTTCGTTTGCGAAGGATCCAACATGTCTTCAACTAACGAAGCCATCAAGATCATGCAGGAAGGCGGAATCATCGTTGGACCTTCCAAGGCTGCTAACGCAGGCGGCGTAGCATGCTCCTGCATCGAGATGGGCCAGAACGCCGGAAAGACTGTATTCACTGCTGAGCAGGTTTACGAGCAGCTCCACGGCATCATGGTTGGTATACATAAGGCTTGCGCCGATGCTTCTCAGGAATACTATGGAAAGTATGACCTGGTTGCCGGAGCTAACATCGCTGGCTTCCTGAAGGTTGCTGACGCTATGATGAACCAGGGTCTCGTATAAAAACGGGCATTTGGATCAATAGATCAATAAGCGTGCGCTCGCCGGGCGCAACGCGTTATACATCAAGAGGCTGGCCTCATCGAAAGTTTACGATGAGGCCAGCCTCTTTCTATTACTCGGTTGCTCATTCCACATGACGCATTATTACGGATCACTTGCCGAAGCTTTTCTTTCTGCCGTAAAGGACCGTGCCGGTAAGGGCTGCGCCCGCAGCCAGCATGACGACGATCCAAAGACTGATATTGCTGTCGTCACCTGTCTGTGCAGCGTTCGTATCAGCTGCCTGTTTGCCGCCGGCCGTTACCCCTGTTGCCGGGATAACTCCGTATTCATCAAGGTTGGCAATCTCCACGGACCCTGCCGCATCCTCAAAATATCTCCCGCAGTTTTCGCATGTATAGTATGCTTCCTTACCGGCTGTGGTGCTGGTGGCTTCCACTCTTTCCGTAAGAGTCAGCTCATGGGCCATCAGATCTCCATATCTTTCACCGCAGACAGCACAAACGGCCCGCTCTGTACAGGTAGCCGTTCCACCTGCATGGCTGTTGCATCATTTTCTATTTTCTCTCATTACAAAGAGTTGCACAATAGTCGAAGGCATTATACCTGATCGGGGTATGGCGAACATCGGATGAGTGGGAGAAAATAATCAAGAAGCGTATACAAGTGACCTTTCCTTAAAAAGATGGTGCCTGGAACACCTGCCGCTTTACCAACGACATTTTTCTATATTTTTCCATGTAAATTATTGACACATTATCGCCAGTGTGTTATTGTCATGGTAATATATTCCATATTGCAGCAGCAAAGGTACCAGTATATAATGAAAGGGGAAATGGGAATTGGAAAAGAAGGAATTAAAGGACCTCGACCTGCTGGACAGATTCCTGTTTGCGGAGGCCATCGAGGATCCTGAAACGATGGAATTGATTTTGGAGATCATCCTGGGCAGGGAGGTCATATTAAAACATCTGCCTCAAGCGGAGAAGGAGCAGCGGAGCTTCCTGTGGAGCAAGCAGGTAAAGCTGGATGTCTGGGCCAAGGACATAGATGATGTCATCTACGATACCGAAGTCCAGAAGCGGAACACCAAGGACCTGCCAAAGAGGAGCAGGCTCTACAACAGTCTGATAGACAGCAATCTGCTGCCTCCGGGAACGACCAGCTACAAACCTCTCAACGATGTGTACGTGATCATGATAATGCCCTTCGACCTGTTTGGCAAGGGACTGTACAGGTACACCTTCAACATGAAATTTCAGGAGGTACCGGACCTCCGGCTTGAAGACGGGGCGACAAGGATATTCCTCAACACGAGGGGAACCGATCCTGAGGGAGTAAGCGACGAGCTGATCGACCTGCTGAAATACTTCGAACACTCCACTGACGAGACGGCAGAGAGAGCGGGAAGCGAGAGGATAGCCAGGCTCCATGAAAAGATTTCCGATATCAAGGCCAGTGAAGAGATCGGGGTGAAATTTATGAACGCATGGGAAGAAAAGCTTTTGGACAGGCAGGACGGATATGATGAAGGAAAGCGAGAGGGATTGGCTGAGGGAGAAAAGAAAGGCAGACAAGCCGGATTGAAGGAAGGCGAAAGGAAAGGCCTTCGGGTCGGAGAAAAGAAAGGGCGCAAAATCGGACGGCAAGAAGGCCAAATCGAAAGATCCAAAGAGATTGCCGCAAGGATGAAGGCTCGGGGTATAAGCCCGGAAGAAATCGCGGAGCTGACAGGGTTGGAAGTTTCCGAGGTCGATATGCTATAGGGCACTGTGAAAAATAATGACAAAGATAGGGGATGAGCCGCTTTAAAATCTCGAGTGGGAGGTGCGGACAAAAAGTTGCCCCCTAAGGGCTCCGAAAAGAGCTGAATTAAAATGTATTCTCAAGACAAAATCGATGTTGCCTTAAAAGTATTTCACCAGTGCGGATCGGTAACCACCACCATTCGAGTCCTTGGTTATCCGACCAGAAGGACACTTTACATTCACAATATAATTTAATCAAAAATTTCAGTTTTTTTAACGTTCTTTTTCCCGCCGCTGTTTTTATGATTTACGTGATTCGCAGCACTTTTTTAATACAGCTACCGCAATATCCTTTGCGATCGTCGAGGCTTCAACACAATTTTCTTCAAAATTCTCAATGCCACTGTGTTCGGCCGTATCAGTGATCCCGCGATCATCCATCACGGATAAAAAAGGGGCAAGCTCATCGTCACTGGCGCACACTATCCCTATTTTCATAATTGTTTCTCCTTGACAATTTTCACTGCTTTCCTTGCCTTCATCCCACAAAGGCCTGGAATACCGTACTCCCGTCCTCCAGCTTTCCCATCACTGCGGTGCCGCCTTCCTGCTCTTCTTTGAACAGAAATATCTCGTCTCCCAGTCTGGCCTCCTTCGAAAAGTTCATGATTAACCGGCTGTACGGGCTGCCTGACAGCACCTCCGACACCATATCGGCATATCTGCAGTTGTTGACGTGACGGTTCACGTCCAAGTCGTCCTCCGTCACCAGATGACTGCCTGTATCCTGCGGTGCGGAGCATCGTATCTTCTCTATTCCTTCCTCGAAAGGCGCCTGCTCGATACACTGACCCCGGAAATCGATGTCGTTTCGCTCCAGCTTCCTGGTCAGGAAATTTATGATACACCACTGGCTCATGCCTGCGGCGAGCACAGCCGTATCGCTGGCCATCGCGGCCCTCAGATAATAATCTCTTGGGAATATCAATCCCTTCTTCGGTCTCGGGCAGGTCGTCAGCACATAATCCTTATCAGCTTCTATAGACCCGTATACTTTGAGCTTCACCTTGGAAAGCACCCATATCCAGTCCCTTTCCATCAGGTGCTCCCGTCCTACGCCCAGGATGTCAGCGTGCTCCGCCGCGATATCCTGAAAGCTGTGGAGCAGGCTTGAAGCCCTGATATTTCCATTTTCGTCAAAGTCATCTTCGTTGAATCGTATCCTTTTCTCAAGCTTGAGCATCATTCCTCCCAAAACATATCCTGATATATTTCTCATGCCTCCACTCACGCTCCTGCGGCCGCAGGAGCGGTGCGCCCCACGAAACATCTTTATTCCACGGATTTCAACGCCTCTGCCATATTTATCCGTCTCAGCTTGCGCCTCAGGATCACGTCTACTATGACGGCGAACCCCAGCACCACCAGCACTGTGAAGAGGTAGCTGACAGGCTCCACCACATTGTTGAAGGACACGGCGTCCACCACTATCCTGCTCATGATGAACCTGTGGAGGGCGAATCCGGCAGGCAGGCCCGCGATGATGCCCAGCAGCACCAGGATGAAGTTTTCCCTGAACACGTATGAGCCCATCTCTCTCGGATAGAAGCCCAGCACCTCTATGGTGGCTATCTCCCGTTCACGCTCCGTTATATTGATGTTGCCCAGATTGAACAGCACTATGAAGGCCAGCGCTCCGGCACAGCCTATCACCAGTATTATGATGTAGTTGAGGCTCACCATCATATCGTCCACATAAGCCTTCATATCTTCATTTACCGTTATGCTGATGACTCCGTCGAAGCCGTTTATCCGCTCCGCCATGTCATGCACGTCAACGCCATCATCAAAGCTGACAAACATCACATAAGGCTCATAGGTCTTTCCCATTTCCTCCTCGTAAGTCTCCTCATTGATATATATATAATTGGAGACGTAATTCCTGTATATCCCCGAAACTGTCAGAGTGACGGTCTTCGTGTCATCGTATGTCACCTGTATCTCGTCTCCCGTCTTCACGCCTATCATATCCGCCAGCTTGTTGTTGATCATTGCTTCTCCCCGCCCCGGGTATTCCAGTCGGTTCCCGTCATCATCGGCGAAGTTGACGGCTTTCGTGATGTTATTATCGTCCGACACCATCAGACTGCAGGATTTTGTCACATCATCGCTGCCTTTCACATTGACGGAGCTCTGCTGCAGCTGAGCCACATTGGACAGCTCCTCCTGATATTCCGTCTCAAAGGACGTCTTCCTGCTATCATCGAAACCGTCGAAGGCAACTGCCATCTGATATTTCTCTATCTGCGAATACTGATGCTCCGCGATGCCCGCCACCGAATCGTTTATCCCAAACCCGGCCAGGACCAGGGAGGTACATCCTCCGATACCTACTATCATCATTATCATTCGCTTCTTGTATCTGAAGATATTTCTCGCCGACACCTTATGAAGGAACTTGAGCCGTTTCCACAAAAAAACTATCCTTTCCAGGAATATGCGCTTTCCTGCCTTCGGCGCTTTAGGCCGCAGTATCTCAGCCGGCATATGCTTCATCATGCCGCGGCACGCCAGATATGTGGTCCCCGTAGAGCACAGCAGCGATACCACCAGCGAGATGGCCGCCAGCTGCCAGTCGAAGTAATACTCCAGATCCGCGAAGCCGAACATCATGCCATATGCTATCCAGATGGCATACGGGAAATACTTTGAGCCTGCCAGGAACCCTGCTACACATCCTATGAACGCCGCCGAACCGGAATATATCATGTACTTGAACATTATTTTACCGGAAGTGTAGCCCAGCGCGCTGAACGCCCCTACCTGCGGCCTTTCCTCATCTATCATCCTTGACATAGTTGTTGAACATACCAGTGCGGCTATGAGAAAGAAAAATACCGGGAACACCTGAGCTATGCTGTCAACGATATCCGCGTTACTTTCAAAAGAGCCGAACCCCAGATTGTCCTCCCTGTCGTATACATATATCTCAGGCTCCGCCAGATCCGAAAGCTCGCTTCTTGCCTGTTCCAGCTCCGCTTCACCCTCCTCCAGCTGTGTCTCGGCCTCCGCGAAGCTGCTGTCAGCCTGTGCCATACCGACTCTGTATTGGCTGTATCCCTGCTGTACCTGGCGCTGTGATACGGCCAACGTATTTTCCTGCGCTGATATCTCCTCCAGCCCACTGTCTATCTGCGCCAGACTGGCCTGCAGCTGAGCCAGCTGTGCCCTCAGCTGCGCTTCCAGCTCCGAGCCCTGATCTTCCCCGGCTCCTCCGCTGTCGCTGCCAAAGTCACCTGTATCACCGGACTGGCCCTGCTGCTCCAGCGCGGCAAGCTGGGCCTCTATCTGAGCTATGGCCGCTGCCACCTGGGCTCGCTGTGAAGTCAGAGAAGCTTTCTGACTCTCCAGCTGCTGCCTGCCGCTGCTTATCTGAGCGCTGCTCTCATCAAGTGTGGCTTTGGCGTCAGCCAGCCGGGCATAAGTCGACTGACGCTCCTGCTCCAATGTCGCCCTGCCGTCGTCCAGCTCCTGCTGGCCACTCTCTATCTCCTCCTGAGCTTCGCTGACGATATCGTCATATCTGCTTTCGGCGCTCTTTTCCGCTGCGTCCGTCACATCTCTTTCAGTCCTGGCCGTATTATCATAGTACTCATCGCTGAAAACGAATCCCTGTTCCTTCGAAGTCACCAACAGCTCTGTGAAATATTCGGAAGTGAACGCCCCCTGTGGAGCATAAATAAACGCGTCTACGGTGCCGTCACCGATAGACGTGGTGCCCCGCTCGGTCTTCATCATATAATACGGCGACTGGGCTATGCCCACTATCTTATATTCACGGTACGACAAGGCGTCCTTCGTCGTATCGTCATTCTCATCGGTCACCACTATCGTGCTTCCGATATCGTCCTTCGTATAAAAGTGGGCGTCGACGACACATTCGTCATCGGCCTTGGGCATCCTTCCTGCCGTCAGATCCACCTTGTTGATATTTTCTGTTATGGAGTGGGCTCTGATGATCATGGAATCCCCATCTCTGTCCTCCGAGAAAAAATCGGCCGTTATGGCCCCTTCCGCGTCAGCCACGCTCTCTTCGGCAGCTACGGCAGCCACGTCATCGTCGTTGAATCCGTAAGTGGACACCAGTCTGAAATCGTAGAGGGCAAACTCGTTGACATATTCGTCGCAGGTGAGCATCATGGACCCTTTGGTGTTCTTTACTCCGGCGAAAAATCCCACTCCCAGCGCGATTATGGCCAGTATGGCTATGTATCTGCCCATACTGCCCCATATGGTCCTTCTTATGTTTTTGGCATACATATTACCTGACATATCACACAGCCTCTACCATTCTATATCTTCCACAGGAACGGTAGTCTCGTTGAGCTTTACCGATTCCACTGTCCCGTTCTTTATCCTCACCACTCTGTCGGCCATAGCCGTAAGAGCCGAATTATGTGTTATTATCACCACGGTCATACCCCCTGCCCGGCAGGCGTCCTGAAGCAGCTTCAGTATAGCCTTCCCTGTCTCGTAATCCAGCGCTCCTGTCGGTTCATCGCACAGCAGCAGCTTCGGATTCTTCGCCAGCGCCCTGGCTATGGCTACTCTCTGCTGCTCCCCGCCTGATAGCTGTGCCGGAAAATTGTTCTTTCTGTCCGCCAGTCCTACCGCGGCTATCACCTTTTCACTGTCCAGCGGTGCTTTGGAAAGCTGGGACGCTATCTCCACGTTCTCCAAAGCTGTCAGGTTAGGTATCAGATTATAGAACTGAAAGACGAAGCCTATGTCCAGCCTCCTGTACGTCGCCATCTGCTTCGTGGAGAGAGAAGATATATCCTTTCCGTCCAATGTCACGCGACCTTCCGTCAGCGTATCCATACCTCCCAGGATATTGAGCAGCGTTGTCTTCCCGGCGCCCGACTGTCCCACCACCACGCATATTTCTCCTTTACCTATCTCGAAATTTACATCGTGGAGCGCCCGCACTTCGACGTCGCCGGTCTTATACACCTTTCCGACATTTTCAAATTTAACAAAAGACATATGGTCAACCTGCGGCCGTCCGGCCAGCCGCTCTCTCCTTTCATGTTCCGTCTGAGCATTTTCCGTCAGCCGCGCATTCGCCTCACTTCCGCGGGCCCGCGCGAACCCAGTCGTTTCCTCTATTTTACTCTTATTTGATAATTATGACAACTGAATTTGACGCTCCTGTTCCGTCAATATGTATATTTTGTGAACTTCTTCGCCCTCACGCCTTGTTTGCCCATCTGGGCCTATGGTATAATCACAATACTGGGATTTTTAGAAAGGACGATAATATGGATACTGAAGTACTGATTTCCGGGCTTGGCCTTCTCGTCACATTTGTCGGGATGGCTGTTCTTATCTTCAAGAGAGTTTCACCGATAATCATCGGCCCTCTGGCAGCCGTCTTCGTGTGCATCACCAGCGGACTTCCCGTATTTGACGGCGTGACTGACACCTACATGATAGGAACGACCGGGTTCTTCCTGTCATACTTCTTCATCTTCCTTCTGGGGAATATCTTCGGGAACTTATACCAAAATTCCGGGGCCGCTGCGAAGATCGGCTCCATAATATCAAAGAAATTGGGAGCGAAGCACTGTATGGCTGCCTGTATGTTCTCGGCTGCCATCCTCAGCTATGGTGGCATCAACAGCTTCGTCATCATCTTCGCCGTCTATCCTATAGCGCTGAAGCTGTTCGAGGACGCTGACCTGCCTACCTATCTGCTGCCCGGCATCGTCTGCGGCGGCATGTGGACATTTGCCATGACCGGCCCCTTCACGCCGCAGATACCTAACGTGGTGTCGATGCAGTACCTGGGAACGCCGTCCTACGCCGGCCTCATCCCCGGTCTTGTATGCGCCGTTGCCACAGCTATAGGCATAATAGTATACATGAACTATCAGGGAAAGAAAGCCCGCCTCAACGGAGAGCATTTTCAGTGGCCCGAAGGCGTGAAGCGCGTAGAAGAGGAAGAGGATTCTCCTAACGGTATCATTTCCATCATACCGCTGGCTCTGGTGCTGGTGATATTCAACGTGACCAAGCTGGACATCATCATATGCCTCCTCATCGGAATACTGGTGGCTCTGATACTTTTCTACAAGCACCTGCCTAGATCCGAGATGCTGAACATGTTCAACAATGCCGCCACATCCTCGATATCGGTAATAATCAATACAGCCGTCATAGTGGGATTCGGTTCGGTGGCCAAGGCAACGCCCTTCTACGCCTACGCTACGGATCTGCTGCTGGGTTCAAACGCCAATCCGTATGTAGTGGCGGTGGTAGGAGCCAATGTCTTCGCCGGCATACTGGGCTCAGCCTCCGGCGGTGTATCCCTCATGTACGAAACACTGGGCGACACCTTCCTCGAATACGCCAACCAGGGCTATAACCTGGGCTTCATACACAGGCTCTGCTCCGACGGCTGTGGAGGCATAGATTCGCTGCCGTGGAACGGCTCCATAGTTTCGGTCTTCGCCATATGCCATACCACCCACAAGCTGTCGTACAAATACAACTTCATGACAAACCTGGCGATACCGGTAGCTGCCATCTTCCTGCTGGAGTTGCCTATATGTATGATACTGGGCTGACGACGATATCGGACCGATGACGGCGACGTCCCGCCGACGCCCATTGCAAAGGAGGTATATCATGTCCGACGTGCTGTTGGAAAGGAAAAATCATACGGCTGTAATCACCATCGACAAGCCTGAAACCCTCAATGCCCTCTGTCAGGATCTTATCGGGCAGATAAACAGGGCCCTCGACGAAGCCGAAACAGACTCACAGATCTACACCATAGTCATCACCGGCACCGGCAGATCCTTCATAGCCGGTGCAGACATCGGAGAAATGTACGAAAAGGACAGGGAAGCCATAAGAAAATGGGCCGTTCTTGGCTGCGACCTCAATCTTAGACTGGAGACCATGGCTCTGCCCGTCATCGCAGCTATAAACGGGTACGCGCTGGGAGGCGGCCTGGAACTGGCCATGGCCTGCGATATACGCATCGCCTCCGAAAAGGCCAGGATGGGTCTTCCGGAAACCGGTCTGGGCGTCATATGCGGCGCCGGCGGCACCCAAAGGCTTCCTCGCATCGTAGGCGAATCCAGGGCCAAGGAAATGATCTTCACAGCTGAAAGGATGGACGCCCGGACGGCCCTCAGCATCGGACTCGTCGACCGCGTCACCTCTCCCGAATCGCTTCTGGACGAAACTCTGGCTCTATGCAGCGCCATCGAGAAGAACGGCCAACTGGCGGTCAGAGCTGCCAAGAGAGCCATCAACGCGGCGCGCGATACTGATATACGGGATGGCTGCCGCTTCGAGCGGGAGATCTTCAGCTCCCTTTTTGACACGGAAGATCAGAAGACTGGCATGGGCGGCTTCCTGGCCGGAAAAAAAGATATCGTATTCAAGAACAGATAGAGCTTAACAGATAGCTATTGAGCAAATATATTCGAAAGGGTACCTTATGACTGTAAAATTCATAGACGCCAAAGAGGCTTCAAAGATAATAGAGGACGGCTCCACTGTCGCCATCGACGCATTCATCAGTTTCTGTCTTGCCGACGACATCATGGGCGAGATAGAGAGCAGGTTCATCAGGGAAGGCCATCCTCGCGACCTCAACGTCATCAACGTGGCCGGCATAGGAGGAGACGGCAAAGATCGCGGTATAAACCACTTTGCCCACAAAGGGCTCATGAGGAGATTCCTGTGCAGCAACCTTAGCCTGGCCAACAAGGTATATCCTCTCATTATGGATAACGCCTTTCCCTGCTTCATGATACCTCAGGGAGTACTCTCCCATATGATGCGTGCCATCGCTTCCGGAAAGCCCGGCGTGTTCACCGAGGTGGGAATGAAGACCTTTGTTGACCCCCGCGTCGACGGCGGACGCATCAATGACGCTGCAAAGGAATGCGACGACATCCCTGTACAGCTGATAAACCTCAACGGCTCCGAGTGCCTCTTCTACCCCGCCTTTCCCATCGACGTGGCCATCATAAAGGGGACCAAGGCCGACAGAAAGGGAAATATTTCCCTGGAAAAGGAAGCTATGCATCTGGAACAGCTGGAAATGGCTACAGCTGCCAGAAATTCCGGCGGCATCGTCATAGTCCAGGTGGATGAGATCGTCGACAGCGGCGCCCTCCATCCTCAGAAGGTCACCGTTCCTTCCACCCTGGTAGATTACGTGGTTCTTGGCTCCCCCGGAAATACAGGACAGCATTTTATCGAGGGGCTGCCGGATCCGGTCGATTCCTGGTGTGGTGATGAAAAGATACAACTGGAAGAAATCAAGAGCCTGCCCCTCACTATCGAAAAGGTCATTTGCAGGCGAGGGATCTTCGAATTCCAGGAGGATTCCTTCATAAACCTGGGGATCGGGCTTCCTATGAACGTGTCCAATGTCCTCAACGAAGAAGGTCTCATCGACGACGTATCGGCCAGTATCGAATCCGGTGTTATGGGAGGTGTCCCTGCTCCCGGCATCGCTACCGGCGCAGCCTATAATCCTGACGCGATACTTAAACAGCCTGATATGTTCGACTTCTACGACGGCGGCGGTATCGACTTTGCCTGCCTCGGTTCAGCCGAGATAGATATGCACGGCAATGTCAACGTATCCAGGTTTGCCGGTAAAGTTCCCGGCCCGGGAGGCTTCATCAATATAACCCAGGGAGCCAAAAACATATGCTTCATGGGAACCTTCACCGCCGGCAGAGAAAACGACATCCGTATCGAGGACGGCAAGCTTCGCATCGTAAGAAACGGCCGCAGCATAAAATTCGTACGGAACGTGGATCACATAACCTTCTCCGGTGAGAATTCCCTGGACAAAGGCCGGCAGAACGTGTTCTACATCACCGAACGTGCAGTCTTCAAACTGATGCCCGGCGGCCCTACGCTCATCGAGATCGCGCCCGGCGTTGACCTGAAAAAAGACATTCTGGCACTGATGGAATTCGAGCCTCAGATATCCGACGACCTGAAGCTGATGGATCCTCGCCTCTTCAGACCTGAACCAATGGGCGTGAGCCTGAAAAAGAAATAGCATCGTATATCAGCATCCCCTGAGACCCTTTTGGCGGACATTTCTTTCGCAAAAGCTCCGGGGATGCTTCTCTTTACAGGCATTCGTGCCGGATCCTGAAGAAAAGAGCGATTCCCGGCAGCGCCAACAAAACTTCGTGCCGGATTTTCGATATAAAGAAAAAATCCGGCAGCCAAATCCGGAAAAAATCGCATCTTCATGAAAAGCGTCCTTTTTATTTGGAATACATTTACAATTTTGTGCCGGATAATCGTACTATGCAAAAAATCCGGCAACCAGCCGTGTCCGGCTTGCCGGATATCATCAAATCAAAGAGGATTCGGCAAGAGCCTGTGTCAGCCCTGCCGGATTTTACACCATATCAAAAAATTCGGCAAACAGCAATGGCAACGCTGCCGGAAAATGAGTTGCAAACAAAAATCCGGCAAACGCGCCGCAGCGACGCCGTATGATACCGCATTGCAAATCGCGGCACTGCCGCACCACGGATCACGACTCGCTATGGATCACGACACGCTACGGATCGCGACTCATCGCGAATCGCTTTCTGCTTATACCACGGCCTCTCTTTTCCATCTACTCCCGCGGTATCTGAGGCAGAAGCAGACGGATCGGACAGCCCAGTCGACTACCATGGCTATCCATACGCCCAGGACGCCGATGCCGATAAACTCTCCCAGGAATACACCGAAAAATATCCTGAATATCCACATGGAAGCTACGCCTACCACCATGGTATACATTACATCCCCGGCTGCTCTCAACACGTTAGGCACTGTGAAAGACAGAGGCCAGATGAATACGGCCGGAGCGCAGTTGACGAATATCAGCTGTCCGGCGATATCCGCAGTCTCCTGAGAAAGGCCGTACATGTCCAGGATCAGCGGTATCGCCAGGATCATCGCTATATTGGTGATGATCATGATACCATATACCCATTTGATCAGCTTTCTGGCATAAAATCGTACCTGCTGATAATCTCCGGCTCCTACGCAAATGCTTATGACCGACACTACGCCGTATCCCATGGCCATGCCTGGAAGCACCGCTATCAGTGACGCTGTATTGGCGACGGCGTTGGCTGTGATAGAGGCTGTGCCAAAGCCGGATATCATGCTGAGAAGGATCAGCTTTCCCAGCTGGAACATGCTGTTCTCTATGCCGTTGGGAACACCTATCCTCAATATTTTCTTTATGAGACTCCAATCAGGTATGAGGACGAATTTCCTGCTGAGATGGACCTTTCGCTCCTGATTCTTGAGAAGGAACAACATTATCCCCGCGGCTACTATCCTACAGGCCAGCGTAGGTATCGCCACTCCTGCTATACCCATGCCGAATCCGTACAACAACAGCGCATTGCCTCCTATATTCACCACGTTCATGACGATGGAAGCTCTCATGGAAATATTGGAATTGCCCACGCTCCTGAAAAGCGCAGAGCCGGCGTTGGATATGGCTATGAACGGGATGGATGCCACCACTATCATATAATATGTATTACAGTTATCCATCACCTCGTCTTCTATCTCACCAAAGATGAGATGCATCAGACCTGTCCTGAACACATACATGACGGCTATGACCAGGAACGAGAACAACACGACGAACAATATCAACTGGTCTGCCGCCCTGTTTGCCTCCTTCGCCTTTTGCTGACCCAGATACTGTCCCACTACGACCGCGCCGCCCGTAGACAATGCTATGAATATGGTTATTACCAATACCATCACCGAGTCCACCAGAGATACAGCCGATACGGCCTCTTCTCCGACGCTGGCCACCATGACGGAATCCGCCAGTCCCACCGCGTAGACCAAAAGCTGCTCTACGAACAACGGCCAAAGCAACTTCAGAAGGTACCTGTTGGTAAACAGAAGCTTACCGCCTTTACCTTCCACCGCCAACTCATTTTTGTCACTCATACATGATCACCGCTTTTCAAAACAAATCCTCCTTAATAATATGATACTTTTAAATCCTACTGCACAATCCTGCTGTCACATAACCACAAATAGAGTGCAGACTATATACAGGTCTGCACTCTATATTATACACCTTGGATCCTCTAAGAGAAAAATTCTTTGATGGAATCCAGGAAACTGCTCTTTTTATGATAACAGTCACTGGTAACACTCTTGGCCATGGTCGCAATGGCCTTCTTCTGTTTAGCGTTGAGCTTGGTAGGTATCTCCAGCGTAACTTTGACGTACAAGTCACCTTTTTTACTGCTTCTGACGCTCTTGATACCTTTGCCTTTGAGCCTGAACACAGTTCCCGGCTGAGTCCCGGCAGGGACTTTGTATGAAACCTTTTCCTCTAAAGTCGGTACGACTATATCGTCGCCGAGAGCAGCCTGATCGAAAGTGATAGGTATCTCCAGCCACAGATCCTGTCCACGGCGTTCAAAGAGCTTATGAGGCTTGACGTTTATCACGATGTAAAGGTCTCCGTCAGGACCTCCGTTGATACCCGGCTCTCCCTGTCCCTTGATAGGTATGACCGATTCATTGTCCACGCCTGCCGGTATAGTCACTGATATAGTAACGTTGTCCTTGACGCGTCCGCTACCTCCGCAGTCTTTGCAAGGAGTCTCATTTATCTCTCCCGTCCCGTTACAGTCAGGACATGGCGACACGCTCTGGAACGTCCCCAGCGGAGTTCGCTGAGACGTCCTTATCTCCCCAGTGCCGCCGCACTTAGGACATGTCTTCTTGGATGTCCCCGGTGCCGCGCCGCTGCCTCCGCAGGTCTTACACTTGACCAGCTTGCTGATGCGTATCTGTTTCTTACAACCGAAGGCCGCTTCTTCAAATTCTATGGTTATAGCTTTCTGAAGATCGCTGCCCTTTCTCGGGCCATTCCTCCTGGAATTGTTCCTGCCACCTCCGCCAAAACCGCCGAAAGCGCCGCCGAACATATCGAAGATATCCTCGAAGCCACCGAAGCCTCCAAAGCCTCCAAAGCCGCCTCCCGCACCGCCGAAGCCCGAATTGGGATCGACTCCCGCGTGCCCGAACCTGTCGTATTTTTCTTTCTTCTCAGGATCGGAAAGTACGGCATATGCCTCGTTGATCTCCTTGAATTTCTCCTCGGCATTTTTATCACCCGGATTTTTATCCGGGTGATATTTCATTGCCATTTTTCTGAATGCTTTCTTTATCTCATCATCACTGGCCCCCTTCTTCAATCCAAGGACCTCGTAATAATCTCTCTTATCTGCCATTATTTATCCTTATCCTCATCAACAACCTCGTAATCGGCATCGACAACATTGTCGTCCTGAGCACCGCCGGCATTGGTCCCGCCTGCCGCTCCTGCTGCTCCTGCGCCTGCTCCCATGTTAGGATCCGCGCCCTGCTGTGCCTGAGCCTGCTGCTGATACATCTTGGCCGATATGGTGTGGAATTTCTCTGTCAGCTTCTCTGTCTTAGCCTTGATATCTTCGATGTTGTTGGCTTCCAGAGCCTTGGAAAGCTCATCCTTAGCTGCGTTGATATCATTTTTCTCTTCTTCGGAGAGGGAATTTTCCAGCTCCTTGACGTTCTTCTCGGTCTCGTATACCAGCGTCTCGGCTCTGTTCCTGATCTCTATCTCTTCTTTTCTCTTCTTGTCCTGCTCAGCATACTGCTCGGCTTCCTTTACCTTGGCGTTTATCTCGTCCTCCGACAGCTTCGTCGATGAAGTGATAGTGATGCTCTGCTCCTTACCGGTTCCCATATCCTTGGCGCTTACGTTTACGATGCCGTTGGCGTCGATATCGAAAGTCACCTCGATCTGAGGGACACCACGTGGGGCCGGTGGAATGCCTGTCAGCTGGAACCTTCCCAGAGTAGTGTTGTCGGCAGCCATTTCTCTCTCGCCCTGCATTACGTGGATATCTACAGCAGTCTGGTTATCGGCGGCCGTCGAGAAGATCTGGCTCTTCTTCGTAGGTATCGTCGTATTTCTCTCGATGAGCTTGGTAGCTACGCCGCCCAGCGTCTCGATGGACAATGACAGCGGAGTTACGTCCAGCAGCAATACGTCGTTTACCTCTCCCGTAAGCACGCCTGCCTGGATAGCTGCTCCGATGGCTACGCACTCGTCAGGATTTATACCCTTGAACGGCTCCTTGCCTGTCACCTTCTTTACGGCTTCCTGTACAGCCGGTATCCTGGTGGAACCGCCTACCAGTATTACCTTGGAAATGTCGCTGTTGCTTACTCCGGCATCGGCCATGGCCTTGTTCATAGGGCCGATGGTCCTGTTTACCAGTCCCTCTGTCAGCTGCTCGAATTTAGCTCTGGTTATATCCATATTCATGTGGAGAGGTCCGTTTTCGTTTACCGTGATGAACGGCAGGTTGACGTTTGTCGTCTGTGCGCTGGAAAGCTCTTTCTTGGCCTTTTCAGCGGCTTCCTTGAGTCTCTGAAGCGCCATCTTGTCGTTTCTCAGATCCACTCCGTTTTCCTTGGCGAAGCTGTCAGCCATGAAGTTCAGCAACGCTTCATCGAAGTCATCGCCGCCCAGCTTGTTGTCGCCGTTGGTGGCCAGTACTTCGAATACGCCGTCTCCCAGTTCCAGGATGGATACGTCGAAGGTACCGCCACCCAGGTCATATACCAGTATCTTATGCTGAGCCTCGTCTTTATCGAGACCGTAAGCCAGTGACGCCGCCGTAGGCTCGTTGATGATCCTCTTTACATCCAGGCCCGCGATCTTTCCCGCGTCCTTGGTAGCCTGCTTCTGGCTGTCGGTAAAATACGCCGGTACCGTGATCACGGCTTCCGTTACTTTCTCGCCGAGATAGCTTTCAGCGTCAGCTCTCAGCTTGCTCAGGATCATTGCCGATATATCCTGTGGTGTATATTTTTTGCCGTCTATCTCTACCGTGTAATCCGTTCCCATATGCCTCTTGATGGAAGAGATCGTTCTCTCCGGATTGGTGATGGCCTGTCTTTTGGCTGTCTCGCCTACCAGTCTTTCACCGTTTTTGGCAAATCCCACTACCGATGGCGTGGTCCTGTTTCCCTCCGCGTTAGCTATTACTACAGGTTCTCCCCCTTCAAGAACCGCTACGCACGAGTTTGTAGTTCCTAAGTCGATTCCTATTACTTTTCCCATTTTGTTTTCCTCCTCAATATATGATTTCGAAAGCTAGTCTGCGACCTTTACCATGGACGGTCTGATCACCTTCCCGTTCAGGGTATAGCCTTTTTGCATAACGCCGGAAACCTTGCCGCTTTCGTATTCTTCAGTTTCCTCCTTCATCACCGCGTTGTGGAAGTTCGGATCGAACTCCTCTCCCAGCGCTGCGATCTCAGCCAGGCCGGACTTTTCAAGTACGTTCCTGAGCTGCTTGAATATCATTTCCATACCCTCTTTGAAGCCGTCTCCCGCTTCATCCTGTCCCAGCGCTCTTTCAAAATTGTCCAGCACCTCCAGCATTTCGGTTATCAGCTTCTCATTGGCGTATGAATAAAGATCTGTCTTTTCTTTTTCCACCCGCTTCTTATAGTTCTGAAAATCAGCCATAAGCCGCAGGTATCTGGTATCGCTGTCTTCATCAGCGTCTTTTTTATCGGGAGAGGCTTCTGCTTCTTCAGCTTTCTCACCGGTCGTGCCTTCAGACTGCCCTTTTCGGGCGTCTTCATCCTTCACATCCTGGGAAGCGTTTTCCTGAGCCCCGGCCTCTTCCGTCTTTTCTTTCTTTATATCTTCCGCGTCAATCTTTGTCATCCTCGTCTCCTTCCGTGATCATAAATGCCCTGCTTATGTTATCCGTAAGGTACTCAACGACTGAGGTAACCTCACCGTACCGCATCCTCGTAGGTCCTACCACTCCTATCTTGCCCACCATCTTGCCGTCTACGTGATAGGTTGCCGTGATGAGGCTGCAATCCTGCATCAGCTCATTCTGGTTCTCGTTCCCTATGGTTATTATCACTCCGTTTTCCCTGTTTATCAGGGTCCTGGTGAAATCCTCCTTCCTGCTGACCATTTCCAGGAAAACCTTCGCCTTATCAAGGTCGTTATACTCAGGGATGGAGAATATGTTGGTAAGTCCATCCATATACAGATTGACATTGAGCATGTCTTCCAACGTCTTGATAAAATTAGGAACGATCTCGTTTTCAAACATCGCCATCGATTCAGCATCCGCCTTGAATGACTTTATGATATCAAAAGTCAACGCTTCACTCAGCGTCTTGCCTCGATAATTATATGTCATCATCTTGGCCAGTATCCTCAGTGTCTCCTCAGAAGCAGGCCTGTTCATGTGTACCGACGTATTGGATACCCGGCCGCTTTCCGAGACGATCATCAGCACTACCGTGTGCTCGTCCACAGGAAGCAGGTTCACATATTTGAGTGTGTCCTGATCCTGTTTAGGCGTCATGGCGAAGGCCGTCAGATTGGTTATCTCAGACAATATATGGGCTGCCCTCTGGACTATCTTCTCCAGTTCGGACACATTGCTGTGAAGCTGTGCCGCTATGGCATCCTTTTCTTCCTCCGTCAGCTCACGCTTTTTCATCATCTCGTTAACATAAAGCCTGTATGCCTTCTCGGAAGGCACCCTGCCCGATGACGTATGAGGATGGGTCAGATAACCCATCTCCTCCAGATCCGACATTTCGTTTCTTATGGTCGCGGGACTGACACCCAATTCATAATTCTTGGATATAGTCCTGGACCCTACCGGTTCGGCAGTCCTGATGAAGTCAGCTATGATAGCCTGTAATATCTTCAGTTTTCTCTCGCTTAAATTCATCTTCGACCTCCCGTTGTTAGCACTCTTTATCTCCGAGTGCTAACTACAGTTTAAATTTACCACTGCATGTCATCAATGTCAACACTTATTTGAAAAAAATTTTTGTTTGATCCGCGATTTTTACAGGAATGAATTTTTTCAGACCGAAAAGATACAGATAAGCTTCCTTCACTGCTTTGCCGCCGGCCTCCTCAAGAGCTTCCGCATATATCCTCATCTGGCCTTCGTACCGTCTGACTGTCTCCTCTTCATCCGCTTCGCCGTCCGCATGAGTGTTCTTGTAGTCGATGAGGACCAGCCCGTCATCCTCCTGGAAATAGCAGTCTATCATACCCTGGACGATGACTTCCGCTCCCTTTATCCTTCGGCTGGATATGAATTCCCGTTCCTTGTACATGACTTCCGCCGTCGCGGCCCGCCTTCCCACGTCCTGACGGAAAAAGGCGTCGATGTTATCTATATCCACGGCTTCCATCTCCTCGTCAGACAGCCGCTGATCCCTGTGAAGCTCTTCGGCCACCTGGCGGATGTATCCCTTTCCCAGGGACAGCGCCTGTCTGAAATCCAGCTTTTCCATCACCAGATGCATTGCCGTCCCTGCCTGGGCTGCCGTCAGCTGCTTCTTTTCCACAGAAAAATCAGGCCGCATGAAGTCAGCCGCCGTTATCCTCCTGTCTCTCTCCGAAAGTCCTGCTCTGCTCATCTCAGTAGCGGAATATTTTGACTTGACGCCGGCAGCATCCTCATACGGATATATAAATGAAAGCCTTTCATCTATCAGCTGGATCGCTTCCTCGTTCCGCTCCTTCCGGCTCCTGTCGAATATATCTGCCATATGGATATCCGATACCGCCTGTCTCGCCTGAAGAACAGCGCCTGCTCCACCTCTGTGTATTTCTATCGTCTCTCCTGCCTCTTTCATCGGCGCATAGATCATCTCCAGGAAAGATCCGGCCTTTCCTCCGCTCTCTTCCAGTTTCTCCGGATCCTTCACCGTCCCTGTCAGCAATAACTGATCCATGGCTCTCGTCATAGCCACGTAAAGTATCCTTATTTCTTCCTCCAGCTCCTCCTCTGCTTTCTTCGCCTCTATGACACGCTGCAGCAAAGTTTTCCTGTGCCATTTGCCTTCCAGATCCACATGGGGCATCCCGAGAGCCAGATCCTTGTGCATGACCGTGGATGTCCCTGCCCCTCGATATCTTATCATGCGGCCCATCCCGGTCAGGATGACGATGGGGAATTCCAGGCCCTTGCTCTTGTGGGCTGTCATGACTCTTACGACATTCTCTCCCTCTCCCAGTACCTTGGCCTCCCCTATGGATATGTTGTTCTTTTTCATTGCTTCGATATATGATATGAAGCCATATAGGCCACTGTGGCTGTTCTGCTCGAACTGCCCCGCCTTTTCCACCAGGAGCCTCAGGTTAGATATCCTCCTTTTACCGGCCGGAAGGCCGCTGCAGTAGTCGAAATATCCTGTATCGTAAAGCAGTATCCTGGTCAGCTCCTCCAGCGTCACGGTGTTCTTCAGCTCCTTCCAGCAGGCTATCTGGTGAAACATCTCCTCTATCTTCGCCGCCAGCGCGGCTGCATCTTCGTCGCCGCCATGATCTGCCTCCGCAAACGCCCTGACCGCGTCGTAAAAGCTGCCGTCCCGCGTCTCTATCCTCACCGCCGCCAGCTCCCTGACATGAAAATCGAATACCGGAGAGCGCATCACCGATATCAGCGGGATGTCCTGACGGGTGTTATCGATTATCCTCAGCAGATTGACGAACACCTGAACTTCCACTGTCTCGAAATACCCGCCCGTATTCTCTCCGTAGGCCGGGATCCCTTCGTTGTTCAGAAACCGCTCCATCCTTCCGATGGCTGACCTGCTTCTGGAAAGGACGACGATGTCTCTGTATTCCACCTTTCTGGCGACGCCCTTCTTTACATCATATATCTCATTTCCCAGGCTTTCCCTTATCAGCTCCGCCACCAGCTGTGCCTCAGGATCGAGGTCTCCGCGGATGTCCTCAGCCTCACTGCCGTCCACTATATGGCATTGAGTCGCCATGCCGGGATGGACCTTGTCCACCGTGCATTTCAGCCGTGCGTTCTCATCATACCCCTCCATAGCTGACGAGAAGACTCTGTTGACAGTCTCCGTGACAAGCAGCTTGCTCCTGAAATTGCTGTTGAGGTCTATCTTCACACTGTTTTCCTCTGACTGCCGTGCGTACAGCTGATATTTCCTCCTGAATATCTCCGGCTCCGCCAGCCTGAACTTGTATATGCTCTGCTTCACATCGCCTACCATGAACAGGTTTCTCCCGTCGGTTATCCTTCCGACGATGGCCTCCTGGAGCATATTGCTGTCCTGAAACTCGTCTATGAATATGTATCTGAATCTCTTCCTGTATTCGTCCGCCGCCATATCGTCCCGGAGTATGAGGATGGCGTAGTGCATCACATCGTCAAAGTCCACCATGTTCCTGTCGGCCTTCATTTCCCTGAAGATCTCTTCAAACTCCTTCAGCAGCCCCGTCAGATACATGGTGTCCTCGTATCCGGCTCGCAGCTCCTCGTCGTAATCCTCCATGGTCCTGGCGAAATACTTCTTCTTCAAGTCATCCAGCGCTTTCTTACCGCCCTTTCTCAGCCTGGACACCTGTTCCTTTACCTGGTCATAATCCTCCTGCTGGCTCTTGGCCGCCCGCATCTGATTGAACTTCACTGTCGATATGAAATCCTTGAAAAGCTCCAGCTTTTCAGCCGCCGCGTCTTTTTGCCCGAGCCTTTCCGCCATATCTGTCAGCTTCTCCACATCCTGAGCCGCCTTCTCGCTGAGACTGTCTATGCCGGCCTCTTCCAGCGTCTGCGCCGCTCTTTCGTAGAGCCTGCAAGCCTCTGCCACACCTTTTTCCACTTCGTCCGCTATAAAACCTGTAAGCCCCAGCGCTTCCGACGGTGACTTGGCATCCAAGAGCCGCGACGTCCTCTCCGCCCAATCCATATACTGAGGAATGCTGCGCATCTCATCATACAGCGATATGATGTTCTTCTTTATCCGCTCTTCGCTCCTGTCGCTGCTGTATTTCCTCAGGAAAAGTGAGAAGGCATCGTAATCCTCCCCGAACCTGTCCTCAAAAAGCCGGGCCGCTGCGTCATTTTTCATGATTGATGCCTCTACATCATCTCCAATGGAAAACCCCGGCTCCAGATCCGTAAGGTAAAAGTATCGCCTCATCACTTCCAGGGCGAAGGTATGGAAAGTGCTGATGTTAGCTCTCGGCATCATGGAAAGCTGCCGCCTCAGGAAGCTCCTGTCGGCTCCCGGCTCATCCATCTGCTTCGATATGGCCTTTTCCAGGCGGCTCTTCATCTCCGCCGCCGCCGCATTGGTGAAAGTTGTTATGAGGAACCTGTCTATATCCGTCTTCTCATCTATGACCAGTCTTGTTATCCGCTCTATAAGCACCGCCGTCTTTCCCGATCCTGCCGCCGCTGACACCAGGATATTTTTCCCTCTGGTCTCTATCGTCTCTTTCTGTGGTTTCGTCCACTCCATAAGCGCTTCCATCCTTTTCTCTTTTTCCGCCCTTTTCTCCCGGCTTCCGTGCGATATCCCAATTATATCAGACTCGCCCCCGGCTGAAAAGGCTCTCCCGGCAGGCATATCTGTCCCGATTCTGCCACCGGTACTTCGCAAAATATGCCAACACCCTGAAATTTTCATGACTTTTAGGCATAAATAGCGCTTTTGATACGGCTTCGGCAATATCCAAATGCCTATAACTCGTTTTCAAATCAATCCTTTTAGCATATTTCGAAAGCCAACACACAAATTTTATGCCAAAACAAATTGATTTATCGCAGTCTTTAGCATTTTGCCCTCGGCAAGAACTCCTCAAAACTGTCATTTATGCTAAAAACCATCTGTAGCAATACTGTTTTAGGCATAAACCCTGCACACACTTCATCACAGACAAAGACCGGTGTGAAGTCCGGCAGGCGTCCAAATCACGATTTTTCCGACAAACTGCCTCCGTTTGGTGTATAATATAAATCATCATAATAATGCGAGGTGAAGAACATGAAGAATTTCAACCGTCCGACCATGCTGATGATATTAGATGGGTACGGTCTCAATAAAGAATCTTACGGCAACGCCATAGCGGCTGCCAGAAAGCCCAATCTCGACAGGATATTCTCACAATACCCGTCCACGTCGCTCAAGGCCTGCGGTCTGGCTGTCGGCCTTCCCGAAGGGCAGATGGGGAATTCCGAGGTAGGACATCTCAACATAGGCGCCGGAAGGGTCGTCTACCAGGATCTCACCATGATAACGAAGGCCATCGAAGACGGCTCCTTTTTCAAAAATCCGGCCTTCCTCAAGGCTGTGGACCACGTGAAGAAAAACAACTCGACGCTCCACCTGCTGGGACTTCTCTCCGACGGGGGCGTCCACAGCCATATCGACCATCTGCTGGCCCTCACCGATCTGGCCAGGCAGAACGGCATAGAAAAGCTTCAGATCCACTGCTTCCTGGATGGAAGGGACGTTCCGCCCAGATGTGCCGGGAAATATATAGATATGCTGGCAGACCATCTTAAAGAGCTGGGGATCGGCTCCATCGCCACCGTATCCGGCAGATACTACGCCATGGACAGGGACAAGCGCTGGGACAGGGTGGAAAAGGCATACGACGCCATGACGTCCGGGGAAGGCATACACGTCCCGACAGCTGCAGAAGCGGTGACTGCTGCCTACGAACGTGATGAAAACGATGAATTCGTTCAGCCTACAGTGATCGACGGAGCTGTTCCCGTATCCGACGGCGACGCCATGATCATGTTCAATTTCAGGCCTGACAGAGCCCGCGAAATAACCAGAGCTTTCGTGGACAGCGGCTTCGACGGGTTCCAGCGCAAAAAGATCATTTCGGACCTGTGCTACATCTGCATGACCCAATACGACGCGGAAATGCCAAACGTTTCTCTGGCCTTCCCTCCTGAGACGATGCACAATACTCTGGGAGAATACATCGCAGACCTGGGTCTCCATCAGCTCAGGATAGCCGAGACGGAAAAATACGCCCATGTGACCTTCTTCTTCAACGGAGGTGTGGAAGCTCCCAACAGGAATGAGGATCGCATCCTGGTGCCGTCGCCTAAGGTGGCCACCTATGACCTGCAGCCTGAAATGAGCGCCTTCCAGGTCACCGACAAGGTTCTGGAAGCCATAGCCACCGACAAATACGACGTGATAATCCTTAACTTCGCCAATGCCGATATGGTAGGCCACACAGGGGTGATGGATGCTGCCGTGAAGGCCATCGAAGCTCTGGACAAATGTGTGCCAGAGATAGTGGACGCTATACTGGAAAAAGACGGCCAGATATTGCTGACAGCGGACCACGGCAATGCAGACGTGATGCTGGATGAAGACGGCAATGTGGTGACGGCTCACTCCCTCAACGATGTTCCACTGGTCCACATCGCCAACGAACCTGTGACGCTGAAGGACGGCGGCAGGCTGTGCGATATCGCGCCTACCCTGCTGAAGCTGATGAACCTTGACATACCTGAGGAAATGACAGGTGAATCGCTGGCCTGATCTGCCGCAGGTGATGCTCATTCCGCCGCCTAACGCGGCGATCTTATAAAAAATACAGACATTTTGCCGTTTTGCAAAAATGTCTGTATTTTTTTCAACGTTTGCAGGCCCTCACCCTTCCGGCGAGTCCATAAAAGCCCGAAAAAACATCCCCCAGCCCTTTACAAAAAAAGTCCACATCCCTCAAGCCCATTAAATTTTACAGACATTTTCCCCGAAAACTAAAATGTCTGTAAAGGCCCGCTTTTTCTGTACATAAAAACCCCGGAACACGTCCGGGGTCTCATCCGCATATTACGCGAACAGTATCTCCTTATGCTCCAGTATGTATTTTACCATGGTATCGCTCTTGGAGATATCATTGACATCAGCCACCTCAGACTCTACCTTGAGAGAATCTTCCAGAGCTTCTATCAGCGTCTTGGTATCTTCCTCGCTTGGCTGGCCTTTTTCTTCTATCTCGATATACTTCTCACAGGCTTTCTGCAGTACCTGATTAGGAGCGCCTGTAGGGAATCCGCAGAGGAAAAAACCGTCTAATCTGAACTTTTCATTTTCGATGATATCTTTTATCTTACCTATGATCTCTTCTCTGGTCACTTTCGTGCTCATAAAAACCTCCGAATTTATGTAAAACTTATTTATCCACCATTAAAAATGGTATCATTTGAAGTTGACGGTGTCAAGCCGAAAATCCGGAAACGGCGACAATGCAGTGGGGATGTCGGCGCCGGGCGCAAATTCCGGGTCCGGGTGTCGGCTGGAGCCTCCGGCGCTGTCTTCCCATCAGCGCCTCAAAATTTCAGCAGATTCAGACCTATCTCGTCGCTGAATTTCCTGTCTACGCTGCCGTCTATGACGTTGATCACCATCTCGCATGTAGCGCTCACCACTGCCCTGTTGAGATGGCCTCCGAAAACATGGCCTTTCTCATCTCCCGCGCTCATGTGCATGTGGGCGTAGAATTCGCCGTCCATAGTGTTTATGGTCCCAGTCAGGGAGACGATCTCGAAATTCCCCTTGAAATCGTTGCCGTGATACTTCTTTTCGTCTACGTCGAAGACGCCTGCCGTAAAGTCGCCTACGGCGCCAAGAGCGCTGACCTCGGCCAGTTTTATATCTTCGGCTTTCG
This sequence comes from uncultured Eubacterium sp., assembly GCA_900543485.1. Taxonomy (GTDB): domain Bacteria; phylum Bacillota; class Clostridia; order Peptostreptococcales; family Anaerovoracaceae; genus Lentihominibacter; species Lentihominibacter excrementipullorum. The sequence goes on along the minus strand of UQRM01000003.1, from coordinate 68,165 downwards.
CCAGCTTTTCCACCTGCTGCAATATCTCCTCACCTTTGTCGAGCCTGCATATTATGCTGTCGCCAAACCTTCTGTATTCCATAAGGCACCACCTTTCCCGTTTGCCGTTTACTATAAGTTTCCGCATGCTCCTGTAAATATATCTTCCAACGTCATTTCTGTCAAGCTCTGCCTCTCCTCATCCGTTCCTCTATGGCTGCCTGGGCTGCTTCATCATCTCCCATCCAGGGCTGGCGACCATCCTCGCGGTCCATATATATCTCCCTGCCTTTCCCCAGGATGAGCACACAGTCCCCTCTCCCGGCGGTGTTGATGGCTTCTTCGATGGCTTTCCGGCGATCGGCTATGAAAATCGACTGCTCCCAGCCGGCTCCCTCCATTATAGCCTCTGCGATATCTTCAACTTTCTCATCACGCGGATCCTCTTCTGTGACGAAAACCTTCCGACAATATTTCCCGGCTATCCGGCCCAGCATTTCACGTTTGTTTTTATCGCGTTTCCCCGCGCAGCCGAAAACGCAGTACAGATCTCCCGCGGTAACACTCTGGGCATACCGCATGACTTGCTCGAATCCATCAGGTGTGTGGGCGTAATCGACGATGATATGGAAATCCTGTCCGTGCTCCATATGTTCCAGCCTTCCGTCTATTCGAGGCAAATCGCTCAGCAGCGGCAGCATCTCTTCTATCTCCATCCCCGCCACATTCATGGCGGCTACAGCCCCCAGAAGATTGTAAACATTATACAAGGCCGACAGGTTCGTCTTCACCTCATATCGCTTTTCTCCGCAAACCAGTGTGAAACTGCTGCCTTCGGCCCCGGATCTGATGTTTTCGGCTCTGTAATCAGCCGCGGCATCTATACCATATGTACGTATATCGCACCTGCAGCAATCCCTCAATTCCCGGAACCTGACATCATCCACATTGAGCACAGCCGTACCCTCCGGCTTCATATCCATGAAAAGGCGCTTTTTCGCTTCAAAATAATTTTCCATTGTCCCGTGAAAATCCAGATGGTCGTATGTAAGGTTTGTGAATACGGCCACGTCGAAGTCTACCGAATCTGTCCTCCTCATGGCCAATCCGTGAGAACTCACCTCCATCGCCACAGCTTGGACACCATGATCCCTCATTTCCCGCAGCGTGCTGTGGAGCTCCACAGCGTCCGGTGTCGTCAGACTGGACTCCTTGCTGATGCCACCGTAACGGACGGCGACAGTCCCCATATACCCGCAGGACACTTTTTTACCGTATACCGCTTCTATGATACTGGCGACAGTAGTTTTGCCATTGGTTCCGGTCACACCAAAGACTGTCATTTCCCTGCCGGGTCTCCCGCAGAACAAATCGCATATTCTGTTGAGCTGACCCGTCACATCCTCTGTCTTTATATAAACCGTGTTTTCGACCTTCTCCACCTCATCGGAACAAACGACGGCGCAAGCGCCGGCACGGCACGCTTTTCCGGCAAACCTGTGCCCGTCGCTCTCCGTTCCTTTAAGGCAAAAGAACAGGTCTCCCGGTTCCGCCTTTCTCGAATCTATACAAATTCCTTCGATCTCCCTATCATCTGATGCTGGCAGAGCTGGAAACATCTCCAATAACCGCATGATCATCTTCCTTTCTGCGAATACCGCTGTCAACATTAGCTTCAAGATATGACAGGAAGGATGTCATTTCACCGACTTCTCCCTCTCGCCATACATTTCACCTATGATAATACATACGATGTCCGCCGTCTTCAATCCCCGGGAGAGAAAGTTAAATAAAGGTTAAATAAATTTAATAAGGCTTTAAAAGTTCTTCGGCTCCAGACCCTTTCTCGAGAAAATATACACGATGATTATCAGTGGTACCGTTACCGCCAGCATCGGGTAAAACATGGAAATATCAAGATGTCCGTACAGGAATCCTCCTATGACAGGGCCGAGAGTCATCCCCAGATCCAATCCGATGTAATACGTACTGTTGGCCAGCCCGCGCTTTCCTCTCCGCGCCAGCAAAATAGCTGTGGACTGACACACGGAACACATGATGCCATATCCTCCGGCCATGAAAGCCGCTGCCAGGAACATCAGCACATTGTTCTCCATGACAGCAAGCAAGCCTATCCCGCAGAAAGCACACACAGAACTGCCAATCAGAAAGACCTTGAACGGCAGACGGTCAAAGGATCCTTTCATCACCATCCTGAGCACCAGCAGGATGATGGCGTATATAGGGAAAAAGAGTCCTACCGACACGGCTATATCTCTCGTCTCTGTGTAGCTTACGATGAAAGACTGAGTCGCGCAGTAAGGTATGGCGAAAAGCATGATGATAGCCGTGATAGGAAGCACACGCCTGTCGACGAGCTCCAGCTTCTTTCTGCCGACAGGCTCCAGGACCTCCGCCCGACTGGCCTCCGGCTGAACAGACGTCATCGGTTCGCCCTTATCGGATATGAATTGTATCGTCAGACCTGTCGCGATGGCAAAAGCCAGGGCTACACAGAATGCTGCGTGATATCCGAAAGCCTGATAGACCCATACGCCTATAGCGGGAGCCACCGCCATGGCCAACGCGTTCATCATCCCGTAGAGACCCATTCCCGAACCTATCTTGTTTCTTGGCAGCATATTGGAAAGCCATGTAGACATACACACAGAGCAGCAGGAAAAGCCCACTCCGTTGACGATCCTGGATATCACTATGAGAACAGGATCCTCCGCCACGATATATCCGATACAGGCCACAGTCGTCAATATAGCCCCTATAAGAGCTATCCTGTACTTCGAAAATCTGTCCGTCAGGTTTCCTACCACCGGACGGCACACTATCGAACACATATTCATCAGTCCGCCGATGATCCCGGTAAGGACCGCGGCAGCGCCTACGCTCTCTGAAAATCCGACTATCAGTGGTGTTATCAGCATAGGACATGCCATATAACAAAAGCTTGCCGCTAATATCAATACTATATTTCTGTTGTACATCTTCTCCGTCATAAACTCCCCGTTCTTTCCGGCATGTTCCCACGCGTTATTGCGCGGCTTTCTCCTGCATCTCAGTGAGATATCAAAGTCCTTCTTTGATCCTGCCACATTTAAATTATATGCCCGGCATTTCTCATTGTCAAAGACGCCGGCCTGAAAATCTCCTTGCTTTTAATACTATTTCCGTATAAAATTATGAGCGGAATCAATCGAAACAAGGAGAGGTGTATATTTATGGATTTTATCGCCGGTATAATAAGCAGCATAAGCGGATATATGTACAGCTATATCCTCATCATACTGCTGATCGCAGCTGGTATCTATTTTTCATTCAGAACAAAATTCGTACAGATAAGATTGTTGAGAGAATCGATAAGGGTCATCGCTGAGCCGAAGAAGGACAAGGACTCCATTTCATCCTTCCAGGCTCTCATGGTGTCCACAGCGTCCAGAGTAGGGACCGGAAACATCGTAGGTGTCACCGGAGCCATAATCCTGGGAGGCCCGGGCGCCGTGTTCTGGATGTGGCTGATCGCCGTACTGGGCGGAGCGTCGGCTTTCGTGGAATCAACGCTGGCCCAGATATACAAGAAAAGAGGTTCAGACGGTTCTTACGGTGGTCCCGCCTACTATATAAAACAGGCGCTCAAGGCTCCTGCTCTGGGAGGTGTTTTCGCCGCATTCCTTATCCTGACGTATATGGGCGGCTTCAACGCACTGGCATCTTTCAATCTGACTGACTTCGTCAAAGCTTACGTGCCATCGGACAACGCGACCCTTTACATAGGCATCGTAGTAGCTCTGCTTTCAGCTATAGTCATCTTCGGTGGCGGGAAACGTATATCCAAAGCTACTCAGGTCATCGTTCCCATCATGGCCATCGCCTACATCGGCGTAGCTCTGCTGATGATATTCTTCAATATCGAAAGGTTCCCGTCGGTCATCGCCGGCATCTTCACAGGGGCCTTCAACTTTTCTTCAGTAGCAGGAGGCCTGTTCGGAGCAGCTGTCATGAACGGCATCAAGCGCGGACTTTACTCCAATGAGGCCGGTATCGGTTCAGCTCCTAACGCCGCCGCTTCCGCCGACGTCTCCCACCCGGTCAAGCAGGGACTAGTCCAGATGCTTTCCGTGTTTATCGACACGCTGCTCATCTGCTCGTCGACAGCATTCATGGTGCTGTGTGCAGGTCTGGATCCTGCGAAGTACACCGACGCTGCGGGAAACGCCATGAGCGGTCTCTACATCCAGGACTCCCTGGGCGTCAATTTCGGCGCTTTCGGAGGTGTCTTCATCACCGCGGCCCTGGCGCTGTTCGCCTATACCACCGTGGTAGGCAACTACTTCTATGCGGAGATGAACATAAGCTATATCTACAAGAACGCCCTCAACAACAAGCCCTTCATGTTCTGCTACAGACTTCTCGCCGTTATCATCGTCTTCATCGGCGCCCAGTTCAGCGCCGGACTGGCCTGGGACACGGCAGACGTGCTGATGGGCTGCATGGCTCTCATCAACGTGCCTGTCTGCATCATTCTCGGCAACACGGCATTCAGAGCCCTCAAGGACTACACAAGCAAGAAAAAAGCCGGCCAGCCTCTGGATTTCAAGGCAGCCGACATCGGCGTCAACGGAACGGATTATTGGAAATAAAACAGATCAGCCAAAGCATTATCATCGAAACAGGGCCGCGCATCAAAAATGCGCGGCCCTGTTCTTTCACAGATCACTGTCCGTCACAGGCTGTGATAATAAAGCACTATATCCTCATAATGTCCATCCTTCATCAGGAAGCCTCCCGGTATCCTTCCCAGCGGGACGAATCCCAGGCTCTCGTACAGCTTCCTGGCTCCCGCGTTAGTGGATACGACGGCGTTGAACTGCATTATCCTGAAACCGTGGGCCTTCGCCTGCTCCAGGCTGTCCTCTACCAGCAGCCGTCCGATACCTTTGCCCCGCAGTTCCGAGGAAACCGCGTAGCTGGTATTGCATATGTGACCGCACCTTCCTACATTGTTGGGATGGAGTATGTACAGCCCGACGATCTTCCCTGATTCTTCATCCCTGGCGACGCCGCACCAGGTCTGTACGCCAAAAAAGTCCGCTGCCGTTTCCGGCGTCAACAGCTCCATCTGAGGAAAAGCTATCCCTTCTTCGACCACCTGGTTCCATATCTCCACCATTCCGGCAATATCGCTTTTCTCAAACCCGCTGACTTCTGTCTTCATCTTACCGCTCTCCTTCCGGTTTCGTGTGCATGCTTTAATATTTTACTCCATTATGCACCGTATATCAACAGATTCACCACCGTTCCCGTCACAAAGGCGAAGACTGTCACGAAAGCTGCTGCGCTCCCTCGGACGCCTGTAGTCTCGTCTGAAAGAGAAGCCTTGTCCGCAGGTCCTGCTAAAGGGAACGCCCCAGGCACGGGTGGAGATCTGCTCTGGCGGCGTCGAACACCGTCACCTGATGGCCTTTCTCCTCCGCTCCCCTTATGAAATTGTCCGCCAGAAGATTAGACGAACCGTTTTTATGCGGACTGCTTTCGATAACTAAAATATTCATGCTTTCATCATTCATACCTTCATCCCTCCTGCTGTACCAGACCAATGCTCTCCAGCCATTCTGCTATATCACCTTCCGCGTCGGACGGACTTGTCCGAAGGCCCTCCGTTACTGTCGCCGACGGCTCCAGTTCCTCGATATTGCTCACCGCTCCGGATATACCGCTGCCCCCGCTGGTGCAGAAAGGCGCTATGGTCTTTCCCGAAAAGTCATACGTGTCGAAAAAAGTATACATTATCCTCGGCATATCGTTCCACCAGATAGGGAACCCCACGTATATAACATCGTAATCATCTATGTTTTCTATTTCCCCCGAGATAGCCGGCCTGGCGTTTTCATCGTTCTGTTCTGCAGTCGTTCTGCTGGAACTGTTGTTGTAATCCAGGTCTTCATCCGTATACGGATCCTCCGGCACTATCTCATACAACTCCGCCCCCTGCGTTTCAGCAATAGCCTCGGCTACAGATTCCGTATTGCCGGTGGCGGAGAAATATACCACCAGAGCATCCTCTGCAACAGCGCTGCCAGCTCCGTCCTGAGAATTCTCCTGCTGCGTACTGCCTTCCTCCGAAGAGCTGCCTCCTCCGCATGCAGCCAACGTAAACATCATTATACATGCTATGAAAATATACAATACCCTTCTCATCTTCGGCAATCCTTTCATTTCCATACCTCCTTTAAATATTCAACAGCTTCCTTATTTCCGCAAACGTTATCTCAAAAATGGTCATATACACATAATCGACTTCCGCTAGTTCCATCGCCGTCCGCTGTTTATCGGACACGATCGTATACGGATATATCCCGAACATGAAGGGAAAAAATGAAAAGAGGAACTCCTTCCTGGCCTCCTTTGTCATCTCCGGAACATACTGTTTCAGACACAGTTCCACCTCGTCCAGCGACCTGCCATATGCCCTTTTGAATTCCGTCAGCCTTTCGATGCGGCTGTTTTCTTCCATATCGTAGTGATTCATTGACATCAGCTTCAGCAACGTCTTCCTGCTTTCGAGCGAATGAGCCAGCGCTTCTGCAAATTCCAGCGGCTCCATGGTCTTTCGATCCCTGCGCAGCCTTTGCAGCTGTTCTATCCACAGCTCATATTCCCTCTGGAGAAGCGCCAGGAAGATCTCCTCCTTCGTACTGAAATAATTGTAGATGGATGTTCTCGTGAAGGACGTGATGCTGCCGATCTCCTTGATGGTGATGTCCTTGAAATTCATCGTCTCATAGAGCTTCTCGCAGGCGGAAATTATCTCTTCCCTCCTTGCCTTCGTCAGTTTTTCCGAACCCTTTGGCATGAAAGCACCTCCTTATCTGCTCTTAAATGACAGGTACTTGCCCGACAACTTCCCATTCTCATTGATAAACTCATTGATGAAATGGGAAGAAGCGAGGCTCACCAGTATGCGATCGTGACCGATGATGCCGACATGAGCCACCAGCGTCCAGGTCGGCCTGTCTTCCTTCATCGCCCCTATTACCGTGACAGGAGTAGGGTACAGCGCCAATTTTGCTCCTATATTCCTTTTCATAATTAAATACCTCTTTTCTGTTTTGACATCATGTCAACATATCCTTCCATACTTGTTTTCTATCGGGATCCATAACCGGAATACATGGCAGCAAAGGCTATACAAGCAGGACTTCGAAGCGACTGCCAACAGACGGCTGCAGTCGTTCTGTACTTCATCAGACGATAAATCAGACAAAAAAAGAGCTGCCATAATGGCAGCAAAACACATTTTGACAGATAGGTCCACATGCAGGAAAACATACGACGGGAGAGATACTGTGGAAATGCGGCAAGGCTGCGTGTCAAGCGCGCCGGATAATGAACCGGATCAAAAGATCCGGCAATCGCAGCACGCCCACACCACATTCTGCAAGGTATCAAAAGATGCCAGAAGGTGCCGGCTTCTTCCGCGAAAGCAGACTGACCGCCTCACAATGCTTCGTGCCCGGGAAATTATCAAAAGGCTTTACCGACTCCACCCTGTATCCATAATGCTGCATGTAATACAGATTGTTGACCAAGGACTTTGGATTGCATGAAATGTAAACGATCTGATCCACCCCGTAGCTTATGATCTTATCCAGCGCTTCAGGAGACATCCCGACCCTGGGCGGATCAACGACTATGACGTCAGGCTTCTCTCCGACAGTTTTCAAGGCCTGAAAAACATCTCCCGCTATGAATCGACAATTGTCAAGCCCATTGAGAGCGGCGTTGGCTCTGGCAGCTTCCACTGCTTCCTCCACCAGTTCTATGCCCACTGCCTTTTTCGCCTTTCTGGCCAGCGTCTGAGTGATCGTCCCCGTACCGCAGTAGAGATCGAAGACCGTCTTGTCAGCGAAATCATCCAACAAGCTCAATCCATAGGAATACAGTTTTTCCACGGCTTCCACGTTAGTCTGGAAGAAGGAAAAAGCACTGACCTTGAACTTGAGCCCTAAAATCTCTTCCATGTAATAGTCTCTGCCGTAGAGTATCCTCAATTCATCACAATAAACCGCGTCCGCCAGTCTGTCATTGATGGTACGCAGCACACCCACCACGCGGTTTTCCAGCGGAAGTCCCAGTATCATGCTGACAAAAGCATCCTGATCGAAGCCTTCCTCCGAGCTGGTCACCACATTGACCAGGAGTTCTCCTGTCCTTACGCCCCGCCTGATTATCAAATGCCGCATGAGTCCCTTATGGGTCCTCTTATGATAGTGAGAATAACCGCGTTCTGTGACAAAATCCAGCACGGCCCGCAGGATAACGTTGAAGTCTTCGTGGACCAGCTGACACTGGTCTACCGTAACGATAGACATGAAATGCTTTTTCCTGTGCATCCCCAGCGTCATTGGGCCGTCCTTCTCCATATCGCCAAAGGTGTATTCCATCTTGTTTCTGTATCTGTATCTGTCAGGAGCCGGCTCGATATCCAGAAGCGCGCCGCAGTCGATATCCTTTCTTTCCAGCAGCCCCCTTACCTCGCCGGCTTTGTTGGCAAGCTGTTCTTCATATGGCACGCCCTGATAAGCGCATCCGCCGCACAGGCCGCTGTCTCTGCAAATTTCCATATCGCGAATCTCCACATTCATAATTTACCTGATTTACCTAAAATCTTCCATAGTTATCATAAAACTCTTTTTTATACTCCAAAAATCGGTCTTCTTCGATAGCCTGTCTGATGTGCTTCATCGTATCGATGAGAAAATGAAGGTTATGGTTAGTCATCAGCATGGAGGATAATATCTCGTCGGCCTTGAAAAGGTGTCTCAGATATGCTCTGGAGTAGTTTCTGCAGGTATAGCAGTCACAATTGGGATCCAGCGGTGTAAAATCCTTCTCGTACCTGGCGTTCTTGATATTGATCCGCCCCTGTGAAGTCATTGCCATGCCGTGGCGCGCTATCCTCGTAGGCAGCACGCAATCGAACATATCTATACCTCTCTCTACCCCTTCAAAGAGGCAGTCGGGGCTCCCTACTCCCATCAGATATCGTGGCTTGTCAGCAGGCAAAAGCTCCACGCAGTCATCCATTATCTCATACATCAGTTCCTTAGGCTCCCCTACGCTGAGTCCGCCGATGGCATATCCCGGAAGATCCATCTCCACGATCTGCTGAGCGCTTTCCTTCCGCAAGTCCTTATACATGCCTCCCTGCATGATCCCAAAAAGAGACTGGCGCTCCGTATCCTTGTGGTACTCCTTGCAGCGCCTTAGCCATCTTGTGGTCCGTTCCAGCGAATCCTTCACATAGGATCTGTCGGCAGGGTACGGCGTGCATTCATCGAAAGCCATGATGATATCCGCTCCCAGAGCATTCTGTATCTCAATGGATCTTTCCGGCGAAAGCATATGCTTTGACCCGTCGATATGTGATCGGAATTCCACGCCCTCTTCTCTTATCTTTCTCATGGCTCCGAGGCTGAACACCTGGAAGCCTCCGCTGTCGGTGAGGATAGGCCTGTCCCAGTTCATGAATCTATGCAGCCCTCCTGCGGCCTTCACCACCTCGTGGCCCGGCCTCAGGTACAAATGATAGGTATTGGAAAGGATTATCTCCGCACCCATTTCCCGCACTTCTTCCGGCCGCATAGCCTTTACTGTCGCTGCCGTTCCCACCGGCATGAAAACAGGCGTCTCTATGACCCCGTGAGGTGTGATGACTCTTCCCCGCCTGGCTCTGGTCCTGCTGTCCGTCTTCATCAATTGGTATGTAACTGCTGTCATAAGTTCTCCTTAATCATCTGTCGCGACACCGGGCGTCCCGGTCCGTCCGCCGCTGTAAACCGCCCGGACTTTCTGTTCTCCTGCCGCTTCGCGACTGCCATATCGTCAAACTATATCATGATACCATAAAGACTACAAATACTTCAAGATTTTCCCGTACTCTTTCACCAGCCTGTCCATGGAGCAGGCGCAATTAGCCGGACTTGTAGACGGCAGACCGATGGCGGGAACACCACAGAGAGGCAGACACAGCTTTTCATACAGTTTTGTCGCCTTGCCTCCGGTGGTGAATACGGCAGCTATATCGGCCGCCTCCAGTATCACCGACATGTCGTTAGGCTCCGGTTCCCTGATACTGCCGTCATCGGCTCCGACGATCTCACAGCTGGCCAGCACATCCCACAGAGCTATCCTGTGACGGATCAGGAACGATCTTCGCTCGTCCACCGTTTCCGGTGCCTCCTCCCCGAACAGAGCCGCCAGCACCGGCCAGAATCTGTTTCTGGGGTGCCCGTAATAGAATCCCTGCTCCCTGGATTTAGGCGATGGGATGCTGCCCAGTATCAACACCTTTGAATCGCTATCATAAAATGGCCCGAATTCATGGGTCACCTTGGTACTTTCTCTCACGTCCTTCTCCTTCGTTCCTCGCAGTCACAGCCTGCATCCGGCATCCCGCGCAACGCTATAATATCAGCATGGCGTCGCCATAACTGAAAAACCTGTATCGTTCTCGCACCGCTTCTTCATATATCTCCAATATCTTCTCCCGATCGTAGAGAGCTGATATGAGCATCAGCAGTGTCGACTTAGGCAAGTGGAAATTGGTTATCAGACTGTCTACTATTTTGAATTCATAGCCGGGATAGATGAATATTCCCGTACTTCCCTCGCCGCTCCTCACCTGCCAGCAACCATCTCCGGCCACGGCGCCATCCGGCATTTGACCCTTCACCGCGTCCACACTTCCCGCCTGTACGCCCTCAGCAAAGTACGCGGCACTCTCTACAGTCCTGGTAGATGTGGTCCCCACGGAAATGATCCTCCGGCCTTCTCTCTTGGCCTTGTTGATAGCTCTTGCGCTTTCATCGCTTATGGAGTATTCCTCGAAATGCATGGTGTGCTCCTCCACGTTCTCGCACTTCACCGGTCTGAACGTTCCTATGCCCACATGCAATGTCACATATATCAATTCTACGCCTTTTTTCTCAGCCTCTTCCAATAATTCCTCAGTAAAATGGAGTCCCGCCGTCGGAGCCGCCACAGAGCCTTCGTCTTTACAGTACACCGTCTGATATCGCTCTTTGTCATCGATATCGCTGGCCCGCTCTATGTACGGCGGCAACGGCATACTTCCCAGCTCTTCCAGCCTTTCCATGAACACTCCGTCATATTGGAATTCTGCCAGCCTGGTTCCTCCGGGGCCAAAATCCTTTATCTCCGCCCTCAGCAGCGGCGACCGGCTGAACATGACACTGTCACCTGGCTTCAGCCGTTTTCCAGGCTTTACCATGGTCTCCCAGATATCTCCCTTGACGCGCCTGGTCAGCAGGAATTCTACCTTGGCTCCCGTTTTTTCCTTCTCACCGTAGAGCCTGGCCGGAAGCACCTTGGAATCATTGAGCACCAGACAGTCTCCTTCTTTGAGGTAATCCAGTATATCGAAAAAATGGCGATGCTCCACTGCCCCCGTGTCCCTGTGGACCACCAGAAGCCTGGAGCAGTCTCGTTTGTCCGCCGGTTTCTGAGCTATCAGCTCTTCCGGAAGGTGATAATCGAAATCACTTATCTTCATATCGCTTTATATCCTCTCTGAATCATGTTGTCTCACTGGCTTATGGTGACCGTCAGCTGTTCTCCGCCGTCATCATCCGGTACTTCCCGCTCTATGCCCAGATGTCTGTACGCCGCTTCCGATACCATCCTGCCCTTTTGCGTCCTGTAAAGAAAGCCTGTCTGTATCAGATACGGCTCATACACATCCTCTATGGTGACACGCTCTTCTCCAATGGAAGCCGCTATAGTATCGATTCCTACAGGTCCGCCATTGAACCGTTCTATTATGGTCTTCAGGATCTCCCGATCCAGCCCCTCCAGTCCCATCTCATCCACTCCCAGGGCTTCCAGCGCTCTCCTGGTTATCTCCATATCGATGGTACCGCTCCCTTTGACCTGTGAAAAATCCCGCACTCTCCTGAGCATCCTGTTCGCTACTCGCGGCGTCCCTCTGGACCTCTTGGCCATCTCATCCAGAGACGCCTCATCCGCCGTTACTCCAAGTATTTCCGCCGATCTTCTGATTATCTGCTTCAGCTCGTCCGGCTGATATATCTCGAATTTACAGCTGACGCCAAACCTGTCACGCAGCGGCGCGGACAGACTTCCCGCCCTGGTGGTGGCGCCTATCAGCGTGAATCTGGCTATATCCAGTCTTATGGATCTCGCCGACGGGCCCTTACCTATGATTATGTCCAGTGCGAAATCCTCCATAGCCGAGTAGAGTACCTCCTCCACCGATCGGTTGAGCCTGTGTATCTCATCAATGAACAACACATCGTTTTCATTGAGATTGGTCAGTATGGCCGCCAGGTCTCCCGCTCTCTCTATGGCGGGGCCTGACGTTATCCTTATGTCTACTCCCATCTCGTTGGCGATTATCCCGGCCAGAGTAGTCTTTCCCAGCCCCGGAGGACCGTAGAACAACACGTGATCCAGTGGCTCCTTCCTCAGCTTGGCCGCCTCGATAAATATCTTCAGGTTGTCTGTCACCTTCTTCTGCCCTATGTAATCATCCAGCGTCTGAGGCCGCAAGGTCAGCTCCGTCCCACCTTCTCCTTCTCCCAGTTCCGCAGCCGTTATCCTCTCTTCGTAGTCCATTTCCTTCATCTCCTAAAACAAATTCCTGAGGGCCCGCTTTATATATTCCTCAGCCGTCAGATCGCTGTCCTCCACAGAAGACAACGCCGACATGGCCTCGCCTCTCGTATATCCCAGCGCCATAAGAGCGCTGACCGCTTCGCTCCTTCCATCGGAAACAACGTCGGCGCCGACATCGCTGCCGGCTGCCTCCTGAAAGGCCTCCTGCGCCGCTGCCGCGCCGAATTTATCCTTCAGCTCCAGCACTATCCTCTCCGCCGTTTTCTTTCCTATGCCGTTAGCCTTGGTGATAGTCTTCACATCTTCAAAAGCGATAGCCTGCTGTATCTGCTCCAGGGTAAAAGACGACAGTATGGAAATGGCAGCCTTCGCTCCCACTCCGTTTACCGTTATCAATTTTCTGAAAGCATCCAGCTCTCCCTTTCTCATGAACCCGTACAGGCTCACATCATCCTCCTTGACCATCATGGCAGTGTAGACCATCACTTCCCGCCCCTCTTCGCTGAGATATGCCCGCGAATTGGCCGGGACAAAGATCTCATAGCCTACTCCGTTGACATCTACTATTATGTATCCGTCGCCCTTCTCGGCCAGCTCGCCCCGTATAAATCCTATCATCGTATCTTCAACTCCTTGAATCTCTTCCTCGTATCGGCCGAATGACCATGGCATATAGCCGCCGCCAGCGCGTCCGCCGTATCGTCCGGCTTCGGTATTTCCTTCAGGTTCAGTATAGTCTTCACCATTATCTGGACCTGCTTTTTATCAGCCCTGCCGTAACCGACAAGCGCCTGCTTTATCTGCAAAGGCGTATATTCCTCCACATCTATGCCGCCTTTGACGCATGCCAGCACAGCCACGCCTCTTGCCTGTCCCACCATGATGGCAGTCTTGGCGTTGTTATTGAAAAACAGCTGCTCTATGGACGCTACATCAGGTCTTTCCTCGTCTATTATCTCCCTCAGAGAGTCGTAGAGGTGAGCCAGCCTGTCAGTCATTTTCATAGAAGCATCCGTTGTCACCGCTCCATATCTGCACGGCTTGAATTTGTTGCCTGTTTTCTCTATGACACCGTATCCCAGTATAGCATAACCGGGATCTATTCCCAAAATCTTCATATCTTCCTGGACCTGCCCCTGCTCATTTTAATCAAGTATATCATACAAACGTATGTTTGTCTATTGAAAAACTTTTCACGTCTATGGTATAATTATAAGCAATATTAAATAATCATTTCCTCTGCCGCGGCAGCTTCCCCAAAAGGAGGGGCCACCGCCCGGTAGAGATATTCGGAGAGGAAAAGACATGCGTATCTCAAGACAGAACAAAATACTCGAACTCATTGAAAAATACGAGATCGAGACACAGGATAAGCTGGTATCGATGCTGAGGGATTTCGGCTACGAAGTCACCCAGGCCACCATTTCCAGAGACATAAAAGAGCTTCAGCTGGTGAAGATCTTATCATCTACCGGAAAGTATAAATATGCACAGCCCTCACACGACGAAGGGCCACTGTCAGACAGGTTTTCCAACATTTTCAAGGAGACTGTGAAATCCACAGCCCATTCAGGGAACATCGTCCTCCTCAAGACCCTTTCCGGCTGCGCCAGCGCCGCGGCGGAAGCCCTGGATTCCATCGGCCTTCCCCATGTCATAGGTTCCGTAGCGGGAGACAATACCATAATGTTCGTGGTGGACGACCCGGAAAACTCCCCTGCAGTCGTCGAGATCCTGGAAAACATGCTCAAGAGATAACAGAGGTATAAGACAAATGATCAGACATCTCAGTATAAGGGATTTTGCCATCATAGAAAACGCCGAAATAGATTTTCAGGATGGTCTCAATATAATAACCGGCGAAACGGGCGCCGGTAAATCCATAGTCATAGAAGCGGTCAGCCTGGCTCTGGGAAGCCGGGCAGATACCGCTTTTGTCCGTTCAGGGAAGAAAAAAGCCCTGATACAGATGATCGCTGACCATGACGGCGAAGAATACATAATAACCAGAGAGATCTCCGCCTCAGGCAAAAATATCTGCAGGATAAACGACGAGATCGTGACCCTGACCCATCTGAACGCCCTGTGCAGGAAGCTGGCCGATATCCACGGCCAGTATGACCATCAATCCCTGCTCAATCCCGACAATCACATAAAGCTGGTGGATCTCTACCGCAAAGATCTGATATCTCCCGCAAAAGACAAAGTATCCGCAGCATATGACGAGTATTCCGCTCTTCGATCCCGCCTGAAGGCTCTGCTGGCCAATGCCGCAAGAGACAGACGGGAGCGGGATTTCATGCAGTTCGAATTCGACGAGCTGAACGCGGCAGCTCTGAAACCGGGCGAGGACACCGAACTGGAGGAGAGAGCCGCCATGCTCCAGAACAGCGAAAGGATATACGAAAATCTGGCGGGAGCATACTATGCCGCTTCCGAGGATGAAAGCTCCCTGCTCTCCGGCCTCAGACACATCACAGATCTGGTATCCGAGACTTCCGCTTTTTCCACGGAGCTCGAGGCTCTTGGGAACCGTTTGAACGAGATATACTACGAATTCGAAGATATCGCCTCTTCCATAAGAGACTGCCGCGACGGCGCCATGTTCTCTCCTGAGGAACTGGATCTGGTCATCGGCAGACTGGAAACCATCAACAAATTGAAGGCCAAACACGGAAAATCCCTGGAACAGCTGATAGAATACAGGAATGAGCTTGACGACAAACTGTCCGCCATGGAAGATGTCGACAGCACCAGGGAAGAAATGGAAAAGGAGCTGGCCGTGCTCCGCGGACATCTCATTGCCGCCTGCAACGAGCTTTCGGCGATCAGAAAGGAAGCCGCGTCCCGGCTGGAGAAAAAAATAACGGCAGAGCTGAAGGAGCTGAACTTCAACGACGCGATCTTTTCCATATCCTTCAGGAAGGCCGATGTCTTCACCGCAGAGGGCTCCGACATCGTCGAATTCCTCATCAGCACCAATAAGGGCGAGCCGCAGAAACCCCTCAGCAGGATCGCCTCCGGCGGCGAAATGTCCAGGATAATGCTGGCCTTCAAGAAAATCACCGGGGACTATGACGAGATCCCTACCATGATATTCGACGAGATCGACAGCGGTATCAGCGGTATAACCGCCAGTATAGTGGGACACAAACTGGTAGAGATAGCCCGCACCCATCAGATCATCTGTATCACCCACCTGCCGCAGATCGCGGCCTGTGGCGCACATAACTACAGGATATCCAAAGTCTCCGACGATAAGATGACCTACACGACTGTGCTGCCACTCTCCCACGACGAAAAGGTGGAGGAGATAGCCAGACTCCTGGGAGGTTCCAACATCACGGAGACGACACTCAAGTCGGCGGAAGAGCTGATAAACGCCTCTAACTGACAGGCAGCGTCTCCAGCGGCCTGTTGCCCTGCCGGCTTTTCTATGCCGGTCAAAAAATTCCGGTTAAGTGTCAGGCCGTCATACTCCCGTATCCTGCAATGCCCTCATCATATCTTCCACCGTATTCTCCACATGTCTTCCGGAACGCACTGTCAGATCGGCATATTTCCTGTACAGAGGTACCCTCGCCCTGTACAGGCTGTCTATGGTCTGCCCCTTCTCCATGGCCACTCCTCTTGTCTTTATATTACGGAGCCTCTTCTTGATGACCGGCAGCGATACCTCTATGTAGACCACGATACCGCTTTGCTTCAGATGCTCCATGGCCGCGTCATAGTATACAGCGCTTCCTCCTGTCGCTATCACAGTGTTTTCCACATCAACGGAGGTCAGGACACTCTCTTCCAGCTCTTTGAAAATGCCTATCCCTTCCTGGTTTATTATATCCTGAAGTCCTTTTCCCGCCTTTTCCTGTATCAGCAGATCAGTATCCAGAAAATTCATCTTCAGAGACTTGGCCAGTATCACGCCGGTAACGCTCTTGCCGCAGGCCGGCATCCCTATGAGGATTATATTATCTCTCCCCCTTTTTCTTTCACCGCGGTCACTTTTTCCTCTCATTCCGATCCCCCTTCATCGCCATGTCTTTCCAACAAATCTTTCACTTCGTCCAGCTGTTCCTCCGAAAAGACCTTGAATCCGGCCTTCCGTAACAGCTCTGCCGTCAACCCCTGTCCTTCCGTCAGCTTTCCCGAAAAGCTGCCGTCATATATCCTGCTGCTGCCGCAGGATGGGCTCTTCTCCTTCAGGAGGGCGCACACCACCTGATTTTCCTCAGCCAGCCTCACGGCTTCCCTTGCTCCCTTCATATACTCTTCCGTGACATCCCTTCCGTCCCGCGTTACCACCTGGTCTTCCCTTCGCTGGGCATCGACTCTGGGAACAGGAAGCCCTCCCCATACTTCCGGACACACAGGGATCAGTCTTCCCTCCTCCTTCCACTTTAAAAACATGGGATCAGTCTCCTCCTTGGACTTCCCGTCATACCTTACGGGAACACCTCCATACAGACATTGGCTGACAAGTATCCTTTTCATAAACTTCTTCCTTTCGATGGTTATAACATGCCCGCGCCAGATGCGGAGACGCAAAATCAAAGATTTACCCTGAAGGGCACAGGTTGGCAGCTCATAAAAAAGAGATGGCGAACCATCTCTTTCATTTCGTTATGGATTTGAACTCCTTACGCTTCTTCCGTCTCTGCGGCAGCTTCCTCAACCGGCGCAGCTTCGTCAGCAGGTTCAGCCGTTTCAGCAGGAGCCGTCTCCGGAGCTTCGTCAGCAGCCTCGGCTTCCGCAGCTTCAACCGGCTCTTCCTTCTTGGCAGCAGGCTCTTCTCCCGGCATCGGAGGCTCTATGGTCTCTCTGATACTGAGGCTGATACGCTTTCTGTCCTTATCGATCTCCAGGATCTTGGCCTTCACGATCTGACCTACTTCCAGTTCGTCGTTTATGTTGCCGACCCTCTTATGAGCGACTTCTGAAATATGTACCAGACCGTCGAGTCCAGGTTCCAGCTCTACGAAGGCACCGTACTCCTTGATCTGTACGACTTTACCTTCGATAACCTGTCCAACCTGATAGTTCTCATCGATCACACTCCAAGGCTCAGGCTGATTCTGCTTGAGACCGAGGGAAATCTTGCCTTTTTCCGCGTTCATGGAAAGAACCTTCACGTTGATCTTCTGCCCTATGCTGAGAACCTCCTGTGGATGCTTGAGTCTTCCCCAGGATATTTCCGAAATATGGAGCAGTCCGTCGATACCGCCGATATCTACAAATGCGCCGTAATCGGTGAATCTCATTACCGTACCCTCTACTACATCGCCGACATTGAGGTTTTCCCAAATCTCTGCGACCAGCTTCTCCTTCTCCTCGTTGAGGAAAAGCTTATGAGAGAATACCGCTCTGTTTCTTCTCTGATCCACTCTCGAAACCCTTACTTCCATCGTCTGGCCGACAAACTCGTCAGCGTTCTCAACGTAGTGATCCGAAAGCTGAGAAAGAGGAATGAATCCCGATACTTCCTTGTATTCGGCTATGACTCCTCCGTTTACTGTTCTAGTTACCTTAACTTCGAGTACTGTTTTATCTTCAAGTGCCTTGACGATTTCGTCCCAGTTAGCACTGATTTCCAACTTTTTCTTTGAAAGCAAGATGCCGCCGTCTCCGTCGTCTGTTTTAATGACCTTGGTCTGGATCTCGTCATCCACTTTAAAAACATCCGATAAAGTCTGTCCTTCTTCGAGACTCACCTCTGAAGCAGGAAGGATTCCATCTTTTTTGCATCCCAGATTTACAATAACTTCTTTGTCAGTAACTTGGTGAACTTTCCCCGTAACAATTTCTCCGCCTCTAGGTAATCTGAGAGACTTTTCGATTTCGTCCATAAGATCGTTCATGTTCAATTCGTTGTTTTCAAGTGTAACATCACTCATTCTGGCAATAACCTCCTTAATAGTGCATTCGGGTGTCGAAGCACCCGCCGCTATTCCTATTCTATTACATTTTCGAAGTTGTTTCAACGGTAAATCTTCAATATTTTCAACAAAATAGGTGTTTTTGCAGAATTTTTTGGAAATTTCGCACAGTTTCTTCGTATTGGAACTTTTTCGCCCACCTATCACTATCATCAGATCCGATTCCTTAGCCAGTTTCTCACACGATTCCTGCCTCTTGGTAGTGGCGCTGCATATGGTGTTATTTACATAAAATGTCTTACCACTGTCGGTCAGCGCCTTCACCACTTCCTGCAAGACTTCCTCCCTTATAGTGGTCTGAGTGACTATGAAAAGATTATCGCTCTCAATGGCCGCGGCTTCATCATACCTGCTGACCACGATGGCCGGCTTCCTGCACCATCCGAATATGCCGATGACTTCAGGATGATCTTTGTCTCCGACTATGACTACCTGTTTATCCGTGTCATGGACCAGCTTATGTATCTTGGCCACGAATGGACAGGTCGCGTCGATGAGACTGATACCTCTTTCTCCCGCTTCATCGTAAAAGCTTTTCCCTTCGCCATGGGATCTGATGATGACCACGTCGCCGTGGCTTACTTCATCGAGAGAGCTTATTATCTTCACGCCCTCTCTTTCCAGATCGCCGGTCACCCTCTCATTATGTATCAGCGGCCCCATGGAATAAATATTTTCATCGCTTTTTTTCGCCGCTTCTTCCGCTTTCTCTATGGCTTGTCTCACGCCGAAACAAAACCCTGCGTTTTCAGCCCTTACTATTTTTTTCATCTATCTGCTCCAATGCTTCCAGGTATTTCTTGAATGCTCCTTCGCTGCCGTTTTCCGTCGGCTCATAATATCTGACCTTCTCCCTGTAAAGATCGTCGGGTAAGTACTGCTGAGTCACGTAACCCCCGTAGGCGTGAGGATACTTGTAATCCAGTCCCCTCCCCAGTTTTTCCGCGCCGCTGTAGTGAGCGTCTTTAAGGTGGTCAGGCACGTCATCTATCTTCCTGCTCCTGATATCGGCCGCAGCTTTTTCCAGAGCTTCGCATGACGCGTTGGACTTGGGGCATGAGGCCAGCATCACCACCGCCTGAGCCAGATTTATCCTGGCCTCCGGCAGACCCACCATCTGAGCCGCCTGGACGCAGGACGTCACTACAGTTATGGCGCTGGGGTAGGCCATGCCTATATCTTCGCTGGCCATCACCATAAGGCGCCTTCCTATCGTTATGATGTCAGCGCCTCCTTCCAGCAACCTGGCCAGATAATGGACGGCAGCGTGAGGATCGCTTCCCCGCACAGATTTCTGGAGAGCTGACAACAGGTTGTACTTGTCCTCTTCTTTATCATAAAACGTCGTCTGTCGCTGCATCGCCTCCCCGACGATCTCCTTGTCCAGAGTCCTTCCCTCTCCCAGATTATCGACGATGAACCCAAGTGTATCCAGCGCCACACGACAATCGCCATTGCTCATTTCCGATAATATCCTCAGAGCCTCTTCGTCATACTTGATGTCCAGCCCTCCGAAGCCCTTTTCATCGTCCGTAAGCGTGCGTTTTAAAATGACAAGTATCTCATCGGCTTTGAGGCGTTTGAACTCATATATGTTCCGTACCCTGCTTATTATGGCGTTATTCACGGAAAAATACGGATTTTCCGTAGTACTGCCTATGAACTTCACGACTCCCTCCTCGATGGCTTTGAGAAGCGAATCCTGCTGCAGCTTGTTCCATCTGTGTATTTCATCTACATACAGACATGTAGTCTCCTGCTGCAGCCCGTAAAACCTCGTGGCCGCATTTTCCAAAATAACTTTAAGCTCCTTCGTACCGGTGGTGGACGCATTTATTTCCACAAAGCTGCTGTCCAGCTCTCCGGCGATTATCCTGGCCAAAGTCGTCTTGCCCGTGCCTGACGGCCCGAAGAATATCGCGGAATCAAAGGTCCTGTTTTTTATGGAATTGTAAAAGAGTGAACCTTCGAACATGAAATGGGTTTGTCCCACAAAATCCTGAAGCTTTGAAGGTCTCATCCTCGTAGCCAATGGTATCATTCGTATTTCCTCATCATTCGTATACAGTAGTGACGAAAGCCCCCTCAGCCCCTGCCGATTTGAGAGCTTCTCTGGCCTCGTCCTTCGTCTCAAACACCTTCCCTGTTATCTTATACATATTATTCTGCTCCATGACCTGCAGCCCCGAAATCCCCAGCGACGACATGGCGCTCTCCGCTGCGGCCTGACTGGAATAGCACCCATACTGCACCGCGTATCCCCTGACCTTTTCCTCCTGGACATCGGCCTCGCCTTCCACGACCTCAGCAGCTTCCTCACTGCTCACTTCCGTCTTCAGACTTCCACTGGTTTCGGTTTCAGCCTCCTGACTTTTCTCATTCGTCAGCTGCGGCACATAATTTACCACCGGATCAACTACATACTTCGCTGTCGCGTATCCGCAGCCTACAGCGAGGCAAAGTATCACTATCACCGGTGCGAAATTCGGCTTCACGCCCTTCCTTCGCGGATTCCCATAGCCCCTGGGGCGCCTTCTTTTCTGCATTTCCCTTTTCCTCTCTTCCTTTAGTATATTTAATACTATTAGAAGACAGTCAGCTTTATGCATGTAATAAGACAAGATGTTGACGCGATATGTTCATTATACTACAAGTTCTTTTAAATGCAAAAAATCCGTGGACCGGGGGCGGCGCCAAGTTGTTGCTGTTCTTCCATATTTCCCCGCCGCAAAGCATACTTCCATCCGCCACATCAAAAAGCCCGCCTTGCGGCGGGCTGCGTTTTCAGCTATAGCGCTTTCAGCTTTGTCTGATGTTCCTGCAACAGCTTTTTCATTATCTCGGCATCGACTTTCATGGCTTCCATTTCCTCTGCTCCGACAGCATATCTTTCATAATGTATCCATATAGCACGACTTGATATTCTTTAATCTTGGCATAGCGTCGTTTTCCAACAGCATTCTTATGTCATGCGTCTCGTTCTCCAGGTTTCCGAGTGTATGCTCGATAGGTTTGATCCTCTTATCGACCAGCTCCGACATGGTCAGCAGGATATCATGCTTCTCGTTTTTCAAGCTGCTGAGCTCATGTTGGATCGGCTTGATTTTCTCATCAAATTTCTCGTCGAATTTCTTGTCAAACAGATCCGATATGGCCTGCAGATCTTCATTCGTCAACATTTATCTTTCCCCCTTGACCGCAAATATCCTCTTTTGAAATCAATTATATCACACCTGCCGCAGGGGTAAAAGCCTGTGATATCAAAATGTGATATCCTCAGCCGCCGGTTTTTCTCTTTTCCTCTTCCAACTGCCTCTTCAACAGCCCCACCTTATTTATCATCTCCCGCAAATAGTAATTATGATAATATATGTATTTAGCGGCTTCCGCAAGATAACGACCGCTGCCGTCCCTCAGGCACTGCTTGAGCTGACCGATGAACTCCACCAGGCTCTTTCGCATGTTGGCCTCCTCTCCCGGAAGCGGGATATATGCTATCTTTATCTGTCCCGTGTCTTTGTTGTAAAATACCGTCTCCTCCGTCACCTTCACCTTCGACGGATCTATAAAATACTCCACTGCCTTGCTGAGTATCAGCAGCACGTTTTCCAATATGTAGAGAGCGTCCTCCGTCCTCTCCACGCGATAACCGGAGAGTGGCGCGAAACCACTGCAGTTGTATCGGCCGTATTCGCATCCGTTTTCGCTGATGAATCCCATCGGCATGAAAATACTGCATTCGCCGGATGTCAACATTATCTTCTCGAAATCACGTATAGCGTTTTCCTCCAGCTTTACCTTGAATTCCTTGTTTTCCCACATTTTTTTCTCCTTTTCTCCGTCATGACTCTTCACCCATCTGTCACGACCCTCCGCATTTGCTACAGGGTCTGTAGCCTCGCTCCACAGCTTCGCTTCTATCTATTGTCACGCTTCTCCTTTCTATGGTTCGGCATGTGCCTATGTGATAAGCCGTACCATCGCTGCCGAAGCAAAAGACCAGACTGCCCGACGCAGCTTTACCAGACCTGCATATACCGCAGGCGTCATATCGCCTCCTGACGCTGTCCGACAGTATCACAGGATGGACGGTCGCCTTTACATACGTACAGTTTTCACCGTGATACTTCTCTCCCGACTGAGGGAATATCCATACAGTCTGCTTCGCCCGGGATGTCTCCAACTCTGAAGCGCCCATAGGTTCTCCCCACGTCTTCTTCCCGACAAAACCTCTGAACTTGACGCTGAACAGCAAACGGAACTCCCTGTCGAAGGACAGCGGCAGCTCCAGTCGCTCCGTCGCTTCCAGCCGGTATGATACCAGCTTATCGGCTGCAGTATCTGAATATCCGATTCTCACGTTTTTCATCTCCAACCGGTCCAGTCCCGGATTGTCTTCACAGATCCGCGCTTTGACTCTTTCCGCCGTCATAGTCGTTTCCACCCCGTTGGATGCTTTCATGGCCGTCCTGGCACTTTCATCCAGCGCTCCGTGTATGCAGTTTTCCCACAGACCTTCTATCTTTATGAAATATCCCAGCGATAAAATAGCCAATATGAGAAACGGCATCAGGATGGCCGCCTCCAGCGTATAAAATCCTTTAATACCTTTTTTCATATCCGTAATCTGCACCGTTGACTCTGACCTGCACAGCAACACCCACCCAATGCTCGTTCATCAGGAAATCACCGTCCTGCGACATCCTGGCGTTTATCTGTATCAGATCCAATATCCGGCTTATCTTCATGTTCTCATCTTTGAAAAACAGCAGCAACTGCAGATATTGTCCGTAATCGTAACCTTTCTCATCGGCCGGTATCGCAGTCCCGCCCATGATTCCTTCCACAGCGCTGTCCAGATCCATAGCCCAGGTCGAGCGGTCCTTGGTCAGCGGGACCTTATGCCCCTGCCAAAGCAACTCCACATCATTGTCAGCTTCCGCATAGGCCCAGGTAGATGCCAGCACTGCCTGTGTAGCCGGTGCCGCAGCCCCCGGAGTCAGCAGCTCTGCCATGGCCAGAGTCTGAGCCCGTTTCTCTGCATCGCTGTATATATGAGCCAGATTCAGCGGGAAGCGCATAGCTTTCAGTGCCATTTCCACCCGTTTTTCGTTTTTTCTGTCGGAAAGCTCTCCTCCCAGGATATATTCCACCTCGTTGCGAAAAAAATGCTCCTTGTTTACAGCCCTGGTCCTGCTATTGAACGTATCCGTTATATACCGGTTTATCATATACCTCTCTGTTCCCTCCACAAAAGCCTTGTCTGCTTCTTTTATGTTGTCGGCGATGGATCTGGCTACAGCCGTAAGACTTTCGTCCGGCACAGATGAAGATGGAAGTGACGCAGCGGTAGGGCCATGTCTCAACGTCCTGTTTTCCATCGCGTTTTCCGCACTCCCTTCCGCCGCGTCTTCCGTCAACGTATCGAGCCTGTCTTCAGCATAAGCCAGTTTCATGTATTCCAGGATCTGATCTCTGATCAGATCTACGTTGACTGTGGAAAATCTGCTTCCGGACACCTTTACGGACTCAAGCTCCACATCCCCCATATCCTTTGTCGAATATTCTATATACCTGCGAAGCTTCTTTCCCAGTTCCCGGTCGCTGCCTTTTAAGAGGAAAATGCCATATTCCTTCTGTATATCGATGTCGAATTCCGACATAAGTGAATCTCCTGCAAGGCTGATGATGCCATCCATCCTGCTTCTCAGAGCCTCCGCTCTCACTCCGTATATCAGCGCCAGTGTTATGGATACCAATGCGGCCAGGATCACCATGATGAATACAGCGCTGCTCCCTCTCTTACTTTTCATTACCGCGTTCCTTTACAAAATCCATATACCTCACATATCCCGGACCGTCAATTGCTGTCCAGCTTCCTTCGACAATGAATGCCTTTTTCTCGCTCAGCAGCCCTCTTTCTTCCATCATCAGATACTTTTTCCCATATGCACGGCATTCCACCAGTCCTTCGTCTACATATATTTCTCCGTCGAAGTCCCCCTTCGTCGGGCCTCCCTCCGTATAAGAAGTCCTGCCTGTGGCGGCTCCTGCTTCACCTCTCAGCGTTATGTGCATCCTGCTCTGTTCCGTCACCTGGCTGTAGAAAAACATCACTATCAATACAACTGTTATGACCGACAGGATCACCATGGGAAGCACGATAGCCGCCTCTACTATGTAACTACCCCTTTTATTGTTACTGATTTTTACGCGCATCGTTTTTCTCACATCAGTTGAAGTCGCTCAGGCCTTCAAAGGTCTTGTTGACAAAATCAGTGATTTCTGTCTTAAATATGAGTCCCAGCGCTACTGCCAGAGCGACGAGTATTGCCACCTGCACCAATTCCATTCCCTTCTTGCTCCTGAATCTCACTCTCTTGAACATATCTTTCACCTTCCTTTCGCACTGTCTTCCTTTCTTCAAAGCTCCAGCAGCGCCGGAGCTACCGTTATTATCATCAACACCATGAGGAATATCATAAGAGGCAGCGTCAGCTTCGTCTCAGCCAGCCTTCCCCGTTCCTCACAGCTCTTCTTCCTCTCCAGCCACAGCATCTCGCTTTCCGCCTGGAGTTTTCCCGTCAGCTCCACCCCTTTTTTGATATTATCACTGATTATATTGGAAACTCTCATCAGCTCCCTTATCCCGCTCTCCTTTGCCATCCGCCTGAATTCCAGGTGCATGGAGCCATTGGCATTTTTACATGTAATGTATATCTCCCGCAATTTTCCGTAAAAATAATCTTCATCCCGGTCTGCAAAGGACTCCTCCACTGAACGTTCAAAAGCATTGCTCAACACCAGCCCCGCGTTCAGCAGCAGAACCAGTCTGTTGACGAATTCAGGCAATTGTCTCATCACCGACTGACGATTTTCCTTTCGCTGCCGTTCCAGTACAGCAAACCTGTTCTTATATATAATGAAGATGATGACCCCCGTAAGAGCAAGTGTGGACCAAATATCAGAGTTCCTTTCCCTCCCGGCTTCCCAGACTATTCTTTCTCCTGTCTCCAAAGATCCCGGCAACTTCACCTTCATCTTTTCCGTATCATTGTTCAGCCCGGACACCGTATCCCTCAACGACTTCCTGATTTCCTCTTCACGCTCTTCCTCAGTCAGTGCTTTTTCTTCGCCCGGATTCTCTGCAAGCTCCCTTTGGCTTTCATTGCTGTAAGGCTCCACAGTAACATCCATCTTTTCTTCAACTGCCCCATTGCTTCCAGATACCCGAGCCTTCAGTGACAGATGCCCGGCTTCCTCCCCGGCCGAAGGCCGTGTTATATAAAGATCGTGGCCAGCTTTTTCCATCGATATTCCCGGCGCCGAAAATGTCATCGCCAGATCAACTATAACCAGCATCAATCCTGCTGCCAGCACCAGCTTCATCTTCTTTCTCGCGTTCCTGTCAGCCGACTCCTTCGTTGCGATCTTTTTCTCTCCTTTTATTTTCATGGCTGTTCCTTCAGATTTGTACGTCAGATATCTTTTCCATCAGATATATGCCCCAGACTGTGGCCGCCAATGCCGCCGTCATAAGTATCCTCCCTGCCGCCGTGGTATATAGCGGCTCCACATATGAATATGAAAACAGATTCATCATCAGGAGCATCAGGAACGGCATCAGCGATATTATCCTTCCCTCGACCTTCTTCTGAGCAGTCAAGGCCCTGATCTCCCTATCTATGGCCATCTTATCGGTCAGTATTTCCGTGGTATGGGTAATTATCCTTTCCAGATCGCCACCCATACTACGGC
Source organism: uncultured Eubacterium sp. (assembly GCA_900543485.1). Taxonomy (GTDB): domain Bacteria; phylum Bacillota; class Clostridia; order Peptostreptococcales; family Anaerovoracaceae; genus Lentihominibacter; species Lentihominibacter excrementipullorum. The sequence continues at coordinate 41,826 of UQRM01000003.1, read as the reverse complement.
ATATGACATACACATTGACAAAATCATTTATGTCTTCATTTTTGCTCCTGGCCGCGAAATCCTTCAACAACGTTTTATCGCTCTCCTTGTTCTGTATCATACTTATCCTCATATGTCTCAATTCCTTCATTATCAGTTCATCTTTGCCATACATGGCCGATAATTCTTCCTCCGCCTCTATCAGCGCCTCTCCCATCTGTCTTCCCGACGCGACGGAAGAAGATAACGCGTACAGCATATCCTTGAATTGACCGTTCAGCACATTCATCCTCCTGTCCGCCAGCTTCTTCTCTCCATACGGCACCAGTTTGACTACCGACAGACCTGACAGGAGAGAAAGGAATATGCTGTTGTAAAACAGATGAACGGCTGCCGCAATAGCCACATATCCGAAAAAACAGAATATGGCCTTTTCTCTCACTGACATCTCATATACCGAATAATCCTTTATCACATTTCATACCTCCCGATTCACGCGAAATATTCGTCTCCATATCCCGCCAGGGTCATCTTCTCCCGATGGATGAGTCTGCTGCCTTCGACGCGCGCGCCCTGCCTGAACAGAGGATTCATCGTGATATTTCCACCTTCCATGCCGGCGATTTCCGCGATTTCAGTCACCTTCCTGCTTCCATCGCGCATCCTGCACATGTGGACCATAATATCTATGCCTTCAGTTATCTGGTTCCTTATGGCTTCCACCGGGAAATCCGCTGCCTGCATGAACATGGCCTCGAGCCGTTTCAGCATGCCTTCTATACTGTTGGCGTGCCCCGTACTCATGCTTCCGTCATGACCTGTATTCATAGCCTGTATCATATCCATCACTTCCCTTCCTCTCACCTCTCCTACGACGATCCTGTCCGGCCTCAGTCTCAGGCTTGCCTTCACCAACTGCGCCATGTCCACTCCGCCCTTTCCCTGAACATTGGCGCTGCGGCATTCCAGCCGCACTATATTTTCCACCTGTTCTATCTGCAGTTCCGCCGAATCCTCTATGACCACTACCCTCTCATGCTCCGGGATAAATCCGGAAAGCACATTGAGCATCGTAGTCTTACCTGACGATGTCCCACCGCAGATAAAACAATTGTATCCTGATGCCACCATCATCTTCATGAAATCAGCTTCTTCTCCGGTAATGGATCCTGCTTTCAGCAGATCCTCCATCTCCATCACTTTTTCGGGGAATTTCCTTATAGTCAATATAGGCCCATTGAGAGCGATGTTCCTATATATGGCGTTGACTCTGGAACCATCTGAAAGCCTGGCATCCACGATAGGGTTAAGCTCATTTATTTCCCGGTGTACTCTGGCGGCCACACGCCTTATCAGTTCCTCCAGATCCTCAATACTGTCGAACGAAAGCGGTACCCTTTCCGGAATACCATTTCTCTCGATAAAAATGTGATCTTTTCCATTCACCATGATTTCTGAAATAGATCTGTCCTCGACATAGGGTTGCAGTATATCCATCTCCCGCCGCAAAGAAAGGAAAAGCCGTTCTATCAACCTCATATTTTCCCGATAGCTGCAGCTTCCTGACTTTTCTATGGAAAACACGAATTTTTCTATAGCTTCCAACGCTTTCTCATCGCCCATGGTTCCTTCCGAATCAGTTATTATCAGCCTGACTTCTGACAGATATTCTTTTATCTCTTCCGGCGAATATCGATTTTCCTTCAGCTTCTGTCCATCCCCTGGTTTTGTATTATATTTTTCCATATTTACTATATTTTTCCTTTCAATCGTATGATATCACGAATGTAATTTTTTTACAACTGCTTTTATTCGACAAATTTCGACAAAGCCCTCAAATCGCTGCTCAAAGGGCATTCCCTGCCTCCGGGCATGCAGATGTCATCGAAGCGCTGGGACTGGAGCAGCAAGCGCCCGTTCTCTCAATCAGCTTAAAATACGACAAAAAATACGACTGCGCATCGGTAGACTTCTTTCTGCCGACGCGCAGCTCTCATTATTGATATGATCACCGGCCTTCTCCATTCCAACGCTAGTGCCAAATGCCAAAAGAACCTGTCACAGGCCGGTATTTAGTATAAATCGCCATTCAGCAACCACGATCGCGAAAGGGAAATGCCAAAAGCACAGAAAACCAACGATATTTTTGGCATAGAATCGATGATAATTCAACGAAAAAATGCCAATAACATCGACAAAATCTTGCGTTTTAGCATATCGCTGTAGTGACAGCTCATGAAATGGTGTGATTTATGCCTAAAACCCGTTATTATCATCGTCTATTGGCAAATGCACGGTGCTTCACATCGAAAATCTCTTAAACGTATTTCCCCGCTTCCCGTACGCTCAGCTTGCTCATCCGCGGCCCATACTTTTCCAGGAAAGCCCTCACCCAGTCCGGGTCTGTCTTGGAGTACTCCCGGAGGCTCCAGCCGATAGCCTTGTTTATGAAGAACTCGTCGCTGCCTAAATTGTTGACGATTATTGCTTCCAGCAACTGCCTGTCCGTCCTTTCCTTTCTTCCCAATTGGTGATCTATGGCTATCCGCCTGACCCAGAAGTTCCCATCTTTTGACCATTCCAGCATCAGATCCCTTACCCGGTCGTCCTTCAGTCCTATGTCGCCTACCACTTTGTCGAGAAAATCTATGGTATCCCACCACGGTCTGGTTTCGATATACTTCCGCACAGCCGGGATATCCTCATATGTCAGGTACTGCTCCATAGCCAGAAGATAGTCGCAGACGAAATACTGGAATTCCCGGTGCTCATCTTCATAGCACCTGTCCAGAAGCCCCCAGTCCACCACACCGCTCTTTTTCTCCGATTTGATGATGTCCTGGTAAAGCTTCTTCCGCTCCGGCGTCGATATACCGTAAAAAGCAAATTTGTTCCGCATGTATTTGGCCATCTGGACAGCCTTTTCCCCATCCTTGACCCCTTCGAACCGCTCCTTTATTTCCAGATACTTATCCATCTGTCTGCCTCCTATCACGATCTTTCTGCCTAGTCTCATCGCGCTCCACACCATTCAGTCACCTGCCGCGCCGCACTCTGACTATCCTCATCACCGCTATCAGGATCATCACCGCACCTGCCGACAGGCTTATCGCTGCCATCTGCGAAAATCCCCATATCTCCCCATCGATATACAGTACGATCGGAAATGCCAATGCGATGACGGCCAACATCAACAGTATTATCGGTATAAAGATGATCGCTCTGCCCCTGTTTTTTCTTTCGGTCATCCCAATCCCTCCTTTCCCGATTCCTCTCCACGCTTTTGTCATCTCATTCGCTCTTCCCCGGTATCACTATCCTGCTACCGCCTTGCTGTCTGTTTCTGAGATTGTGAGCCTCTATCAGCTTCGATATCTCCGTATCAGCCTGCTGCACCTCAGCTCTGAACTCGTCAGCTGATACCTTGAATGCTCCGCTGCCGGTGATTATCAGCTGTTCCAGCCTGTCGGACGTAGCTACACGGACATGGAAATCCCTGCTTTTGGCATGCGCCGTCTTTTCTATGTACATGTCGGCAGTCTCCGCTTCGCGGGTATAGACTACGTCTACGCTGCCGTGCTTCTCCTGACGTCTTTCACCGCCCTTTACCCTATATGCGTCGAAAACGGCTATTACATGACACTTTCTGTAGCCCTGATAATTTTCCAATATCTCGATGAGAGCTTGTCTGGCCGAATCCATGTTTATCTTCGCCAGCGCCTTCAAATCGTCCCAGGCGAAGATTATGTTGTATCCGTCTACCAGCAGATATTCTTCCTTCACTACCGATGGCTTTATCTTCGTCTTGTTTTCTGAATGGGAAATCTCACGTTTAGGGATGATACGCCGTTCCTTTCTCTTGCCGTACGTCATCTCGAAAATGCGCTCCAGTTCCTCCTCTTCCGTGAGGTCTTTTTTCTTTGTCGAACCGGTTTTGCCTGTGCTTTCGCTATGGCCGGCGTTTCTCCCTTCGGCGCTGCTCCTCGCGAGTCCGTCTGCTGTCCGGAGCCCTTTTCGACTCTCCGGATCCCGGCTTTCCATTTCCGTACTTCCCATACCCCATGTTCCCTGCATATGCATCATTTCATCGGCTTCATCCCACTTTACGACGACACCCGCACCATGGGTGCAGAAAACCGAATCAGCCGTGTTTTCCACATCACCGTCGATATCGTAGCCTATTTCTTCTACCACTTCTTCCTGACGGTGACACTGCTCGTATCCCCAGAGGGAACAAGACAGGTGACCGTATCCTTTCGTATAGGATGCCACCTCGATCCCGTAATCCTTCATTTCCGATACGGGAGCACGCCCCGACAGCACCACGTTTTCTCCCGCCGTCTCCGGCTCTTCCAGAGCTCCGTTCATCCGCTGTATATCTCCCATGGCTCTGCCTGCCGAGCCTTGAGGCACTTCCAGCCTGAACTCATACCACGGCTCCAGCAGTATACTTTCTGCTTTTCTCAGCCCCTGCCGCAGCGCTCTGTAGGTGGCCTGTCTGAAATCGCCGCCTTCCGTATGCTTCAGGTGACTGCGGCCTGCAAGCAATGTTATCTTCATATCGGTTATGGGCGAGCCTGTCAGGGCTCCCGGGTGCTCCCGCTCCGCCAGATGTGTCAGAATGAGCCGCTGCCAGTTCCTGTCCAATACGTCTTCGCTGCATCTGGTATCTAACGTGAGCCCGCTTCCTCTCGGCGCCGGTTCCAGCAGCAGATGGACCTCGGCATAGTGGCGCAGCGGCTCGAAATGTCCCGCGCCAAAAACAGGCGCTGCTATAGTCTCCTTGTAAGCAATGGCTCCCTGGCCGAACTCCACATCGAAGCCAAACCTGTCAGCTATGATATTCCTCAGTATCTCGATCTGCACCTGGCCCATCAGCTGCATATGTATCTCCTGCAGCTGACCGTTCCAGACCACCTTCAGCTGAGGATCTTCCTCCTCAAGCAGCTTCAGCATTTCCAGCGCCCTGTGAGCATCCACGCCGCCTGGGAGCTCTACCTTGTAGGTCAGCACCGATTCCAGCACCGGCTCTCCCGCGTCCCGTTCAGCCCCCAGACCCTGACCTGCATAGGTAGTTTTCAGTCCTGTCACAGCGCACACATCTCCGCTTTTCGCCTCATCCACACTTCGGAACTTTCCTCCCGAATAGATGCGTATCTGCTCCACCTTCTCACGGCCAATCTCATCCTTTACTCGCAGCGTACCACCTGTTATTTTCATATGGGTCAGCCGCGCCCCCTTTTCGTCCCTGGATATCTTATAGATCCTTACGCCGAAATCGCTGCCGTACTGCTTTTCCATCGAATATCCGGACAGCCCTTCAAGGAGTCCGTCTATCCCCTCCAGCTTCAGTGCCGAACCGAAGTAGCAGGGGAAAATCTTTCTCTCTGCGATGGCTCCTCTGAGACTGTCATCCGCTATGGTTCCAGTGTCAAGCAGCTCCTCCAGCAGCGCTTCGTCGCACATGGCCGCCTGTTCCATCCATTGGCCGTCATGGTCTATATCAAAGGCGACACATCTCTGGTCCAGCCTTTCCCTAAGCTCATCCATCACATCGTCTCTCTTCACACCTTCCAGGTCCGTTTTGTTGATGAAGATGAACAACGGGATCCCGTACTTTTCCGCCAGCTTCCACAGCGTAGCTGTATGGCCCTGGACGCCTTCCCTGCCGTTTATCACCAGCACGGCGTAGTCCAGCACCTGGAGCGTCCGCTCCATTTCCGCGGAAAAATCCACATGTCCCGGCGTGTCCAGCAGCGTAAAGACAGTAATGCCGTATTTCAGCTCCGCTTCCTTGGAAAAGATGGTGATTCCCCGCTCCTTCTCCTGCCGGTCCGTATCCAAAAACGCGTCCCCGTGATCCACCCGTCCCCACTTCCTAATGCTCCCCGTCCTGTAAAGCAGCGCCTCCGACAGCGTGGTCTTTCCCGCATCGACGTGGGCCACAAGACCGATACATATATGTTCCGGCGGCCGGGCCGCCTTTCTCTTTCCATTGTTTTCGTTGTTTTCAGGTCCTTTCCCCATGAAAAAGCCCCCTTCTGCCTGATATCAGATCTATCATAGCACAGAACAGGGGTTTAGTCGATAAATCTTATTTCCGAGACGATATCAAGTTGCTGCGGGATTTCCTGGTAATTGGTACAAGCCGTCCGCTTGTCCTCCAAAGGGTGGATTTCACTCACCATTACAGACATTCCCCTTTTTTCACGGAATGTCTGTAACGAACGGACAATGCGAGGACTTTACAGGCCGGAACGAGCTGCGCTGCCGAGCAGTTGCGCTTTCGAGGCGCCACCGGCGACCACCCGCACGATTAGGCAAATTTGTTGTTGAAAAAAATTCCATTTTGTAGTAAAATGGTGAGGCATATTTGATGTATTGTACGATTTAACAAAAGAAAAGGACTGAAATAATGATCAAGCACAAAGTAAACCGTTATTGTATCTATTCGCTGGGCGTCATCCTGCTCTCTGCCGGGATCACTCTCAACACCAAGACAGCGCTGGGAGTTTCGCCTCTCATCTCGCTTCCTTTCTCGGTTTCCGAGATATGGCTCCTCAACTTTCCGATGATGACATTCATCCTGTACGCCTTTTTCGTGGCGCTGCAGTTCATCCTCAAGGGAAAGGACAGACAGATGAAGGACCTGCTGCAGCTTCCTCTCTCTATTGTGTTCAGCCTGCTGCTGGATGTGTTCGGCAGAGGATATGACATGGCTCTGTCCGCCACAGGCATCGATATGGGGCCACTGATCCCCAGAATAGGGCTGCTGATAGTCGCTGTAGCCATGACAGGTGTCGGCGCTTCCATGATGATATCCATGGACCTCATTCCAAACCCTGCGGACGGACTGGCCAAAACAGTCGGTGATGTGCTGGGCAAAGGACTGGGTTTCGGCAAAAACGTGATCGATTTTTCCAGCGTAGCGGTAACGTGCTTAGTTGGGATCATCGCCTCAGGCCGGCTTGTAGGTGTAGGCATCGGAACCATCATAGGAATGGTCGGAGTAGGGCGCTGTATCGCAGGCTTCAATTATCTGTTCCATCACAGGATGATGCTGGCCATCGGCCGTCACAGGATCCACGCGTCGCTGCAGTGACAAACTGACGATCCACCGGCAGCGGCTTTGCAACAAGTCTGCGACAGGCCACATCAGTCAGCATTCCACTTCTGCCACACAGGCGTTTCCGGTTACAGGATCCCGCCTCTCATAATCGAAAAGATAGTATTTGCCGCCCGCCTTTTCCAGGTGAGTCAGCCTCCTCAGCAGTCTCGGGTCGTCGGTATCATACCGGCCGCCTGACAGATAACGGTGCTCCCTGGCTTCCATGCTGTAGAATTCCTTTGAAAAGGACTTTTCCACCGTCTCCGTGCCGAAAAAAACGGGACGTGTCTTGACGTTTTCTCTCATGTAATAATCGAAGACCATGGCTTCCATGAACCGGTCCAGATCATCCGGCGACAGCATTTCATCGGCAAATTCCATCAGCCGCTGATACCTCTGGTTTCTGGACATGTTGACCATCACCGCCTGATGGCTGCCATACCAGCCGGCCAGAGTCTCGAAAAACGCAAAAGGACTATCGAAGCGCTCCATCAGTACATCCAGAGCGCCACCGAATTGTCCGGAATTGAAGTAGATTTCGACCATTTCCTCGATGCGTTTCAGCCTGACGAGCTCACCATATGATATCCACCTTGTCTCCAACACCTCATAAGGAGGCGCTTCCGTATGGCGTATACCATATCGTTCCTGCCTTTCCTCCATAGGCGTCCCTTTCAGCACCTTGAGAAATCCCAGCTGCAGCTGGTTTGGCCTCATGGAAAACACGTCGTCGAAGGATCTGCCGAAGCTTTCATACCCCTCCAGAGGCAGCCCCGCGATGAGATCCAGATGGATATGTACGTTGCCCGCATCCCTCAGGGACGCCACATTGCTTCGCAGTCTGGCAATGTCCACAGGCCTGTTTATCTCCCGCAGCGTCTCCTCGTTGGTGGACTGGACGCCTATCTCAAGCTGTACCTGTCCCGGCCTCAATCCCCTCAGCAGCGTCAGCTCCTCTTCCGTCAAAATGTCCCCCGCTATCTCGAAGTGAAAATTCGTCACGCCGTTGTCCCGTTCTCTGAGAAAACGCCATATTTCCATGGCCCGGACGCTGTCACAGTTGAAAGTCCTGTCGACGAATTTCACCTGAGGAACGCCTTTTCCCAGGAAATATCCCAGCTCTGTCCGGACCGCCTCCAGATCCCTGTATCTTAAGGCTCTGTCCACGGCAGACAGACAGTAAGCACATCTGAAAGGACATCCTCTGCTGCTCTCGTAGTAAATTATCCTGTTCTCAAACTCCTCCATGCTCCCGTATGGAAATGGCAGCTGTGCGAGATCCACGCGTCCCGGCGGGCCGCTGACGACTATGGTGCCGCCGGACTTTCGAAAGATGATACCGCCGACCCTTTCCAATGCCGGATCCGCCGGCTTTCCACGAACGTCCCCATTTCCGCCAAAGGCTCCGGCGTATTCTTTCGCCAGCCGATAAAACGTCTCCTCGCCTTCGCCGACCATCACGCCTTTCACCGCAGGAAGCTCTGTCAAAGCACCTTCTGCATCGAAGGACACTTCCGGCCCTCCCAGCCAGATATCCACCTCAGGCATCACTTTCCCTGCATCAGCGACCAGCTCCCCCACCTGCCGCCTGTTCCATATGTAACAGGAAAACAGCAGAAGATCCGGCTTTCTCCCGTATATATCGGCCAGTATCTGCTCCTGCGGCTGATTTATGGTATATGAGACCGTCTCTATCTTCACATCCACCACACCCTGCCGGCCCTTGTCCCAGCCGGCTTTGTCCCGTCCCAGCTTTTCCCCGGCGTAGGCCGCCAGACTCAGGACAGCCAGATTGGAATGTATATATTTGGCATTTATCGCCACCAGCAAAATCTTCATTTTCTCTCCTCAGCCGAAAAACCTCAGCGCTTCCTCCAGCACTTTCTCCGGAGCTCCCGGTATGGAAAGCCTGTGGTCTCCGCCCTCCACCGTTATGAGGAGAACGTCGTACTTTTCCGCGAAAGCTCTGGCTTCGCTGTAGTCGATATCTTCGTCAGCGCTGCCGTGTATCATCATAAGGCGCAGCCCGTCAGGCCGGAAATCCTCGCGTATGTCATTGGCCTTCAGGCTTTCCACCAGACCCCTGGTTATCTTTATGGGCCTCACCTCGTCCTCCAGCAGGAAATATCCCATCTCATCTATCGCCCGGCGTTCATCCTTCGTCAGTTCCGAAAAGTAATCCGACATATTGACAGCCGCGCTCCTGAGAAATGCCCTGGTGCCTTCCTTGCCGCTTTCCATCAGATATATCAGCGTAATGTAAGCACCGAAGCTGGAGCCGAAGCAGCATATCTCCGCCCCGGGGCATTCCTCCCTTATAAACGCTTCCACATCTCCCAAATCTCTGACACAATTTTTCACCGTGAGGAATTCTCCGTCCACCGGGCTTTCCCCGTGAGCAGGAAAATCCAGCGCTGCTACGCCGATACCCTTTTCCGGCAGCTCCTTCGCCAGCATTTCCACCGTCGGGCTCTCCTTGCTGCTGGCAAAGCCATGGGCCACTATCACCACCTTGTCGCCGCTGCCCTTCTCCATCCTGTACGGAATATCGTAGCTGTCGCGTCTTATATATCCTCTCATGATGTTATCCCTCCAAAAGTTTCATCCAGATATCGGTATTATCATAACATACCGGGACCTGCCTTACCATGATAAAGTAACCGGGTATCAGCTTTATCTCTGCTGCTTCCGCCACCGTGGATCACAGATATTTTATGCTGTCACTGTTGCGCCTCCGGCTCTGCGCTACTATAATTAATGAGAGAAACAAGGGAGGAAAAAATGGAAATAACGAAAGAAGACAAAATGCTCCTGGCCGGAGCGGAAGATAAGTTCAATCAGTGTCTGAACCAGTACCGCGTCACGCACACGACTTTTCTGGATCTGCGTCAGCGTTCTCTGGTGGACAGGCACTGCCGCCAACTGGCAAAAGGCAGCGACGTGAAATGCACCTTCTACGGAGGATACGATGATGCCGAGCGGACCATAGCCGCTTTCCTGCCGGACTATGCCGACGTATCCCAGCTTCCTCTTTCCGTCATACGGGCCGAAGCGCCGCCATCCGGCAGGAAGCTGACTCACCGGGATTACCTGGGCTCCCTCACCGGTCTGGGTCTCAAGCGGGAAATGATAGGCGATATCCTGGTACGGGACGATGGCGCCGATATCATAATCATGGACGATATAGAGGACTTCCTCATGCTGAACTACCAGAAAGCAGGCCGTACCGAACTATCCCTCTCGGCCCTTCCCCTTTCGGAACTCCGCATACCTGAAACTAAGACCGCGATGATAAAGGATACCGTCGCTTCTCTGCGTCTGGACAATGTCATATCATCGGCCTTTAAAATGTCCCGCTCAAAGGCAGCCGATGCCATACGCACAGGACTTGTCTTCATAAATAGCCTCCAGGCGGAAAAGCCGGATATGAAAGTGGAAGAAGGTGACAAATTGGTCCTCAGAGGAAAAGGCAAGGCATATCTGAAAGAAGTAGGAGGTCAGACCAGAAAAGACAGGACATACATCGTCGTGGAAAGGTATCTGTAGCGGCTGCCGTCACTATATCTCTGCCGCCTCGGAGAGCTCACCTCTGCCACTGAATCTTCCATAGAGCTTATACGCCAGCAGCACTCCCAGTCCACCGCATATAACCTTGGCTATCACCATCACTGCCACCGTATATCCGTCGGCAACACTGGAAACGAACCCCATCTGTCCGCCCATGAAATACGCGCCACTGACACTGAAAGCACCATTCATCAGCTTTCCTTTGTCATCCATCTTGGATATCAGCGGAAGTACCGCCAGAGATGTGGCGCATCCCAGCAGGATACCTATCACGGAAATCTCATTGACTCTCAGCTTCCTGGCTATAACGGCTATCCACTTTCCGAAAAATCTCAATATCAGCTCCGACAACACCAGTGAACCGCTTATTATCACCGCCGATTTGAAAACGACGATAACTATTTCCTCGACGGAGCTGAAATCAGCATAAGCGGCCGACGGGACAAAAACTCCCATGACCGTGATAAAAAACAGTATCAGCGTGATTATCTGTATCCCTCTGGCAAATATCTCAAACCCCTTTACTGTTTTCTCCGGCATCTTCATCAATCCTGCGGCCATCAGCAGACATATCAAAAGGAGCGGAATGAACTCGGCGACAAATTCACCTGATCCCACTCCCAGAAGCGCCGCTGCCGCCACCAAGCCCACAGGTATCACGATGAGACCTGCTACGAACCCGTTCAGCACAAAACTGCTGTCCTCTTTTCTTATAGATGACAGGAATATCGGCAACTGGAACGTCACCATCTGTCCCAGCAGCGCTCCCAGCACGATGCCATTGAAAACGAACAGCTCTTTGCTTCCGGAAAGCTGTTCTGCGATGAAATATCCTCCCATATCGGGAGCCAGCAGCACTCCGGCTACGATAGACGGATCAAAAGGAAGCGTATCCATGACCTTCATGATCGTTTCTGTGTTATTCTGTATGAGAGCCACTCCAGCGCACGACATTCCAACCATAGGGATACACATGGTCCCCATGGTAAGCAGTCCCTTATCGAAGGATTCGGACAGCCTGAACCGGCCTCCCGCCATCTTGTCCAGCATACCGACTGTAGCAAATACCAGCATTATCGCTGTAAAAACGTTCATTACCGTAGATCTCCTGTTTTATCGCGCTCCTCTTTTTCTGTCTGATCGTTCTCAAACAACACCAGCCCGCCTTTTTCATCGAAGCCGGTGTCCCACAGCTCCTTCAGTGAAAGCCAATGAGCCTTTCCATAAGTGGCCACCTTTATCATGAAGCCTCCGTCGCTCTCATCGTACCCTATGACCAGGAACCAATGCCACTCAAAAAAGTCGAATTTCTTATCACGGTGCTTCAGCATTAAATATGCCACCGGCATTTCTCTGTCTATGGTCTCTCTTACAGCCGCTTCCGCGTTTCCATAAATCGCCGTGCCGTCAAGACCCGTCACTGTCACCCGGTCTTCCTCGACATCCTCCAGATATGCTCTGACTCCGTCCATGTATGTCCCCAGATCTTTTATCCCCGATTCCCGGGGCTGAAGGTAAGGCTTCATGGACATGGCGAATTTCTTATATTCTTTCTTCCCCATCTTTTCAGGAGCATAAGGACAGAGGCCCTGCAATCCTTTATATAAGCTCAGGTATATGAATGCATCGCATGTCGTAAGAGCCGCGCATCCACCTATGTGCATCCACGGATCTATCATCCACCGCTGGTTTCCTCCGTACGAATTTCCTATTTTAAAGTATCTCAGTTCCTTTTTTCCGTTCATACAGCATCCCTTTCGATATTTTTTCTCTTTACCCTGCTGACGGTACAGCATATGAGGATCGTTCCCGCCGCCGTTATCATCGCGCTGATCAGCAGCAGAGTCCCTACCGTGGAAAGATCCAGTATCCGTCCGCCAAAGATACACCCCAGCACATTTCCTACCGTTATAGCCGTAGTAAAAACAGCCTGTCCTCTTACGGCTTCCCCCCTGGACATGATGTCATCAATGAAGCTGACCATCGCCGGGAACATCAACCCGTATCCCAGCACCTGACATGCCTGGGCCGCATACATGACCCCCATAGAACCGGCCAGATACATCAGCGTTATCTTCACCGTGAAGAAAATAGCCGCTACCCTCATGAGGAATATGTAGGAAAAACGCTTTTTTATCCTGTCAAAGAACAGCATTGCCGGCATTTCCAGTATAGCCATGACGAATATCATCACTCCCAGCTGCTCTGTATCTCCTCCTATGCTCTCTATTATCTGTATCGTAAAATTCTCAACTATCACATTGCCAAAGAACAGCGCGACAACGCCAACGCTCATGACCATGAACACCATGTTCCCTGAAACGAACTCCGTCAGGCTCACAGCTTCTTCTCCGCCGCCCGTCTCATGTCCGGGGATCTCCCGGCCTCCCTGTCTGAATCTGGCATGATGTCTCCCTGCCACTATGATGATGGCTTCCATCAACACCAGTATTATAAGTCCGGAAAAAGGTATTACATCTACTCCGAATCCTGTCACCAGATATCCCATGGCCAATCCCAAAAGTGCGGCGCTGAGCGATCCCATGCTCCGCCCTATGCCGAAGCTGACATGTTCGCCGCTTTCTTCCAGGGTAAAACTCAGAGAATTGACAAAAGGATGGAGAGCCGTATGCACTACTATCAGCGCCGTATATGCGATAGTGAGCAGCAATGACTTGTCTCCTATCAGCAGAACAGCCACGGTCAGCGCAAACAGCACTGCGATCAAAACCTTTATAACTGTAATATCGGTCAGCCGCTGCGCTTTGTCAGTTATATTTGCCAGTACAGCCTGGACAAACACCGCTACCACATTTCCCACTGCGATGACCAGACCAATAGAAGTATTGGAATATCCCTTGCCAAGCATGTATACCGATACGAACATCCCGGCTACAGCGTAGAACATCCAGTAAGTCCCCTGGATCAGCGCGTAGTCGATATTCAGCAATGTCTTCCTACTCATTTTTGATTGCCTCCGATATTAAATATATCACACCTGAATCGTAGCGTAAATGCAAAAAAATCACGTTGCCCCACAACGGCAGACAAGGCCATCGGCAGCAATACAGCAGTACAGCAATACCTCCACACCTTCCCGGCATCGTGCCAGCCTTCAGACTTGCCGGATGATGAGGTATAGCCAGACTTGCCGGATTTGTTAAAAAAGAAGGTTTCCCGGCAGCCCTGACACAGGTTCGTGCCGAATCTTTGATATAATCAAAAAATCCGGCAAGCAAAACCGGAAAAAATCATATTTGCAGCACCTGCATTTTTCCTCGCTGGAACATTTTGCTAAATCGATGCCGGATAATCGTCCTATACAAAGAATCCGGCAAGGAGCCTGCCGGATTTCAAGCTGTATTTAAAAATCCGGCAAACAGTCGTGTCATGCTTGCCGAATTCTGCGCCTCATCAAAAAATACGGCAACAAACCGTGTCAAGTGTGCCGGGTTACGATGAAGTAAGGGAAATCCGGCAAAAACATGAGCAAGGCCTCAACTGATATAGAATTTTTCTCAATGAAAACCTTCTCAACGAAAAAGCCGCCGCACAAGCGACAGCTTTTTTCTTTCGGGTTTATCCCATAATATATAAATTTTAATTAAAGCGGTTTCACTTCCGTCTCCAGCTTGATGTCAAGCCTGGCGGCGTAGTCGATGTATTTGTCGCATTCCTCGTATGTCAGCATGTCAGATGATAAAAGTCCCGTCTGGTCGTAATCATCGTTTACGAACATCTTGGTGAACAGCGAACCGCACTGCCCCGTCAGGTACTGCTCTCCTGTAAGCCCTGCCTTCTCGAAGCTCTCCACGCAGCCCGGCGCATACAGATACGTCTCTACCATCACCTTCTTGCCGTCCTTCGTTCCCGTAGCCTCAACTACGAAGGCTCCTTCGTCTCTCACCAGTCCCTCGTCCAGTATCTCCTTTATCTCATCGTGATACTTAGGCGCAGGCGGCAGATGGGACACTATCACATCGAACGGTATGAACGTATGTCCTTTGTATGTCTCCTCCTCCCTCGACAGCAGTCCCGCCCTGTACAGCGGCGTAGAGAATTCTATTCCCACTCCTCCGTACTTGAAGTTGATGTTCTTGGCTCCCTTGAAATGGGTATCCTTGTTCAGTCCCATGTACACCGTCTCGTCGTGGGCGTGCTCCACCAGGGTCACTTCCCTCTCGCAGCCCTTGAAGTGCCTCTTCACCGGCAGCGAGTGAGGCTCTGTCTCAACAAGCACTCCGTCCTTCAACGCGAAGGTCGGGTCCGTCATGTCGGAAAGGGCCGTGAACGGCGACCACCAGAACGGCAGGAACCTCCTGGCCTCCACTCCCTCGTATACCATCATCAGTATATCGTCGCACGTATCAAGATATCTCATGCTGCTCTTTGTTGCCACGCACATCATTCCCGGTGCCGAACCGGTGCCTATGATGGCCAGCTTTCCTATCTCGGCAAACTTCTTGCCATAGTCGTTATACATTATCTCGACGCACTTTGGCCACCACGGATCCAGCACGTCGGTAGCCGCAAAATCCTGATAGTTGGCCTTCACGGCGAGGGCTGCGTCCAGCACCTTAGGCGCGAATCTGATAGGCAGGGCATTGACTATCAGGTCGACTCCTTCAGCTGCCTTGATGATGCTGTCCACATCGTCGGCATCAACGTATGTACCCTTTGCCTTCTTCAGTATCTTCACCAGCTCGTCTACTGCCTTGTGGTCTGCGTCGGCACAGATTATCTCATCCACGTTAGGCTCTTCGTCCATCCTCTGCGCTACTGTCGAACCCTGCGCTCCCGTTCCAAGTACCAGTATTTTCTTTCCCATTGTCAAAACATCTCCTTTTTATCCTTTTTGATTCTTAAAATATGATCGTCTTATCAGGCCTCCGCTTTGTTAGTTTACTTAATTTTATCATTATTCAGATTTTTTTCAATAATACAATAGTATCATCTGCGCTTTCTTCTCCATCGCCGCACTCATCCCATCTGTTTTTCCTTCAAACCACACTTCAGTATCAGGCAAATTAGTTACTTCAATACAGCAAAATCATACTATGATTCAGGTGTATAATATTAATGAAAGGAGTGAAATTGTGGATGACAGTTTAACGTCACAAAATCTTGATCTAAAACAACGACAACTTAAATCGGAGAACAAAATTCTGAGAATTTCTTTTGTAGGCAGCACGCTGTTCCTTTTATCGGAATGTCTTGCAGCTTTCTTCACCCACTCACAGGCGGTATTGATGGACTGTGTGTATGATCTGGTGGATCTGGTAATGTTAGGCCCTTTCATGATACTGGTCCCAAAATTGTATAAACCTGTCACGGAACGATGGCCATATGGTTTTGCACAGATAGAGTCGCTTTTTATCATAATAAAATGCGGACTCCTGCTTTTCCTTGACATACAGCTTCTGACAGACAGCGTAGCTCTCATACTTGACGGAGGACACATAGTAAACGCCGGAGCGGTGGCAGCATTTGAGCTTTTTGTTTCCGTATCCTGCGTTGCGATGTATCTGGTATTGAGGAATATGAACAGACACTTTTCCTCACCTACGGTCAACGCTGAGCTGTATATATGGAAACTGGATGCCTACAGCACGGGAGGCGTGGGTCTGGCGTTCCTTATACAGCTGATCCTTCAGTTTACGCCGCTGTCCTTCGTGGTCCCTTATATAGACCCGGCCATAGCCATATTCATGGCGCTGATACTGGCAAGGGAGCCGATCACGATGATATGGGACGCAATCAAGAGCCTCATCCTCGCAGCGCCTGGTAAGGATGTCATGGAACAGATACGCTCAAAGGCGGAAGATATCCTCAAAGGCTACGATCTGTACATCGATTTTCTCGACGTAGTCAAGACGGGAAGAAAGATATGGGTAGACGTGTATATCACACAGAAAGACGATATGCTCAGTATCAGCTCTCTGAAGCTGGCTCACGATGAGATCGTCGCCAGACTGAAACCTGAATATCAGGATGTATTCGTCGAGCTGATTCCTGAAATCGAACCCGACAAGCTTCCGGGCTGATGACGATATGAACATGAAAAAAGTGGATGGCCAATGCCTCCACTTTTTTCATTACCCTTATTACTGCTCATCCAGCACATGCCCTTTTACAAGAGAGTCTGCCATATATTTCCCTCCCAGGACCCATATCAGGTCTCCGGGCTGTATTATGGTCTCCACATTAGGCTTTATGATGGTCAGATCGCCGCGTTCGATGCCTATTATCGTGCCCCGGTACTTCTGCCGCATCCTGGAATTCTTTATGGACTTCCTGCTGAATTCCGATTTCCCGTCGATCTTGATAGGACAACATATCAGCTGCTTCTCCGGCTCAATGCCATAGAATGTCTGGCCATATATGTAATCCTTGAGTATCATATCGTCTCTGTCGGTGTATTCTATCCACTCATCCTCCTCCAACAGCATGGTACAGGCGTCTATCTCAGCCTGAGTCCCGAGCATATGGAGTATGTCTCCCTCCAGTACCGGCTCGTCAGCCGTAGGAAGATTTATATAAGTATCATCTCTGATTATCTTTATTATGGTGACTCTGAAAGACCTGTGATTAGTGAAGTCGAGTATGGTCTTGTTTTCCACGGCGCTGGTCACCTGGAATTCCGCGACGAACAACTCCTCATTGAGCCAGTGATAGTCGCCCTTCTGTCCTCTCTCCTTTTTCTGCCTGGCCAGGGTCCTCTCAGAAAAATTGCTCATGAAATGCATTTCCATATTTATGGTCATGCCTCTTATGTACTCGGATCTCAGTACCATTACCACATACACCAGCGCTATCAGGAACACTATCACGAACGGCACGCTGAAAATCTTTCTCAGCACCAGCGCCACGAAACCTCCCGCTATGAGTATCCTGGCCGCCCTCAGAGTAAGAAGAGGCAGCCTGTTGGAGCGCTGTTTAAGCCACAGCTTTGAGAACAGCACATCGTTCTTGCCATGCATCATATTGATGAACGGCACCATGACAGCGCATATGACAACGGCTGTGGCGATATCGCACAGGATCTCCGACGATATGTATCTGGACGCTATCTCCCACAATTGATTTGTCCCAAGCCAGTAGATTATGTACAATACTATGGAACACAGCACTGTCCGGAACAGAACCCGCTTCATATAATCGAACCAGTCCTCATCTCTGTCCTTGTTGCTCCTGCTCTCCGACGTATTCCGCTTTATGAACACCCACAACCCATCAGGCATCTTATCGTCCACGAACTTATATACCTTTTCCGAGTTCTTGATGAACACAGGCGTCGTAAAGGTAGTGATGACCGACACACACACGACCACCGGATACAGGAAGTCGCTGATGACTCCCAGACTCGTTCCCAAAGTCGCTATGATAAAAGAGAATTCTCCGATCTGCACCATGCTCAACCCGCCTCTGATAGCTGTATTGAGAGATTGGCCGGAAAGGAGTATCCCAATGGTAGCGAAGGTCATCTGTCCAAGTATGGTCACCATCGTGATTATCAGTATCGGAACGACGTATTCCGCCAGCAGCTCCGGCTCTATCATCATCCCTACCGAGACGAAGAATATGGCTCCGAACAGATCCTTTATCGGCTTGATGAGCCGCTCTATATATCCGGCCCGCACCGTTCCCGCCAGAATAGAACCTGCCATGAACGCCCCCAGCGCCTCGGAAAATCCTATGAAATTAGCTATCACTACCATACCCAGACAGATAGCCACCGATACTATCACCATCATCTCCTCGTTCATCAGCTTCGATGCTTTTTTGAGAAGAGTCGGTATCAGATAAATACCCAGAAGAAGCCATATGACCAGATACATCAGCATCATGCCTATCTCACCGAACATGGCTCCACCTGATACGTTCTGACTCACCGAGATGGTGGAAAGTATAATCATCATGAAAATACCTACGATATCTTCTATTATCAGTGTGCTTAAGATAAGCTGAGCGAATTTCTTCTCCTTCAGGCCGTCTTCCTCATATGCCTTCAGGATTATCATGGTCGACGACATGGAAAGCATGCAGCCCAGGAAGATGCAGTCCATCTTTCCCCAGCCCAGAAGGCTTCCCACGCCTGTACCTATCAATACCATGGCGCCCATGACAGTAAGAGCGACGATAAACGCGCTGCCTCCCACCGTTGCCAGCTTTTTGAAGCTGAATTCCAGGCCAAGTCCGAACATCAGGAATACGACGCCTATATTGGCCCAGACATGTATATCCGCAGACTCCACCACTGTGGGCAGATATGTGAAGTTCGGGCTTATGAGAAAGCCTGCCACGATATATCCCAGCACTATAGGAAGCTTCAGCTTTTTAAAAATAAGAGTGACAACACCTGCCGCTATTGTGATCAATGCCAAATCGGAAATCAAATAATCAAGATGCAAATATCTTCTCCTTTCTACTATCTACGCAATATCCTCTTCCTCCTTTTCAAAAATAACAAAAAATTCAGAACCTTTTCCGACACAACTCTCCACCCTGAGAACAGCGCCCAGCAGAACAGCTATATGTTTGACTATAGATAGACCTAATCCCGTGCCGCCCGCCTTCTTCGATCTCGACTTATCCACACGGTAGAACCGTTCGAAGAGTCTTTCATGATGCTCCGGAGCGATACCTATCCCCTCGTCCTTCACACTGATGACCTTACGCTCTCCATCGACATACGCCTTTACCCAGATGCGTTTTCCTTCATCCGAATATTTTATGGCGTTTTCTATGAGATTCATCATCATCTGACAAAATCTGTCCTCAGACCCGCTTATGACCATCTCTGCGTCCAGCTGTGCCAGCACGGTTATCTCCTTGCTGTCGGCTATAGGCTTGAGAGCCTGTATCGTGCTTTCCACAGCTTTTTTGACGTTGAACTTCCCGCATCCGAAAGAGCGCTTGTTTTCTATATCAGAGAGGACCAGCAGGTCGTTTATGAGACGTTTGAGCCTGGATGTCTCAATGGCTATGATATCTATGAACTTGGTCCTTATTTCAGGATCCTCGGCAGCTCCCTCCTGAAGAGTTTCTATGAAACCGGAAATAGAGGTGAGGGGGGTCTTCAGCTCATGGCTCACATTAGCTACGAATTCCTTTCTTATGGCCTCTGCCTTCCTGCTCTCCTCTATGGCTTTTTCCATCTCAGATAATTTCTCGGAGTAGGGCTTTATTATCAGGAAATATCCCTGTATGCTGATGGCAGCTATCACTGCGACAAACGCCACCGCCATCAGCAGCACTCCGCTTTCCGACCGTTCCCAGAACCCCTCTCCCTGGACGACGCCGACCCGCGGGTAAACATAGAATCTCCAGATGAGATATATGGCCAGCAGATTCAGGACCACAGCCTCCGCTATCAGCGCGATACATCTGTTTCTCATCTGACTTTATAGCCCTTTCCTCTTATGGTCTCGATATACTTTTCCTCGTTATCTCCGTCGGAAAGCTTCTGTCTCAGATGTCTTATATGTACATCCACCGTCCTCGTCTCTCCGGCGTAATCTATACCCCAGACATTATTCAAAAGCTGATCTCTCGTGAAGACATGTCCCCGATTCTCTACCAAATACTTGAGCAGCTCGAATTCTCTGAGGGTAAGGTCTACGATCCTGTCTCCCACCTTGACTTCGTGGCATTCCACATTCATAGAAAGGTCTCCTACCGATATGATAGTATCATGTCCGCTGCTTGATGTGACTTCATATCTCCGAAGCACTGCCTTTATCCTCGCCATCAGCTCACGTATGCCGAATGGTTTCGATATGTAATCATCAGCGCCGTACTCCAGTCCCGTCACCTTGTCCAGCTCATCAGTCTTGGCTGTTATCATGATAATTGGCGTATTGTCGCCTTCTTCCCTCAGCTCCTTGCATATCTCGTACCCAGTCTTTCCGGGAAGCATTATGTCAAGCAATATGAGATCCGGCCTTTCACGCTGGACCATGGTTATCCCCATGACCCCGTCTTCCGCAGCGATGCCGTCATATCCGTTGGTCTTTAAATTATAAAGTATGAGCTCTCTTATGTTGGGCTCATCCTCTATAATAAGTATTTTTTTCATATCTGATCTTCTCCTGGATGTCATTAAAGGCCCCTTTACATATCTTATTTTAACACAATTCTGTAAATTACTCAACGCTATGATTTTCTATGATGACATTGGCTATATTATCGCAGTAATCGCCTATTTTCTCTATATCATGTATGACATCTGTGTAAATCACTGTAAATTCCGGTGAACACTTTTTCTGGGTGAGACGTACCATGTGACGCTGACGAAGCTCTCCCTCCATGATATTCATTTCCGTCTCCATCTCCCTGACGCCCCCGGCCTTTTCCGGATCACCGTTTTCCAGCGCGTCTATACTGTCCCCTGTCATCTTCTTTGCCAGATCGAAACAGCTGTATATTTCAGCATATGCTTCCTCGGAAAATTCATATGATTTCTTTATCTTTGAATCGGCAAACTCGGCTATATTCTTACAGTGATCACCGATGTGCTCGATATCCGCCGCCACATGCATCAGACCCGATATCGCGGTGCCCTGCTCTCCCGTATTGGTATCATTGGCCACCATGGCGGAAAGGTAATTGAGGATCTTGCCGTGGAGCTCGTCCACCGTCTCCTCTGTCGCCATGACTTCCCTGACTGCGACGCTGTCGTTCCCTATGAAAGCTTTCTGCGCCGAAACTATCATTCCGAGAGCCATCCTCCCCAGCCTTGCCAGCTCCTTCGTCGCCAGATGTATAGCTACGAACGGCTGCTCCAGCACGTTATAATCCAGATATGCAGGTTCCGACGGAAGTCTGTCCACTTCTTTTCCCGGAACGATCTTCGTCACTACCTTCACCAGGATCGGTATGATAGGGATGAACCAGATGGTATTGAAGAGATTAAAGCAGAGATGAGCGTTAGCTATCTGTCTGGAGATCACCTCCACCTCCGGTCCTTTAGGAGATATGAACTGTATGAATTCGGCGTAATAAGGAATGAACCAGATAAACAGCAGTGTTCCCGTAAGATTGAAGATCACGTGAGCGGCCGCTGTCCTCTTGGCCGCGATAGAACCTCCTATGGATGCCAGCACCGCCGTGATCGTCGTCCCGATATTGTCTCCAAACAGTATCGGCAGCGCTCCTTGCAGCCCTATGATGCTGGATATGCCGTCAGGCCCTGCTGTCGACGCCAGATTCTGAAGCACAGCGATAGTCGCCGAACTGCTCTGCACGATCACAGTCATACACATCCCGAGAGCTACTCCCAGCACAGGGATATCCTGGACCTGCATCATCAAATCCAGGAAAACTTGAGATCCCGCCAGCGGTTCCATGGTATCTCCCATGATATTTATCCCCACGAAGAGGACTCCGAATCCAAATACAGTCTGTCCCAGATACGAGACAAACTCTCTCTTCTTGAAGAAAAAATACATGATGAATCCTACGGCTACGAAAGCCCATGCATAATCTCCTATACTGAACGCGATCAACTGAGCCGTGATCGTCGTCCCGATGTTGGCCCCCAACACTATGCTGATCGCCTGCGGGAGTTTCATCAGCTTGGCGCTGACAAAGCCTATGACCATTACCGTCGTCGCGCTGCTGCTCTGCAACACAGCCGTTACCAGAGCTCCGGCAAGGACTCCTAAAACCGGGTTTCTGGTAAGCATGGCCAATATGGTCCTCATCTTGTCACCCGCCGCTTTCTGCAGGCCATCGCTCATGAAATTCATCCCGAATATGAACAGAGCCAGCCCTCCTACCAACGTCATGATCATCTGTACTGCTTCGACATTCATCTTCCTCTCTCCTTTTCGTCCATTGCTTCATCTTCCGTCTGCCATCTTTCCTTCCGTCATTGCTCACTCTATATCCGCTGTCTGCTGTTTCAGCCGCGACGACGATTTGCTCTTATGATGACTTTTTTGCCGGACAACATCTCACTTTATATATACTATATTTACTCAATGTAAACAAAAAGCCATCAAATGTTAAACGAATATTAAGTTTATGTTAAGGCACATAGGCTCATCATTTTCCCATTTCCCTTGCATTTAGTGAATCTGCGCCTGTTTTCCCTCAGCATGCCGCGCATTTCATCATCCAAAGTGTTAATTTTATGTTAATTATATCTCAATAATACCCAAAAACAACCAGCTATCCGCCTTTTTCTTCATTTGTATGGTATCATTACAAAGGAGGTGTAAAATGCTGAATGGTATAATGAGCGTCCTGGTAATATTCATGATAATGGCCGTAGGAGCCTATTTCACCTGGAGAAAAAAATGGCCGGAAAGCACCAATAAAGTCTTTTCTATCGCTGTAGTCCAGATAGCGGCCCCGGCCCTTGCCATCGTCAGCATCGAGAATCACTTTACCCCGCAGCTGCTGCAGGCCTCACTCATGAACCTGCTGGTCATCGCCGGAAGCGTACTGCTGATGCATTTTATCGGCAAGCTTCTGGCCGGATTGATGAAGCTGCCACGAAAAAAGAAGGCGGTCTTTGAGACCACCTTTACATTGAATAATACGATGTTCATAGGGCTGCCTATAATCTCCATCGTCTTCGGAAGTGAGGGGCTGCCTTATCTCTTCACCTTTTATCTGGTCTCCATCGTGACTTTCTGGAGTCTGGGAGCCTATACTCTGTACCGCGCCTCAGACAATGCCGGCAGCTCCTTTTCCGTGAAAAACATCCTCAGCCCCGGTCTCATCGGCGTTCTCATCGGCTGTACGCTGGCAGGCACCGGTTTCCACCTGCCTATGATATTGGAAACCTCGCTGACATATCTGAGCGATATCTGCGTACCGCTCTCCCTGCTGGTCATCGGCTCCAACCTGGCCTCCTCCTTTTCCGGAGGTTTCCCCAGGATCACTGTCGACATGATCATGATAATGGCAGGGAAATTCATCATACATCCTCTCATTATCTGGGGAGCCTTTACTCTCTTTGGCGTTAACGGGCTGCCCCTCGATGTCTTCATCATGATGGCAGCTCTTCCATGCCATGCTCAGACAGCTATCATGGCGGAATATTACGGTTTGGAAGCTCAATACGCATCAAATCTTGTAAGCCTTTCCACCATTATAAGCCTCGTGACGATACCTGTCTACGCCACCATATTGCTGTGACAGGAAGCCGTTTAAAAAATCCGGCAGACGATATGCCGGATCTTTTATATGGTTTTATCGATTTTATCGAACAGTGAGCGGGGCAAGGCTATACAGGCAAGCCTCCCCCGCGCAAAAACATCCTCCACTTAAATCTGCTGCTACTCCATCTCCCTCAGCAGGTTCACCATCTCGATGGCGCCCTCGGCGCAGTCGGAGCCTTTGTTGCCGGCCTTCGTGCCTGCCCGCTCGATGGCCTGCTCGATGTTCTCCGTCGTCAGCACGCCGAACATTACAGGAACGCCCGTATCGAGGGAAACGTGAGCGATGCCTTTGGACACTTCATTGCAAACGTAATCATAGTGAGTCGTGCTTCCTCTTATTACAGCTCCCAGGCAGATGACGGCATCGTACCTGCCGCACTTGGCCATCTTGGAAGCGGCCAGCGGTATCTCGAACGCTCCCGGCACCCATGCGATGTCTATGTCATCCTCGCTTACATCGTGCCGCTTCAGCGTGTCCAGCGCTCCTGACAGCAGCTTCGACGTGATAAACTCGTTGAATCTGGCGGCGACGATGCCCACCTTTATCTTCTTTGAAACCAGTTTTCCTTCGTATACTTTCATTTCCTTCCTCCTTGCTCACCCGTCAAAGCCGGGCGTCAGCTTAACTTTATCAGTATCCAACATCAGTATCCAGTACCAGTGATCCAGTATCAGTAATCCAGTATATGTCCCATCCTCTTCTGCTTCGTCTTCAGATAGAACAAGTCGTTCTCGGTGGCCTCCATCTGTATAGGCACCCGTTCGATTATCTCCATGCCGTAATCGGCCAGCTGATAGACCTTGTCAGGGTTGTTTGTCAGAAGCCGCAGCTCTCTGGCTCCCAGATCCCGCAGTATCTGAGCCCCGATGAAATATTCCCGCATGTCTCCCGGAAATCCCAGAGCCAGGTTGGCGTCCAGCGTATCCATACCTCTGTCCTGCAGCTCATAGGCTTTCAGCTTATTGATGAGCCCGATGCCCCGGCCTTCCTGTCTCATGTAGAGCACTATGCCGCGCCCTTCCTTTTCTACCTGCATCATGGCCGCGGCCAGCTGCTGACCGCAGTCGCACCGCAACGATCCGAATGCGTCACCTGTCAGGCATTCGGAGTGGACTCTGCACAGCAGACTTTTGCCATCTCCGATCTCACCCTTCACCAGGGCAACGTGGTGCTCCCCGTTGAGTTTGTTGACATAGCCGTAGGCCATGAAGTTGCCGTATTTGGTAGGCATCTTGACGACAGCTTCCCTTTCCACCAGCTTCTCGTGCTTCTTGCGATAATCCTGGAGCATCTTGATAGTGATGAACTTCATCCCGTACTGCTCCGCCAGCTGAAACAGCTCGCTCTTTCTCATCATGGTACCGTCATCCTTCATGATCTCGCAGCAGAGACCGCACTCCTTGAGGCCTGCCAGCCTAAGCAGATCCACGGTAGCTTCCGTATGTCCATTTCTCTCCAGCACACCGTTTTTCTTGGCCTTTAGTGGGAACATATGCCCCGGCCTTCTGAAATCCTGAGGCTTCGCATCATCGTCGACGCAGGCTCTGGCAGTGAATCCCCGCTCCTCAGCCGATATGCCGGTAGTGGTGTCCACGTGGTCGATGGAAACAGTGAAGGCTGTCTCATGGTTGTCGGTGTTCTCGCTGACCATCTGCGGTATTTGCAGCTTCCGGCAGAATTCCTCGCTCATAGGCATGCAGATGAGCCCCTTGGCCACGCTGGCCATCAGGTTCACGTTTTCCGTCGTGGCGAACTGGGCCGCGCATATCATATCGCCTTCGTTTTCCCTGTCCTCGTCGTCGGTGACCAGGATGATCTTTCCCGCCCGAAGATCCTCCAGTGCCTCCTCTATCGTATTGAATCTATTCATAAATATACCTCCTTCTGTTGATTATCCATTGATTGTTATCCTCCGCATCAAAATCCGTTTTCCGCCAGGAACGCTTCTGTTATCCTTTCGGAAGTCCTTGTGGCCCCTGTCCCGTTTTCCACTTTTTCACCGAAGCTCATCAGCCTTTCCACGTATTTACCGATGATATCATTTTCCAGGTTCACCACATCTCCCGGCTTTTTTATGGAAAGAATCGTGTTATCCGACGTATGGGGTATTATGGAAACCCGGAACGCGTCTTCGGCTACGCCGGCTACCGTAAGGCTGATGCCGTCTATGGCTATGGAGCCTTTCTCCACGATGTACTTCATTATCTCCCCGGGAGCCTTCACCGTATACCATACGGCGTTGTCGTCTTTCTCTACAGATGCTATGGTGCCGGTCCCGTCTATGTGGCCCGACACGATATGTCCTCCGAACCGCCCGTCGGCCTTCATGGCCCGCTCCAGATTCACAGCGCTGCCGTTTTTCAAAGCTCCCAGCGATGACCTGTTCAGAGTCTCATGCATCACGTCGGCCATGAATGCGTAAGATGTAAAGTCCGTCACTGTCAGGCATACGCCGTTAACGGCAATGCTGTCTCCCAGCTTTACGTCTTCCAACACCTTTCGGGCCTCTATGGTCAACACTGCCGAAGCCCTTCCTCTCTTTATCTCTTTTATCCTGCCTGTCTCTTCCACTATCCCCGTGAACACGTTTCCAACACCTCGCTTTCCAGTAAGATATCCTTTCCCAGCACCGTCACCTCAGGCTCTGAGAGCATGACGGCTTCCGACGGCATGTCGAAACCCCTGCCGCCCACAGGTGACGGGGCGTCCTTTCCGCCCAGTATCTTAGGAGCGACATATGCCTGTACCCTGTTTACGATACCGGCTGACAGAGCCGACCAGTTAAGCGCCGCGCCGCCTTCCAGCAGCACGCTGTCTATCTTCATCTCCCCCAGCCTTTCCATCAGACATCCCAGATCCGTGTGGCCATCTTTGAGCGGTACGGTGATTATCTCGCATCCGGCTTCTTCCAGCCTCCGCCGCTCAGCAGCCTTCTCTGCGGCAGCTTCTTCTGATGTCGCTATCATCGTCCTCACATCGCCGGCCGTTTTCACTATCTGAGATCCGGAAGGGATCCTCAGACTGGTATCACATATTATCCTTACCGGATCCCTGCCTCCCCGTATCCTGCAGGTCAGCAGCGGATCGTCCGCAAGCACCGTTCCCACTCCTGTCATGATCGCCGTATATCTGTTCCTGTCGCGATGTACATTTTCCCTGGCCGCTTCTCCTGTTATCCATTTGGATGCTCCCGTATGAGCGGCTATCTTTCCATCGGCCGTCATGGCGTATTTCAGCACTACATAAGGCGTCCCGTTAGTTATGAAGTAGAAAAAGGGTCTGTTGAATGAATCGCATTCATCTTTGAGAAAGCCTTCTGTCACCTCGATACCGTGCTCCCGCAGCATCGCCACGCCTTTTCCGGCCACCAGAGGGTTGGGATCCGCAGAGCCTATGATGACTTTTCTTATCCCTGCCTCTATTATCGCTTCCGTACACGGCGGTTGTTTTCCGTGATGGCAGCACGGTTCCAGCGTCACATACATGTCAGCTCCTTCAGCCGGGCGCCTTGCTCCCGTTTCAGCTCCCGCCCTTTTCATGCAGTCCCCGAGGGCCTCTCTCTCCGCATGAAGGCTCCCATACCTCTTATGGTATCCCTGTCCGATGATACGACCGTCCTTTACTATGACAGCTCCTACCATAGGATTGGGAGAGACCCATCCGCAGCCCTTTTGGGCCAGCTCTATCGCCAACCGCATGTATTTTTCATCTGTCATCGTCTTTTCTCCTCCAAAATATGATCATCTCACATCAAAAAACCCTGAAGATTTTCTTCAGGGCAATACATACAGACAGTACCGTCTTTCCTGTACCAAAAAGGCGGTCACGCCGTCAAATCATAAAAGCTCTGAAACAAAAAGTTTCAGAGCTTGTGATCGCGAAAACACGCGCATAGAATGCGCTTTTCGATCTTCTCCCATCCAGACTATACTGTCGGTTTTGGAATCTCACCAAATCCTGACTTGGACAACTGCCAAGTCCTGTGCTGACGCACTCGCGGACTATACCGCCGATCGGGAATTTCACCCTGCCCTGAAGATCTTTATTAAGTTGCTGTAATTATATTATGCTTCTTTCGTCCGTTTGTCAATAGGTGTTTGCTCATATCCCATCATCTTTTCCGTTAACAGCTTGATACCTTCTCCAAATCTGCCATCCAGGAATATCCTCTTCACTTCTCCACGCTGCAGGAACGAACTGCTCCTTTCTATACGCACGACCGCCTTCATCATCGCACCCAGCTCTTCCTGACTGCCTGTATCAGCCGCCTTATCGGTAACCATGTTTTCGGTCTTTATCATCCTCTCCGTCACATCCTCACCACAGCGGCATATCAGATGCTGCAGGTACTGCTCTTCCCTGGCGCGGCCACTATCCGGCCCCGAAACGAAGCATATCTTCTCCGCCATGTCTATACAGGCTATCTCGCCATCCGACAAGCCGGTTCCCAGATCCATCACTATCACATCATATCCTCCACTGTCTATGACCGATGCGATAAACGCTTCCATCTCTCCGGCGGAAAGCTCCTTTAGCGGATTCCTTCCTCCCGTAGGAGCGAAAGCTTCCAGTCCAAAATCATCCTTTACGATGTAGCTGTCCATATCCGGAAGCTGTCTCTCACTGCTTTTCCCGGAACGGAGAGTCGCTGTCTCATTTTTGAAAAGATAATAGAGATACATGCCCACGCCCTTTATTCCCGGTGGACATATCATGAAATCCCCCGTCGATTCCGCCTCCTCAAATGAAATGTACAATACCCGCTTCCCTGCAAAGCGGCACAATTCCTGAGCTGCCGCCATAGCCAGCACAGTACATCCACAGCCTCCGCTGCAGGACGCGAATGCCAGCAGGCTTGTCTGTCGGCGGCATATATTTACGGATCTTTTCTCCGCCAAGGATCCATAGATCTCCATCAGAGCCGCGACTATGACCTGTGCCTGACTGTATTTGTAAATGCAGAATTTTTTCTCTCCGGGATTCCTTACCGCCATAGAAGGCTTCTCTGACAGCAGTACGATCTTCCCTCCATAAACCTGCTCCGCTTCCTGTCCATCCCACAATATCATGTCGGCGGAATCCAGCACAGCGACCTCTCCTGCCTCTCTGACCTTCTCGAAAAACTCTTCTTTTTCCGCCAATCGGATCAGCACCCGGCTGCAAAGGTACAGTATCGCTCTGCTTAGCGCCCTGCCATATTCTTTGTCATCTGTTACAATAAGCAATGATATATTTTCCATAGACCATGTCCTTTCGAATGCCGCTTCAAAGCTTGGAAAATTATTCCTTTTATTTCATGTTACACGATATGGAAAATAATGTCAAGCAATATTTTACTTATCACGCCGCGTCTGCATTTCTATACGTCCTCTTAGCTCTCCTATGGCCTGCGACACGCCGCCTACCTCATCGATTATCCCTGTTTCCACAGCTTCCCTTCCGAACAGCACTGTTCCCACATCGTTTGACATGTTGTCGTTACTGTTCATCAGCCTGATTATCTCATCACGTTCCGCCCTGGAATGGTCCACGATAAAATCGACCACCCTCTCCTGAGTCTTCCTCATGTAATCAAAGGTGGTCTCCGACGTAATGACGATCCCGGTCGTCCTTATGGGATGAAGGGTCATTGTAGCCGTCTTGGCTATGAATGAATAATCAGTAGCCGTTGCCAAAGGTATGCCTATACTGTGGCCTCCGCCCAGGACCAGCGAGACTGTGGGTTTTGACAGAGTAGCGATCATCTCCGACAATGCGAGCCCCGCTTCTACATCCCCTCCTACTGTATTGAGGACTACCAACAGCCCTTTCAGCTTGGGATTTTCCTCTACGGCGATCAGCTGCGGTATCAGATGCTCATACTTGGTGGCCTTGTTGTCGGCAGGCAGCGCATTATGTCCCTCGATACTGCCGATTATATTGATATACTGGACATCGCTCTCGAAATCCGGCCCGGTACTGAGAAGTCCCAGCTCTGTTATCAGATCTCTGGTGCTGTTCTCCTGCTCCGCCGTCTTTTTTTCCGGGTTTTCTTCTCTCACTTTCATATTCTCCTCTTCAAATTAATATCATTAATATTATCTGTGTTTAAGGAGTATATTATGCGACTAAGTGAAATCGGAAACAAGGAGATCGTCGACCTTTCGACAGGCTGCAGTCATGGTCAGCTGTGGGATGCTGAAATGATCTTCGACAAAAAAACGGGAAAGATAAGATCTGTACTGGTGCCGACCTTCGAAAGCGGCGGCTTTTTCAGGAAAAATCTTGGCGATATGTGCGAACTGCCATGGAGCAGTATCGTCATCATAGGAGATGATATGATCATATTCAGATCCTCGCCATCTTCATGATATATACGGACAGCCGGGGCTGTTTCATCGTCTCCTCCTATGAGCCATCTCTCTGTCACTGCCCGAAGCTCACATCCACTACGACGATCTCGCTGTCAGTACCTACTCTCATGGCCGGACCCCACACGCCGACCCCGGAGGTGACAACGGAATACATATCGTCGACTTTTTTCATCCCGCAGGCGTTTTCCCAGAAGAGGTCTATAAGCAGATTCCCCGGGAATATCTGGCCATCATGAGTATGGCCTCCCAGATCCAGATCGACGCCGGCCTTTGCCTTCTCCTCCAGCTCCGACGGCTGATGATCGATACAGATAACAGGCCCCTCTTTGTCCACCCCTGCCATCAGTTCCTCTATGGATTCCCGGCCGCCTGCGCCAGCCCTGTTAGGCTTCGACGCATCTTTCCGCCCAATGATGGTGATGTCCCCTGCGACCACAGCAGTTTCATCTTCAAGCAGCTCTATCCCCGATTTTTCAACGAACTGATCCACTTCCGGCTGTACTTTGGCGTTTTTTCCACCGGCGACCGTAAATCCTCCTATAAGCCGCTCTTCAACATCGTGGTTGCCATAGCAGCCATATACGCCGTATCTCGACTCTATACCTGATAAGGTCTCAGCTATCTTATCCGCGTCTTCCAGCGCGTAGTAATCGTTGTCCACGATATCGCCGGCGAATACCACCATATCAGGATCCTGATCGTTTATTTCTTCCACCATCCGTTCCATC
Organism: uncultured Eubacterium sp.; assembly: GCA_900543485.1. Classification (GTDB taxonomy): domain Bacteria; phylum Bacillota; class Clostridia; order Peptostreptococcales; family Anaerovoracaceae; genus Lentihominibacter; species Lentihominibacter excrementipullorum. Next base: position 10,918 of record UQRM01000003.1, on the reverse strand, counting down.
ATGTCATTTCCCACCGAATAACCCAGATGGGTATCCGCCACCAGCACTATCCTCATCGAGTCAGCCGTTTCAGTATGTTTGTCGATAGTCACACTGTAATTCTCCACCTTCGTATCAGGATAATGGAATACGCCGTACAAGCTGAAACATAGCACCAGGGCAATGACGATAGATCCTCTGGCCACTATATATCTACGATAACCCGGATAGTCCTTTCTCATCTTTTTCGCCAGCCACAGGACAAATGTAACTGCTTCAGCCGCCGCCACAAACAGTATCGCGTAGATGAATACGCCTATCCACACATTATTTATAAACTTGAGCGCCGCGACCCAGGAAGGGTCGTCGAACAGAGTCCAGCTGGCAACACTGCTGAACAGGAAAAAGTATATGACTGAAAAGATGACGACTACCCATTTTTTCCCGAAAAAGCCGTGTACATTCCTTAACATCCTGACAACTCTGTGCCATAAAAAGAAGTTCACCGCCAGATAAGCTATAGCCAGTAAAATCAAATACCACATTCCTCTGTCCCTGCTCCTTCCTTGTCCTCATCATGCCCCGGTCTTGCTCATTTTGTTTGTCCCTCCGCCACAGCAACCTTCAGGCTTTCATCGAAAGGGGGTCTGCATATCCCTTTTTCCGTTATTATGGCGGTTATCAGACTGTTATCTGTTACGTCAAAAGCCGGATTGTAACATCTGACTCCCTCCGGCGCCATCGGTTCCTTATAGAATTTTTCCTTTATCTCCTCCGGCGCTCTCAGCTCTATAGGTATATCATTTCCGGAAGGGCAGCCCAGGTCTACAGTTGAAGTCGGTCCCAGCACATAAAACGGGATCCCGTAATATCTGGCTAATATAGCAACGCCTAATGTCCCTATCTTGTTCGCCGTATCGCCGTTGGCTGCCACTCGGTCACAGCCTACGAAACATGCCTGCACCCAGCCGTTTTTCATTACTGTTGCCGCCATATCATCGCATATCAACGTCACGTCTACACCAGCCTTCTGTAACTCATATGCGGTAAGCCTGGCTCCCTGAAGCAGCGGTCTCGTCTCATCGGCAAATACCTTGAAACTCATGCCTCTCTCAGTTCCCAGCAATATAGGTCCCAATGCGGTCCCATACCTGGATGTTGCCAAAGGCCCGGCATTACAATGAGTCAGTATGCCATCGCCTTCTTTTATCAGCGTAAGCCCGTACTCCGAAATGGTCTGGCACATTGACATATCTTCACTATGTATTTTCAGCGCTTCTTCTTTTATCGCCGCGATCATTCTTTCAATACCCGTGTCAGCTGTCCTGGCCGCATTTATCGTCCTGTCCACAGCCCAGGTCAGGTTGACCGCCGTTGGCCTGGATGACTTCAGATAAGCTCCATACCTTTTCATCGCAGCGAAAAATCCGCCTGCCCCATCGCTTTCATCCGCCTTTCTGTCATCCTGCTCGCCCTCACGCGCTGCCAGCACTGCCATGCAGTAAGCTGCGAATATCCCAATGGCAGGAGCGCCTCGCACCCTGAGCTTATATATAGCGTCATACATCTCTTCCGGCGTCTCCAGTTCCAGATATTCAGTCCTGCCTGGGAGCAGGCTCTGATCGATTATCACGACGGCCTTTCCATCTTCCCGCATGCAAACATTATCTGTATGAATGACTTCTCGTGTGTTTTTCATTCCTCTCTCCTGGAATTTGTTTTATTATACTCCTTTTTCGATAGGCACTCACATTTCTCCCTTTCTGAACGCCTCTATCATCGCAGCTGTGATACTGATATCGACAGCCTGTGGAGGCAGCTCATCCCTTGACAGCCACACCGCCTCAGCCAATTCATCCCTGTCAAGCTGTATCGTACCGTCTCCGTCCAGATCGGCAAAAAATCCCGAAATCAATGAATCAGAAAATCCCCATGGCTGACTGCCAAAGTACCTGAGATTTTCCACATGCAGCCCCACCTCTTCCATGACCTCTCTTTTCAAAGCTTCTTCTATAGATTCTCCGATCTCCACGAAACCCGCGATCAATGCCAGCCCTTTATATGGTCTGCCTGCGTACCTCGTCACCAGGAGTCTGTCTCCATCTGTAACAGCTGCCATGATCACGGGAGATATCCGAGGATACTGAACGTTCCCACACTCAGGACATACCTTCGCTCTCTCGCGAACGGAAAAGCCGCTGACTGCTCCACAGCACCCGCAGTAGCGATGTTCCCTGTACCAGTGATCCAAATGGCCTGCCGTTACAGCCGCCAAAGGTACCCATCTGTCGGTTTTTCCGGACAGATTTCTCATATTGATATACTCCATGTTTTTCGGGATCTTTCCCTTAAGTTCACGCTGCGGCAGCAAAAACATAGGCTCATCATCTATAGAAAAAGCATATATCGCATTCTCCACATCGAGCCCCGCGGAAAGATTCGCTGCGATCTGCTCCATGGTCGGGAGTGCTATGCCACCGTCTTCCCCGTCACACACCAGCAGATTTCCGCCAGCAAAGGTGAAGACGACACTATTGCCCCCGGCTTTGATATGGTTAAACGAAGTAGCGAGTCTGTGGGGAGCTATATCCTGTATCATCGTTTTTCACCTTCCTCAAAGTACTCTCTTATATGCTCCGCTATTATGTCCGTTACTTCATCCATTCCTTCAGCACATTCCCAGTCGTCGGTGATATAATATTTGACGATGTCATATATCCAATCCCTGTAATGCTCCAGCGCTGCATCAAGGTCCTCTATCCCCTGTGATCTGAGCTGGCGAACGTCAGCCGCCGAATATTCCACAGTTACCTTGCAGCGCCTCTTTTCCTTTCCTTCTGTGATATCGTAAACACTTACCTCGCATCTGTTGTAAAAATCCTCTCCCGGGATCAGTTTCATTTTGCGCATGACGCATTTCACCTCGCTATAGATCCTGTTTTTTCACTATATACAGATAAAAGAGGCTGTGCTCCAAAGTCTCGCTTCGGAACACATCCTCTTCTGAAAAACTCATTTATGTTGCCGCGTTATACGAACTTTTAGTTGTTAGCAGCCTTGTACTTTTCAAGAGCGTCGATGAGTTTAGGGATGATGACTTTGACATCACCAACGATACCCAGATCGGACACCTCGAAGATAGCAGCCGAATCGTTCTTATTGATAGCGATTACGCACTCGGAGTTTTCCATACCGGCGATATGCTGGATAGCTCCGGATATACCACAGGCCATGTACAACTCAGGTCTTACTGTCTTACCAGTCTGACCAACCTGTCTGTCCTTCTCGATCCAGCCGGCATCAACGTTAGCTCTTGAGGACGAAATCTCTCCGCCCAGCAGATCAGCGACTTTCTGCAGCTCTTTATAGTAATCCGCAGAACCGATACCTCTTCCGCCGGAAACCAGAACCTTGGCTTCTGTGATATCTACCTTCTTCTTAGTATCCTTAACTACTTCCTTGATAGTTACGTTCATGTCTTCAGGAACGAAATCAACCTTGAATTCCTCAACAGTACCCTGCTTGCCCTTCTGAGGCTCGATCTTCTTCATTACTCCAGGTCTTACCGTAGCCATCTGAGGTCTGTAATCAGCACATCTGATAGTAGCCATTACGTTACCTCCGAAAGCAGGTCTCGTCATCTTCAGAGTATTGTCATCCATTCCCAGTCTCTTGCCGATGGACTCAGTGTCAGCAGTCGACGTAGCCTTCAGGAATTCGAAATACTTGTTCATATCGATATCCAGGTGCGTGCAGTCTGCGGTAAGTCCTGTGTGGATCCTGGCAGCTACTCTTGGAGCGAGGTCTCTTCCGATGGAAGTCGCGCCGAACAGTACGATGTTAGGATCGTAGTTCTTGATAACGGCTGTAAGCGCTTTAGCGTACGGTTCCGTTACATATTCAGCCAGCATAGGGTCTTCTACTACGATAACCCCGTCAGCTCCCGCTTCGATCAGCTCCTGCGTCTTATCTTTAACCTTATCGCCCATGATAACTGCGTATACCTTTTCCTTAAGGTCAGCAGCCAGCTCTGTCGCTTCGCCCAGCAGCTCGAGAGTTACTTTGGCGACAACGCCGTCTCTCTGCTCAACTACTACATATATATCTTTACTCATTTTCAAGAAACCTCCCCACTAAATAATGTGTCTTTCTTCCATCTTCGCTATGATTGCAGCTACCGCTTCATCCGGGCTCACATCCAGCTTCGTTCCTGCTCCCTTGGCCATCTTTCCGAACGATGTAACTACCTTTGTCGGCGAACCGTTCAGTCCGATATGGTCAGGATTCAGTCCGTCCTTCAGATCGTCGAATCCCCAAACGGTGATTTCCTTTGCATAAGCGTCGATGATTCCGCCTGCGTGCATATATCTTGGCTCAGCCAGTTCCTGCAGCGCTGTCAGCAGGCAAGGAGTCTTGACTTCTATCATATGGTGTCTGTCCTCATACTGTCTTCTTACAGTGAGAACGTCGCCCTTTTCATTCGGTGTGATCTCTTCAACATATGAGATCTGCGGGATTCCAAGGTTCTCAGCGATCTGAGGTCCTACCTGAGCAGTATCTCCGTCGATCGCCTGTCTTCCGGTGATAACGATATCATATCCGATCTTCTTCAGAGCAGTGGAAATGATTATCGCCGTAGCGCATGTGTCTGATCCGCCGAATTCTCTGGCTGAAAGCAGATATGCGTCATCGCATCCCATTGCCAGCGCTTCTCTAAGTGCCACGTCAGCCTGCGGAGGTCCCATGCACACTACCGTTACAGTACCGCCAACCTTTTCTCTCAGCTGAAGAGCTGCTTCTATTCCTGATTTATCATCGTGATTGATGATGCTTGGCACACCATCTCTTATAAGTCTGTTCGTCTTAGGATCCAGTTTTACCTCGTTCGTGTCCGGAACCTGCTTTATGCATACTACTATTTTCATCGTTATTCTTCTCCCTTCACACTACTTCTTTAACTTCATCGAGCCCGAAATTACCATCTTCATTACTTCAGATGTTCCTTCGTAGATCTCTGTGATCTTAGCGTCTCTGAGCGCTCTTTCCACAGGATACTCTCTGCAGTATCCGTAACCACCCATCAGCTGTACAGCTTCTCTGCACACCTGGTTAGCTACGTCAGAAGCGAATAACTTGGCCATTGCTGCGGCAGGGCCATAGTTCTCTCCGGCATCCTTTATGCATGCCGCTCTCCATGTGAGGAGCCTTGCTGCGTCTATCTTCGTCTGCATATCAGCAAGCTTGAACTGAGTAGTCTGGAATGCAGCGATCGGTCTTCCGAACTGCTTTCTTTCCTTTACATATTCAACTGCTTCGTCCAGAGCGCCCTGCGCCAGACCTACGGACTGTGCGGCGATACCGATTCTTCCGCCGTCAAGAGCCTTCATGGCGATCTTGAATCCCTGGCCTTCCTTGCCCAGTCTGTTGGCAGCCGGTACTCTTACGTTCTCATAGGAAACTTCGCAGTTGGATGCTGCTCTGATACCCATTCTCTTGATGTTTTCACTTACGGTAACTCCCGGCGTCCTGTTTCCGTCCTCATCCTTGAGTGGAACTACGAACGCGGATATACCCTTCGTACCCAGCGTCTTGTCTGTAAGCGCGAATACTATGCAAGTCTCAGCGAAACCTGAGTTAGTTGTAAATATCTTTCCGCCGTTGATGATATATTCATCAGTAGCTTCATCGTATACCGCCTGTGTCTGCTGTCCGGCAGCATCCGAGCCTGCGTTTGGCTCAGTAAGACCGAAACAGCCTGTCTTCGAACCATCGATCAAAGGTCTGAGGAACTTCTGCTTCTGTTCTTCCGTACCGAAGGAGTCTATGCATGAGCAGCAGAGGGAAGTATGTACCGAAATCGTGATACCGGCACTTCCGTCCTTCTTGGAGATCTCTTCCATGCAGAGCGCATAGCTGAGGTAGTCTCCGCCTACTCCGCCGTATTCCTTTGAGTATGGAATACCCATGAGTCCGTATTTGTGCATCTTTGCAAGCAGATCAAGGTCGAAAACTTCAGTTTCGTCCATTTCTTCCGCCAATGGTTTAACTTCATTTTCTGCAAATCTGCGATACATTTCCTGCTGAAGCAAATGTGTCTTTGATAATTTAAAGTCCATTGTTTATCCTCCTAAACTCCACAACTTAAATTTTGCTTACAATCACTTATTTATTTTATTGTAAATAGCAATCTGTGTCAAGTCGCATTGCCATGTATTTCGTCATGTATTTTGTATAATTTATAATGTCGGACATAGACTTTAGAATGCTTAAAACCGACTTATCATTGACAAAAAAGTATTTCCGCACTAATATGGATATAAATCGTCATTTTGCCGGAAACACCCGGAAAACAAGAGAAAAAGCAAAGAAAAAATGGGAAAGGATGTGGAATTATGTTCGAAACGCTAAAGTATGAAATAAAAGACGGTATCGCTTATATCACGGTCAACAGACCTAAAGCTCTCAATGCTATCTCCACGGCCGTCCTTAAGGATCTGAAGGCTGCCTTCGACATGGTCAAAGATGATGATCAGGTCAGGGTCGTCATCCTCACAGGTGAGGGAAAAGCCTTCGTTGCAGGAGCCGATATCGCGCAGATGTCAGCGCTCACAGGAGTAGAGGGCCACGATATGATAAAATACGGCGCCGATGTGATGAACTACATCGAATCCATCGACAAACCGGTCATCGCCGCTGTGAACGGTTTTGCCCTCGGAGGCGGATGCGAACTGGCCATGGCCTGTGATTTCAGGATAGCATCTGAAAAAGCTCAGTTCGGACAGCCTGAAGTAAACCTGGGGATCATACCCGGCTTTGGAGGCACCCAAAGACTTCCTAGGCTGGTAGGTCAGGGAATGGGAAAATACCTGATAATGACAGGAGAATATATCAAAGCCGACGAAGCGCTCAGACTTGGACTGGTAGAAAAGGTAGTATCTCCCGAGGAACTGATACCTACGTGCGAAAAACTGGCGAAGACCATCATGAGCAAGGCTCCTATCGCCATCTCCACAGCCAAGCGCGTAATAAACAAGGGACTGATGCTGGATGTTCCCGCGGGGGTCGCGCTGGAAAGCGAAGCTTTCACCGTCCCGTTCTGCTCGGAAGACAGGATAGAAGGGATGAAAGCATTCCTCGAAAAGCGAGAAGCTCAGTTTAAAAACAGATAAGATATCTGCCCAGGGTTTACGGTACGGCATCATATATACGGTGCCGTACCTTTTTTCTTTGTCCCTCCTACTTGCAATACTGGTCTTCTATCTGTATATCAGTTTCCACACCGTACTTCTCCTTTATACTTGAAAGCCGGAGAAAATGAGGCTGTTGACAATGCTTCTTCTGCGCTTCCCTGCTTGTCCACTGTTCCCATAAAAACATCTTGTCATCCTCATCAGCGTGAAAAAAGAAATCATATCTTATACAGCCGTCTTCCTCTCTGGACAATTCCGGCGCTCTGCTTTCCTTTACTTCTCTGTAAAAAGCATCCCGTGTCTCTTTATCCGCGAATTTGTATGTGACATAAAAATTTGTCATTTTTCTACCTCCGATTCCGTTTCCCGTATTTCAACACATCGATAATATGAATCATACCATCTCAGACAGGATTTAACAATAGCAAAGGGACTTCCTCCCTGACCGGACCTCCCTGACCGGATATTATACGCCTGTCGCGATCCGTCTGCTGCCTGTCTTGACATTCCGCTCCGGCATCGCTATAATAAACTTGAGAGTACACAAAAAACTCGTCAGTATCATCAGGAGATCCTAAGGGCCGCGTTATCCTGCGTCCCGGTTCCCGAGATACATTCCGGACGAGTTTTTATTTGGAGGTATTACTTTGATGGATCAAAAAAAAGAACATATCATAGAAGCAGGCAGAGATATTTTCGAAAGGAAAGGGTACTACAACACATCCATGCAGGATGTCGCTGAAGCCTGCAACATATCCAAGGCCACCCTTTACAAACTCTTTCGCTCCAAAGAAGATTTCAGCATGGCCATCATATGCTACATGATAGAGCAAATGCTGTGCAGCATACAGCAGCTTATGGATGCCCCGCAGACGTCTCCTCTGGAAATGCTCAAAAATTGTATATCGGAGCGGATGACGGGATTCTCGGCCCGGACCCATTTCATAAACGAATTCCTGTCCGCCCAGCCTTTTCAGCAGCGTGAAAAATACCTCAGCTATATAAACAAGCTCAGTCTTGACATATTCCTGCTGTTCCAGCAGATCATCATGCGGGCTTTCGATATGGATGATGAAAACCTGGCCGGAGAGCTGGCCATGAGTCTCAGCGGGCTGCTTCGCGAAACAGCCTCCATCACCTGGCGCTGCCAGATCTCCCTGGATCGCGACGTATTCATGGACTATATCATCGACAGTCTGCAGGCGACACTGATGATACGAAAAGGAAAGCCTGTATTCCTCACGCCGGATGTCCTGAACCATTTCAAGACATCCTGTACCGACGATATGGAAAAGCTGAAACCTTTTTTCATGAAAAAAACACTGACCCATTCTCTCAGAGATGCTCTCGATAATTATGAAAAGACAGAACAGGTATCCTGCCTCAATGAGGCCGAAGAACTCCTGAAAAAACTCAAAGCTATAGAACAGAAAGGAACGCGATGAATACTGACAAAAAAGCAAAACATGAATCCGAAAAGAAAACATTGATAATCGCCGTCATGATATCCGGCGTATTTTTGGCTGTCCTCAACCAGACCGTCCTCTCCCCGGCTCTTCCCAGCATCATGGAAGATCTGCATATAACAGCCGCCGAAGGACAATGGCTGACAACAGCTTTTCTGCTGGTCAACGGTATCATGATACCTATAACAGCCTACTTCATCGATCGCTTCACTACCAGGCAGCTGTTTCTCAGCTCGATGCTGATGTTCGCCGCGGGTACGGCCGTCGCCGGCTTTGCCGGAAGCTTCGCTGTGCTCCTGCTGGCAAGGATACTGCAGGCTATGGCTGCCGGCGTACTGATGCCGATGATACAAACTGTCATATTGCTTCTCTTTCCCCGCGAAAAGCGCGGAGCAGCTATGGGCGCTATCGGTATCGTGATAGCCTTCGCTCCCGCCATCGGACCGACACTTTCCGGATGGATAGTGGATGTCTGGGGCTGGAACAGTATTTTCCTCCTCATCGTGCCGCTGGCTCTCATCATCATAGTGATCTCCTTCCTGTTGCTTAAAAACGTAGGGGAGACATCCCACACCAAACTCGATATCCTGTCGGTGATCTTCTCCAGCATCGGGTTCGGAGGACTCCTCTATGGATTCAGCGTTGCCGGAAGCTACGGATGGCTCCATCCCATAACCCTGGCCTCCCTGATAATCGGCGCGTCCTTCCTGGCAGCTTTTATAAAGCGCCAGCACACCTTATCGGCGCCGCTGCTGGAGCTGAGCATTCTCAAGATCAAAGACTTCAGATATTCCACTATCGTCAGCATGATAGTCAACGCGGCGCTGATAGCCGGAACCATCATCACACCTATATATCTTCAGAATGTCCTTCAGTTCACCGCGATGGAATCAGGTCTCGTCATGCTCCCCGGCTCACTGCTGATGGGCATCATGAGCCCCGTGACCGGACGACTTTTCGACAAATTCGGCCCAAGAGGGATCTCAACGTTCGGTCTTGCCCTCCTTACGGTCTTCACCGGCTTTTTCATGTTCATAGACGAAACCTGGACCTTTACGACTGTCTGTCTCATATACACCGTAAGGCTCTTTGGCCTGGCCATGGTCAACATGCCTATCAATACGTGGGGGCTCAACTCCCTTGAAAACAAGATGATCGCTCACGGAAGCGCCATCAACAACACGGCCAGGCAAGTCGCCGGTTCCATTGGTACTGCCATCCTCATCACCATCATGACTATCGTCAGCGCGGCTACTGCCGGCGCCGGTCCTGTCGAGTCGACTCTCAACGGCATGCGGGCTGCCTACGGGACAGCCACCGGACTGAGCGCCGTAGCTCTCGTCATGACCATCCTCTTCGTAAAACGAGCAAAACGCGATGACGATATCTTTTGCGATTGATGTCTTTCGCGTGGTATAATGAAAACATCGATAAGCTCACGTCATTCAAAAAACACGACCATCAGGCGGCTTACCATAAGCCGACGATTTCGCAGCGAAGTATCCACAGGAGGGAAACAAAATGAAAAATCAACATCATGTGATAACCATCGGCCGGCAGCTGGGAAGTGGAGGTTCAGCCATGGGAAAAGCTATCGCCGAGCACTTCGGATTCGAATATATCGATAAGGAGATCCTGGTAAAAGCTGCGGCCATCCTGGATGCCGACGAAGAGAACCTGGAGTTGGTGGATGAAAACGTCTCTGCCCTCACGGCCATGGCTCGTTCCGCCGCATTCGAAATGCCCTACATCGCCAAGGAATGGTATATACCGACCAGCGATCAACTGTTCAAGACTCAGACAGAAATCATGCGTGAATCTGTAGAGAAAGGGCCATGCGTCATCATCGGCCGCTGTGCCTCCTACCTGTTCAGGCATTATGAAAAGCATACCAGCATATTCCTGCAGGCGGATATGGACAGCCGTATAAAACGCCTGGAAAAGACCCTGGATAAAAAGCTTTCGGAAAAAAAGGCCGTCCACGACATAGAAAAGCAGGACAGAGAAAGAGCTCAATATTACAATACCTTTACCGGGAAAAAATGGCTGGATCTGAGGCAGTACGATCTCGTCCTGGACACATCGCCGTTTTCCGACGAGGAGATCAAGGATATATTGTTCCATTACATTACTGTCAGATTCCCTGAACTGAAGAAATGATCCCATCCGCCGGTACTTCATCGACGCCCGGCAGACAAAGCCTTCTAATCGAGTAGGAGGCGGTGACTAGCCGCCGTCCTCTCACACCACCGTACGTACGGTTCTCGTATACGGCGGTTTCAA
>UQRM01000002.1 GCA_900543485.1 uncultured Eubacterium sp. | reverse complement strand
AAAGCCATGCGAAAGGCCGAGAATAGGCTTTATTGCGTAATGATACGAAAGGATTTATCGCATAACGATACGAAAGGAACGAGAAAATGTTTGATATTAAAGGAAAAGTCAATACTGCCGTATGCTATGCCACGGTAGTAGAGGATGAAGCCATAGAACAGATACGGCGGATGTGCGACCATGAATTTACGGAAGGGTCCAAGATAAGGATAATGCCCGATGTCCATGTGGGCAAAGGCTGCACCATAGGGACGACCATGACGGTGATCGACAAGGCCGTTCCCAATGTGGTGGGCGTGGACATAGGCTGCGGTATGTATACGGTAAAGCTAGAGCAGCAGGACATTGACCCGCAAAAGGTGGACGAAGCCGCGCACTTCATACCGAGTGGCAGAAATGTATGGGAAGGGCGGGTAGAGCGCTTCGATCTCATGGACCTTCGCTGCTATAGAAACCTGAAAGACGCAAAACGGCTGGAAAAAAGTCTTGGTACTCTGGGCGGAGGCAACCACTTCATCGAGATAGACTCCGCTCCGGACGGCACTAAATACCTGATAATCCATTCGGGAAGCCGCAATCTGGGGAAACAGGTGGCGGAATACTACCAGAAACTGGCTGTCGATCTTGCCATGGGAAAGGGAGAACTGTTTGAAAAGCGCCAGGAACTGATACGCACATATAAGGAGCAGGGACGCCGCAAGGAAATACAGCCGATCTTGAGGACCATGGAAAAGGAGTGGCAGCCGAGAGAACTGACGATGCCGGCGGACCTGTGCTATCTTTACGGGCAGTATCTGGAGGATTATCTGCACGATGTGCAGATATGCCAGCAGTTTGCACAGCGCAGCCGCGAAAAGATGGCGGAGATCATACTGGAAAGGACCGGCATGAGCGGCGCAGGCGCTTTCCACACCGTACACAACTATATAAACACAGACGAGATGATACTCCGCAAGGGGGCCATAGCCGCCCACAAGGACGAACTGGTGTTGATCCCTATCAATATGAGGGACGGCAGCGTCCTGGCGAGGGGAAAGGGTAACCCGGACTGGAACTATTCTGCGCCTCACGGAGCCGGCCGGATCATGTCCCGGTCAGTGGCAAAGAACACCCTTGACATGGAGACATACAGAAAGTCCATGGAAGGTATATACACCACTTCTGTGAACAGTGCAACCTTAGACGAGGCCCCGATGGCGTACAAGGCCCTTGAGGACATAATAGATGTGATACGGGAATCTGTCGATGTGATCGATATATTAAAACCTGTTTATAATTTTAAAGCCACTGATTAATATTTACATTTTCCGATATCCTGTCCCTCCCGTCCATTGCTTCTGCGGCAATGGACGCATTCTTCTGACGGCATATACGATCATCCTTCTGATCTGAGCATTTCCTGCAGATATTGCAAAAAGATATTTGCGGCCCTGGAAAATACCTGATACTTTTTCCATACGATAAAGCCGTGAGCCGCCAATTTAGGGGAAAAAGGGCGAAAACAGAGATTGCTGCCCTGTGTGTTGATGAGCTTGTCATAACACAGGGCATATCCAAGGCCTTCATCAACCAGGAGAGAGGCGTTGAAAAGCAAGTTGTAGGTGGCTACGATATGCAGTTCTGACGCTTCCCGCCGAAGCCATTGATTCAGATATACATCATCCCCCTTTTGATGAGAGACGATCAATGGTTTATCCCACAGATCTTCCGGACAGATGGTCTCTTTTTTGGCCAGTGGAGAATCCTTGCGCATCAAACACCCCAGGCATCTTTGATGGGAACCGGGATGGCTTCGTATTTCTGCGGATCGATCTCCGTAAAGAGCAATCCAAAATCGATAAGCCCTTTGTCCAGATATTCAAGGACGTGTTCCGCATTCCCGCTGGAGATGCTGTATCGGATATCGGGATATTTCTGTTACAATTTTTTTGCAACTCTTCAGCAAGAGCAGCTCTTCCGCGCGCTTGCGCAGGATCATGCCTTCCTCTGTCAGAATAACCTTGCGTGAACCTTTGACTCCACGGATCAAAAGCTGTTTCCCCAACTCCTTCTCCATGTTTTTTAGTTGTGTGGATAAGGCGGGCTGGGAGATATGCAGGGATTCCGCCGCTGCGGTAATATTTTGTTCTCTCGCTACCGCCAAAAAGTATTCCAATAAACGAAATTCCATTAGGCTCACCTCCTGAGCATCAGTATAAGAGGAAAACATATAAAAATCAATTATGAAAAATGATAATAAATAAGTATTTGATATGGTATCTTTGAGTGATTATATTGAAATTGTAAGGAGAAAAGCCCGTAATACTCTGCTTTTCATTTTACGAGGTGGGAATCAATGAAGAAAGTGGTGATCGAACAATGAAAAAAGCAATGTATCTGACCGTTGTTGTTATTATGTCTCTGGCGGTGCTGCTTGCGGGCTGTAGCAACAGTGAGCAGGAAGAGAGCGATCAGGAAAGCAGTTCTGCTGTCCGTATGGAAGATAATTCTTCTGAAGCGGAAAACAGTGAAACACAGATGAATGTTCAGGTTGGCGGCAGTGAATTTACCGCCACCTTGGAAGAAAATGCAGCAGCGGACGCGCTGGTGGAGATGATGGAACAAGGCCCTGTTACCATTCAGATGAGCGACTATTCCGGTTTTGAAAAAGTCGGGCCTCTGGGAACGAGCTTTCCCGCCAGCAACCAGCAAATCACCACACAGTCCGGAGACATTGTGCTGTATCAGAACGATCAGATCGTTATGTTCTACGGCCCCAATTCCTGGAGCTATACCCTGTTGGGCCATATCGATGATCTCGCCGGTTGGGAAGAGGCTTTGGGTCGCGGTGATGTGACCGTCACATTTTCTTTGAACACATAGTGAAAAAAGGATCTCTGTCTTTAAAGCTCAGAACGAAATTTTGAGCTGAAAGTTATCCTGGTTTTTGTGGTAAAAACAACTGTTTTTTGATGAGGCTTAAGGTATAATTGAGACAAACATATGCAGAAGGACCATCTGATGAAAGCGAGAGAGAATATGACAGTAATAAAAAAGAACAGAAAAGTTATAGCGGTGATATGCGCGTGGTTGATGGCGATAGCCATATTCATGGTATATACGGCGGACAAGTCTTACGGGGCCGATATACTCGGAAGCATTAAAGATGGGAATTTCAGGAATTATATAGAACGAAGCTTTGATTTCGATCATGACGGACAGATAACACAGCAGGATGTGGACAGGGTGACGGTGATGGACGTGGACAATGCGGATATAGAAAGCCTCGAGGGTATAGAGATATTCGCCAATCTCAAAGAGCTGTCATGCCGCGGCAATCATTTGACGGAGTTGGATCTGAAGGGAAACACGAAGCTGGAGAAACTCAATTGCGAATCAAATGATATCACACTTCTCGACTTGTCGGGAAATCCTGAGCTGACGGATCTCAACTGTTATGGGAACGAGCTGAGCGCTCTCGATGTCAGAGGGAATACGAAACTGAAGAATCTCCAGTGCGGAGACAACAGCTTTTCGACGATAGATCTCTCTCGAAACACTGCTCTTGAGAGCTTCGCATATATCGGAGGGAGTCTGGAGCAGATAGATCTGTCTCATAATACGGAGCTGAGATCGCTGTGGATAACCGCGGCGCCGCTTAAATCGCTGGATCTCAGTAACAACGGTAAGCTGGAGGCGATCGTGTGTACCTGGACGGAGATAAGGACTCTCGATCTGAGAGACAAGCCGTATCTTCAGGGTGAAAATGTCAATGTGTCGTACAATGAGATGATATCGCTGCACAGCGATATCCCGCATGGCAGTGAGGTATCAGCTTATTCCGAACGGGCGATCAACGTGGACCTCCCCTGCGGGGAGACGTCATACGACCTGAGAAAGATCGACCCTGAGATCATGCCGCAGTATATAACCGGCGTGTCGGGCGGAAGCGTGGAGGACGCGACAGTCAGCGGCATCTACGATGGTATGGAGCTCACCTATACTTATACTGAAAACGGTGTCACCCTTGCGGCCGGCATAGTGTTTCATGTTGAAAATGATTGCCCTGCGGAGCCTTCCGATGAGACAGGCGGTGATGGGACAGGGACAGGCAGCGGTAGCGTGATAACAGGACAGGACTCCGGAACAGAAAATATGGAGCTGCCTGACAGTATCGTGAGTATCGAGAAGGTGCCGGAGACAGGCGACAATACAGTGACATACGCCGCGGCGATAGTAGCCTGCATCGTATTGGGCGGCGCGGTGACAGTATTGATAGGATCGAGAAAGAAAAAGGATATATGAGAGAACGCTTCCGTTCATTTTCCTGGAGGAATTGCAATAAAAGGATTTATGTAGTATGATAAAGTCCGGACTACAGAAGACATGTGAAAGGATAACAGGAACGGGAAATGAATAGAGCGGAGCTGTTCAGGAAACTGTCTGTGGACAGTATGATCGCAGGAAATGAGAGAAAACATGGATTGAAGAGAAGCCTCGGAGCTTTTGAACTGATGATGCTGGGCGTCGGAGTGATAATAGGCTCGGGGCTTTTTGTGATAACGGGAGTGGCGGCGGCTGAACACGCCGGGCCGGCATTGATATTATCATTTGTATTGGCGGGACTTGCCTGCGCCTGCGCGGCTCTTTGTTATGGAGAATTGGCGTCGTCTATCCCGGCGTCAGGAAGCTCGTATACTTTTGTTTACGTAGGGTTGGGAGAGGTCTTTGGCTGGTTCATCGGCTGGTGTATAACGCTGGAATACGTGGTTGCCATGTCCGCTATTGCTGTAGGGTGGTCGGCCTACGGGGCAAACATATTAGAGCTGCTCGGCGTCGGCCTTCCGAAAACGCTGCTGGCAGATCCTTTCAGCGGCGGAGTGACAAATATTCCGGCGATTTTTATCGTGTCGCTGATGGCCGTACTACAGCTGAAGGGAACGAAGGCCAGCGCGCGTCTCAACAATATACTGGTGTTTGTCAAGCTGGCGGTGATACTGATATTTGTGATCCTCATAGCGCGCAGCATAGACCTGGATAACTATGAACCATTTATGCCTTTTGGCTGGAGCGGCGTATTTTCCGGAGCGGCGGTGGTATTCTTTGCATTTCTCGGATTCGACGCCATAGCCAATTCGGCGGAGGAAGTGAAAAATCCCCAGAAGGATATGCCTCGTGGGATAATAGGATCCCTGGTGATAGCAACGACTCTGTATATAATAGTTACATTGATGCTGACAGGCGCCATCAAATATACAGAATACGCGGGAGTTGCCGCTCCCGTGGCGTACGCTTTAAATGAAGCGGGGATACGATGGGGGTCGGCCCTTGTTTCTGTGGGAGCTATAGCGGGCTTGACTACAGGTGTGCTGGTGCTTTTGGGAAGCGAATCGAGATTGGTCTATTCCATGGCCAGGGATGGACTGATGCCATCTTCATTTTCAAAAGTCAGCGACAGTGGCGTTCCAAGGAGAGCTGTGGTCTGCGTGTGGATCGTAGGTGGACTGATCGCCGGATTCGTTCCCATAGACAGGATAGCGGAGCTGTGCAACATAGGTACATTGTGGGCCTTTTTCATGGTTTCACTTACGGTTATAGTACTGAGAAAAAGTCAACCGGGACTGAGAAGGGACTTCAGGACGCCATTGGTACCTTTCGTACCGGTGATGTCCATGGCGTTGTGCGCTTTCCTGGCGTCCCAGCTGAATCCAGTGACATGGGTGGTCTTCGTCATATGGTCTTGCTGCGGAATGATAGTCTATTTCCTCTACGGCAGGAAACACAGTAAGCTGGGCGATAGATGAGAAAAAAAGGGGAGGGGATATGAGACACCACGAGCTGTCTGACGATATCGGGGAACGATAGTAGAAAGTGTGAAAAAATGCGTGGCAATAAGTTGAATAAGTACGGCATATTTAGAAAAAGAAAAATGCTAGCGATGGATAAACCAGTCGTGTTTCTTGACCTGGAAATAGGCGCTGAGAGTGGGCAGATCCTGGATATAGGAGCGGTCAGGTCTGATGGGGAGAAGTTACATTCTCCTTCTAAAAGAGATCTGCAACGATTTTTGCCCGGGACAGGATATATCTGCGGGCATAACATCGTAAATCATGATTTGAAATACTTGGAAAACATTCTCAGTAAAACTCTGGATCTTCGTGCGATCGATACCTTATATCTCTCTCCTCTACTTTTTCCGGAAAGATTATCACATGCGTTATTCAAAGACGAAAAGCTGCAGGATGGAGAATGGAACAATCCTGTAAATGATTGCAGGAAAGCGGAGAAACTATTTAGAGATGAGATAAATGCTTTTTTTCTATTGCCGTCTGATATCAGGAGAATTTTTGCGGCGTTGCTCTATGACCACGAAGAATTCAAAGGCTTTTTTCAGTATATTGATTTCATACCGTCGGATCAGGATACGGAAACCTTGATCAAATCAGTTTTTTCAGGTAAGATCTGCGAGAATTCGGATCTACAGCGGCTCATCTTGGAATATCCTGTCGAGCTGGCCTATGCGCTGGCGTTGATCAATTGCGGTGATCGTATTGCTATTCCCTCGTGGGTCGTTAACACTTATCCCGAAACTGGACACATGATGGAGATGTTGTGCAATATGCCTTGTGAGGCTGGATGTGATTATTGCAGACAGCATTTCAATGTCCGGAAAGAATTGAAAAAAATCTTCGGTTACGATGGTTTCAGGACATATGGGGGTAAAGCTCTGCAGGAGGAGGCAGTTCGGGCGGCAGTGGATGGAAAATCGCTGTTAGCGGTATTCCCTACGGGAGGGGGAAAGTCGCTTACATTTCAGCTCCCTGCTCTTATGGCAGGAAATACGGTACATGGCCTTACTGTCGTCATTTCTCCTCTACAGTCATTGATGAAAGACCAGGTGGATAATCTCAATGCACAGGGGATCGTGGAAGCTGTGACGATCAATGGGTTGCTGAATGAGATAGAACGCGCTGACGCTTTCAGGCGTATAGGTGACGGATCGGCTGTCCTTTTATATATTTCGCCGGAGCAGCTTAGGTCCAGGACGATAGAACGGCTTCTGATTTCCAGAAATGTTGTCCGGTTCGTAATCGATGAAGCCCACTGCTTTTCCGCATGGGGACAGGATTTTCGCGTGGATTATCTGTATATAGGGGATTTTATAAAACGTCTGATGAAAGAGAAAGGTTCGAAGAGCGTTATTCCTGTATCCTGTTTTACCGCTACAGCCAAGCAGAAGGTCATCAGTGATATTTGCGATTACTTCAGGAAAAAGTTAAACTTGGATATCAAAGTATTCGCTGCTGAAGCTACCCGTGAAAACCTGCGTTATAAAGTTATTCATGAAGAAACAGACGCGGAAAAATATAATACACTCAGGAACCTGATTTCCGCGAAAGATTGTCCGACGATCGTTTATGTATCGAGAACCAGGCAGACTCGTGAAATCGCTCAGAAGCTGACGGCTGACGGATTTCCTGCCTGCCCTTTTAATGGGCAGATGGATCCGGAGGAAAAAGTAAAGAATCAGGACTCTTTTATCAGAAATGAGATAAATATCATCGTTGCGACGTCAGCATTTGGAATGGGCGTCGATAAAAAGGATGTGGGGCTGGTGATCCATTATGATATCTCAGGCTCACTGGAGGATTATATTCAGGAAGCCGGACGTGCGGGACGGGACCCTTCCATGGAAGCGGATTGTTTTGTTCTGTATAATGATAATGATCTGGATAATCATTTCTCTATGCTCAATCGATCGAAGCTCAGCATCAATGAGATACAGCAGGTGTGGAAAGCGATCAAAGATATGACCGGGGTGCGAAAACGTGTATGCTGTTCACCTCTCGAAATAGCGAGGCAGGCAGGATGGGACGATTCTGTCAGAGAAATCGAAACGAGAGTGAAGACAGCGATATCGGCCCTTGAGAATGCCGGTTATGTTAAGCGTGAGAGAAACATGCCTCAGGTGTACGCGACGAGCATCTCTGTAAACAATATGGCGGAAGCGGTAAACAGGATAAATACGTCTCCGCTGTTTTCAGAACGCCAGAGAGTAGACGCGAAACGCATCATCAGTTCTCTGATTTCCAGCAAGTACATAAGCAAGGCGTCGGGAGACGAGGGAGAATCGAGAGTAGACTATATGGCGGATATGCTGGGGATAGAAAGAAAAGATGTGATCAATGCGATCAATCTCATGCGTCAGGAAGGTTTGCTAAACGATGAGAGGGATATGTCTGCGTATATTTTCGATACAGATACAGAAAAGAGATCCAAGATGATCCTTGACCGTTTCTCGAAACTGGAGAAATTTATGCTCTCTCAGTCGGCGGAGGAGTGGCATACGCTCAATTTCAAGGAGCTGAACGAGGACGCGCAGGCAGATGGGTTAAAGACGTCAAGTGTTAAAAATATACGTACTATTTTGTACTATCACATCATTAATAATTACGTACAGAAAAGGATGGACCAGGATACGGGAATCACGGAGTTTTCGGCGACGATGCCGACGGCGCAGCTGCTGGAAAGGTATAGCCGGAGAATAGATATATGCAGGTTCATTATCGATTTTTTGTATAAAAAGACAGGCGACGAGATCATTGGTTATGGAAGAGACGGGAAGAAAGTCCTGTTTTCCATCGTAGAGCTTTACAAGGAGTATAACGATATTCCACGCATAGATACATATAAGGAAAAGATCGCGTTGAAAGATGTTGAAGACGCGCTTCTTTATTTATCTAAGATCGGCGCATTGAGACTGGAAGGTGGTTTTCTCGTTCTCTACAACAGGATGGAGATAAAACGACTCGTCGTAGATAATAGAATAAAGTACAAAGTAGACGATTACAGGTTCCTAGATGATTTTTACAAGCATAAGATCCAGCAGATCCACATTGTAGGTGAATATGCGAATATGATGGTAAGGGATTATAATGCCGCATTACAATTTGTGCATGACTATTTTCAGATGGATTTTAGGAAATTTATCGCGAAATACTTTAAAGGTGAGCGCGTTAATGAGATCAATAGGAATATCACGTTAAAAAAGTATAACAGGATATTTGGAGAGCTGTCTGATACGCAGTTGAATATCATCAATGATGCCGAATCAAAGTATATCGTAGTTGCCGCGGGACCGGGAAGCGGGAAAACCCGTGTATTGGTACATAAATTGGCTTCTCTGCTGATGTTGGAGGATGTAAAGAATGAACAGCTCCTGATGTTGACGTTTTCCCGCGCGGCAGCGGTGGAATTCAAGAAACGGCTTATTTCATTGATCGGACGCGCGGCTTACTTTGTGGAAATCAAGACTTTTCATTCGTATTGCTTCGATTTGATTGGCAAGACGGGGAATCTTGAGGACATCAAAGATGTCGTGAAAAACGCGGCGGTAATGATCGAGCGTGGAGAAGTAGAGCAGGGTAAGATCACAAAGAATGTACTCGTCATCGATGAAGCACAGGATATGGATGAGAACGAGTTTCGATTGCTGGAAGCGCTGATGCGTAAAAACGATGATATGAGAGTTATTGCTGTCGGTGACGATGACCAGAACATCTATCAGTTCCGTGGCTCTGATTCGAAATATCTGCGTTCTTTAATAGATGAACATGGAGCTGTTAAATATGAAATGACGGAAAATCATCGCAGTAAGGCAGATATAGTGAAGTTGAGTAACGCTTTCGCCGGTTTGATCAGCCATAGGATGAAAGAGTCAGCAGTCAGAGCGGTTCGGCAGGAGCGCGGCAACGTTGTGATCGTCCAGCACTGTTGCAGCTTTATGGAGGAACCATTGGTCCATGATATCGTCGACAGACACAGCAGCGGAAGGGTCTGTGTTCTAACTAATACCAATGACGAAGCGCTGCGGATCATGGGGCTTCTAAAGCGACAAGGTGTAAGGACAAAATTGATCCAATCCCTGGATGACAGCGTTTCTCTGTATAATCTGGTAGAGGTAAGATATTTCCTGAAAGTGATAGACAGGAATTTGCAGACACCGGCTATACCGGACGCAGTATGGGAAGAAGCAAAAATGAGCTTGATGAGAGTGTATTCAGAAAGCGAATGTCTTGAGAATTGTAAAAATATGATCCGGGATTTCGAGATGGTATATCCGATGAAATATCGTAATGATCTTGAAGAATTCATAAGACAGTCCAGGTATGAGGATTTTTATGATGACAAAAGAGAGGCGGTCTATGTTTCGACGATCCATAAGTCTAAGGGAAGAGAATTCGATATAGTATATATGATGCTCAAGGGGATATTAGCCATCACAGATGAAGAAAAGCGGAAAATATATGTTGGGATGACGAGAGCGAAGGATGAGTTGTATATCCATTGTGATACGGGGATGTTCAAAGACATGATCCCGGATGGGATAGAATATACTGTAGATCGTGAAATGTATACGGAAAGCGGAGAGGTCACGATCCAGCTGGGTTACAGGGATGTAGTCCTTGATTTTTTCAAAGGGAGGAAACGGGACATTTTCAGGATGCGCAGTGGAAATGAGTTGTTCGTATCAGGTGATCATATTTATGCTGATATTGACGGGAGACGAATCAAAGTGGTGAAATTTTCAAAAGGTTTCCGTGAGAGGCTGGAAAAGTTGTATAATAAGGGATATCATCTGGTTTCCTCAAAAGTCAGGTTTATAGTAGCATGGAAAGGTAAAACTGATGAAGAAGAAACCGCGGTGTTGTTACCAGACATAAGTTTCAGAAGATAAGTGAGTATGAGACAATCAGAAAAAGGAGAGACATCATGAAAGAAAAACGTGAAATAATAAGTCAGATAGCCGAATTCCTGGCATATAAGATCCGTTCGGGCGCTGTTTCCCAGGAGGGCGGCGACAAGATATGGCGAGTAGCGCTGGAGCATCCGGAAAAGGTCGACGCCATCACTGATATCCTCGATATGGATCTGCCTGAAGACGAGACGCTGGCAAAGGTGGAGAGGCTCGTATCATGAAGGGTCTTGAGATAAAGACTGCCGGTATGAAGGCGCTGGAGGAAAGCGTCCTGTTCCGCACTATGACGAAAGAGGAGATATTAGATGTCATCGACGCGATGGACCCGAGGGTGAGAAGGTTTCAGAAAAAAGATATGATCCTTCAGGATGGTGAACTTGTCGGGAGCATGATGATCGTCTTGTCGGGTAAAATACATCTTTTCCATATAGACCCCAACGGGAACAGCAATCTGCTGGAGGTGCCGGGACCGGGAGATACCGTGGGGATGCTCAATGCCGTAGGCAAATATAGGCTTCACGTATCAGCGATGGCGCTGGAGGAGACGGAACTGCTGCTGATCGATGTAGATCCGCTCCTGAGGGGAGATTCGCCGATAACGCCTTTGCAGCTCCGGTTCCTTCGGAATCTTACCGTGGCATTGGCTCAGAAAGCACACGATCTGACGGTGAAGCTGGAGGACAGTGTCAGACGGTCGACGCGTGAAAAACTTCAGGATTACCTGTCCGCGCGGTATCATGAGGAAAAGAGCCGCACTTTTTCCATACCGTTAAACAGACAGGAACTGGCGGATTTTCTCTTCGCGGAT
Organism: uncultured Eubacterium sp.; assembly: GCA_900543485.1. Classification (GTDB taxonomy): domain Bacteria; phylum Bacillota; class Clostridia; order Peptostreptococcales; family Anaerovoracaceae; genus Lentihominibacter; species Lentihominibacter excrementipullorum. Next base: position 137,993 of record UQRM01000002.1, on the reverse strand, counting down.
CGCAGCGCGATGTCGAAAGAACTCTGCAAGATGCGTGATGAAGGATTGTTGAAGTTTGAAAAAAGCAAATTCGAGCTTCTCATCAAGATGCCCATGACCGATGAGGAGATGGATCCCAATGAGAAGCTCTGATCTATGTGAAAGGTCTGCTTCGTGAGAAGCAGCCTTTATTTTTTGGGCATATGAGCCCTCCGCCGGTCAGGCGGCGTGGTATCGGGTACTGTTTCCGACGAAAGACTCGGTCAGCAGTACGATACCGGACATGGTCAGGTAAAGCCCCCATATCACGCTGAGACCAAACCAGCCCAGAAGAGGGTTGATAAGTATTATCAACGTCAGAAACAGGTTCATGATACCGCTGGTCAACATCAGTCCGGCTCCGGGAACAGAAGCTTTTCGCAGGGCGCTGAAGGCCTGTATCTGCTCTATCCCGCTCAGCAGGGTGAAGAAACCGATAGCGAATGTCAGTGTGCTCAGCAATTCTACAGAGCCGTAAGGATTACCGAGGGCAGTCCACAGCATCAGCCCTGACAGCAGTGTCAGTACGATACCGTTGGCAAGAGACCAGCCGCTTCTGTAGGAAGCTTTGGATCTGAAGTAGGTTATGATGCTGGAGATGCCGTATATGCCCAGGCCTGCCGTTACTATGTAAGAGATCCCGAGTCCCAGGGCGAGAGGGTCGAAGAAGGCTAACAGCCCCAGCCCTATCATGACTATTGAAATGATTATTCCTGTTTTTTTATTCATCGTATACATATCTTAATTATCCTCCTTTTTCATATGTTTTATTGATTGTCTCAATGATACTGTTTATTGCCGCGTAAAGCGGTGGTTTATGCAACGTAAAAACAGATATAATATATATTGATGTAATGTTCAATTTTATGAGAAATCGAAAGGGGAAATGAACATGTATGAACAACTTGAAAGCTACATTGGTTATCTCACGAGAAAAGAACGGTCCAGAGCGACCGTGAATCAGTATCGCAGGGATATCTCGGCATTTATCATCGAAATGAGCAGAGCGGCGGCAGATGGATGCGTAACGAAGGAAGCGGTCATAAAATATAAGATGCAGCTTTGCGAAAGGTACAGGGTCTCCAGTGTGAATACGAAGCTGGCGGCTATAAACGGATTCCTTGAATACACAGGCAGAAGAGATCTGAGGGTGAAGACTATGAGAATACAACGGCGTGCGTACTGCCCCGGAGAAAAGGAGCTGACTAAGCGTGAATATCTCAGCATGATCGATCAGGCGATAGCTCAGGGAGATGAGCGGATGAGTCTGTTGATGCAGACCCTCGGCGGTACGGGCATAAGAGTGTCGGAGCTGAGATATATAACGGTGGAGGCTGTGGAAAAGGGGGAAGCCAGTATATGGCTCAAGGGAAAGAACAGGACTGTCCTTATCGCAGGAAGGCTGAAAAAACGCCTCCAGAGCTATATACGCAGGGAAAAACTCACCGGCGGCCCGGTTTTCGTGACCAGCGGCAGGAAACCGCTGGACAGGTCAAACATATGGAAGATGATGAAAAGGCTCGGCGAAAAAGCAGGAGTAGGGAAAGAAAAGGTATTCCCGCACAATGTACGTCATCTTTTTGCCAGATGTTTCTATGAAAACGATAAGGACATAGCGAAACTGGCTGATGTGCTGGGGCACAGCAATATAGACACGACCAGGATATATATAATGACCTCAGGGTACGAACATCGCAGAAAGATCGATGCGCTGGGATTGGTGCTGTGACGGCATAATTCGTCTTATGTGGTACATAGATATACATTTTAAAATATGATTAGATATATACAGTATAGTATGTAACACCAGCGCATGTCAATTGAACTTTAATACCAATTTAACATTCTTTTCACAAAAAATCACCCTTATGCTTGAAAAAGCCAATTAAGGGTTACTTTAGATGACTGACATATCTTCTTTTTTTATCATCGTTTCGATGATCGTTAACCTGATCTTTACGAAAAATCCTTTATATCCCTTTTTTGTTTAGCAATGGTACAAACTGTCGGAGATCCATACAACATAAGACGAATTATGTGGTATGGAGCCTATGGCTGCACGGAAGAGCTGCGCGTCTTTCTGCAAAATGCATATCGTTTAGAGGAGGGAGAAAAGTGGGACGAGGAAAGCTTACGCAGGAGGAGATCGAAGAACTCAGGCGCAATCCGTACGTCGTATCGGTAGATTCTGCGCGGATAAAATATTCCGATGACTTCAAGAAGTTGTTCATGTGCAAATATCTGAATGGAGAACGACCTGGAAATATATTCAGGAATGCGGGATTCGATACGACAGTGCTTGGATCGAAAAGGGTCGAGAGAGCATGTTCGAGGTGGAGAGCGATGTATTGCTCAGGCGCCCTTGACATCGACATCCCCGATTCCGGAGCGGATGGCGATACTCGTCATATGACCGATAAGCGCAGGGATCCCGGAGCGGACGGCAGATTTGAAGCCGCGGAGCATATAAAGCTGCTGCGGGGGCTGATAAGGAAACAGGAGCATGTCATAAAAAGACAGCGTGCTGAGCTGGAGGAGATGAAGAAGAGGGCATCCGGGAAACTCTGAAAGCGTGTGGATGTATTGTTTTTCGAAAGTGAGGAGAAAGCTGTATGAGAGTGAGTGCAGGGAAGAAGTTCATGGTCATGATGATGACGCTGGTCATGATAGTGACGATGATGCCGGGTACGATAAGTGCTGCATACGAGGGGGGACGGGATAAAGAAGACTCCGGGACGGAAGGCGGAGCCGACGGCCGTATGATCACGCTGTCCTGGAAGCCTGAGAAGGCGTACGACAACGCTGAGAGGGAAAAGGTGAAGGTTTCCCTCGAGGCTGCCTATGATCCTGAAAAGAGCGGGGCGGACTCCGTGGATATGGAGATAAGGCTGGAGGAAGACGAGGCTCAGCTTCTCATGCAGTTTCGAGATCCCGGATCGGAGCTGGACGAGACCATAACGGTCAAACCTTCCGCAGGGAATGATATTTCTATCAGACACGGAGATGATGGGGCGCTTTTCCTCGAATTCACGTTGGATCGCCAGGAGCCTGTATTGAAAGCGGATCTTGACTTTGGAAAGGCTGAGGGAGCCGCGACGGAGCCGGGAGCACATGACGTGGCTGTGGAGGCCGGTGATGTCCTGGCCGGGGCGCGATATGGAGAAGGAAATGAGGCGGAGCCTGTAGATGCGGAAAATATAGCCGTGGACGCGGAGAGCTTCACAGTCATGATATCCGATGAGAAGGATCTGCCGGGTCTTTTCGGAACAGATAGTTTATCCGGGAAGAACAGCCTCTCCGGGAAGATGACAGCAAGGAGCCTGTCTTCCCGGGAGCGTGTCGATATAGACGAGAGACAGGACGTCCAGTCCTTCGATATCTTCTGGGTGGACAACAATGACGAAATGAGCATCAGGCCCGGGACTGCGGAGATGGTTCCTGTGCTTCGCTTTTCCCTGGAAGGAAACGGCAGCTTCACCGAGCTTACTGCGGATAACATGGCGACTCTCGGCCTTACTCAGATGCCTGAAGTGAGTATCACTGAAAACGGCATAGGCAGATGGAACGTCCAGATCCCTCAGCTCCCGAGCAAGGTGACATATTACGATGCATATGGGGATGCTACAGTTTACGATGATATCCAGTGGGAAGTAGTTCCGGCGGCAGCGAACGGTTATCAGCTTACGGAGGTTACCCGGGAGGACATAGGATCAGGTGAAAGTATTTATACCGGTCTGACAGAGCCCGGATGGTACTATGTCCTTATGGAGGACATAGTGTTCGATCTCGCTTTCAGAAAGGGCGGGAATGCTGTGGATGAGACTGTTGCGGAGGATGTGATAAAGAAGAATTTCTATTTCAATGTCGAATATCGTCAGGACGTGAGGGAATCCATCGATCTGACGGACGAGGAGCACAGCGGCAGATTCGATATAGATGTGGAGGTCGACAGCGAGAACAAGAACGGCAAGTGCAGCATGACAGGTGTGCCGAAGTACAACCTGGACGGTACGAGAATAACCTACAGCATGGAGGATAAGTTTGAAGATGAGGACAAGATCCTGGTCGATGATTTTGAAGACGTTCCCGGATTTGAAAAGGGGGATTACTACTCGATAATCTATGACAACACGGCTGTTCCGGGATTTTCATCCCAGACTGACCAGCTTTACGATGGCGGCACCATGTATCTTACTCTGGCAGGAACGAGAGATTATGAAGCCGCCAAGATATGGCTCGATGACGGCGAAGACGAGACTGTCGATAACCGGCCTACGGGAGAGTTCCAGCTCTGGAGATACAGGGAAGGCAGCAGCTATGCTACCGCAGCTCCTGTCAGAGACGGAACAGGCGATATAATGAGCATAGAGCTGGACAGCAGCGGATCGAAGGATCCGGTCGAGGGAGAAGATGGATTCGATTCCCAGAAGCTCCAGTTCGAGGACCTTCCGAAGTACGATACGGAAGGGTACAGGTATTACTACGTCCTCAGGGAATATCTGGATACGACTGATAAAGATAACGAAGCAGCACAGAATTATATTCAGGTATTCGGAGGAGTCAATGGATATCATGATACGGTAGAAGGTGTGGAGATCACCGGGGAGGATCCTGATAACGAGCCTCGCCGCCAGGAAGGCAATACCTTCCTCTACAACGGCGGGATCATCCTCAACAGGATAGATGAAAGCACCAGCGTGTCCGTGTCAAAGATATGGAATGCCGCCGCCTTCCAGGCAGCATTCGATGGGGTGAAAATAGAAATGACCCTTTATTCGAAGACCAAAGATGATGAACGATGGGAATCGACAGGGAAGACCCGGACCATGGAGGATTTCTCGGCTGAGATATCTGTGGACGATATAAGCGAGACCGTGCCGAAGTACGATGAGTTCGGCCAGCAGCTCCAGTATATCTGGCGGGAGACAGGCGTATATCAGGGGGATGAAAAGATCGAGCTGACGGTCGATGAGGAGAATTTTCTGAAGGCCTTCTTTGTTCTCCGTCAGGATGGCAGGGATGTGAAGTACACTTCGCTGTCGGAGACAGATGAGGAGACAGGCGATACTGTCATAACTAACAGTATCGCCAACACCGTCAAGTATACGGTGGATAAGAAGTGGTACGATGAAGATGGCAAGGAGACGGACCCGCCTGAAGATGCGTCCGTGAAATTTGCCATATACAGGGTCATCAACGGTGAAGATATAACGAGTGATAAGAAGGTGGCGGAGTTTACCATGGATGGCGAGGCCGACGAGGAGGCCGAGAAGGTAAATGAAGAGCTGGGAATATCCGTCAGGGAGGAGAGCCCATGGAATGCCGTCGTCAGTCCGTTGGTGGAATTTGACGAGAACGGGAATCAGTACGAGTATGTGCTGCTGGAAATGGCGGGAGAACAGGCGTATATCCCTGAATACGAGGTGACGAAGGATCAGGATGGGGATTATTACGCGACTGTTATCAACAAACCGGGCTCCGGCCAGCGGATCATGGTCAGGAAGAACTGGAACGACAACAGCGACATCGCCCACAGGGAGCCGGTGACCATAACGGCTTATGATAAGACAAATCCTGACGAGCCTTTAGGAAGCGTAACGTTGGGGCAGACTGACGGGGACGGTTCTCAGGGAGCATGGTACGACTGGCTGAGCATTCCGGCCGACGTAGATCCGGACGATGTGTACATACTGGAGACGCAGGTCGGGGATACGGACATTCCTGCTGATAAGGATTTATACGATTCATGGACCGGCGACGCCCCTGTCCTGGATACAGGCAGCAACAACGATTACTCCACCCTCCAGTATCAGGCCGAAAATCACAAGTACGAGGTCAGCTACAGCGTGGAAACGGTGGAAGGTCTTAAGTTTTACACGGCTGAGAACAGGCGGCTGGGTAATGTGGATCTCACCGTGACCAAGGAATGGACCGACGGAGACGGGAGCCAGAGACAGGCGATAGCGGACGAGCTGAGCCGAATCAAAGAAGAAAGTGGTGTTGACATCCGGCTCGCCATTGAGCTTGATTTCCACGACAGCGCTCAGTACAACGCCAACCACGGCGATTACAAAGTGGGTAATGACAAAGACGGCAACGGTTACGTGTCCATCGGACGAAAGGAAAGCGATGTCGCTATATACGACAATGAGGGAAACCGTGTTTCCTACAGGCAGACCGTGGATTTTACGGATGATCAGAAGATATATTTCTACAACCTGCCTAAGTATGACGCCAACAGCGATATCGTCCGTTACGACATACGGGAGGTGTGGATCGAAGACGGCAAGGAGATATCGCGAGGTGACATCGAGAAAAAGTATGAAAACCTCTACAGCCTCATCGCCGACTACAGCACCAGGTACGCGGAGGGCGAGTATCAGATCGTCGATAACCACGGCAAACCGGACGTACAGACCATCGGTGTGGAAAACTATCTTTCCGGAGCGAAAGATATCAAATGGAAGAAGCTGTGGCACGATCTGTATAATTATGAAAACAGCCTGCGTCCCGACATATATCTTGACATCTACAGTGTTTCCCACTATGAGGAAGACGGGGCGATAAAGGAGCAGATGCAGGTATATCAGCGGGATTACAGATGGACCTTTGACGATGAGCTGACGGATCAGGGCGGACAGTACAGCAGGGAGCATTACTGGCTGGCTCAGATAGAGGGTGTTCCAAAGTACGACGCCCTGGGATATGAGATGACCTATTATGCCATCGAGAAGACCATTGTGGACAGAGGTTCATTCGACTACACCGACGTATACTATCTCGATCCGAATCACGATGGGACAGACGAAGATGTTACATCGGAGGATTATATCGGCTCGGAATACGAGGTAACAGAGGCTGCGATAGAAAATGGATACGTTCAGAACGTCAGCGATGTGGAGTTGGGAGATGGATACGGGACTTCTCACTATGCCCTCATCGAGGAAGGAACATTCAACAATCATCTGGACAGGTACGTGGAGGTGACGGCGGAAAAGCTGTGGAGCTCCCTGCCGGCAGGTTATGATATGAAAGATCTGCCTACGGCGACCTTCACCCTTTACAGGCAGCTGGCAAGCGATTCTTCCGGCGATCCGGCCACCGATGGAAAGAAGATTGCCGAGATCACCATAAAGGGGAGCGATTGGGCGGATATATCGAGGAATGGCAGTTACAGATTCCAGTTCCTGTATGAAGGTGTGAATGAATATAACTTCGGAGAGGACGGGGAAATGGTGATAACGCCTGAAGACGAAAATGCTTCCAGACTCCAGAAGTACGATGAGGACGGCAATCTGTGGAGGTACACCGTAGTGGAGACCTCCATGGCTACTGATATTCAGGGCAGCGGTAGCAACATCACAGGCCCGGATTTTTCCAAGGTGTTCGACCAGGCCGGCAGCAGCTCCGGCGTGGTCATCGAGAATACTTATGATAACGAGGAAAACCTGGGGTCACTTTCCGTAAAGAAGCTTCTGTACCTTCCGATGGCAAAAGATGGAGAACGGTGGGCTCCGGAGGCATATCCTGCCGTCACCTTTGAACTGACCAGGACCTATACGAAAAACGATGGGACCACCTCGCCTGCTGAGACAGTGGACACAATGACATGGAGTTCGGAAGCTGTACGGGACGAGTATGAGAGCCAGGCCGGAGGCCTGCTTTCGAAGATAGCGTCCTTCTTCACAGGAGATCCTGTGACCGTGAACGGGTCGCAGGTCGATGAGAACGGCGATTTCGAGCCGCTGGAAAAGGTCATCACCTTTGAAGCCCTGGAGATATACGCTCCCAACGGTTCACCGTACGTCTATACCGTCAAGGAGGTGAAGAGCAGCCTCAACGGTTACGATACGTGGGCCGTGGAGGGGGATGTGGCTATTGAAGATGCTGAGACGAAGATGACGGGAGAGCCTGTTCCCGGCGATCCGGCGACAGGAGAGCTGACTCCTGCGGCTGACAGCGAAGACGGCACGGAAGAGGAAAGGACGATCGCCGCCACCTTCATCAACAGACAGGATACTGAAAGGGAGATTGTGACCGTCTCAGGGCAGAAAAACTGGAACGATTACGATGACGTGTTCGGAACAAGGCCGGATGAAATAACGCTGACGCTTTACAGGCAGGCCGACTCACAGCCGGGACAGAGCAATTCCATAGGGAAAACCGAGGTGTCGGATGGGTTGTATAGTGTGATATGGGATGAGACGAGCGGCAACGTCTGGACTTATACCATAACCGGCAAGCAGGTCGCCGTCGAGCTTGAAAAGTATGCGCCTAACGGCATGCCGTGGAAATATTCCGTCAGGGAGACATTAGCGGATACAGACGGCGGAGCGGCTGAGATATACGATATGACGCCTGCGGGAGGCGAGACTTCCGCGAAAGGCGCGGCGGGAGACAGCGGCGAGATAACTCTCGGCCATCTGACCAACAGCATGATGACCTCGACCTCTTTCAGCAAGACGTGGGTCGACAGCGACGGTGATGTGATAGACGAGGATCTGCTGGGCGTGGAACTTTCCGTAGATTTCACCCTCCAGGTAGCCGAGGTGACGAAAGGAGAGGACAGTCAGGAGCAGATATCTGAATGGAGCGATGCGGAAACGTATTTCCGGACAAATCTTGGCTGGATTGACGATAATGGCCGGAGTGCGTACGAGAATGTATTCGGTGAAGATGGCGAATATCAGTTCACCCAGACTAAAACAGGCCATATAGACGACGATGAGGTATGGGGAAAGGATAACAGAGGCTCATTCTCCGGTCTTCCGGGATATATAAAGAAAGATAGTTCTTCGGCGGAAACGACGCAGCTGACATATCGGGTGGTAGAGAGGAAGATAAGATATGAGGCTGGAGAAAATACCGTGATCCAGAACGTGAACGTGACAGCCGATGAGGGAACGACCTACAAGTTGGAATTTCCGGAGGCGTCTGTTGGCGATGAGGACGCCGGTGCTTTCGACGGCCCTTTCGCCCCGGCATACCCTGACGGCGACGGCTGGTCATCTGACGGTGCCTACAACGATAGCGACAGCGATTTTGCCAATATGCTGAAGACGACGGAGATGGCCGCGAAGAAGATATGGCAGGGCGATGATAACAACGCCTACGGCACGAGAGAGGAGACGGGCCGCGGCGATTACGACTGGGAAGTGACATTCGTGGTTCAGCAACGCCTTGACGGCGATGAATGGTCGGATGTAATGGTGAATGGAGAGGGCGGCGAAACGCCTCTTACCATCACCATCTACGGGACTGACCTGCAGACGGGATCCGATGTGGTGACCTTCAGCGGACTTCCGGAGACAGGCCTTACAGGCGGCACTTACCAGTACAGGATAAGGGAGCTCGATACGGATGATACCGTCATAGACGGAACGGCGGGCAATGACCGCTACAACACGTCCTATGAGGTGGACTACGATCGTGAGGACGGTGTAACGACTGTGACCAACCGTCTGGAGACGACGAGGATATACGCCGACAAGATCTGGAACAAAGGAATAAAGGATAAACAGACGCTCACCTTCGAGCTGAAATATCTCGATGAAGACGGTGAGACGTGGCGTTCATTTGTCCCTGCGGCCACAGTAACGCTGGACGGTATTCCTGAGCTTGCTCAGACGGTGCCAGGCAGTCTGCCTGCCGTCGGAGCTTCGTACGGAGAATACGATTCGTGGAGGGCTTCATGGTCCAATGTACCGCTGGTCATGGCGGGAAGCAGTCTCGATAATGATGGCCATACTATTTATACGGTAGTGGAGAAGGATAGGGGCAGGTACCTGATAGAGACGACAGGCGGTGATAAAAATTACGATGGGGAAAAATACCATACCTTTGATATATCCAACAACGAAAAGACTTCTCTCACCGTGGAGAAGTCATGGCTGGGAGTCGAGCCGGACGCGCTGAAGGAAGTGACGGCGTCCATATACAGAGCAGCGGTGACTGATGAGGAGCTGGAGGCAGGCAAGCTGGATGGGGACAGCCGGGATGAGGCTGTGCCGGGCAACGACGGCGGAGAGATGACCGTTACATTGAACAAAGGCAACGGTTGGAACGTCACCATAGAGGATCTTCCTAAGTACGACGGTGAAGGCAAGACATACGTCTACTTTGCCAGGGAGACTGCCATCGGAGGGGAAGAACCGCCGGAGGATGAGCTGTATATCAGCTACAAGAACGGAAGGGATCCTGCTTCGGGAGATTATTCCACCAGGATAATAAACGTAGGCAGGACAGATATAGAGGGAAGCAAGACCTGGAAGGACAACGGCGGCGCCTACGGCACCAGACCTGATGATGTGGAGCTGAAGCTTTACAGAGCGACAGCAGGAGGAGAACCGGCCCTCGTCGACGCTGATACGATGAAGGAGGAAGGCATCGCATTCCGGTGGGCGAATAAGGATGGAGACCGATGGTCTTATCAGTACACAGGCTTGCCTGTCACAGACAGCCGGGGGAATGAGTATGCCTACAGCGTGAAGGAAGCGGAGGAGATGGAAGCCGGAGACGGCGATGTATACCGGGCGGGGTCGGAAGGCACTTCCGATAATGGATACGCCCTTACCAACACGCTGACCGATACGATAGACATCCCTGTGGAGAAGGTCTGGACCGACAGCGACGACAAGGGAGGGACCAGACCTGACAGTATCCGGCTGGTGCTCTGCGCCAATGGCGAGGAATACAGGGAAGCGACGGTGGAAAGGCCGGATACGGACGATGGCCGATGGGCTTACACCTTCGAAGGACTGCCTGAATATGACGAGGACGGAGTCAGGATAGAGTATACCGTCGCCGAGAAGGAAGTGCCTGACGGATACGACGTCCGTGTAGACGGTATGACTGTAGAGAACGTCGCCAGGGGCGGCCTTACAGTCACTAAGACGGTGAAGGGCAATGCCGGAGACAAAGATAAGGAGTTTACTTTCATCGTGACCCTGGATAACGAGAACATAACAGGACTGTACGGCGATATGGAATTCGAAGACGGAAAGGCACGGTTCACCCTCAGCGATGGAGAATCGCTGAGTGCTGACGGCCTTCCGGGAGGAACAGGATATTCCGTGAGAGAAGAGGAAGACGGCAGCGACGGATATGTGACACGATCCGAGAACAGCGAGGGAACGATCCCGGCCGGAGACATCATCACTGTGAAATACGTCAACAGCAAAGATATACCGCCTGCTGATGACAGCGATACAGATACGAAGACCGGAGACGACACCAGCCTGGCAATACCGGCAGCCGTCATGGCCGCGTCCCTTGCAGCCATAGCTGCGGTGCTGGCAGGGATAAGGCGAAAATCCAGAAAGTAGCGGGACTTTCAATATTTTTGCTTTACAAGAGCTGCGAGATGTTGTATCATATATGAATGTAAGCCGCTCGAAAAAGGTCTGCAAATCCGGTCCCGGCAGCTCACAGGGCCGCTGGAGAGATGATCGGTACCTTACATAGGCGAGACTGGATAGAGGAGGTAAGAAAAAACAAATGTACGCAATTATCGAAACAGGCGGAAAGCAGTACAGAGTTCAGAACGGCGACAAGATCGCTGTGGAAAAGCTGGGTGTTGCTGACGGTGAGACTGTCGTATTTGACAAGGTCCTGGTCGTTGGCGAAGGCGCGGAAGCTAAGGTGGGGACGCCTTACGTTGAAGGCTCTACGGTCGAGGGAAGAGTCATCGAGACCGGGAAGGGCAAGAAGGTGGTCATCTTCAAGTACAAGGCCAAGAAGGATTACAGAAAGAAGCAGGGCCACAGACAGCCTTATACGCTGGTTGAAATAACAGCTGTAGACGGCGAGAAGGCACCGGCTGCTCCTGCGGAAGCCAAAGCTGAGACTGCGAAGAGCGAAGAGGTGAAGGAAGCTGCTGACAGCGCGGTAAAGCCTGCTAAGAAGCCGTCGCTCAAGTCCATGAGAAAGGCTGAGCTCATCGAGTTCGCCAAGGAAAACAACATCGAGATCGATGAAAAAGCGACTAATGCGGTGATGATCGAGACTATCGAAGCAGCGTTGAAGTAACGTAACGAAGGCAAACGGCCGCGACAGCGGTGCGGCAGCCGGATGATAGTTGTTGTTTGGAAGATAAAACTGTAGTTTAATTGATATAGCGAGGAGGTGTCTGGTCGATGGCAAGTAAAAAAGGTGTAGGTAGCTCGAAGAACGGTCGAGACAGTGAGTCGAAACGTCTTGGTGTAAAGACGGGCGACGGTCAGTTCGTAAGCGCCGGAAGCATTTTGGTTAGACAGAGAGGAACGAAGTTCCATCCTGGCAACAATGTGGGAATCGGTGGAGACGATACCTTATTTGCAAAGATCGACGGTGCTGTCAAATTCGAAAGATATGACAAGACCAGGAAGCAGGTAAGCGTATATCCGAAAGAAGCGTAAGCCAATTGTTTTGAGCCCCTATTCACATAGGGGCTCTGTTATTATGCGGGGAATACCCGGGAGATGAAAAACATGTTCGTAGACAGAGCTAAGATATATATAAGGTCGGGAAAAGGAGGCGACGGAGCCGTTTCCTTCAGACGAGAGCCTTTTGTGCCTGAGGGAGGACCCGACGGCGGCGACGGGGGCAAAGGCGGCGATGTGATCTTCCAGGCCGATGAAAACCTCAGGACTCTGATGGATTTCAGATATAAGAGAAAGTATGAGGCCGAAAACGGTCAGAATGGCATGAAGAAAAAACGGTTCGGCAAGAATGGCCAGGATCTTGTGATCAAAGTACCGGTGGGGACGATGATAATAGATGAAGAGTCGGGATTGCTGATGAAGGATCTGACGGAAAACGGCCAGTCTTTTGTGGCGGCGAAAGGCGGCAAAGGCGGTAAGGGAAACGCTAAGTACGCCACCTCCACCAGACAGGCGCCTAACTTTGCGGAGGCGGGAGGTTTCGCCAAGGAGAGGCAGGTCATTCTGGAGATGAAGTTGATAGCCGACGTAGGGCTTGTGGGATTCCCCAACGTAGGGAAATCGACTCTGCTCTCCGTTTCTACCAGCGCCAGACCCAAGATAGCCAATTATCATTTCACTACCATAGCTCCAAACCTGGGAGTGGTGCAGATATATGACACCAGCTTCGTTATGGCCGATATCGCTGGTATAATAGAAGGAGCCCACGAAGGGGCCGGACTGGGCCATAAATTCCTCAAACATATCGAGCGTACTAAGGTGCTCATCCATGTGGTGGATGTTTCGGGAAGCGAAGGCAGGGATCCTGTGGAGGATTTTGACAAGATAAATAAAGAGCTGGAACAGTACAGTCCTAAACTGCTGAAAAAACCTCAGATAGTGGCGGCCAACAAGATAGACCTGACTGACGAGGAATCCCCTGAATACATCGAGTTCAAGGAGTATGTCGAGTCCAAAGGTTATAAAGTGTTCCCCATGTCGGCGCCTATAAACATCGGCGTCAGGGAGGTACTGGCGGAAGCTGCTTCTCAGCTGCAGCGGCTCTCAGAGGAACCGCCGGAAGACGATGAGTATGAAATGTTCGACTTCGAAGCAGATGAGCAGGATCCGGACTACAGGGTCGTGAAGGTCACTTTTGATGGAAGAAATTACGTGTTGGAAGGCAGGCAGCTGGAAAAGATATTCAATTCGACTAATTTCAACGATGCCGGCTCTCTCAGATATCTCTACAAGTATATAGAAAAGAGCGGAGCCGTTGAAAAGATGCGCGAGATGGGCATCGAGGACGGCGACACAATAAGGATAAAGGATTTTGAGTTCGAATATCTGGATGAAGATTATCTGTGATCTTTTACCATTGCCTGTCGGCGGAGAGATTTGATCTCTTTGCGGAGGAAAACAGTATGAAGGAAGGCGGAATTTTTACTTTCGCCTTCTTTTTTTGCGGTCTCCCAATAAGATAGTATCAGGAGGTCGTTATGATGGAAAAGATCGCGAAGCAGGCAGTCCTGACATTTCTGATAGCGCTGGCGCTTTTCATATCGAAGAATTCTCATATAACTGTCCTGGAAAAGGGAGCGGATACGGTGCTTGGCTATATGGACACCGATTATACTGTCGAGGATATGAAGGCGGCGGCGGAAAAAAGCAAAGATATGGCCGCATCCGTTACTGCTAAAGTGGGTGAGACAGTAAGCGTCATGGCCGGAAAGAGCAGGTATGGAGAACCCATAGATGATGAGTTCGAAGGCGATACTACATCGGTGTATGCGGTGGGAGGCGGCGAGGTGGCTTCTGTCGGGGAAAACGAGGAGATCGGGAAATATGTAAGGATAATACACGGTGATTCAGCAGAAAGCCTGTACGGCAACCTGAAATCGGTGGAGGTATCCGTGCCGGCCAGAGTGAAAAAAGGGCAGATCATAGGTGTTTACGAGAAGGACGAGAAGAGAGAATTTTATTATTCCTTTAGGGAATTGGACTGAGATGTGGTATACTTAAAAGGCTAGGAGGAACTCAGATGAAACACCCTACAAGAGAAGAATGTGAAAGACTTTTGGATCAGTATGGCACTCCCGAGCATGTCAAAGGTCATTGCCGTGAGGTGGCCAGGACTGCACTGACCATATCGAAGGCTCTCAACGAAAAGGGCGCTCACCTGGACCTGGATCTGGTGCTGGCGGCCGGGATGCTCCACGACATCGCCAGGACAGAGGACAAGCACTGGGAAGTAGGCGCAGGACTGATGAAGGAGCTGGGATATGAGGAGGAAAGCAGGATAATACTTGTCCACATGAAATATTCACCTTTTTCACCCATAGAGCAGGTCAACGAGACCGATATGGTCTGCCTGGGGGACAGGCTGGTGATGGAAGACAGATATGTAGGCCTGGATGCCAGGATAGAATACATAATAAATAAGGCCAGGAGAAATGGTCATCCGGAGGCCGAGAAGATAATCCTGGAGAAAAAGAAGGAAACCAGGAGGTTTATGGACGAGATAGAGAAGAAGACGGGTATCGCCATAGACCGGCTGATGGGCCGTGAAGTCTGATATGAGAGGGAGACAGGATATATGAACATAGACAGAGAACTGCATAAGCTGCTTAGACGGGTGGAAAAGCCGGCCAGATACACAGGCGGAGAAGTGAATTCGGTCATCAAGGACCCTGACAGCGTTTCTGTCAGATTCGGCTTCGCTTTCCCCGACATCTATGAGATAGGTATGTCCTACATGGGGATGCAGATATTATACGATATACTGAATAAAAATGACGATATATATTGCGAGAGGGTATTTGCCCCGGCAGAGGATATGGAAAATCTCATGCGTCAGACAGGGAGGGAGTTATTCACCCTGGAGACTCTGTCTCCTGTGAAGGAAATGGATATACTGGGCTTCACCCTTCAGTACGAGCTTTCGTACACTAATATACTCAATATGCTGGAGCTGGGAGGGATCCCTCTGCGGCGTGAAGAACGGGGCGATGATTTCCCGGTCATAGTCGCCGGTGGTCCATGTGCCTATAATCCGGAGCCGCTGGCTGATTTCATCGACGTTTTTCTCATCGGAGATGGTGAGGACATGCAGGAAGAGATATGCATGGCGTGGAAGAGAAGCAGCTCCAAAGATGGATTCCTGAAAGCCGTTTGTGGTATGGATGGCGTATATGTCCCGGCTTTTTACGAGCCGCAGTACAACGATGACGGGACTGTGAGGGAAATAAGGAAGATGTACGACGGCGCGCCTGACAGGGTGCGGAGAGCTGTAGTGAAGGATCTGGACAAGGCTTCATTTCCTGTGAAGAATATCGTGCCTTTCATAGAGACAGTCCATGACCGTTCCGTCGTGGAGACCTTCCGAGGCTGCACGAGAGGGTGCAGGTTCTGCCAGGCAGGAATGATATACAGGCCTGTGAGGGAGAGAAAGAAGGAGACGATAGAGAGGCTGGCTATGGCTCAGCTGGAGAACACAGGGCATGACGAGCTTTCGCTCCTTTCTCTGTCCACCAGCGATCACTCCAGATTCGAGGAACTGGCTACCGAGCTGATGGAGATGTGTGCCGGACGCAATGTAGCGCTTTCTCTGCCATCTCTGCGCATGGATTCTTTTTCATTCAAAGTGCTGGATGAGATACAGGGATACAGGAAGTCGGGACTGACTTTCGCGCCGGAAGCCGGAAGTCAGCGGCTCCGGGATATCATCAACAAGAACATAACGGAGGAAGATATATTCGGCGCTGTGGAGCAGGCCATACAGCTGGGATGGGAACATATCAAGCTGTATTTCATGGCAGGCCTTCCGGGAGAGACTTATGAGGATCTGGCCGGCATAGGGGAGATCGCCAGAAAGATAATGGATATCAATTATCGGATAAGAGGACGCAAGGGCGGCAGATTCAGGGTCACTGTAAGCGTCTCCAATTTCGTGCCTAAGGCTCATACGCCTTTTCAGTGGGCGGCCCAGGATACCGACGAAATGTTTATCGACAAGCATGATTTTCTTTCAGGGAAGCTGAGGATAAAAGGCGTGACCTTTAATTATCATGAAACAGGGACCAGTAATCTGGAAGCTGTGCTGGCCAGAGGCGACAGAAGAGTAGGCCAGGTGCTGGAGGCGGCTCACAGGCTGGGATGCAGATTTGACAGCTGGAGCGATAAGTTCAGACCGGATCTGTGGGAAAAGGCGTTCTCAGAGACTGGTATCGACCCTGGCTTTTACAGTCACAGAGAGCGAAGCTATGATGAGATCCTGCCGTGGGATGTGGTGGATCCGTTGATAACGAGAGAGTACCTCATCCGGGAAAATGAAAAGGCCAAAAGGGCGGAGACGACTCATGATTGCAGACTGGGCTGCACCGGCTGCGGTATCAACAGATATGCGGAATGCTTCAAGGATGCGGAGCTGGGGGAGGTGACCCATGTTTAAATATATACTTAAATTTTCTAAAGAAGGAAATGTATGTTATATTTCCCACCTGGATCTGATGAGGCTCTTCTACAGAGCGATAAAGAGGTCGGGGATAAGGCTGGGTTATTCCAAAGGGTTCAATCCTCATCCCAAGATCAGTTTCGCTCAGCCTCTGTCCCTGGGATATATCGGCCTCAACGAGCTGATGGAAATGGAGACAGAGGAGGAATATGAGGCTGATATCATCAGACAGCAGCTGGCGGAGCTGATGCCGGAAGGACTGAAAATAAAAGAGTGCGTCCGGGTCGAAGAAGGGGGCAAGACTCTGGCGGCCCGCACTGTGGCGGCCAGGTATCTGATAGAGATACCGCTGCAGGAAAGGCCGGGCATCCCTGTGGAAGAGATGGGACGGACATATATGAGCCAGGAGAGGATACTGGCGATGAAGAAGCAGAAGAAAAAGAAGGAGCTGCTGGAGGTCGATATAAGACCGATGATAAGGGATATAAGCTTTTCCTCCAACGGCGTGTCGGGCGGCCAGGCTCTGATCATAGAAGCTGTGCTGGATTCCGGCAGTGTTTCGAATCTAAGTCCTGAGCTGTTGATGGAGACTGTGAGAAAACGTTTCGGTTTGGTTTACGACAGGAACGAGGCGGATGTCACCCGCGAGGAAATATATTTCAGATGAGATATCCATCCCAGCATATCACGATCCATATGGAAAACCCTACAAAACATATTGACAAATACTTCCAATAAATGTAATATAATGGGTAAAGGAGGTATCGGTCATGAAGAGATTGTTGGAATATGTGAAAGAAAACGGGAAGCTGGGGGAGTTCCTGGAAGAAAACAAGGACATGCTCATAAAGGTGGGCGTGACCGCTGTGGCGGTCATCGCTGCCTTTTTTATTTTTGCGCCGGGCGGCGGCGAAGAGGAAGAGGAGGATGTGACGCAGCCTGCCGTGGCCAGTCAGCCGACCGCTGCCGCCATAGTGGTGGATGTGGGAGGGGAAGTCAACAATCCCATGGTGGTGGAGCTGGATGAAGGCAGCAGGGTAGGCGATGCTATAGAGGCGGCAGGCGGACTGACGGAGAACGCTGATATCGCCGAGATAAACAGAGCGGCCTTTGTGGAAGACGGCGAGAAGATATATGTTCCGGCCCTGATGACGGAGGAAAGCGGCATGGCAGGAGGGACAGGATCGGACGGCAGCCAGCGTGCGGCCGACTATTCCGACGGTAAGATAAATATCAACACCGCCGATTCCCGGCAGCTGCAGGAGCTGGATGGCGTTGGGCCCGTCACGGCAGAGAAAATAATAGAGTATCGCGAGGAAAATGGCCGGTTCAGGGATGTGGAGGATATAAAGAATGTGTCCGGTATAGGGGATAAGACATTCGAGAAGATGAAAGATGATATAAAGGTATGACAGAACAGGAAGAAATCAGTGGCGGAGTGTGGCCGGAGCTTCCGCTCCGTCACTGAGATGTCATCTGTCATCACATGTTGTTATACAGCTTTTTCAGACATTCGAAGGTTTCCTGGCTGATGTGGTGCTCCACCTTGCAGGCGTCATCTTTGGCTGTTTCTTCGTTGACTCCTATCTTCACAAACAGCTTGCTCAACAGCTGATGGCGTTCATATATGGAGTCGGCTATCTCCTTTCCGGAGTCGGTGAGGAATATGTGGTTGTCCTCATCTCTGATGATAAAGCCGTTGGTCTCCAGCTGCTTGAGGGCGATGCTGACGCTTGGCTTGGAGAAGCCCAGATAGTTTACGATGTCGATGGCTCTGACGGAGCCTTTTTCGTTTTTCAATATGAGTATGGACTCGAGATAGTTTTCTGCAGATTCCAGTATTTTCACGATTACCTCCTGATATTTACCTTATCGCGGCTTCCAGAGCCAGCTTCATCATATCGGTGAATGATGTCTCTCTTTCCCGGGCAGTCGCTTTCTCCCCTGTAACGAAATGGTCGCTGATGGTCATGATGGCGATGGCGTTCACATCGTTGTAAGCCGCGTTCATGTAGAGGGCGGCAGCTTCCATCTCCACTGCCATTATCCCCATGGAGGCCCATCTTTTCCACCAGTCTTCTTTCAACTCGTAAAAAACATCGCATGAAACGATATTTCCCGCTTTGAATGGTATCCCCAGCTCCGTTGACGAGGCGCTCACCTTGGACAGCAGCTCATAGCTGGCGCAGGGGGCATATGTCCCCGGAACGTCGAAGGCGTGGATATAATTGGAATCGGTAGAGGCAGCCATGCCGATGACGATATCCTTTACCTTGATATCTTCGTGAAAAGAGCCGGCGGTCCCTATCCTGATGAGGTTCTCCACACCGTATTCTGTTATCAGTTCCCACGAATAGATGCCCATTGACGGCATCCCCATACCGGTCCCCTGGACAGATACAGGCACTCCTTTATATGTTCCGGTATATCCCAGCATACCGCGGATCTCGTTGTAGCATTTGGGATTTTCAAGGAAATTCTCAGCTATGAATTTCGCGCGCAGCGGGTCGCCGGGCAGCAGGATGGATCGAGCGATATCTTTTCTGTCAGCGGCGTTTATATGTGTACTCATACAGGTTTCCTCCTTTGATTTTCTTTAACAAGTATACCATGTTTCGGAAATTTATAAAACAAATATATTGGCGATGCTTTCGTCAATTCCGGAGACGGCGTTTTCGTCGGCAGACGCCTTCCTTTCGGCTTCCATTCGCAGGCAGGCGCCCAGCGGCAGTGTAACCTGCGGGAAGGAATGACCTGCCTGAAGGCTCCTGACGACAGGCTTTCCCAGCGGCTCCAGGAAGCCTTTCAGGATATCCTCCAGCGACAGCGCCTCCGGCGTCGGCCCCGATGTGAGGGGGCATCCTTCGAAGGTCCCCAGCAGGACACCGGCACAGTCATCAAATTTACCGGCAAGGGCCAGAGATGTGAGATTTCTGTCCAGCCTGTACAGCGGTTCATTTACGTCTTCCAGGAACAGTATCCTGCCTCTGGTATCGATCTCATAGGGCGTTCCCAGTCCGGCGGCCAGTACAGTCAGATTTCCTCCCGCCAGGATGCCTTCGGCACGGCCGGGAAGGAGCGCTTCCACAGGGCGGCCGGGCGGTTCGGCTATGGGGCCGGGCCTGGCGGTATGAAAAAGCCGGCGTTTCATGGAAGCGACAGTGAAGGCGTCCATAGTCGTGTAATCTGCGCCGGCCATAGGTCCATGGAAGGTGACGAGTCCGCAGCGCTGATTGAGGAATACATGGAGGGCGGTGATGTCGCTGTATCCTATGAAGACCTTGGGGTGTCGCCTGATGATGTCTGTGTCCAGCAGCGGCAGCAGTCTCATGGCTCCGCAGCCGCCTCTCAGGCAGAATATCCCCCTTATATCATCGTCGGCGAAGGCTGCATTCATGTCGCGGGCCCGTTGCCTGTCGGGGCCGGCCAGATGCCCTGTACGCATCCGGCAGCCGGGCATGATGACAGGCTTCAGGCCGAGGGCTTTCAGTGAGCGGACAGCGCTGCGGAGGACGGACCTCGTGTCGGGAGGAGGTGACGATGGTGCGATAACGGCAGCCTTGTCGCCGGGTTTCAGCGGCGGCGGCCATGACGGCGCAGCGGCGGGAATTTCGATAACACACATGAGATTTCCTTTCGTAGAAATGCGGATTCGCAGAGCCTTGAATTCACAGAGCCTTGAATCAGAATATCGCGAGAGGGCCGCAAAACCGGGCGCCGCGATAAAATGAGGCATATTTCGCCCTGCTGCTCAACTGTATTATCGCAGCTTCGGATTTATGATACAGTTGCGATAATTTTACTGCAGATGGACATGAAAAAGTATCGCAAGTGACGCCGTGAAAGGGTGTCTGCGATATTCTGCTTGTGGAGAGGCAGGAAAAAAGGTGGATTTTATCGTAAGTGGCAGGGTGCAAGCGAAGTGGCGATATTTTCACTGCAAGTAGCTGGAACGCCGGGACATTCGAGCCGCCGGGGTTTTTACGCAACAAAAAAAGATGGGAGACACATCCATCTTTTTTCTTTTTGTTGTTCTCTTGCTTACAGCAAGCTCTTGTGCATTTAACTTATGCACCGGTGGGGACGGGTGAGAACTAGGCGTTAGCCTTGTTGAATCTCTTCGTTAATCTCGAGACCTTTCTCGACGCGGCGTTTTTATGGATAGTGTGCTTTGCAGCAGCCTGCATGAGCTTCTTCTCTGCCAGAGCGAGTTTTTCTTTGGCAGTTTCCATGTCGCCTGCTTCGATAGCAGCATCGAATGACTTCAGGATAGCCTTGAGATGACCTTTTACACGTCTGTTTCTGGCTGTCTTCTTGTCGATCACGCGGATTCTTTTCTTTGCGGATTTAATATTTGCCATTTTAAATTACCCCACTTTCTTAAAATACAGCTAAAAATTCGCAACTTAAAGTATATATGAATAAAAGAGGATTTGCAAGGGAAAAATCGTAGAAAATGCAAAAGGAGACGAACATGATGAAGTACAGGACAGATCTGGCCATAGAGAGGATGGAGATGGCTGTCTCCAAGGCGGATGACAGTGGCGATAAGGCGGGCGGAAAAAGGGAAGGAAGTCCGGCAGGAGGCGCAGCGGATGGGATATCGGTGGAAAAGGAGGAATGCGGCGACGGAGTCAGTGTCACCAGGATAGAGATAACCAGCCTTGCCGGTGAAGCGAGGCTTGAGAAACCTATGGGAAATTATATCACCATCGAAGCGGAAGGTATCACTGAGGGAGCAGAGGAGACAAAGGAGAAAGCGGGACAGGTGATAGCCGGAGAACTGAGCAGACTCATAAAATTCCACAGCCGGCTTAAGGTACTGGTGGCAGGACTGGGAAACGTCATGGTGACCCCTGATTCTCTGGGGCCTGCAGCGGTTTCCAAGATAAGGGTGACCAACCATCTGTTTGAGATGTTCGGCGCCGATGAGGATGATGAGATGTCAAGAGTGAGCTGCATAGCCCCGGGTGTCACGGCGACTACAGGTATGGAAACAGCAGAGATCGTGTCGGAGATAGCGCGCCTGGTCCGTCCGGAAGTAGTGATAGTCATCGATTCTCTGGCGGCAAGGGACATACAGCGGCTCAATACTACAGTACAGATAACCGATACTGGTATTTCGCCCGGAGCAGGAACGGGGAATCACAGGACAGGTATCGACGAGGAAACGGTGGGAGCCAGAGTAGTGGCCATAGGCGTTCCTACGGTCATAGATATCACAACGGTCATAGGAGATGCTCTGGCTGACAATGTGGAAAATGTTGAAAAAATGGAGAGATATATGGAAGAGTATGACCGTCAGATGATAGTCACATCCACCGACATAGACATGCTGATAAAAGATTTTTCGGATATAATCGCCAATGGAATAAATAAAACGCTGCATCCCGGCATATATTCGTAAAAGAAATCTTTGGAGGACAACTATGGAAAAGAAAAACAGAGTACTTATCGCCGCCGCGGTATTAGTGTTCATATGCTCCACCTTGTTTTTCCTGAAAGCCGAACCGGCTTCGTCTGCCGGTCTGGGGTGGATAGATGAGAAGGAGCTGGGAGAGCTGTGTATAGGCCAGGTGACGCAGATAAACCGTGAGGCGCCGGGAGAGAAAACGGCAAAGGCCGGCGGAGAGGAGCAGCCGTCAGAGGAACAGAACGGCGGCTCCGACGATACGAAGGAGAAGGCGGAGGAGGCTCCGGCAGAAGTGGAGAAGATCGATGTGACGGAGGATCCTCTCGTTATCATATATCATACACACAGCACCGAATCCTACATGCCTTACACCGAGAGCAACTATCACAGAGAAGCGGAGGAAGGTACGGTGAGAGATGTAGGGATCGTATTGGAGCAAGAGCTGGAGAAAAAAGGTATAAACGTCATACATGACAAGACGATGCATGACAGGCCGTCTTACAACGAGTCGTATAACAGGTCGCTGGAAACGATACAGTCCCTGACCCGGCAGTATCCTACCGCAGTCTATGTCATCGACCTCCACAGGGATGCGGCGGCAGCGGCGGCGACGGAAGGGAAATACATAGAGATAAACGGCGAGAGAGTGGCAAAATTCAGTATGGTGGTCGGCAAGCAGAACGACAATTACACGTCTCTCTACGCTTTCGCCAAAAAAGTCAGCGAGAGGGCGGAGAGTATGTACGCCGGATACGGCGGCGCCATAATAGAGCAAAACTATAAATACAACGAGTTCGTCAGTGATAAGGCGCTGCTTCTGGAAGTAGGCAACAACAAGAACACCATAGAAGAATCGAGGCGCTGCGCCGTGTATTTCGCCAATGTATTGGCAGATATCATAGAGGAAGAACAGCAGTGACTGAGGTGGAGCGATGAAAAGGACTCTGTTGGAAATGATCATAGTATTTTTCCTGTTCCTGGCAGGGACGGCAGGCGTACTGATGGTGGATACCGTGTGTCTGGAGACCACGGGCCAGGGAGGAAAATTGGTTTTGGATGTTGATAAATGGGGAGGTTTCCAGTAAAATAAAGCATATATATCACATTATGAGAGGCAGAGATGAAGGATTATCAGAAGTACATCAGAAATTTCAGTATCATAGCACATATAGATCACGGCAAGTCCACACTTGCCGACAGGATAATAGAGAAGACGGGGCTGGTCTCCAAGAGGGAGATGAGGGAGCAGTTCCTGGATAACATGGAGCTGGAACGGGAGAGAGGGATAACCATAAAGCTCCAGACTACAAGACTCATATATGATGCCAAGGACGGCAATCAGTACACTTTTAATCTCATAGACACCCCGGGACACGTAGACTTTACCTACGAGGTGTCCAGGAGCCTGGCGGCCTGCGAGGGAGCTGTGCTGGTGGTAGACGCCACTCAGGGAGTCGAGGCTCAGACGCTGGCCAACGTCTACCTGGCCATGGACGAGGATCTGGAGATACTTCCTGTTCTCAACAAGATAGATCTGCCGTCGGCCAGACCTGACGAGGTAAAGCAGGAGATAGAGGACGTGATAGGAGTAGACGCTCAGGAGGCTCCTCTGGTCTCGGCTAAGGAAGGCATAGGCATAGAAGAGCTGCTGGAGAAGATAGTCACCGATATACCGGCTCCGGCAGGCGATGAAAACGGAAAATTGAAAGCTCTCATATTCGATTCGTATTACGATAATTATAAGGGCGTCGTCATTTACACCCGCATCTTCGACGGGACTGTGAAAGAAGGAGACGAGATATACATGATGAACGCCGGGAAGAAATATGAGGTCACCGAGGTAGGTGTCTACTCTCCGGGTCCGGTGGAATCGGAGGTCCTCAGGGCAGGAGAAGTAGGATACATATGCGCCAGCATAAAGCAGGTGGCTGACGCCAGAGTGGGAGATACCATAACGCTGGCATCTGATCCGGCTGACGAGCCGCTTCCGGGATATAAAAAAGTTCAGTCCATGGTGTACTGCGGTATATATCCGGCAGAGGGGGAAAAGTACGAGAACGTGAAGGACGCGCTGGAGAAGCTGCAGGTCAACGACGCTGCCTTTCATTTCGAACCTGAGACGTCAACGGCTCTGGGGTTTGGGTTCAGATGCGGATTCCTGGGGCTGCTCCACATGGAGATAATCGTGGAAAGGCTGGAGCGGGAATTCGACCTGGCAGTAGTTACCACGTCGCCAAGCGTCATATATAAGGTAGTCATGAACGACGGCAGCGTCCAGATGGTACAGAATCCGTCCAATCTGCCTGATCCGGCTCTTATAGACCATATCGAGGAGCCGATGGTGAAGGCCGACATCATGGTACCTAAAGAATATGTAGGGAATATCATGGAGATATGTCAGGACAGGAGAGGCAGGATGCTCAATATGGAGTATATTACCGAAAACAGGGTGAACCTCCATTACGATATGCCTCTCAACGAGGTCATATATGATTTCTTCGACGCTCTCAAGTCCAAGACGAGAGGGTATGGATCGCTGGATTATGAGTTTTCCAGGTATGAGCCGTCAAAGGTGGTCAAGCTGGATATACTTCTCAATAAAGAAGTGGTGGATGCCTTTTCCATGATAGTACACGAATCCAAGGCGTATGCCAGAGGGAGGTTCGTCTGCGAGAAGCTGAAGGAGATAATCCCCATGCATCAGTTCGAGGTGCCTATCCAGGCATCCATCGGACAGAAGGTCATAGCCAGGGAGACTGTGAGAGCATACAGGAAGGACGTAATAGCCAAGTGTTACGGCGGAGATATATCGAGAAAGAAAAAATTGCTTGAGAAGCAAAAGGAGGGGAAAAAGCGAATGCGGCAGTTCGGGACCGTAGAAGTGCCGCAGGAAGCCTTTACCGCGGTATTAAAGTATGACGACAACAAATAAACTGGGGTTATATCTTCATATACCGTTTTGCGCGAGGAAGTGCAGATACTGCGACTTCCTCTCATTTGGGTGCGGCGACAGCAAGGTATTGTCCGAGTATGCCGCGGCGCTTATGCGGGAGATAGAGATCAGATCCGAACGGTGGCGATACCGGGAGGTGGACAGCGTGTACATAGGCGGCGGCACTCCGTCGCTGCTGTCGGAATGGGATATGGGAAAGATATTGGATAGTCTGCGGGACAATTTCAATATCGATGAGGACGCGGAGATCACCATAGAGGCTAATCCGGCAACTCTCAGCGACGAAAAGATGGAACGATATCTGAGAAAAGGCGTCAACCGCCTCAGTATCGGAGTCCAGTCCTTCGATAATCAGATTTTGAACGTGCTGGGGCGAATACACAGTAAAAATGACGCCTTCTATTCCTTTCAAAGAGCCAAGAAGGCGGGGTTCGAGAACATAAATCTGGACATAATGTTCGGGATACCGGGCCAGACAATGAAGATGTGGAAGGACACCGTGAGGCAGTGTGTCTTCCTCAGGCCGGAGCATATCTCCCTGTACAGCCTGCAGATCGAAGAGGGAACAGAGATGTACAGGATGGTGTATGAGGACGGGATCATGGAGCCGGTGCCGGAAATAACCGACAGGGAGATGTATCATACAGCCCTGAGGATGATGAGACGGGCGGGATATGACCACTACGAGATCTCCAATGCGGCTCTTCCGGGACACAGGAGCAGACATAACATGAAGTACTGGTCCTACGACGAATACATGGGACTGGGGCTGGGCGCCAGCTCATTCCTGGAGGGCAGCCGTTTCAAAAACTGCAGCGGGATGGGCGATTACATAAGAGCAATAAAAGAAGGCGCGGAGCCTGTCGATGGGAACAGCGTGGAAAACTATACTCAGAGAGAAGAGATGGGGATCTTCATCTTTACCGGTCTGAGAAAAGCAGAGGGCATAGAGCTTGGACAATTCAGGAAAGTGTTCGGTCAGGAGCTCTTCCAGGTCTACGACAGGAAGATACTGGACCGGTATAAGGGAATGCTGATCCTGGACGGAGACAGGCTGTACCTTTCGGAGCATGGGATGGATATTTCCAACAGGATAATGACGGAGTTCGTATGATGAGAGAAAAATACGTGATGGCCCTTGATCAGGGCACGACCAGTGCCAGATGCATATTGTATGACAGACAGGGCAGGCAGGTGAGCGTGGCGCAGAAGGAATTCAGGCAGATATACCCTCGGGAAGGTTGGGTGGAGCACGATCCCATGGATATCTGGTCCACTCAGATGGGGGTGGCGCAGGAAGCCATGCTGAAGGTGGATGTCACCTCCGAGGATATCGATTCGATCGGGATAACCAACCAGCGAGAGACCACAGTAGTGTGGGACAGGGAGACGGGAGAACCGGTGTATAACGCTATCGTGTGGCAGTGCAGACGGACAGCGGGATTCTGTGACCAACTGAAAAGGCAGGGTCTTGAGGATATGATAAAAAGCAGGACAGGATTGCTGATAGATCCGTATTTTTCGGCGACCAAGCTTAGATGGATCCTGGAAAACGTCGACGGCGCCCGCCAGCGGGCTGAGGCAGGCCAGCTGCTTTTCGGCACCATAGAAACGTGGCTCATATGGAGACTGACCGGCGGAAAGGTACATATAACGGATTATTCCAACGCTTCAAGGACCATGATGTTCAACATACATACTCTCAGATGGGATGAGGACATCCTTCGTGTCATAGGGATACCGGCTTGCATGCTTCCTGAACCCCGGCCTTCCAGTATGGTGTATGGCGAGAGCCACCCCAGGATATTCGGCGGCGCGATACCTATATCGGGTGCTGCGGGAGATCAGCAGTCGGCTCTGTTTGGTCAGGCATGCTTCTCGGAGGGCGAGGCGAAGAACACCTATGGGACCGGTGGATTCATGCTGGTCAATACGGGGATAAAGCCGGTAGAATCGAAGAACGGACTTTTGACTACGGTGGCGTGGGGCATAGGAAATGAAGTGAATTATGCCCTGGAGGGGTCTGTGTTCATATCGGGAGCATCCATACAGTGGCTGAGAGATGAAATGGGACTTTTGGGAAACGCGGCCAGATCGGAGGAAATGGCCAGATCGGTGGAGGATACGGCGGGAGCATATCTGATACCAGCCTTTACAGGATTAGGGGCTCCTTATTGGGATCCTTATGCCAGAGGCGCCGTAATGGGACTGACCAGAGGCGTGAACAAGAACCATATCGTCAGGGCGGCGCTGGAATCCATGGCGTATCAGACCTATGATCTGATGACGGCCATGACGGAAGATACGGGACGGCCCATAAGCACCTTCAAGGTAGACGGAGGGGCAGCCGCCAATGATTTCCTGCTGGAGTTCCAGGCGGACATCCTGGGGATGCCGTTATGCAGGCCTGAATGCATAGAGACTACATCGTTGGGAGCCGCGTATCTGGCCGGATTGGCTACCGGATACTGGAGCAGCAGAGAAGATATAACATCCAACTGGCGTATCGATAAGGTCTTCGAGCCGTCCATGGAGAAAGAGAAAAAGGACAGGCTCATATCAGGGTGGCATGAAGCTGTAGGCCGTACCCTCGGATGGGCGAAGAAAGTATAGTACGGATGCCATCAGCATGAGTATCAGTTGTCTGAAATGTTTCTTCAGTCCATCTTTGAGATAACGATGAGAAGGATACCGTCATTTACGGAAATGACGGTATTTTTTTCTTTGAACTCATTGCTGACGCCCAAAGGAAAATCCCTGGACAGCGTATGATCGCTTATCTCATACTTGGCGCCTTCGATGGTGACTCCGTGGGATCTTTCAGACAGAGAAAATACGGACAGATAACTGCCTTCTTCTCTGGGAATGGAAATGGCGCCGTCCTTTTCAGAATCCAATATGAAGCATCTGTTCATTCCATCCAGCATCGTGAGGCTGCTGAAATATTTATTATAATGGTAGAGAAGCTGAAGATTGGCCACCGTATGGTCCAGTCGGCCGCCGATGCCGCCCAGGATGGTCACATCGTCGGATCCGGAGCTGACAGCTGTCTTCAGCGCCAGATCCAGATCTGTGTAGTCTTTTTCAGGCGAAAAACGTTCGATTTTAACATTTTTTGGCAATTCGCTCTCTATGGAATCGAAATCACCCAGCAAAAGATCAGGCTTTATACCGTGAGCTGACGCGATGTCATATCCTCCGTCGGTGCAGATGACGAAGCTGTCGTTTCGGATGTGTCGTGTTATGTCGATTTCGCTCTCTATAAATGAAGTGATTATTACTGCTTTGCTCATTTTTTCAATTCCTTTGCTTATTTTCAAAAATTACCACCTAATTTAGCGATATTGATAATTATACCCTCTTGAAAAACCATAAAGCAAGATATATAATAGCATTGTACAGAAGATAATGAGGTGACTACGCGATGGAAGAGCAAATCAAAAAAGTTTTAAAGGAAAAGGTCGACCCTGTGCTGGCCGCGCATTACGGCGGGGCTGTTCTCACCGGGTACGATGATGGTGTGGCGATGGTGAAGCTCACAGGCTCATGCGCGTCATGTCCGTCGGCTCAGTCCACGATAGAAGAAGTGGTCAAGGGCATCGTGATGGAGAACGTTCAGGGTGTTAAAGACGTGGTTTTAGACACTTCCGTAAGCGAGGATCTTCTCGATATGGCGAGGATGATATTGAGGAAGGAAAAGCATTAGTTATCTCTGTAACCGTTAAAATTGTTCGTAATTTCTCGCTTCGCAATCAAGCGCTGCGAGGGGTTAAATCTAATAAAGGAGTGATTTTAATATGTTAATGACAGGAGCACAGTATATTGAAAGCTTGAGAAAAATGAAGACGAGAGTCTACATGTTCGGCGAAGAGGTAAAAGATTGGGTAGATCATCCTATTATCAGACCTTCGATAAACTGCGTCGCAGTTACTTACGATCTGGCAAACGATCCGGAGTATGCTGACCTGATGACAGCCAAGTCCAGCCTTACAGGCGAAACTATCAACAGATTCACGCACCTTCATCAGAACGCTGAAGACCTGAAGAAAAAAGTAAAAATGCTGAGGCTTTGTGGACAGAAGACAGCTTCCTGCTTCCAGAGATGCGTAGGTATGGACGCATTCAACGCTGTATTCTCCACGACATATGAAACCGATAAGAAGTATGGCACCAACTACCATGAAAACTTCAAGAAGTTCCTCGAAATGGTTCAGAAGAACGACTATGTAGTTGACGGCGCCATGACAGACCCTAAGGGTGACAGAGGACTTGCTCCAAGCGCTCAGAGAGACCCGGATCTCTTCGTACATATCGTAGAGAGAAGAGAAGACGGTATCGTAGTAAGCGGTGCTAAGGCTCACCAGACGGGTACTATAAACTCACACTGGCACATCATCATGCCTACACAGGCTATGAAGGAAGCTGACAAGGATTACGCTGTATCATTTGCATGTCCTACAGATGCTGAAGGTATGTACATGATCTACGGAAGACAGTCATGCGATACAAGAAAGCTGGAAGAAGGAGCTGACGTTGACCTGGGTAACAAGACTTACGGCGGACAGGAAGCTCTGGTAGTATTCGACAACGTATTCATCCCTAACGAATATGTATTCATGGCAGGTGAATATGACTTTGCCGGAATGATGGTAGAGAGATTCGCCGGATACCACAGACAGTCCTACGGCGGATGCAAAGTAGGTGTTGGCGACGTCCTGATTGGTGCTGCTGCTCTGGCTGCTGAATACAATGGAGCTCAGAAGGCTTCCCACATCAAGGATAAGCTGATCGAAATGATCCACCTGAACGAGACTCTGTACTGCTGCGGTATCGCCTGCTCGGCTGAGGGACATCCTACTCAGGCAGGAAACTACGAGATCGACCTGCTGCTGGCAAACGTATGTAAGCAGAACGTAACGAGATTCCCTTACGATATCACGAGACTGGCTGAGGATATCGCTGGTGGTCTGATGGTTACTATGCCATCCGAAAAGGACTTCAAGTCTGACCTGAAGGTTGGAAGAAACGGCGAGACTATCGGAGAGATCTGCAACAAGTACTTCGCTGCAGCACCTTCGTGCACAACTGAAGAGAGAATGAGAGTCCTGAGATTCATCGAAAACATCTGCTTAGGATCTTCGGCTGTAGGATACAGAACAGAGTCGCTGC
This sequence comes from uncultured Eubacterium sp., assembly GCA_900543485.1. Taxonomy (GTDB): domain Bacteria; phylum Bacillota; class Clostridia; order Peptostreptococcales; family Anaerovoracaceae; genus Lentihominibacter; species Lentihominibacter excrementipullorum. The sequence continues at coordinate 107,589 of UQRM01000002.1, read as the reverse complement.
ACGGCGCAGGATCCCCACAGGCTCAGAGAATCATGATCTCGAGACAGGGTAATCTCGAAGCCAAGAAAGAACTGGCAAAAGCTATCGCAGGAATTAAATAGTTGAGTCTGTACTTGACAGTTTGATATTTGCTGATAATTTTGAGGCCGCTTTGTAGCCCAAAGCGGTCTCTTTTTTCAGATTTTCTGAAAAAAAGAAAAGCTATAATCGTAAGGAATAAGATGATTTATGAAATGCGGAGTTAGATTTTGCGGGGGATGTAATCCCCGGTTTGATCGTGGCAAAGCTCTTAGAGAAATTGAAAGTGACGTAAAAGGTCTGGATTTTTCTCATGCGGTCGAAGGCGAGACATACGATTGTCTGCTGGTAATAAACGGGTGCCCCGCCCACTGCGCTTCATACGGGCATTTCGACGTGAAGGGCAGGACATATATGGTATGGGATTACAGTCAGATCGAAGAAGTTAAAAAGCAGCTTATGGAAGACAGTAAGCTGGAAATGGAGGATTTATAATCATGGATTGGAAAAAGATTTACGAAGACAGAACGATGTCTGCCGATGAGGCTGTCAAGCTGATTCAGTCGGGAGATACGGTAGTTCTGGCACATTGTGTTGCCGAACCGGTTGCTGTAGTTGACGCGATGGTGGCTAATAAGAACCTCTACAAGGACATAACGGTATCGCACATGGTTACTCTCGGCAAAGGTGAATACTCCAAACCTGAACACAGCGATGTTTTCAGATATGAAGGATGGTTCACAAGCCCTTCTACGAGGAATTCGATAGCGCAGGGACACGGTGACTTCATACCTGTATTTTTCCACGAAATACCTAGTCTCATCAGAAAGGACATCCTTCATGTGGATGTTATGATGGTGACGGTAACTCCTCCGGATGAACACGGATACTGCAACATCGGAGTATCCTCCGACTATACGGTGCAGGGCATCAAGTCAGCCAGAACAGTGATCGCTGAAGTAAACGATCAGGTTCCTACAGTTTTCGGCGAAACTTTCGTACATGTAAGCGAGATCGACGCTTTCGTTGAGAATTCTCACCCGCTGTTCGAGAGCGCTCCTGCCAAGATCACTGAGGTGGAAGAAGCTATCGGTAAGAACTGCGCGTCGCTGATCGACGACGGAGCTACGCTGCAGCTGGGTATCGGCGCTATTCCTGACGCGGTACTGGCACAGCTGGGAGAAAAGAAGCACCTGGGCATACATTCGGAAATGATCGCTGACGGAGTGGTAGATCTCTATGAAAAGGGAGCTATAGACTGCAGCCAGAAGGGTATCGACGAGGGCAAGATGGTCGTTACATTCCTTATGGGAACTAAGAAGCTCTACGACTTCTGTGACAAGAATCCTGTTGTTGAGCTGAGACCGGTAGATTACGTAAATCATCCGGAAGTAGTATCGCAGCTTAAGAATCTCGTATGCATCAACTCCTGCGTACAGGTAGACTTCATGGGTCAGATCGTTTCCGACAGCATCGGGACCAAGCAGATCTCCGGCGTAGGCGGTCAGGTAGACTTCGTAAGAGGCGCTGCTATGTCTCACGATGGAAAGGGAATATCCATCATGGCTATGCCTTCCGTAACAGTCAAGAAGGACGGCACTAAGATCTCCAAGGTAGTTCCTTACATAGACCACGGCGCTGCTGTAACGACTTCCAGAAACGACGCTGATTACGTGGTTACCGAGTACGGCATAGCCAGACTCAAGGGAGCAAACCTCAAGGAGAGAGCAAGACAACTCATCAACATAGCGCATCCTGACTTCAGAGATGAGCTGAAAGAGCAGTTCAAAGAGAGATTCAACGCTGAGTTTTAATTAGCCTAAAATTCACCTAAAAGTGAGTCTAATAAGGTATAACTGAAGTTTAAAGAAAAGAGGTACATTATGCAAGCATTAAGAGTAGTTCCTGCAATTCATTATTTTGATACGTTCAAAGATTTCAACGACGAGTTCAAGCTGGGCAAGGGCGATATCCTTGTAACTAACCAGTGGATGTATGATCCGTATGTAAAGCCGCTGGGGATCGACATGCCTGTTATCTATCAGGAAAAGTACGGTGCCGGCGAACCTACAGATGAGATGATGGACGCTATGAAGGCAGAAATGGATAAGTATGAATTCGACAGGATCATCGCTTTCGGCGGCGGTACTATCGTTGACTGCTGTAAAGTACTGGCATGCGATATCCCTGACAAGGTTGCTGATCTTTACACCGGAAAAGTTGCTCCTAAGAGGATCAAGAAGCTGGTCGTTGTACCTACTACTTGCGGAACAGGTTCGGAAGTAACTAACGTAGCAGTAGCTTCCATTCCTTCCCTGAACCTCAAGAAGGGTATCGCTGACGAAGAGACTTATGCTGATATCGCTGTGCTGATCCCTGAATCACTCCAGGGTCTGCCTGACAAGGTATTCGCTACTTCTTCGGTAGACGCTCTGATCCACGCTGTAGAATCATATCTGTCGCCTAAGGCTTCTCCGTTCACAGAGATGTACTCGGAAAAGGCTATCGACATGATCATGAACGGCTACAAGAAGATCATAGCTGCCGGCGGCAACACTGCTGAAAACAGAAAAGACCTTCTGAAGGACTTCTGTCTGGCTGCTAACTACGCTGGAATCGCTTTCGGTAACGCCGGATGCGCTGCTGTTCACGCCCTGTCATATGCTCACGGCGGAGCTTTCCACATCGCTCACGGCGAAGCTAACTTCATCTGCTTCACAGAAGTGTTCAAGATGTACATGAGAAAGCAGCCTAAGGGCAAGATCGAGGTTCTCAACAAGATGCTGGCAGACGTTATGGGCTGCGATGTCGACAACGTATATCCTGCACTGGATGAGTTCCTGGGCAAGATCCTCGAGAAGAAGCCTCTCAGAGAGTATGGCATGACTCCTGAACAGTCCGCTGAGTTCGCTAAGTCGACTATCGACAATCAGCAGAGACTGCTGGGCAACAACTACGTTGAGCTTTCCGAAGCTGAGATCAAGGAGATCTTCGACAACCTCTATTAATCAGAGAAAAAAGAGATCAAAGAAGCGCCGGTCGTAAGACCGGCGCTTTTCATAATGCAGTTTCATCAGTTGCCTGTATACCTTATGATATCGCGGCATGGTTCCGTCGTCTGCGGATCTACGGCCGCCGCCGCTATCAGCGTAGTACCGTCGTAGAATTCGATATCGACGAGCCAGCGTTGTCCGCCGTCCCAGTACTCAGGAGTCCTCTGGGCTATCGTGACATCTATATCATCCGGTACGCCCAGCTCCTTTCGTACGGTTTCCACCTGATCGGCCGTCAGGTTGAGGTATCGGTAGGATCCTTCCAGTACAGTTTCCCATCCGTAGAGAGAGCTCAGATCATCGCTGGACCGCTCGCGATCCAATGTCAGCGTCAGTATGGGGCTCGGCTGATCTTCATTCAGTTCTATTTTGTAGACTACGGGAGTCGTACCTGTCGTGGCGTTGGTATTTACCATGTCTATCGTCAGGTGATCCGGCTCCAGTAAGTACTCTGTGAAAAAGCTCTCTTCGTTGCTTAAAAAGGCGCGATAATCCATAGTATTGTCGTCGTTGAAGTTGATCATGAAGGGGTCGCCTTCAGCTGTCTGCAGCCAGCATCCGGCTACGTTGATGTATTCATCTTCTTCATCAGTCGCCTCAGCCTCTGTCTGAGCTTTTGTCTTTTCCGCTTCCTTGCTGTTCACTTCGCCGCCGTCATTTCCCCCACAGCTTGCCAGAAGAAAAAGGGTCAGCGCACATGTCAAAATAATAAACGATCTTTTCATATTTCCTCCCAATCATGTTGATAAAATATCCCATAAAATTTTAACATGGAAAGGATACGGTTGCAATCATCCGGTGCCTGATACAGAAGGTTGCTTCACAGTTTTATTTATGATATTATTAACGAGATCAAAAAATTCGTGTGAGTTTGAGAAAAAAATATACGAAGAGAGGTTTGGATATGCAGCAGAATATGATGGGTCCCAATATAGTGATAACGGAATCGAGCAGTAATCTGAGAGCGCTGGGAAGGAACGCGCTGGCGGGCAAGTGGAAGGTGGCGATGATAGCCCTTGTGGTCTATGAATTATGCATCGGGATACCGCCTGTCATACTCAACGAGTTATTCGGCGTCAATGTGGCGGATATGTATTACAGCTACAACTCCGGAGGAATGGAGCTTTATTATAATTACGGATATATCTATGAGAGTATGCCTACATATTCATTTCTCAGCAGTATATATCTCATACTGGTGACAGGAGCGTTCATGCTGGGGATAACCTTGTTTTTCCTGGCAATGTTCAGACGTCAGAGGGTAGGTGTCAGCGATATATTCCTCGGGTTCGAACAGTTCGCAAAGGCGCTGGGGCTCATGCTGTTCCAGTCGCTGTTCATCGCACTGTGGTCGCTTTTGCTGATAATCCCGGGGATAATAGCTGCTCTGAGATACAGCCAGGCATTTTTCATACTGGCCGACGACCCTACAAAAGGGATAAGGCAGTGTATGAATGAAAGTAAGCAGATGATGAAGGGAAATTGTGCGAAATACTTCTGTCTGCAGCTTTCATTTATTGGATGGATGATCTTATCGATGATCCCGGCCGTACTCATCGAAGAGATAGTCGCGCTGCTGAACGCGCCTGTAATAGTCCAGTCGCTGGTCGCTGTGATAGTTTATCTGTTCATGGTGCCTGTGACGGCATATCAATATTCGACCTTTGCGGGTTTTTACGAGATACTGGCGGGACATCTCATCAAGGAGACGGAGCCTGCGCCTATAGAGCCGGAGGCGATACCGGTACCTTCACCTTCCGGATCTGTACATCAGGAGGAGCATCCTGAAACATCGGTCAAAGAGCCGGAAGACAATAGCCAGGCTGCTGAGACGGAGGATGGCCTTTCCACAGCGGAGGGGATCCGGGATAAGGAGGAAGCTTCCGATGAGCCAGTAAAACCGGAGAAGATGGAAAGCAAGTCTGTGGACGTGACCGCGGTGATGGAATCTTCATCGGAAGGAGACGGAGCAGAAGCGTCGAAAAATAATGACGGGAACGACGATAACGATAACTCTTTCATCCCTAAAGAGATGAAATAAAGAAAAAATAAGTGAAGAGTAAAGGAGCTGTCAGCGGCCATATGCCGATGAAACAGCTCCTTTTCTGATCATGTTTGTATTCGTATCGAAATTTTATTTGTCAGCGAAAAAGTCCTTCAGCCATGAGTCGGTATCCAAATGTGCGTTGGATACCTGGCCGTTTTGGCCGCTTTTGTTTTGCTGTGGCTTGTCATACTGATCTCCGGTCTGTGGCCTGGCGGTGGCAGCTGCTTTCTGAGAAGCCTGCCTGTTTGCCTGCGCGGCAGATCCATCAGCCTGCTGAGGGGCTTGGCTCTTTTCCTGCCGGATCGTATCGTTGCCGGCAGCCTCCTCGTGATCCTTCTCGGCGTCACGCGGTGCGGAAGAGGCTTCCTGAGGTATCATGACTTCTTCATAGGTTATAGCCGGTTTTTTGGGGAAGGAGAATTCTCTGGTATGTACCAGATCCTTTTCCGGAGCCTCTTTTTCTTCGGGCTGCTTTTCTTTTTCTTCGGGTCCTTCGGGTTGCTTTTCTTTTTCGCCGGGCGCCGCGATGTCAGGCATCAAGGCAGCTACACTCTCGTTTTCGGTCACATCGCCGCCGTTCTCACTGCTTTCTTCGTCGCCTTTGATCTCTTTGACCTCTTCCTCTTCGACGTCTTCTTTGACTGCTTCGATTTCTTTGACTTCTTCTTCCGCTTCGTCCACTTCTTCCTCGTCGTTCCCGTCGTCATATCCATTATGGTGACCGAACGTGACGTAGTGAGTTTTTCTCAGTGAGAATACGATAAATCCACCGATGGCTATCACGATGGCGAAGCCTATGTAAGAGGCTGATGACGATACGACATACTGGAGAGCATCCTCGAACGATATCGTCGATATTTCCATATAAGTCCGTATGTATTCGAGAGAGTGATCGATCATGTAGATGCCGTAGCAGAGAAAGATAACAGCGATAACGAAGAGGATTACCGCTACTATGATGTGTGATTTTTTCGAACTTTGATTCATCATTCTTTCCTCTTTTCGATATTATATTTTCCATGTCCTTCTGAAGACAGGGATCCGTCTCAGATACAGATGCATAATTGCTTTAAAACGTTAACAACCAATGATCCGTGCCGCATAGTATGTTATGTAGCGAAGGAGGTTATCATGGAAGGAAAAGTAAGAAATCTGTATCCGGGAGGGAATACCCCTCATGGATTCTATTCCTATTATAACTATATTTTACCACAAAGAAAAGCAGAAAAAATATTTTGTATAAAGGGCGGTCCGGGAACGGGAAAATCGACCTTGATGAAGAGGATAGGCAGGTATTTTGTCGACAGGGGAGAGGATGTGGATTTTCTCTGGTGCTCTTCTGATCCCGATTCGCTGGATGGGATACTCATCAGGGGAAGGAGAGCGGCTGTCCTGGATGGGACGGCGCCACATATCGTGGATCCTGTGACGCCCGGCGCTGTGGACGAGATAATAAATCTGGGGCAGTTCTGGGATGAGGAGAAGCTAAAGGGCAGCAGATGGGAGATAATGAGGCTGGGTGAGGAGATAAGCGATATATTCGGATATGCTTACGGTTATCTGAAAAGCGCCGGTCAGCAATATGAGTTTCTGGGAGAGCTGCTGGAAAGGAACGTCACGGATGAGAAGCTATGGGAGTACAGGAGCCAGCTCAAGATGAAGCTGGATGCCATATCCATACTTAGACGGGCGGAAAGCAAGATGAGACGTGACTATGTGATGGGCGGCGATGTGAGATTTGGAGAAAGACGAAAGTTCTTCGCGGGGGCCATCACGCCGGGAGGTATAAAAAGCAACGTGACTTCGGTGATAGAGGGTGTCGGCCGGGTGGTAGTGCTGGATGTCCCTGTGGGCTCCAGGACCGAGGTGCTGCTGGGACCTGTATCCAGGCGTCTTACAGAGGCGGGATTCGACGTGGAGGAATATTACTGTCCTATGTCCCCTGAAAGAAAGCTGGAGCATGTAGTCTGCGAAGGAGCAGATCTGGCAGTGATATGCAGCAATGAATATCATGTCGTCGATTCGGCCAATATCGATGGAAAGGTCGTAAGGATAAAGGCTGATGAAGTGTTTACGGGGGATGGGGATCGTCAGGCCGGAGAAGTCTTCGAGGATGTGAAGGAGAGCAGCCGCGGCCTGATCCTGAAGGCGGTCGCTTTACTGGAAAAAGCGAAAGGGCGCCACGATATGCTGGAGAAGTGTTACGTGGACGCTGTGGATTTCGATGCGCTCCGGCAGGTGGAGGATCACATTACGAGAAGTATAATGAAGTGAATGTGGTCTGATGACCTGGTGTGAAATAAAATGACATTTGAGAAAAAAGTTTCATGGGGAACAGGAAGTTTATTTCCTGTTCCCCGTTTTTTTTCTCTGATTTTCCGTCATGAGACAGTCACGTCGTATGGCGCGACGGATGCGAGAAAAAAACTTTCTCGCTAAAACGTTGGAATTTCAATATCTAACAGCATTTTGAAACGATGCCCTGAAAAAAAGTCGAAAAAAGGCGGATATTGGCACGAATCTTGGAATATATAATGGCAGAGAAACAGCTCAGGCCCGTGAAAATCCAAATCGGTTTTAGCGGGAAAAGAGGCGGAGCATCGTGGTGTATCACGATGCACGGAGTTATGACACAATGTCATGAGACACGAGTCAATCTCACACATTCCCCTCTTCACAGAAGGAGGATCGTACCCGTTCCCGGCAGGTGCGGCGGCTACACTCTGCGGACCGCATATAAGAGAAGTGAACAGCTCGATTCTTGATTATAGAGAAACTGAGATTTCTGCGGTATTCCGGACAACAGCGATAGCGGCTATGGCAATCGGCGATGCAGTGTTTTGTTCTTTCGCTTCCTTGATGGCGAAGGCTTGGCAGCTGTTGTCCCGGCGGTACCGACAGCAAAAAAGCAATTTCTAGTTTATCCCCTTTAAATAAATTCTCGAAGCAGGAAAGTGGCTATATGCCACTTTGTTGCTTTTTTGTTGTATAATAATAGATAACTTGCACTCATGTATTAGGAGAAAAATATGAAAGATATGGGGAATTCCGTAAGTAAAGTCCTTGGAAGGACTGATATAATAGCTATCGGATTCGGTACGATGATAGGATGGAGCTGGGTAATGATGGCTCCTTCCTGGATCAACGAAGCAGGTATGATGGGGGCACTGGCTGCTTTTGTGCTGGGTGGTCTGCTGATACTGGCAGTGGGTCTTACTTACAGTGAACTGACCTCCGCGCTGCCTCTCTCAGGAGGGGAGTTCGTGTTCGTGTACAGAGCCATAGGCAGGAGGCCGGCCTGGCTGGTAGGCTGGATAATGTCCATAGCTTATATAGGCGTCGTGGCGTGGGAAGGGATAGCCACTTCCACAGCCATAAATTATATGTTTTCCGTACCGTCAGCCGTTCCGCTGTGGGAGGTGGCGGGTTATCAGGTGAATTTTTCATGGGCCGTGTTTGGAATGGCAGGGGCTGTCGTGGTAACTCTCATCAACTTCTTTGGGACCAGGCCCGCTGTGCTGTTTCAGGTCATGGCCACAGTCGTCATTATCATGGTCGTATTCTTCATGCTCTTCGGAGGCGTGGTTTTCGGTGATGTAAGCAATATAGGAAGGACACTGTGGAGGCAGGATGGCTTTTATTACACCTTCTGTATGGTCCCTGCCATGCTGATAGGCTTCAACGTCATCCCTCAGTCGGCGGAGGAGATGAATATAGCCGAAAAAGACATCGGAAAGATGGTGCTCGTTTGCATCATCTTCAGCATCATCTGGTACTGCCTCCTCATAATAGGGATCTCGTTGGCGGCTCCGATGGAGATCAGGGCGTCCAACAACATCCCGCTGGCTGATGTGGCCATATACCTTTTTAATGGGGAAGTCTTTTCGCTGCTGGTCATAATCGGAGGGATCTTCGGCATACTGACTACCTGGAACGGGTTCTTCATCGGCGCCACCAGGCTGCTCTGCGCCATGAGCAGGGCAGGGCTCCTTCCGGCCGCGCTTGGGAGGATACATAAGAAGTATAAAACGCCTTATGTAGCGGTGCTGCTGGTAGGAGGTATCGCTGTAGTCGCTCCTCTTCTGGGGATGAACGCGCTGGAATGGTTTATCAATACCAGTTCTCTGTGTTCACTCTTTTCATATATATTTGTTGTGATATCCTACATCGTACTGAAGAAAAAGGAGCCGGATCTCAGCAGGCCATTCAGCGTCAGGGGAGGCGCCGGGATGGGCATCGTCATCCTGCTGGCTGTATGCTTCTATTTCCTGCTGTACCTCAGGGAAAATTTCACCTTCACGACCATATCGCCTGAGTTCATCATCGCGCTGCTGTGGCTGGCGGTGGGAGCAGTGATCACGCTGCTGACCAGGTGGAGGAGAAAGCCGATGGACGACGACGAGATGGAGCTGAATGTATTCGGCGAGAGATTCGCGCGAAGAAGGAGTAAATCATGAAGAAAAAGTTTTCGCAGTATCTGTTCCTTGGGGTCATCATAGTGCTCATAGGCATAATATTCATATACGCTTTGCAGGACAGGGACGGTGATATAAGATCCGGGGAGACCGGACGCCTGGAGATGACCGAAGCCGAGAGGGAGTATGTGGAAAACCACGATGAGGTGGTCATATATGTAGATGACAGTATCAGATTCATGAATGCTGACGGCAATGGGTTCCTTCAGGAGTATATGGACGATGTGTTCAGAAACGTAGATCTGGATATAAGACTGACAGATGAGGAGGAAGGAGCTGACGGCCGTATCACTGCGGTGACCGATGAGGACAGGAACGTGGACAGCAATTACGTTCCGCCGCTTCTTCAGCTGGACTGGGCCATGTATGTGAAGGCAGACGGGCAGTTGAACTCAGATCTGTCGGGAGTCATCGTAGAGGGCTATCAGAGAAGTGAGGTTAACGATATAAGCTACGACGGACAGGATGTGGATTTCGTGTATGCCGATTCGGCCGAGGAGGCTCTGGAGCTGGCCAGAGCAGAGGATCTGGACTTCATGCTGGCCCCGAGGAGCGCCATGTGGCTGGCTCTAGATGGGAACAAGGACTATCTGGCCATGGAAGACAGTATCTACAGTCAGAACGTGTGCATAATGGTGGATGAGGATTCAGTGCTATACACGCTCATGAACAAGTGTATAAACGTGACAGACCGGCATACGCTCAGCTACGAGGTCAGCCAGAAATGGTTCGATGGAAACGGGCCCGTCTATATGAAAGAGAACAATGAAGACGTCTATATGCTCGTATTGATCATATTCACATCTGTCATGATAGCGTTTTTCATATATTATCAGACCAACAAGAATCTTTACGCGGAGCTGGAGAACAGGATGGAAAAGCTCAACGAAAGCAAGAAGGAGCTGAAGACTACGTTCAATGGCGTCAGCTATTATCTGGCGGAGCTGGATCTCAACGGCGTGGTACTGGATATAAACCGCTATTTCTTCGAAGCGGTCCACAAAAATGTCACCAACAGCAATATATACGATATATTGGAGATGGATGAGGAAGGACGTGCCAGTCTGCAGGAGATGATGGAACGTGCATCACGCGGCGAATACACTGAGAGCAGGGAGATCACGAGGAAGCAGGATATTTTTGAGGTGGATATTTTCCCAATAGAGGGAGCCAAAGGTGTGGTGGAAAAGCTGTTGTTCATGGCAAGGGACATCACAGGAGAGGTCATGGCTGAGCGTCAGATGCTCCAGGATAATAAGATGATAGCTGTCGGCCAGCTGGCTGCCGGTGTTGCTCATGAGATAAGGAACCCGCTGGGAATCATAAGGAATTACTGTTACGTGTTGAAAAATATGGATGTGGATATGGAAATAAGGGACAAGGCCATAGGACACATAGAAGCTGCGGTAGACAGATCGGGGGCCATAATAAATAATCTGCTGAACTTTTCCAGAGCGTCATCAGGACAGGAGGAGTGGATAGACGTGGAGGAGCATATACGTTCTCTGGCGTCTCTCAATGACAATATACTCAGAAAGAAAAACATAAAGCTGGAGATCACATGCAGTGAAAAGATAGAGACATATATCCGGGTAGAAGCTCTCGATATGATATTGATAAATCTGGTACAAAATGCCACTGATGCGATGAAAGAAAATGGAAAATTGTCGATAAAAGTGGTAAAATATAAGCAGGAATTCGAAATAGATGTTCAGGATACCGGGACAGGCATAGAGGAGGATATATTGCAGAATATATTCAACCCGTTTTTTACTACCAAAGAAGGACATAAGGGGAATGGTCTGGGGCTTTATATAGTCTATAACGAAACGGGGAAGCTGGACGGAAAAATCGATGTCCGCAGCAAGGTGGGCGTAGGCTCGGTATTCATGCTGACGCTGCCGCTGCGGGAGCACAGAAGCGGGGAGGTTGATGATGGTAAAAAAGAACATGAGCATACTGGTGGTAGATGACGAAAAGGATTACTGCGAAGTGCTGAAACTCATCTTGGAAAACGACGGCTACTCGGTCGAGACTTGTTTCAACGGACAGGAAGCGCTGAAGATCATGGAGAACAAGGCATTCGACATAGTGGTATCAGACCTGAGCATGCCGGTGATGGACGGGTTCGAGTTGCTGAAGGCCATAAAGGAGAGAGACTATGATGCGGACGTATTGATGCTGACGGCCTACGGCACGGTGGAAAAGGCTGTGGAGGCCATGAAGGCAGGAGCATATACATACGTGACCAAGGGCATGGATCCGGCGGAGCTTTTGATGGAGATACGCAACATCAGAGACAAGCGCATCACCGATATGAAAAACGCCCTTCTGAGGGAGAAGGCCAGGAATAAATACATGCTGGAGAGCAAGAGCCCGCGCTACAGACAGATGCTGGAGATGGCCGAGAAAGCAGCTGCCAGCGAATCGAACATAATGCTGTTCGGAGAATCAGGCTCGGGAAAAGAGGTGCTGGCCACCTTTATACATGAGAGGAGCAACAGGAAGGACGCCAGTCTGCTGGATCTCAATTGCCAGGCTCTGTCGGATTCTATCTTGGAATCGGAACTTTTCGGCCATGAGAAAGGCTCCTTTACAGGCGCTACGCAGCGGAGGATGGGGCTGTTTGAAGCGGCCAGCGGCGGAACGCTGTTCCTGGACGAGATAGGCGGCGTCTCTATGAACCTTCAGGCGAAACTGCTGAAGGCCATAGAAAACAGGACCATATACAGAATGGGGAGCAACACCCCGATAAATGTGGACTTCAGGTTGATAACGGCCACCAACAGGAACCTGAAAGAGGATATGGACAATGGCCTTTTCAGAAGCGATCTGTTTTACAGGATAAGCACCATCGTCATAGAGATACCTCCTCTGAGGGAGAGGCGGGAAGATATACCATTGCTGATAGAGCATTTCATAGACAGCTATTCCAGAGAAATGAAAAAGGATGGGATAAAGATCAGCGACGATGTGCTGGAGATCCTGACGGGATACGATTATCCCGGCAATGTAAGAGAGCTGAAGAACATTATCGAGCGATGCATGGTGCTGTCGGAACACGGTGAGATAGAAAAGGGATATCTGCCATCAGACATGTTGTCGGGACGTGCGCCGGAGCGTTTTCGCTCTCCACGCAGCGGAGGCTTCGAGACCGATTATACGGAAACGCTGAAGGAGTACAGGAGCAAGGCCGAAAAGGCTTATATAGAGGAGCTGCTGTCCAGATACCACTCCGATATGAACAAGGTAGCTGATATATTATCCATATCGAGAAGGCAGCTTTTCAACAAGCTGGTGGAATTCGGACTCAAATAGCATCGATATATGGACATATGGTAAATAAAAAAGCCGTTTGAGACGGCTTTTTTTGATTGGCTATGAAGAACTCAGGTCGTGTTTCCTCTGTATTTCTGTCGGGAGGCGAGCCATGTATAAATAAGGGCAAAAAGCTCATAATAGATTTGAGGTGAGTGAGTATGTTCAGAGATACGAGAAGAAAAAAGCTGAGAAACAGGATAATATTTTCCGTCGTAGGAGCTTTTGTGCTGAGCTTTGGGGTGTGGTTGAACTATCAGAGCGCGGTGGACAACGATGCGGCGGAGGAGGCGGCTCAAAAGGTCAGGGTAGAAGAGGATGAAAAGGCGGAGACGGAGACCTCCGGCAAAAAAGAAACGATATCTGAAGGCGAGGAGACAGGCACAGCAGGCGAACCGGAATCATACCTAATAAAGGAAGTAGATGGAGTCGTCAAGGTCTTCATATGCGATGAGAAAGGAAACAAGGAGCTGTATCTCATAACTTCTATACCTTTCGATCTGCTGTCGGAAAACGATCAGCAATTGTTCGTCGATGGGGTAACTATAGAGACGGAAGAGGACCTGGGGGAATTCCTTCAGAATTTCGATAGCTAGGAGGGCTTTCAATGAAGAGCTTTTTAAAAAAAAGTGCGCTCGTACTATGCGGACTTCTTCTTTCTATTATCATCATCGGCCAGTTTTTCCCGCAGACTGAAAGGACTGCTGCGTCGCCTGTAGTGGCGGAAAAAGTGCTGGTACCGGGAGGCCAGTCAGTGGGAGTCAAGATGGATGTGAGAGGAGTCCTGATAGTAGGCCTGGAAGAAATAGAGGGAAAGAGCGGAGAAAAGGTCAATCCGGGGCTTTTGAGCGGTCTGCAGATAGGCGACATAATAATGGCGATAAACGGAACGGAGGTATACAGGGCTGATGAGGTACAGTCCATTGTCAACGAGGCGAAGGGCACGGTCAGACTCAAGGTAAAGAGAAACGACAGCATCATCAACGTAGAGGTCGACCCTGTAGAATCGGGAGAGGACGGGCTCTATAAACTGGGCGTATGGGTCAAGGACAAGACTGCCGGGATAGGTACGCTGACATATTACGATCCGTCTAATTCAACTTTCGGAGCGCTGGGTCATGGTATCGTAGATCCGGAAACGGGCGCTATCCTTTCGGTAGAGACAGGTCTTTTGCTGGAATCCCAGGTGCAGGAGGTACAGGAGGGAAAGGATGGAGAGCCCGGAGAGATAAGAGGGATATTCTATCATTCTGACGATCCGCTGGGCAGTCTGGAAAAGAACAGCAGCTATGGCGTCTTCGGACTGGCGTATCATCCCATGGAAAGTCCGCTGTACGATCAGCCGCTGGCTGTCGGGACGAGGGAGCAGGTGGAGCTGGGAGACGCTTATATTTTGTCTACGCTTTCAAACAATGAGATAAAGCGCTTCGACATAGAGATAGAGAAGATAGAGGATCAGGATTCGCCGGCCGACAAAAGCATGGTCATCCGCGTCACTGACGAAGAGCTGCTGGAAGAGAGCGGTGGTATCGTCCAGGGTATGAGCGGCAGTCCTATCATACAGAACGACAGGATAATCGGTGCCGTCACCCACGTATTCGTCAATGATCCTCAGCGTGGATACGGGATATTTATCGAGTGGATGCTGGAAGAGTCGAACCTTGTCGAAAAATAAAGCAAAATGTATTCATCCAATTATTGATAATAGTCAGAATGTATTTAAAAATAATATATGTAACAATTGTCGAACATAGTGTGTTAAGGCAGGAAAACAGGAGGAATATGAAAATGAAAAGGATTAAAATCGGTATCGCTGACGATAATAAGGAATTCTGTGAGATTCTCGTCGATTACTTCAAGGAGAAGGAAGATATCGATCTGGCTTTCGTTTCTCATGACGGCATAAAGACTATAGAAAACATCAAACTGCACCAGCCTGAGATCTTGATACTGGACATGGTCATGCCCCATCTTGACGGATTGGGCGTCCTGGAAACCATAAACAACATAGAACTTGAAAAGTACCCCAGAACTATCGTCTTGTCAGCAGTGGGACAGGAGCCTATCACCCAGAAGGCCATAAGCCTGGGCGCGGAATACTACATAGTGAAGCCCTTCAATCTGGACGTGCTGATGAAGCGCATCAATCAGCTGTCGGGCGTGGACGATAAAAGCGATAACAAGATGCAATACGCCAGAGCCATACTGACGGGACAGAAGGATGATGATGAAAAAAGCCTGGAGATCGATATAACTAACATAATACACGAAATAGGAGTCCCCGCTCACATCAAAGGATATCATTATCTGAGGGACGCCATCATCATGGTGGTGGAAGATATAGATCTGCTGGGAGCTGTGACCAAGGAGCTGTACCCGGCCATCGCCAAGGCCAACAACACTACTCCCAGCCGGGTCGAAAGGGCTATCAGACATGCCATAGAGGTGGCGTGGAACAGAGGAAAGCTGGAGACCATAGACGCGCTCTTCGGCTATACGGTACAGAACGATAAGGGCAAGCCGACAAACTCGGAGTTCATCGCTATTATCGCAGACAAGCTGCGGATAGAGAGGAGAGCCAGCTAACGGACCTGTTGAAGGAGATGATGTCAACGGGCCTTCACGCGTCTTATCACAACGCCGGCTATACCTCCCGCTACGGCGAAGATGAACCAGCCGAACCCGAAATTGCTGAGCGGCAGATGAGGGACGAATGCCGGCTGGAGTATTTCGTAATTATAGAGCAGTTCAAGGAGACTCCCTGCCAGGGCGCCGAGAACTGCTCCTCTTATTGTGTAGTCGGATATCCGGTCTGAAAAGAGACCCATCACGATCAGAGTCAGAGCGCCGGGATATACCAGACTGAGAACCGGTTCGGCCAGCATAACGATGGCGTCTATGCCCAAATTCCCTATGACAGCACTGAACACGCATATCACTACCGCCAGGAGCTTATAGCTGAGTCTTCCTCTCGAGAGACTGCTGAAGTAATCGGAGCCGGAGCTGACGAGAGCTACAGCGGTGGTGAGACAGGCCAGTGTCACGACGATCCCCAATACCAGGACGCCGGCGTCTCCCAGGAGGCCATCGGTGATGTTTATTATCAGCTGGGATCGGTTGATATCCATACCATAAGTTGTGGAAGCGGTAGCGCCCAGATATGTGAGGCCGCAGTAAACTATCAGGAGCCCGAAGCCGGCTACCAGGCTGGAGGCACGGACGGCCTTGTACTTGGCAGTAGGCTCAGTGTAGCCCTTCTCCATGACGCTTTTGACCACGATGATACCGAATATCATGGCGGCCAGCACATCCATAGTCTGGTATCCCGAATTGACTCCGGCGATGATGATATTATCTATCTTAGGCTCGGAAGCGATGTCTCCGAAAGGTGAAACGATACCGGATATTATCAGGAGCAGCAGTCCTATGAAGAGCAGGGGGGTCAGGAATTTTCCCAGGATATCCACTACAGCTGATTCCCTGATGGTCAGCACCAATACGATGGCGAAGAATATGGCCGTGGTGACGATAGGGGAGACGCTGTCTGTATGAGGCAGGACCAGCATTTCGTGGACGGAGGCTCCCGTGCGTGGTATCGCTATGATAGGCCCTATGCAGAGGACGATCACAGAGACCATCAGCTTTCCCGGGATCTTGCCTATGCGGCCAGTCAGCGTGAAAATATCGCCGTTGTTTTTTATCAGGGCGAAGATGGCTACGATGGCCAGACCGATGTCGGCCATGTAATAGAAGATGAATCCCAGTATCCAGTGAGATCCGGCTTCCAGCCCCAGGTAAGGAGGAAAGATTATGTTCCCCGCTCCGAAAAACATGGAGAAGAGAGCGAAGCCGATGACGAGTATGTTCAAATAATAACGTTTCATTGTGATTGTCCCTCTTAGAATATGTGAATAATTTCCCGTTCAAATACGGTACCATATACTGAGATAAAAATCAATAAAAATCGCTTCCCGCCCTTGAATAGTATGGCGTATTCTTATAAAATCGACAGGAAGAAGATGAGAAAGGATGACGGATATGAAAAAACTGCTGGTTATCGGAAAAGAAGGCCGGTTGGCCAGGTATACGGTTGACAGCAGCCTCTTTGACAGATACGACATCGTCTATGTCCCGGTAGGGACTGACGACGGGACGATATTGGAACTGCACAGCGATGCCAATTACATACTTGTAGACGCTGTCGCTGATGTGTCAGCTTCACTGATCGAAGGTATGCCGGATCTGAAGCTCATACATTCCGAAGGAGTAGGTTATCAGGGGGTGGATACTGAGAAAGCCGCCGCCAGAGGGATATATGTGTGCAACTGCAAAGGGATGAACGCGGCCGCAGTGGCGGAACAGGCGGTGCTGTTGATGCTGGGACTGCTGAGAGATGTGAAAGGCGGAGATGAAAGTGTCCGGAGCGGGAAACAGATAGAGACGAAGGAAAGGTATATGCTGGAGGGGAGTCTCCGGGAACTGGGCGATTGTACCGTAGGTCTCATAGGGATGGGAGATATCGGAAAGGCGACGGCCAGACTGCTTGCGGCCTTCGGAGCTGATGTGGCGTATTTCAAGCCGCGCAGGCTTTCTGCCGGGGAAGAAGCTGAACTGGATGTCAGATATATGGAACGGGAACAGCTGCTGGCTTCGTGTGACATCGTCAGCCTTCATCTGCCTGTCACAGAGGTGACCAGGTACATGGTGGACGACGATTTTCTGAGGAAGATGAAGGATACAGCTTATCTGATAAACACGTCGAGAGGAGAGCTGGTGGACAGCGCGTCTTTGGTGAAAGCTCTGGAGTCGGGGTGGATAGCGGGAGCCGGATTGGACACCATGGACGGAGAGCCTGTACAGCCGGACAATACGCTGGTGACGGCTCCTGAGGATGCCGCAGGGAAGCTGCTTTTGAGCTGTCACATAGGAGGGATCACAGGCGCTTCATTCAGGAGAGGATACGGGATGATATGGTCGGCTATAGAGAAGGTAAGCAGGGGAGAACGGCCTGACAATATCGTCAATGGGCTGTGATGCCTGCTGTCTGCCGCCAGATGTTTCTCATTATGTTCTATTGTGTGAAAAACGGACTGCCCGCCGGACACCTCCGGCGGACAGTCCGTTTTTCAAGGATACAGCCATCGACGGCTACGGACACCTATTTGCACGCTGACGGTGGGAAATCACCGCAGCCGCAGTCGCGGTCTGAAGATTGTTGAGAGCAGCATGGATCGCAGCACGGGTTCGTAACACAAGCGTTTGACTCATTTTGGCTGCCACAGGAGCCGCAGCCGCCATCATTTCTCTCAGGAAATAAACCGGGACACGTGACTATCCCTGACACATTTTCCTGGAGCGGTGCTTCCGCGAATCCTGTGGAGAGGACACAGAGCTGTACAGGTACCGTGATCTTCTTTTCCACTGTGATACAGATGGTGATGATCAGGTTAGCTGTTATCTCTCCGTTAGGCCCCAGGCACAGGTCGCGGGACGCGTTGTTGGTGGCCATCCTGCAGGTGAAGCCTGCGTTGGAGAGCTCAGTCAGTCTAGGCATGAAGGCCGAGTTGGTAGTGCTAGGCATGCAGAGCTCGAAGAAGTTGGTCAGTACCAGCGGACAAGCAGGCTTTGCTATGTTCACCTCCGCGCAGACGGTCATGGTGCTTTCCCTGCCGCAGCTGTCGCAGACAGCCAGGTCTATGTAGACCACGATATTGCCCCAGATCTTCACGTTCTGTGTACCGAATATCGGAGTTCCACAGTCGGTGGCGTCACAGTCACTGGTATCGGCGAAAAGTATCTTTTCTGAAGGCACGCCGTCAGGCCCTACTGTTTCCACGACGCTGTTGCATTCGTTGACGAAGTAGGCTCCTGAGATGCCCGTTTCCATATCCAGCGTGAGATTATCGCTGCTTGAAGCCTGAGACGGGTCAAAGACCTTTTTGCATCTGATATCGATGATCCTGCTGACAGAGCATCCCGGCGGTATGGCCGGAGTGAATTTGAGGCACTGTACCGTCTTCATTCCCTGCATGTGGAATCTTACGGCGTCATACACGCTCTGCACGTAGATTGGCGTAGCGGTGACATCGTCCAGATTTCCGCTGAAGCTGCAAAGCTCATTGGCTTTGCAGCAGCCGTTGTCCTGGGTGTTGTTCTGTGGTGTGCAAAAACAGTTCATGTTTTACCTCCTTAATGGTAACCGCAATATGAATTTATACTGAATTGTTCAATGGCAGTATATGAAAAGTCTAAAATTTGTGTTACAATACATTTTAAATCCAGTGAAAGGGGAAGCGCTGATATGGTAAAAACGGTAAAGCTGAAGTGCGGTACCACGCTCATCATGGAGAAGACTGATTACGTGCAGTCGGCAGCTCTGGGCATATGGGTAAAGGCCGGGGCTGCCGATGAGACGGATGATGTTTCCGGGGTATCCCATTATATAGAACACATGATGTTCAAAGGAACGGAAAACAGGTCAGCTAAAGAGATCGCGTCCGATGTGGATAGGATAGGAGGTATGTTCAACGCTTTTACGGGGAAGGAAGCTACCTGCTATTATATCAAGACCCTGTCTTCCAACATATGTAAAGGAGCGGAGATCCTGCTGGACATGCTTACAGGATCTAGATTCGATCCTGATGAGATGGACAAGGAACGAAAGGTCATATTCGAGGAAATAAAGATGGTGAAGGACAGCCCCGACGATGACGTGTACGATACTATATCGGAACTGGTGGCCAGTGGCAATCCGCTGGGAAGGTCCATCCTGGGGACGCCGGAAAGTCTGTCGGCCATAGACAGAGATAAGCTGACGGGATATTATCGGGAAAAATACGCCAGGGACAGCATCGTCGTAGCTATAGCGGGAAATTTCGATGAGAAGGCTATTGCGGAGCTGTTCGAGGACAGGCTCAATTCACTGCGAGATAAAAAAGTGACAGTCCGGACGGAGCTGAAGCCGTACAGACAAAGCTTCGATGTTAAGGAGAGAGATATAGAGCAGACCCATATCTGCCTTGCGACGCCGAGTGTTTCCATGGACGACAGCAAGTACTATACCTTTGTATTGATGAACAGTATATTTGGCGGCAGCATGAGCTCCAGGCTCTTCCAGAGCATCAGAGAAGAAAAGGGACTGGCTTATTCAGTATGCTCCATGAATGTGTTCTCCAGCTACTGGGGGTTCTTCAGCATATATGCCGGTGTAGCTCATGACAAAGCGGAGGATGCTCTCGAAGCCATAAGGTGTGAGCTGGATTCGCTGAGGGAAAAGGGCGTCACCGATGAGGAACTGTCCATGGCCAAGGAACAGGTCAAGAGTTCATATATATTCGGTCTGGAGAACATCAACAGCAGAATGTTTTCCATCGGGAAAAACAAACTGCTGCTGGGCAAGGTCTATTCTCCGGAGGAAGTCCTCAAGGAGTTCGACAGCGTCACCCGTGAGGACATACTCCAGGCAGCGGCCATGATAGGAGATTACAAGTCGTATTGCGGCGCGGCGGTCACAGGAAGGATGTTCGATCTGGAAGGACTGGTAAGAGGATGAGGATAATGATGAAGACGATGTCGGGGGAGCTTCCGCGTTATGAGACGGAAGGCTCCGCCGGGATGGATATAAAGGCGTATCTGGATGGACCTGTGGAGATAAGACCGGGAGAGCGGGCGTTGATACCTACCGGCCTTTTCATGGAGATACCTGAAGGATATGAGGTGCAGATACGGGCCAGAAGCGGACTGGCAGTAAGACATGGCATCGGTCTTACTAATGGCGTCGGCACCATAGACAGCGATTACCGGGGCGAAGTGAAGGTCTCGCTCATCAACTGGGGAGAGGAAGTCTTCACGGTCAACGATGGAGACAGGATAGCCCAGATGGTGGTGGCCAGATATGAAAAAGCCCAGCTGGTCCAGGCGGAGGAGCTGAGCGAGACGGTCAGAGGAGAGGGAGGCTTTGGACATACAGGCATTTGACCATGATCTGCCCCTTGACCCGAAGATGCTCATCCGAGTATGAAGCTTATGCAGGCAAAAACAGGATCTGTCGCATATACTACCGTGAGGTGGTGTTGATGACAGATTTTTTAATGCTACAACGGATACACAGGATGATAAAGGAGCTTCCCAGGCCGCGGCTCCTGTTCAGGAAGGGCGTAACGGCCGAAGGCTTTTTCAGGCCGTACATGTCCTTTTCGGAATATACGAAGGCGAGGATATTCGGAAGCTTTGA
Source organism: uncultured Eubacterium sp. (assembly GCA_900543485.1). Lineage (GTDB taxonomy): Bacteria > Bacillota > Clostridia > Peptostreptococcales > Anaerovoracaceae > Lentihominibacter > Lentihominibacter excrementipullorum. The sequence continues at coordinate 86,445 of UQRM01000002.1, read as the reverse complement.
CGAGATAACACCGGTGACGGTCAGATTCGCGTCTATGCTGGGCAGCCCGGGAACAGCTGATACAGCGCGGAACATCAAGGGGATGAATGTGAAGTTCCACAGCGGCGATGGCGATTACGATATGATATGCCACAGCATACCGGTGTTTTTTATCGATGAGGCGGAAAAATTCTTCGATATGGCTGACGCTTTCACGAAACGGTACAGCTTTGACGGGATAAATACCCGCCGTTTCTGGGAGTTTATCGTCGAAAATCCGGAAGCGGCGCACTGCGCGCTCAGGCTTTTCTCAAAGGAAGGTCTCTCAGGATCCTACATCGGTATGAAATGGTATTCGGCCGATACGTGTGTGTGGGAAAACGCGGCAGGAGGAAGATATCTGGTGAGATACAGGTGGCTTCCTGTCGTGGAAGACAGGGAAGGGAGCCAGGGAAGCGACAAGGCTCTCGACAGACTGTCAGCGGAGTTCATGGCCGGCTTCGACAGCGACAGAGCGGTGGATGATCTGGAGGCGGCTGTGAAAAGCGGAGCCTTCCCTCAGTATGAGCTGTACGTGCAGATGAGAGGATATGACGGAGAGAATATCGCTGAGATAACAAAGCGGACAGTGTTATGGGATGAGGAGACCGTACCAGCTGTGGCAGCCGGGATAATGAAGCTGACATCTGTCCCGGATGGCGCCCTGTCCAGACGGGATACGACGAGTTTCGTGCCGGAAAACACAGTTGAAGGGATCGCATGGCGCGGGGATGGACTGGGCGATATCATCAATTACATGTACAGGGTGGAAGAGCTGGAAAGAGGTGGGCTGGAGTGAAGGAGACAAGACAGGCGGCGGAGTTTTACGCAGGCTTGACGGATGAGGAGAGAGAGGATCTGACAGAGGCCATAGCTGAGCATATATTCTTCCTGGATGAGGAGCTTCAGAAGAAGGTGGCGGAGCTGCTGGGGACAGTGGACAGCGGTCTGGGGGCGGAGATCATGAAAAGAAACAACTTTACAATGTAACAGGCCATATGTATTATTATATTAGAATATGGAGGAGTATATGATAAATAGGTCTGATATAGAGAAAAGAGAGTTCCGGGATCTGACATCATATGCCGCCAAGGCCGCGGAAAGCAGGGGAAGGAAGATACCGGAAGAAAAATGCGCTATAAGGACGGACTTTCAGAGGGACAGGGACAGGATAATACATTCCAAAGCTTTCAGGAGATTGATGCACAAGACGCAGGTGTTCCTGGCTCCGGAAGGCGATCATTACAGGACGAGGCTGACTCACACCATAGAAGTATCTCAGATAGCCAGGACGATAGCCAGGGGAGCGGGACTCAATGAGGATCTGACGGAGGCCATAGCCATGGGGCATGACCTGGGGCATACGCCCTTCGGCCACAGCGGCGAGGCGGTGCTCAACGAGATATATCCGGGCGGTTTCAGGCATAATGTCCAGAGCCTGAGAGTAGTGGACGTTCTGGAGTCAGGTTCCTCCGGCAGACGGGGCATGAATCTGACTTTTGAAGTGAGGGATGGCATACTTAATCACACAGGAGCGACGATGCCGATCACCGCGGAAGGCCAGGTCGTAAAGACCAGCGACAGGATAGCTTATATAAATCACGACATCGATGACGCCATCAGGAGTGGAATAATAACGGCGGAAGATCTGCCGGAGGAAAGCATCGCTGTACTGGGAGATACTCATAAGAAGAGGATCGATACCCTCGTGAAAGATATGATAGAAAACAGCTTCGACAGGCCTACGGCACAATTGAGCAGAGAAAAGGCCGACGCTATGAACAGGCTGCGGGCATATATGTTCGAAAAAGTTTACCATAACCGTCAGGTCAAAAAGGCGGAGGACATAGAGAAGATAAGGAACGTGATAGTTTCACTGTACAGATACTTCATGGAAAGACCCGATGCGCTTCCTGAGGATCTGAGGGCGATGGAAGGTGAATTCAGTCATCAGGAACTGGTGAAAGACCATATAGCAGGTATGACCGACAGATACGCTCTGGGGCTCTATGAAGAACTTTTTTTGTGAAAAAAAGCAATATTGCAGGCAAAAAACAAATTTTTTTGTGGTGGAAAAAAGGAAAACGCGGGCTTTTGTCGTATATATAAAGTAAAGGTTGTTTTTATCAGGAGTGACGGAGTTGAGCGCGAATAATCAGACTAATATAGTTGACGAGATAAAAAGCAGGTGTAATATCGTTGATATCATTGGCAGAGTGGTTCCGCTGAAAAGAGCAGGGAGCAATTACAAGGGGATATGCCCCTTTCATAACGAAAAGACACCTTCTTTTGTTGTTTCCGAGGCAAAACAGATATTCACGTGTTTCGGATGCGGAGCCACCGGAGACGTGCTCGAGTTCGTCAAGCGCTATTACAACCTGGATTTCAGAGGCGCTGTGGAGATGCTGGCTAAGGAGTATGGCATCAGTTTAGAAGGCGCTTTTCAGGACAAGAGGGACAACGGAGAGCTTTACGAGATAAACCGTCAGGCCGCCAGATTTTTTTTCAAAGGAATGCGGGAGAGGGCCAATCCGGGATATACATACATGAAAGACCGGGGGATATCCGAGGATATCCTCAACAAGTTCGGCATAGGGTATGCCGACAGCAGCTGGGACAGCTTGTACCTGTTCCTAAAAGCCCAGGGCGTGTCCGACGGGAAGATGCTGGAGCTGGGGCTGATCTCAAAGGGAAGGAACGGGTATTACGATAAATTCAGGAGCAGGGTCATCTTTCCCATCATAGACGCCAGGGAAAAGGTGATCGGGTTCGGCGGAAGGATAGTAGGCGAGGGAGAACCTAAATATCTCAATTCTCAGGAGTCGGACGTATTCAAGAAGAAATACAACCTCTACGGTCTCAATCTGACGGGGGCGGAAGTGAGAAAGCAGGATTCCATAATCCTGGTGGAAGGGTACATGGATGTGGTGTCTCTGTATCAGGCAGGTGTGAGGAACGTGTCCGCCTCTCTGGGGACAGCCCTTACGGAGAGCCAGGTCAAGCTGATAAAGCGTTATACCAGGAATGTGATATTGTCCTACGACGCCGACCAGGCAGGGCAGAAGGCAGCTATGCGGGGCCTTGACATACTCTATGGTGAGAACTGTGTCGCCAGAGTCCTGAAGGTCACCGACGGAAAAGACCCGGACGAGTTCATAAAGAAGAACGGCAGGAAGGCGTTCCTCCGGCTGGCGGACGAAGCGCTGCCCTACGGTGATTTCAAGCTGGGTTATCTGCGGCAGCAGTACGACCTGGAGGACAGTCAGCAGCGGATAGCTTACACTGAGGCAGCAGTAGATATCCTCAGAGGGATGAAGCCGGTGGAGGCCGATATATACATAAGAAAGCTGGCTGAAGAGACAGGGATCTCCGAGGGAGCTATAAGATTTGAGTATTCAGGCAATAATATCATGGAAAAGGGATACGGCAGACCTGGCGGAACCGTTGAAAACACTAAATCCGAAGGTCGCGGAACGGATGATGTCCCGCTGGTGGAAAAGGATCTGATAAAGTTGATGCTGCTGGACTCAGCCTTTATCCGACTTCCGGAGGATGTGGAGGAGGAAGCTTTCAGAAGCAGCGCCGGCAGGAACATATACAGGTGCATAGCGTCTGCTGCGAAAGATGGTTCGGTAGAGCCGCAGGAGATCCGTGAAATGCTGGATGAAGAGGATATCGGGCTGTTCGATGAGATAGAGCGGAAGGTGGTGCCTGCGGGGAAAGAACGTCACATGTTCGAGGACTGTATCGCCAAGATACGGAAGGAAATGCTGCATCGCCAGGAGAAGGAGCTGATGATGCGGCTGTCTCTGGCGGACGAAGAGGAAAATCACGATGAAATAGAAACGTTGATGAAGCAGCTCATACAGATACAGAAGAAATTGAAGAATTAAGGGGGCTTGGGAAATGAAGGAAGAATTGAAGGATAAGATAATGACGAAACCTATCGAAGAAAATGAAAAGCTGGAAAAAGAGAACGGTCTCTCTTCCATGAATGAACAGGGAGAAGGCGGGATACTGGATGAGGAAACTAAGAATCAGATAATAAACGATCTGGCTGAAAAGGCGGCAGCCAATGGCAAGAAGATGCTCACCTATACGGAGGTCTCAGACAGGCTGGGTGATATGGACATAGATAAGGATCAGATGGATGATATCTATGACAGCCTGATGAACAAGGGCATCGAAGTCAGCATGGAAAGCGAGCCTGACGACATCGAACTGATGGAGATGGATGATGAAGAGGTGGACGATCCGGAGGTGGAAGCTGTAATAGCTGAGAACCCCGACGCCAAGGAGATAGATCTGGAGTCCACCATTTCCAAGAGTATCGCTGTCGACGATCCGGTGCGTATGTATCTCAAAGAAATAGGAAAAGTGCCTCTCCTTACAGCTCAGGAGGAGATAGACCTGGCCAAGAGGATGGAACAGGGAGACGAGTACGCCAAGCAGAAATTGTGCGAGGCGAATCTGAGACTGGTGGTCAGCATCGCCAAGAAATACGTGGGAAGAGGAATGCTGTTCCTGGATCTGATACAGGAAGGCAACCTGGGACTTATCAAGGCGGTGGACAAGTTCGACTGGACTAAGGGATACAAGTTCAGCACTTACGCCACCTGGTGGATAAGACAGGCCATAACCAGATCTATCGCTGACCAGGCCAGGACCATCAGGATACCTGTCCATATGGTGGAGACTATCAACAAGCTGATAAGGGTATCAAGACAGCTTCTGCAGGAGGAAGGAAGAGAACCTACCCCTGATGAGATAGCTGCAGAGATGGGGATATCGGTGGAAAAGGTGAGGGAGATACTGAAGATATCACAGGAGCCTGTTTCCCTGGAGACCCCTATCGGAGAGGAAGAGGACAGCCATCTGGGAGATTTTATCCCTGACGACGACGCCCCGGCTCCTGCTGAGGCGGCAGCTTTCTCCATGCTGAAGGAACAGCTCGTAGATGTACTGGGGACTCTTACCGAGAGAGAGCAGAAGGTGCTCAAGCTGAGATTCGGTCTGGAAGACGGCAGAGCCAGGACTCTGGAGGAAGTGGGAAAAAAATTCGATGTCACCCGCGAAAGGATAAGGCAGATAGAGGCCAAGGCCCTCAGAAAGCTGAGACATCCGACCAGGAGCAAGAAACTGAAAGATTATCTGGAATAAAGCATAGAACGATGATGAATTTGAACGACAGATTACAGGCGATAGCAAACAGGATAGAAAAAGGCGAAACCATGGCTGATATCGGCACAGACCATGGTTTCTTGCCTATATATCTGGTAGAGGCGGGGATATCACCCAGGGCAGTGATGACCGACGTCAGCGGACCGTCACTGATGAAGGGAGAGCGGAATTGCAAAGAGCATCTCTCCGACAGCGGGGAAAAAATCGACTTCCGCATAGGTGACGGGCTTTCCATACTGGAGCCGGCCGAAGTGGACGCAGTAGTCATCGCAGGGATGGGCGGGAAACTGATTCGCGACATCATGAGCGGCGATATGGAGCTGACACGTTCCTTCGGCAAGTTCGTGCTGCAGCCTCGCATAAGACAGGGAGAGCTGAGAAAGTGGCTTCTGGAAAACGATTTCGCTATAATCCATGAGGATCTGGCGGAGGAAGGAGATCACATCTCAGAGATAATCACCGCTGTACCACGAAGGGGCGGCGATGACAGCCGGAGCGGCAACGGTCTTTGCATAACGGAGGAAACGGTGGAATCCGCTTACGGCGGCGATAAGGCTGCTGTGTTTTACGATGTGCCGCCGTGGATAATGTCGTCTACAGGACCGGTAGAGGATTTCATCGAAAGAAATCTGGAGACGGAAAAGAAAAAGCTGGAAAATGTCATGCTTTCCAGGGAGCGTAACCACGCGCTGGAAAGCGACATCTGCGACAGCATTTATTATCTGAAAGGTCTGTTGGAGGGATGAAAGATGGAAGATAACAAAAAAAAGGGCATAACGGTGACGGAGGTAGTGGAAGCGATAGAGGAGATAGCTCCTGTGAGCCTTCAGGAGTCGTGGGACAACAGCGGTCTCCTGATAGGGTTTGAGGACAGCTGCGTAGACAGACTGCTGACATGCCTGGAGGTGGATATGAAGGTGGTGGACGAGGCTATACATCTTGGGGCAGGAATGATAGTGACTCATCATCCTCTGATCTTCGGCGGCATCAAGAAGCTCCACGCGGGTGATCCTGACGATAAGGCCATGATGAAGCTGGTCAGCGGCGGGATCTCGGTCTATTCCTGCCACACGCCTTTTGACAAGGTAAAGGGCGGTAATAACGACATCATCGCCAGGATGTTGGGCCTCACTTCGGTCAGGAACCTGAAGGGTGAGCCTGTGTCCGCGGCGGCAAAAATGATAGAGAGGGCCGATGAAGCCGATATAGGCAGGATGGGAAAACTGAAAGAGGCAATGACGTGCAGACAGGTACTGGGTCTCGTTTCGGCTCAGATGGATATAAGCCTTCGCCAGCTGCGCTTCGTGGGAGATATGGATGAGGAGATAACGATGGTAGGCGTGTGTACAGGCGCAGGCGCTGATTTGATGGAAATGGCCGCGGCCTCGGGGTGCCAGATGTTCATCACAGGCGATGTGAAGTACCATGAGGCGAGATATGCTCTGGCTCATGGAATAGCTGTCATCGACGCGGGACATTACGGAACGGAGAAGTTCTTCGCGTCGGCCATGAAGGAGAAGCTGGAAAAGAAACTGGAAGGAGTCAGTATCGCGGCTTCAAAAATAAATCAGGAGCCTTTTACGATGCTGTAAGAGATATTTTCCTGTAAAAAGACCGCTTTACAAAGAAATATATTTGTGGTATAAATATTAACGTCATTATCATTAATTTTTGGGTAAGACTGGCAATCGCGTATACCTTCGCGGTATATGAGGAAAGTCCGGGCTCCACAGGGCAGGGATGCCGGATAACGTCCGGCGTAGGTAACTATAGGGAAAGTGCAACAGAAACACACCGCCGAAACGGATCAAGCCGTGGCAAGGGTGAAATTGTGAGGTAAGAGCTCACAGAGACACATGGTAACATGCGTTTCGTGTAAACCCCATCCGGAGCAAGACCAAAATGGACGTGAAAAGCGGCTGCCCGTCGCTGTCCGGGAGGTAGGTCGCATGAGCCTGGCGGCAACGTCAGGCCAAGATAGATGATTGTCTGATACAGAACCCGGCTTATGTCTTACCCAAATATATATGATAAAAAGAAAAGAATTTGCAAATAATCTCTTGCAATAATCGGCGATTATGGTTATAATATAAAGGTCGCTGGATATGCGGATATGGCGGAATTGGCAGACGCGCACGGTTCAGGTCCGTGTGAAGGTTACTTCATGGGGGTTCGAATCCCTTTATCCGCACCAGATCAAGGAACAATCTTCAATACAAAACAGCCTTCCAAATCGGAAGGCTGTTTTGTTTGTAAGACGGCATGGTGTCAGTGGCCGGCTATGGCCAAAATTGATTTCCTAATCTACGGTCGATATGTTATAATATAGACTTGTAAGAGAACCTTAACGTATGTGGGAATTTGCAAGATGGCCTGTTGGAGTTATCGACAGGCGCCTAAGACCGGCATCGGAGAGAGGGTAATGCAGATTTTCAAGGCGGATGCCATGAAGATTTGCATTTTTTCTTGTCGACACATTCATATCATGAGCGAAGAGGAGAGGACAGAGAATTGCAGGATAATCATAAAGAAGCAAAATTCAGCAACAATAATCCGTTAACGATAATAAAGGGTCTGGTAGTTGGAGGGACCATGCTGGTTCCCGGGGTCAGCGGAGGTTCCATGGCGATAATCCTTGGCATCTATGACGATCTTATCTACTCGGTAAGCTCCTTCATGAAGCATAAGGGTGCCAGCTTGAGGTTCCTGATACTTTTTTCGGCAGGGGGAATACTGGGAATGTTCCTGTTGTCCAGACCTATACTGTACCTGTTGGATGAATTCACGATGCCCACGCTGTATTTCTTCATGGGCGCGGTGATAGGCAGTGTGCCTATGATATTCAGTAAATCGGAATTGAAGAAGTTTTCCATACGGGGACTTTTTTACGTGATCGCAGGTATCGCGGTGGTAGTGGCTATTTCATTCATCCCGGCCAGTGGATCGGAGTCGTCTTTGGATGCTGATCTCACCGGTATGCTGTTCCTCGCTCTGGCGGGGTTCGTAGCGGCCATAGCCCTGGTGCTTCCGGGGATAAGTGTTTCATATCTGCTGCTCATAATGGGCCTTTACGACGAAACTGTCACTGCAATAAGTCAGGTGTATATGCCGTTCCTGCTGCCTCTGGGCATAGGACTGATACTGGGCATCGTTTTAACGACAAAGATACTGGAGAAGGCGATGACGGAGTTCCCTCAGCCTACATATCTGATGATACTGGGATTCGTACTGGGTTCTCTGGCTGAGGTTTTCCCGGGTATCCCTGCCGGGATGGAGATGATATCGTGCCTCATCGCATTGGCAGCAGGGACCGGTATAATACTGTTCATTTCAAGGAAATTCTAAAAGGATCCCGATCGAAGAGTAGCTGATATCATGGAAGATATGATGTGCAGTTAGGACAGCGGGTGGCTTCGATGGATATCTCGCTCTTGCAGTAAGGGCATTCCTTTGTGGTCGGAGCTTCTTCTTCCTTTGGCTTTTTTCCCAGGCTGGCCGCTTTGTTCATGAACTTTATCAGTGTGAACAGGACGAAGGCTACGATCAGGAAGTTGATGACCGCCATGATGAAGGAGCCGTATTTGAGGTCTACTCCGGCTATGCTGACTACCAGATCGCTGAAGTTGACGCGGACCAGAAGTCCGATTATAGGAGACAGGATGTCGTCTACGAGAGATGTGACGATAGCGGTGAAGGCCGCTCCGACGATGATACCTACGGCCATGTCCAGGACGTTGCCTCGCATGGCGAATTCTTTGAATTCATTTAAAAATTTTTTCATATGTTTACCTGCTGCTTTCTTAGTGTTATGGTCACTATAACTCACGATGAGTATTTTAACATTATTGAAAGCCAATGTAAAACTTCATTTTAATAAAAATTTAAGGGAGCTTTAATCATATCTCAGTTGTATCGACTACAGGACAAAGTGTATAATACATTGACATATTCGGAGAAAAGGTGAGGACATGAATAGAAATCAACGCCATATGGAAAGACTGCACAGAAGAAGAAAAAGGCGTATCATATTGTCGGTGATACTGGGATTGATGGTAATTACGACGTGCACGCTGGCCGCGGTGTCGTACTTTTCCACTGATGTATATAAAGATGAAAAGGAATTCGAGGAATATGCCAGGGAAGAGCTGAACAAATCGGATCAGTTCATCATGGAAGGCCAGACTAAGGTCGACTATCAATATGGCGACCCTATTTCTTACGTGGTGGAATACAGTGTTTGCGATGATAAAGATATCGCGGCTTTTCGTGACAGCCGGGTAGAGGAGATAAAGGCCAGATATAAGGAGAACAAGGACGCGGAAGAAGCCGCCAGAGCGAAGGAGTCGGGAAAAGATGAAGACTACAGGCCTCTGGAACATGCGCTGATCGTAAAGGCAGGCGTGTATCAGTCGGAACGCGGAGTGGAGAGCCTGGTCATAATGGAGACTGACAACGGAGAGAAGAATAAGGAAATGGCCAGGGACGGCGCTTCGATACATACATATCAGTTTCTGAAAGGAACGGGGAAGGTCATGGTGCCGCGCCAGATTTTCAATGATAGTTACAGGGAAATATGCTCTCAATACTTTGCCGACTATTTCAGGAAAAATTACAAGAAGGAAGAGCTGGCTGACGACTGGGAAAAATATGTTGCGGCTGATGAGAACAATTTCAATAAATTCGCATTATCCGACAGGGGCATCACCTTTTTCTTTGATGAGGGAACGATATTGAAGAAGTCAGGCGGCATCGTCGCTGCGGGAATGTCGCTTTCGGATATGGGGGCAGGTCTGCGGGAAAAACCGCTGGAAAGATACATAGATCCATCCAGACCTATGGTCGCTCTTACATATGATGACGGACCGGGAGGGACGGCAGAGGCGCGGATCCTGGCTTGTCTGAAAAGGTACGGCGAGGTGGCTACCTTCTTTTACCTGGGAAACAGAGTGGCGGGAGACTCGGTCAATGTGAAGACTGCTTATGATATGGGCTGTGAGATAGGAAACCATACCTGGAACCATCCCAAGCTGACAAAGCTGAAGCCGGAAGAGCTGGTGAAGCAGTTCGCCGATACCAATGCGGCTATAAAGGCGGTGACAGGAGCTGATCCGACAGTGTTCAGACCAAGCTATGGTATCACAGATGAAAATATAAACAGGACATCAGCCATGCCAGTCATCATGTGGACTGTCGACACCATGGACTGGAAAGACAGGGACGGCAAGAAGGTGCTGGCATCTGTTTCCAAGGAAGGAGACCTGGATGGGAAGATAATACTGATGCATTCCATATATGAATCCACAGCTGACGCCACTGAGCTTTTGATACCGTATCTGAGGGAAAAAGGATATCAGCTGGTAACGGTCAGTGAGTTGATAAGATATAAGACCGGAGGCGAACCTCAGCCAGGGTATATTTACAGAAATTTTTGATAGTATCGCGGACAAGTTTCTGGTATACTGAAAAAAAGGAGGTGCAGGACAATGAAAAAGAAGACTTATGTGATAATCATCGCTTCGATAACGGCTGTCATAGCTTTCGTACAGTTCAGTGGGCTGGGACAGTACATAAGGGAAAATTCGATTGGAGTATCCTGTGAGGACGGCACCTGCGCCATGAAACTCCGCGACAGAATGATGGAGGAAAAATAGCGGCGTCGAAGCAGTCTGTTCAACGAGGAGAAGGACCTGTCCCATACTGAGGGACGGGTCTTATTTTTAACTGTACATATTTGATATAAAAGCGAATTCATGTTATTATATGTAATGATCCGGGTAATACATGATCAAAATAATCAATTGATATGGAGAGTGTTGTATTATGTTAATCACTAGAAGAAGCGATTACGCAATGAGGATATGTCGCGTTTTACGAGACGGGAAAGTTCACAATGTCAGGGAGATTTGTCAGCAGGAGGAGATACCGCGAGCCTTTGCCTATAAGATCCTGAGAGAGCTGGAAATGGCGGATCTGGTCAAATCCGAACGAGGCAATCAGGGCGGTTACTATCTCAACAAGCCTCTTGAAGATCTGACTATATATGATGTGGTGAGCATCACCGAAGGGGATCTGGCTATCCTTCATTGTATGAAGGAGGAATGCACCCGCAACAGCGATGCGATGCCTTGCAAGGTACATCAGGAAATAGAGAGGATACAGAACATCCTGATAACTGAGATGAAGAAAAAAACTATAGCGGAGATCATGGACTGATTTTAAAAGGCTGTTTCATCAGGTAAGAACTGGTGAGACAGCCTGTTTGTTTATTTCACCGCAGCTTCTCCAGCGCCTGTTTCATATCATCCGGCAGCGGCGCTTCGAAGGAGAGGGGCTCCTTTGTTATGGGGTGTGTGAAGGAAAGCCTGGCGGCGTGGAGGGCCTGCCTCTCGATAAGGTGGACGTTCTCGCCGCCGTAGAGGTGGTCTCCCAGCACGGGATGGCCTATGTGGGACATGTGGACACGTATCTGATGGGTGCGGCCGGTCTCCAAAAGCAGCTCCACCAGCGAGTATCCGGAGGTGAATTTTCTCGCCGGGAATCTATCAAGCACCTTGTAGTGGGTCACGGACGGCGCGCCGTCTTCCATGACGCCTCGGCGGACATCTACGGGATCGGGTCTGCCGATAGGCAGGTCGATGGTGCCGGAATCTGAGCTGACGATGCCGCAGACGATGGCGATGTAGCGCTTTTCCACCAGGTTTTCCTTCATCTGCCTGGTGTAGTCGTTCTGGCAGTAGGCGTTCTTCGCTACTACAAGAAGACCGGAAGTATCCATGTCCAGCCTGTTGACGAAGCGTATTTTAAACGACTGCCCTGTCTTTTCCATGTAGTGCATAAGGGCGTTGGCCACGGTTCCCATAGGGTGGCCTTTGGTGGGATGGACGATGAGTCCCGGCTGCTTATTGAGGATGAGGAGGTCGTCGTCCTCGAAGACGGGATAGAGGGGGATATCCTGTGGGGGAAAGCCGCTCTTTTCGTCGGGAAGGGTTATCTTCACCGTGTCTCCGGCCTTCGTCTTTATCCAGCCCTGGGTCTTCTGGCCGTTGAGCATCACCAGCTTTTCCCGCTTTATCCTGTTTCTCAGTCTGGCGGAGAAGTCGAAATATTGTCTCATGATGTCCTTTACTTCCAGACCTTCGTCTTCATCCGTAACTTTATGTATGAAATCCGTCATTGTTGTTAATATCCCTTTCATCAGAGGAACTTGGTCTTTACCTTGTTCCAGAAGTCGTAATTTTTGAATCTCATCAGCCGCACGTGGGTGTCGGAGATGGTAACTCCTATCTTTTTGACACCTGAGTATTCTGTTTCGATACCGTCATTGACGATATATATGACATCGTCGCTGTGTTCGGGAGTCACACCCAAAGACAGCTCTGCCGGCAGCAGTATGCTGGAAGTGAAGGAGCGATAGGCGGTGGTGTTCATAGGTGCTATGGGAGTTACCTGCAACAGCTTGAGTCTTGGATCGACGATGGAGCCGCCCAGGGAATAGTTGTATGCGGTACTCCCGGCCGGGGTGGCCACCAGCAGGCCGTCTCCGCTGAACCGCTCTATGGGCGTCTCACCGATGGATATGTCCAGATGGATGGAGTAGGAGTGCCTTCCCTTGATGAGTATCTCGTTGAGGCCCAGATGTGACTCGCATCTGCCGTTATCTGTGGTGACTGTCGCTTTAACGGTACTCAGCTTTTGTATGGAGTACTCTCCCTGTTCGTAGTCGGAGATAAAGTCGTCCAGGCTTTCCGGTGAGATCTCCTGGAAAAAGCCCAGATGTCCTGTGTTTATCCCTATTATCGGGCAGTCGGGAAAATTGCAGGAATGGACGGTACGGAGGAGAGCGCCGTCTCCTCCTATGCAGATTATCAGCTCTGTGTCGGCAGGCGAGTAATCGTTTCTCACCTCATAGCCTTTGTTTGACAGCTTTTCCACCAACATGGAGCGGTTTTTCAGCGAAATATCAGTACCGTTTGTAAATACGCTTATGCATCCTCTTTTCATTCTTTTCTCCTGTAAAAGGTGTTTTTTTTTTCGTGCGGCCGGTTTTCCATGAGATCACCGGACTGCAGCCGCTAGAACAGCTTTTCGAACTCATCCAGCAGGGAATTGAAGGTCTCCATGGCCTTCTCCACAGGCTCAGGCGAGCTCATGTCCACGCCGGCGATCTTCAGAAGCTGGATAGGGTAGTCGGATTCGCCGGTCTTGAGAAACTCTATATACGCCTTTCTGGCCGGTTCGCCATCAGTCAGTATCTTATTTGAGATGGCTGTGGCTGCCGAATAGCCCGTGGCATATTTGTATACATAGAAGGCGTTGTAAAAATGCGGTATGCGGGCCCACTCGTACTTTATGGTGTCGTCCTTTTCCACGGCGGTGCCGTAGTATTTGGCGTTGAGCTCTTCGTACTGCTGACACATACTGTCTGCGGTGAGGACCTGTCCGCTTTCGATGGCCCTGTGGGTCATGTCTTCGAATTCGGCGAACATGGTCTGTCTGAAGAGGGTGGTCCTGAATTCTTCCAGATGCATATTGAGAAGGTATCTCCTCATTTCCAAATCGGTCTCTTTGTCCAGCAGATATCGCATGAGCAGAGATTCGTTGACTGTAGAAGCCACTTCAGCCGTGAAGATGGAATGACTGCCGTAGATGTAAGGCTGGTACTGTCTGGTGTAGCTGGAATGCATGGAGTGACCCATCTCATGGACGATAGTGAAGACGTCTTTCAGGGTGTCGGTATAATTGAGCAGTATATAGGGATAACTGTCATAACTGCCAAAGCTGTAGGCTCCGCTTGTCTTTCCCTTGTTTTCATATACATCTATCCAGCCCTGGGATATGCCCTCATTCATCCTGTCGATGTATTCCTGGCCGAGAGGCGAAAGGCCGGCTCTCATGATGTCCAGACCCTCTTCGTAAGGGACTTGTTTTTTCGGTAGTTGTATAAGAGGTACATACATGTCGTACATATACATCTTATTCAGTCCCAGCATTTCTTTCCTCAATTCCACATATCTGTGCATGGTCGGAAGATTTTTGTTAACGACGTTCACCAGGTTGTCGTAAACTTCGCCAGGGATATTGTCGCCAGACAGAGCGGCGGCTCTGGCCGATTCGTATTTTCTTATCCTGGCGTTGATCACGTCGCTTTTCGTATTGTAGTTGTAGCAGGTAGCGATGGTATTGATGAGGCTTTTATATGGATCGTACATGGCCTCGTATGCAGCTTTTCTCACACCGCGGTCATGGCTTTCCATGAAGGTGATGTAATTGCCATGGGTAACAGCCACCTTGTCGCCGTCCTCGTCGGTTATCTCGGGAAATTTCATATCGGCGTTGTTGAGCATGGTGAAGATGTCGTTTGTTGCGCCGGTGACTTCGCTCATCTGGGCCATGATGTTTTCCTCCGGCTGGGAAAGAATGTGTGCTTTCTGACGGAAGGTATCCTTAATGGCAAACCTGTATTCTTCGAGGCCCGGTTCCTTATCGACAAAACCCATGACGTCATCTTCGGAAGCAGACAGCAGTTCAGGGGTAAAGAAAGCCAGGGCAGCCGATACTGCGGCGATGACCGCGTTGCACTTGCTGGACATGGCCTGGTATCTGCTGTCGCTGTTATCTTCATCACGTCTCATGCGGGCATAGACGTATATCTTTTCCAGCTCTCTCCATATGGAATCCCTTTCCTTAAAAGCGGAAAGCAGGGTAGCGGCATCGCTGGTAAGCCTGCCACCGTAAGCCTTTGCATACTCTCCGGCCTGCTTTTCGATGTCCTCAAGAGCGCCGTCGATGATCGACTCGTCCGGTATCATGGCCTCTATGTTCCACTTGTATTTGTTATCTATCTGGTCTCTCGTCTTTAAATTTTTCGAATCCATTTTTACCTCCGTAATATTTTACTTTGCTGGCGGAATATTATATAATAGTTGCATTGATCAACACGGCTTCGCCGCAAGGTAGCAACTATTGCCTTTTTGCCCGAAGAGCGTCAGCGATTCGCTAGGCAAAACGGACAGCGTCATCGGAGATGACGGAGTGAGCGAAGCGAACGTTGAAACATGCTTCGACAAGCTCGCATGTTATAATGATCGCATTGATCAACACGGCTTCGCCGCGGTTTCATCGTGGTTGTAATGACCATTATACCACAAAATGAAAGGATTATTACCGGAATGGACAACAGACCTATAGGTTTTTTTGATTCGGGACTGGGCGGACTGACCTGCGTTCCGCCGTTGATGAAAAAGCTGCCTGATGAAAGGATAATATATTTCGGAGATACAGCCAGGACGCCATACGGCTCCAAAGCGACCACTACCATAAAGCGGTTTTCCACGGAGATAGCTGATTTTTTGGTGGAAAGTGGAGCGAAGATGATAGTAATCGCCTGCAATACGGTAAGTGCAACGTGTGTAGACGATCTGAGGGAGAGATTCCCACATATACCTATACTTGGGATAATAGAACCGGCTGCCAGGACCATAGCCGAAAGGTGTACAGAAAAAAACAGGATAGGTATAATCGGGACGAAGGTGACTATAGCCAGCAAGGCGTATGAGTCCTGCATCAGAAGATACAGCGGCGGTCTCAACATATTCGAGACGTCGTGTCCCGCCTTCGTGCCACTGATAGAGGAAGGGATCATCGACAATGATATCATGGATCTGACTATAAAGTATTATATGGATGATTTTGTCCGTAACAATCGATTGGACACCCTGGTGTTGGGATGTACCCATTATCCTCTTATCAGTAAAAATATAGAAAGGATTTATCCTGAGCTGCACATAATAAACCCGTCTGATATCATGGCCGATACGATAGCGCAGATATTGGGGGAACGAGGAATGCTGGCCAAAGATCCCGAGGCGGGCAATGTATTTTATGCCAGCGATTTATCGGAGAATTTCATGAATATGATAGATAGCATATTCCGGGGAGAGGGCGACGATGCCAAGGTGAAATTCCTTAATTTTGATATGGAAATGGAGAAAAACGCGTATGAATTTTGAAGAACTGCTTGAATACCTGGATCTGGAGGACGGAAGCGATTTTGAGTACTTCGAGGCCATGGCCGATCTGATAGAAAGTGAGGAATATATAGATCAGGAGGCTGTCTACAGCCTCTTTCAGCAGGCGGACAAGACCATGATAGAGGAGCTGCTCAACGACTATTTTGAAGACGTCTTGGATGGTCTTCCCGATGATTCGGGGGAAATATTTTCATTGCTCCATCAGATAAAGATGAGTCTTACCGGTATGGTGGCAGGGGCGAATGATGACGAAGACGATCTGAGGCGTTTTGTCGATGAGTTCTGCCGCTTCAGAAACTGGTATTCTCATGAGTCGGAAGTCAGGCTTGTTCCTGAGTCCGGTGAGCCTCTGTACCATACGGTCAGGGATGCTATAACCGCTTCCCGCGTGGAAAAGCTGGGCGGTGAGAAGTACAGGTATGATTTCGAGAATGCGCTGGATTATCAGCTGGACAGCTATATCATGCCATTTTCTGACTTGGCATCGTCTGGAGACGATGATGAGGGTACTATCGTTTTCTCTCCGGAGGACGGTGAGCCGGGAGATGTGGATGATGATAGCCGATATATGTAATGGCGGGAGACTGGTAAGATGGAAAGCAGCAATGTGACGGCCGGAGAAAAGAAGCTGGATTGGGATGACATCTTCAACGTCTTCGGCGATGATTTCGACAGATTCGATTTTCCCGCAGACGTGTACCGGGTCACGGCAGGCTTTGGCGGCGAGGCGCTGCTGATAGTGGGCAGTGAGAAAACCGCGCTGCTGGACTGCGGTATGGCTTACTGTGGCAGCAGGATGGTGGAAAAGCTGGCGAGGCGGCTGGCGGAAAACGGCCGGGAAAAGCTGGACTATATAATACTGAGCCATTCCCACTACGATCACATGGGGGCGCTGCCTTATGTGAGAAGGAGATTCCCCGAGGCGATGGTGTGCGGAAGCCGTCACTGCAGAGAAATCCTGAGGCGACCCAATGCCAGGAAGCTCATAAAGGAGCTGGGAGAAGCGGCGCGGGAACTATATGATCCGGAAAGCAACGTGGAGATCCCGGTGGATGGTCTCGCAGTAGATGTGATCTTGGAGGATGGAGACGTGGTGTCGCTGGGAAACGGATATCTCGTAGCGCTGGAGACAAAAGGACATACGGATTGTTCCATGAGCTTTGCTCTGGAGCCGGCAGGCATCCTTTTTACCAGCGAAAGCACCGGGATGCTGGAGACATCAGAGTATGTACATACCCCGATACTCAAAGATTACAGCGATGCCATGGAGTCGCTGAAGAAGTGTCGGGAATACGGAGCGAAATACATATGTCTGCCTCACTTTGGTATGCTGCCCCAGTATTTCAACGAAAGATACTGGGAGATGTTCGAGGCGGCCTGTCGTGAAAAGCTGGGATTTGTCGGGGATATGGTATCGCGGTCCCTGACGGAAGATCAGATGACAGATGAGTACATAAAAAGATACTGGAATCCCGCATTGGAGAAAGTCCAGCCTGTAGAAGCTTATGTGATAAATGCCAGGGCCATCATCAAAGCGATGATGAAGGCTCTGGAATAAAGTCAGAGAGATCGATCCTCTCTGAGCGACGATTCGTACAGCATATAAGTATTGACAAAGCCGAATCTTTCCGACGATGTTTCGCCGATTATGCGGAAACCGAGGCTTTGATAAAACTTTATATCGTCGGCTGTGTTGGTGAACAGCATGATAGGGAGTTCTATCTGGTCGGCGTAGCGACAGACCTGTGACATCAGCTTCCGGCCGCGGCCCTGATGCTGGTATTCGCTGGCGACACCGAGGAAATCAGCGTATATGTGGGGCCTGGGAATATCGACTGTAGCTTCGAGACGATCCAGTTCCTCGAAGAGGGCAGCGCGTGTCTGCTTTTCTTCCTTAGAGAGTTTGCTGATGACAGCCCTGTACTCTTTTCCATAGCTTCCTGCCGCCAGATGTTTTAAAAACGTATACTTCATGCGGTCGGAGTGGATGATGAGGACAGCTTCTCTGACGTTTTCGTCCAGACTGAACCCGGAGCCGTATCGCAGATCAAAGGCTGTGTAATAACGGAGGGTCGCTTCCAGCGCCAGCAGCCGCGTCTTCTTATCACTGAAGGCTTGCATCAGTTTGGGATAGCTTTCAAAGGCGCTCAGGTAAGTGAGCACCAGCTTTTCCTTATCGGAGTTTTTTAGTTTATAAAGTTGTGGTATAGTTATTTTAGTTTTCATAATACAATAATGATACCATTATCCATGTATATGTTCAACACCTTTAAGTCAGGAGGAAAATATGAAAGTTCTCGTCGTTGTGGACATGCAGAGGGATTTTATAGATGGAGCGCTGGGCACTGCGGAGGCCGAGGCCATCGTGCCTAAGGTCAGAGAGAAGGCAGCGGGATATCGGGATGCAGGTGACTGTGTCATATTCACCAGGGATACCCACGGATCTGATTACCTTGATACCCAGGAAGGAAGAAAGCTGCCGGTGCCTCATTGCATAAAAGGGACCGTCGGCTGGGAGATAGATCCCCGTCTGGAGACGGCGGGTTCCCTGGTGATAGATAAGCCGACATTCGGTTCTGTCCGTTTGACGGAGAAGCTGTCAGAGATGGATAGGACAACTGGACTGGAAAGCGTAGAGCTGGTGGGGCTGTGTACCGATATATGCGTCATATCCAATGCCATGCTGATAAAGGCGACTCTGCCGGAGGTGCCAGTGCTGGTGGATCCGGTCTGCTGCGCAGGCGTGACCCCGGAAAGTCATGACAGAGCTGTCGAAGCGATGAAGGCGTGTCAGATAGATATAGTAAGTTAAAGGGAAGCAGGGATAAGGAAAGGATGAAAAAATGTTCAATGCGGAAAAGACAAAAAACGATATGGTGAAGTGGATAAGGGACTGGTTCGAGGAGAACGGCAGAGGATGCAAGGCCGTGGTGGGCCTTTCGGGAGGCAAGGACAGTTCCGTAGTGGCGGCGCTGTGTGTGGAAGCCCTCGGTAAGGACAGGGTGCTCGGGGTGATGATGCCTAACGGAGAACAGTTCGATATCGATGTGTCTCATAAGCTTGTGGAGCATCTGGGGATCGAAGGGATAGTCGTCAACATCAAGGATGCCTATGCCGGAGTAGTGGGAGAGCTGGAAAAGCATTTCGGGACCTTCGAAGGCCAGGCCAAGGTGAACCTTCCTCCAAGACTGAGGATGTCGGTACTGTATGCTGTTTCTCAAACTGTCAACGGAAGGGTGGCCAACACATGCAACCTTTCGGAAGACTGGGTAGGCTACAATACCAGATACGGCGATGGGGCAGGAGATTTCAGTCCCATGGCGCATCTGACTGTGCAGGAAGTAAAGGCTGTAGGCAGAGCCTTGGGGCTTCCGGATATGTTCGTGGAAAAAGTGCCGATCGACGGCCTCTGCGGCCTTACTGATGAGGACAATCTGGGGTTTACCTATGCGGTACTGGACAGGTACATAAGGGAAGGGATCTGTGAAGATGAAGAGACTAAAGCCAGAATAGACAGGATGCATCAGATGAATCTCTTCAAGCTCCAGCCGATGCCGGCTTTTGAGTATGAGCCGGAGGAGTGAGGTGTGATAAAGGCAGGGACCGGTTAACATATCGCCTGCTTTGATGTCCATAAACTTAAAAATTCTTAAGGACTACTTAGACGTATCCTTAAGAATTTTTTTGTATAATGAGCGGGAAGGAGGAGGAAGAAATGAAAAAAGATAAATTGATTTTACTGGCTGCCATCGCTGCGGTAGTGACTGTGTGCGCTGTCGTTCCCGTCAGGCTCAGTCGTGCGATGGTAAGTGAAAGCAGCGGCAGATTTTCGATTATGAAAAAACAGCCGGGGCTGGGATATAATAAACCGGAGGCGCTGACATATTATTCTCATATCACTAAGACTGAGAGACATGCTACGGTGTTCCTGCCTTTCGGGTATACGAAAGACAAAAAATATCCCGTTCTCTATCTTTTTCATGGACTGAACGGAAGCCACCGGAGCTGGAAGAACAAATCGGCTGACGTTATCCTCCAGAATCTCTATTATTCCAGTAAAGCACCGGAGATGATAGTCGTGTGTCCAAACAGTGCTGTCAATCGGTGGGAGAACACCAGAGGACTGAAGCCGTCAGAAAAGCGAAAGGCGTATGATCTGACCGCGAAGGAAGTGGTGGAAAACCTCATGCCGGTCATCGAAAGCAGGTATTCAGTCAAGAAGGGGCGGGATAATACAGCAGTAGCGGGAAATTCCATGGGCGGGAGAAATGCTCTGTACACGGCCTTTACATATCCGGACACTTTCGGATACGTGGGTGCTTTTTCACCGGCATATGTATTGGAAAGACCGGGTGAGACCGGCAAATGGGCTCCGTTGCTGAAAAGCGTGAAGCTGCCGTCTGAGGCTCAGAAATTCAAGCTGCTGATGATGTGTGTCGGCAGATCGGACAGGCGGTGCGGAGATGTAGCGTACAAGCTGCACGATGTAATGAGCCGTGAAAAGACGGAGCATGTTTTTTATGATATGAAGGGCGGCCATGACGACGGAGTGTGGCAGAAGGCGCTGCAGGATTTTGCCGCCAGGATATTCAAGTAGTCAGGGTCATATGGGGGAAATATCGCTAACGCTGTATTACAGATGCTTCCACGATAAAATAGACGGATTTTGGAGAGTTTTTAACGTGGAATTATCGCCAAACACGTGTAAATATGCTGCCAGTATAGTTTTCAAGAGGTTTTGAGACAAATACTATACTGAGCAGTATTTTTTTGTATTGTCGCGATATTATGCCTCTGAAAATTGAGGAAAAATCGCAGGTTTTATCGTGAACGGCATTGATTTTACCAACTGGCGATATTCACAGTAAGGTATCGATAAAATTTAATGTAAAATATTTGCATTAATCTCAAAATATTGTAAAATTGTTCTGAGTTATCGTAATATATCGGAATGAGAAAAATGGGAGGAAAGAGATGACATATTATGAAGAAAGAGATGACATTAAAAAGAAACTGTCGCAGCTGCTGGAGATGGAAAAGAAAAAAGTAGAGGAGCTGCGAAGGGAGCTGAAGACGTTGCCCGATGGCGAAATAGTCGTCAAGAAAAACGGAGAGGGCTTTTTCCCGTATAAGCGGCTGGGGAAAAAGGAATGTGGGATAACGAAGGACAGGAAGTTGTGCAGATTGTTGGCGAGAAAGAGGATAGTGCATAACAGGATATCGGTATGTACAGATAATTGCAGATTTCTTCGTAAAATGATACGTATAGCAGATGATGTTAGCGGAAAAACGAAGCGGCAATTTCACAATGTAACATGTGACCGTCTAGGGAATATTTTGTCAGAAGGTGAGTATAGATACAGTAATGATGTATATCGTTGGATGACTGCCTCGTATCGAAAGAATGGATTCATGCCGGAAAATCTGAAGTATGAGACGAAAAGCGGTCTGTGGGTGAGGTTCAAATCGGAGAGGAGTATCGCCGACTTGCTGACGGAGCGAGGGACGGGGAAACAGGCTTTGAACTGATTTCATTTCGTAGCGGGATATATGGTTTTAACATTCCTTCGATATGGTCATAATAAATGTAAAATGTTTAACATAGATTTAACTTGAGGAAGATTTTGTATTTAACATTTGAAACTTATAATCAATCACGTACTAAAGAGGAGAAATCAAGTACATAATCAAATCAAAAGAAAGACGAAGGAGATGTATGAAAATGAAAAAGAGCAGATTAGCTAAGGTTCTTACATTAGGTCTCGCTGCAGTGATGATGTTCTCACTGGCAAGCTGCGGAGGCGGTGATGATGCAGCAAGCGGCGAAGATATCACGGTAGTTTCCCGTGAGGAAGGTTCCGGAACGAGAGATGCGTTCACTGAGCTGACAGGAGTTCTCGCTGATGACGTTGACAACACAGTAGACACAGCTGAGATTTCCAACAGCACATCGGTAGTTATCCAGTCTGTTGCAGGAAACAGCGCAGCTATCGGCTACATTTCACTGGGTTCGCTCGATGATTCGGTAAAGGCTGTAAAGGTTGACGGCGTAGACGCTACGGTAGAAAACGTAAAGAGCGGCGACTACAAGCTGCAGAGACCGTTCAACATCGTTACTAACGGCGAAGTCGGTGAGCTTCCTCAGGACTTCATCAACTTCATCATGAGTGCTGAAGGTCAGGCTATCATCGAGGAAGAGGGCTACATCATGATGGATGACGCTGCTCCTGCATACGAGATGGCTGACGTTGAAGGAAACATCGTTTGCGCAGGATCGACTTCCGTATCGCCTGTAATGGAAGTACTTGCTGACGAGTACAAAGCTCTTCACAATGACAAAGTTCAGGTTGAGATCCAGCAGACCGGTTCCGGCGCTGGTATCCAGAGCACGATCGAAGGCGTATGTGACATAGGTATGGCTTCAAGAGAGCTGGAAGAGGAAGAAGCAGCTGAAGGTCTTACGAGTCAGGTGATCGCTCTCGACGGCATAGCAGTTATCGTAAACACTGAGAACACTGTAGAGGATCTCGCTACTGAGCAGATCAGACAGATATTCACCGGTGAGATCACTAACTGGGCTGATGTAACTGCTGAGTAAGAAAGAAAACAAACGACAAAAATAAAAGACAGGACAAGAAAGAATAAAATAGGTACAGAAAATGCGAAATTACAGTGAAAATATCATGAAGGTGGTATTCCTTGTAGCAGCATGTGTTTCGATAATAGCAGTAGTACTCATCTGTGTATTCCTGTTCGCGAGCGGCGTACCTGCCATAAAGGAAATCGGGTTCTCCGATTTCCTTCTTGGCGATTCATGGAAACCTAATCAGGATCTGTACGGAATATTTCCTATGATAATAGGAAGTATATATGTCACGGCAGGTGCCATAATCGTAGGAGTTCCCATCGGTCTGCTCTGCGCCGTATTCATGGCTCGCTACTGTCCTAAGGGACTTTACAGGATAATGAAGCCGGCGGTAGATCTGCTGGCAGGGATACCATCCATCGTATATGGATTCTTCGGATTGATGGTGATCGTTCCTCTGGTGCAGGATTCACTGGGGGGAAGCGGTAAATGTCTGCTGACGTCGTCGGTCCTGCTGGGGATCATGATACTGCCGACCATAATAAGCGTATCTGAATCCAACATCAGAGCGGTGCCTGAGTATTATTACGAAGGTGCGCTGGCTCTGGGAGCCACTAAGGAACGAAGTATATTCAGAGTGATACTTCCTGCTGCCAAGATGGGTATACTGGCAGGGATAATACTGGGAATAGGAAGAGCCATCGGAGAGACCATGGCAGTGGTAATGGTCTGCGGGAACCAGGCCATCATGCCGGAAAGCATAACGGCTGGAGTGAGGACTCTGACAGCCAACATAGTTTTGGAAATGGGTTACGCTTCCGGACTCCACAGAGAAGCTCTCATTGCTACCGCGGTAGTGCTTTTCGTGTTCATATTGATAATAAATCTTTCATTTATGGCATTGAAAAGGAGGGCTGACTGATGAAGAAGAAAAAAAGCGGGTCGCTGGATCTGTTTTGGCTTACATATAAGCACAGGCCAGGCTCTCTGATCGTGAGGATCTTGGTACTCATATCTGCGATCTTTACTATTGGCGTATTGTTCTCGCTGATCATATATATACTTGTGAACGGTGTTGCGAATTTGAGCCCTAGACTCTTCGAGTGGGAGTTCAATACCGATAACATGTCTATGATGCCGGCCATCATAAGTACCGTTTACATCACGGCGTTATCGCTGCTGATGGCGGTTCCCGTAGGTATATTCTCGGCTATATATCTGGTGGAATACGCAAAAAGAGGCAGTAAGCTGGTCAAAGTCATCAGGACTACCACAGAAACTCTTCAGGGCATACCTTCGATAGTGTATGGTCTGTTCGGATATATACTGTTCGTTATAACCCTGGGGTGGAGCTATTCCCTGCTGGCAGGAGCGGTGACGCTGGCTATCATGATACTTCCACTTATCATAAGGACGACGGAAGAGGCCCTTATATCGGTCCCTGATTCGTACAGGGAAGGAAGCTTTGGACTGGGAGCCGGGAAGCTGAGAACTGTGTTCAAGATAATACTGCCTTGCGCGGTTCCGGGGATACTGGCGGGAGTCATCCTGGCCATAGGAAGGATAGTAGGAGAGAGCGCGGCGTTGATATTTACAGCCGGAACGGTCGCTCAGGTGCCGGGAAGCCTGTTCGAGTCAGCCAGAACGCTGTCGGTACACATGTACGCGCTGTTGTCAGAAGGTCTTTATACTGAAGAAGCCTACGCGACGGCTGTTGTGCTGCTGGTGCTGGTAATACTGATAAACGGACTTTCGGGATTCATAGCAAAGAAATTAGCGACGAGGTAGCGATATGGATAAATACACAATAGAAAACCTGGAGCTTTTTTACGGTGATTTCAAAGCTCTGAAGAATATAAACATGAAAATACAGGAGAAGGAAATCACCGCTTTCATTGGACCGTCAGGCTGCGGTAAATCCACACTGCTCAAGACTCTGAACCGCATGAACGACCTGGTGGAGGGCTGCCGGATAACAGGCTCGGTGAAGCTGGACGGTGAAGATATATACGGAAAAATAGATGTGAACAATCTGAGGAAGCGTGTCGGGATGGTATTCCAGAAGCCAAATCCGTTCCCGATGAGCATATTCGACAACATCGCCTACGGTCCGAGGACCCATGGTGTGCGGGCAAAATCGAAGCTCAATGAGATAGTGGAAAAGTCCCTCAGGGACGTGGCCATATGGGATGAAGTCAAGGACAGACTCAATAAAAGTGCGTTAGGTCTTTCGGGAGGACAGCAGCAGCGTCTCTGTATAGCGAGAGCACTGGCAGTGGAGCCGGAAGTAATACTGATGGATGAGCCGACATCGGCGCTGGATCCTATATCCACATCTAAGATAGAGGATCTGGCCATAGAGCTGAAAGATAAGTACACTATCATCATCGTCACTCACAATATGCAGCAGGCCGCGAGGATTTCCGACAAAACAGCTTTCTTCCTTTTGGGAGATATGATAGAATTTAATGATACGGAAAAACTGTTTTCGATGCCTGAAGACAAGCGAACAGAGGATTACATTACAGGGAGGTTTGGCTGATGCGTGTTAGATTTGATGAACAGCTTGAACGGCTCAACGTCATGCTGATAGATATGGGAGCCCTTTGCGAGGAAGCCATTACATATGCGGTAAAGGCTCTGGAGACGGGCAAAGATGAGATGAGAAAAAAGACATTCAGCGCCGATGAGCTTATCGACGACAGGGAGAGGGAGATAGAGAGCGTGTGTTTGAAACTACTGCTTCAGCAACAGCCTGTAGCAAAGGATCTGAGACTCATATCCGCGGCTCTCAAGATGATCTCGGATATGGAGAGGATAGGCGATCAGGCTTATGATATAGCTGAGATAACCAAATTCATAAAGGAGGACAGGAGCAGCTTCAACCACGATCACATAAGCGTGATGGCGGACACGGCCATACAGATGGTCACAGAAAGCGTTGATTCCTTCGTCAAGAGAGATATGGATCTGGCCAACAAGGTCATACTGAAGGACGATATAGTAGATGAACTTTTCGACAAGGTAAAGGATGACCTTATCACGGCAGTGACCGAGGACAAAGACTGCGCCGAGTACTTCATAGACATATTGATGATAGCAAAATATCTGGAAAGGATAAGCGACCATGCCGTCAATATAGCTGAATGGGTAATATTCTCCATAACTGGCGAGCATGTCAATGAGAAGAACATCGAAAAGGATAAGATATGATTTATTTTCTTGAGGATGACAACAATATAAGAAATTTCGTGATATACGCGCTGAACAATACAGGACTTGAAGCAGAGGGATTTGACCATCCGGACGCCTTCTGGGAAGCTATGAAGAAAAAACAGCCGGATCTGTTGCTGTTGGACATCATGCTCCCGGGAGAGGACGGGATATCGATACTTAAGAAGATAAGGAGCAATAACGCTACGAAGACGATGCCTGTGATAATGCTGACAGCCAAAGGGACAGAGTACGATAAAGTCATGGGACTGGATAATGGCGCTGATGACTATGTCTCCAAACCTTTCGGTACCATGGAGCTGATATCCAGGATAAAAGCGCTGCTCAGAAGAGCCGGAAAAAACGACGAGCCTCTGGAATACAGAAAGGAAAATCTCTACCTTTGTCCGTCAAAACACATAGTTAAGGTTGACGATAAAGATATTACGCTCACCCTAAAGGAGTTCGAGCTCCTGTGCATCCTGTTCAAGAATGAAGGCGTCGTTATGACAAGGGATGAGATACTGACCAAGATATGGGGGTATGAATTCGACGGCGAAAACCGTACTGTCGATGTACATATACGTACGCTCCGCTCAAAGCTGGGAAGTGCAGGCAAGCTGATACAGACCGTGCGAGGTCTGGGGTACAAGATAGGAGGCAGTAATGACTAAGAAGATATTCAAGAGCATTTTCACCGTCTCTGTCGCGATAGCAGTGATCTGCTTTTTATGCGTGTCCTTTGTGCTGTACGCGTACTTTGAGGGGATAGTTGAAGGAGAGCTGAAGGAAGAAGCCAGGCTCATTTCCAATGAAGTACAGGAGGATGAAGGCTTTCTCGACAGAGTGGGATATACCGATAACAGAATAACTTTGGTGGCTCCGGATGGGACAGTATTGTTCGACTCCGCTGAAAATGCCGCCGATATGGAAAACCACGGCAGCAGGGAAGAGATAGTGGCAGCGGCTGAAAATGGCGAATCTTTCGTTACCAGATATTCCGATACTCTTTCCACTAAGACCATATACTATGCCGTGGAGTTGGATGACGGGAACATACTGAGGATATCTCAGGAACAGAGTATGGTTGCACTGCTTCTCAGAGGTGTGATAGGTCCGTTCGTAGTTATATTGATAATTGCCGTCATCGTTTCCATAGTCATATCGAAGCTGTTGTCCAGGAAAATAGTGGATCCGATCAATGGTATGGATCTCAACGATAATGATGCGGAGGAGCCATATCCTGAGTTGTCGCCTCTTATGGACAAAATAAGGGCTCAGAGCAGGCATATCAATATGCAGCTGGCTGAGATGCAGCGACAGCAGAAGGAATTCACAGCTATCACTGAAAACATGAGCGAAGGTTTCCTGCTGATAGACAAGAATATGGAGATACTCTCCTACAATACGGCAATAATCGATCTGCTGGGCGATCCGGGGATAGAAAACCCGCATACAGCCTTTGAGCTCAACAGGAGCGAAGGATTCAGAACTGCCATAGAGAAAGCGCTTAGCGGTGAGCATAATCAGCAGCCGCTTGAGACGAAGAACAGATACTACAACATCATGGCCAATCCGGTAGTCGAAAAGGCCGATATAGTGGGCGCTGTGGTGATAATCGTCGATGTGACGGAAAAGGAGCAGCGGGAGAAGCTGAGACGGGAATTCACCTCCAACGTATCCCACGAGCTTAAAACGCCACTTACCACCATATACGGAGTATCTGACATGATGGCGGAAGGTATAGTGAAACCGGCAGACGTCAAGAGTTTTGGCAGGAATATCAAGGAAGAGTCAGGACGGATGATAAGTCTCATAGACGATATCATAAAACTTTCGAAACTGGATGAGAACTCGTTCCCGGAAGAATATTCCCAGGTAGATCTCTTCGATATGTCAAAGGACGTGATAGAGCGTCTTTCCAGAAAAGCCGAGGAGCAAGGTATAAAGCTCTACTTGGATGGCGAGCACGCTTTCGTGAAAGGCATACCTTCATTATGCAACGAGATAATATATAATCTCTGTGAAAACGCCATAAAGTATAACAAGGAAAATGGCTCCGTCATGATAACTGTAAGCGACCTCAATGAGGGTGCTACTGTTACTGTCGAGGATACAGGTATCGGCATACCGTTCGAGTACAGAGAGAGGATATTCGAGAGATTCTTCAGGATAGATGAGAGCCATTCGTCCACAGTGGACGGAACAGGTCTTGGCCTTTCTATCGTGAAGCACGCCGTATCTTATATGGGCGGGACCATCGAAGTGGAAAGTGCTGAAGGCATCGGAACGAAGATGATCGTAAGATTCCCGCGTCAGAAGTAAGGGCGGACAGCTGCGACGATCTCAGACCGGACTGCGGAACAGATCGCGGTCAACTGAAAAAGCTTTTGATTTGAATAAAATATCATGATACAGGGTCGATATCGCGGTGGATATCGGCTCTGTGTTTTTATATCCGAAATCCGACCAAGCACTGTCAAGTGTCGGTTTCATTCCGGTCGACATATGCCAAACACAGCGATTTATGGGGCGATTTAGGCATAATCAGCTTTCTGAGAGCTGCCTGTGATCCTTCGAATTGCCTAAAGCTTTATAGAAATATGTGTTATAGGCATAAAACACCTCAGCTTGCATGAAAAAAATGCCTAAAAGTCTGCTGTGAAACTTGTTGTTGGCATATTGGTCAAGTAAAATGCCAGCCGATGATCTATTTTTGCTAAAAATGCTTTGCGATCATTGGTTATTGGCAAACCGCTGCAAGTGAAAAGGAGCTGCCGCGTCACGCGGCAGCTCCTGAAAGATATCATATCAGGTCTTATTCGTATCTGGTAACTATTATGCTTGAATTCTGACCACCGAATCCCAGTGCGTTGGACATAGCTGTGTCCACCTTGACTTTTCTTGGCCCTTCTGCTACGAAATCCAGATCACATCGTGGATCGGGAGTCCTGTAGTTGAGGGTAGGAGGAATGATGCCTGTCTGTATCGCCTTGATGCATGCGATAACTTCCGTTATACCACCGGCTCCCATCAAATGTCCCGTGTTGGCCTTAGTAGAGCTGACAGGCGGTATTTTTGCCTTCAGGTCTTCCGGCATCGGAGCTTCAGGGTCATCCCATCCAAACAGGGTCTTGATAGCTAATGTCTCTATTGGGTCACCCAGAGGCGTCGATGTACCGTGAGCGTTTATGTAATCTATATCTTCCGGCTTCATGCCGGCCTTGGCCAGAGCGTCTGACATGCATTTTACAGCTCCGCTGCCGTCAGGTCTCGGTGAAGTGACATGATAGCCATCGGTGTTGTTTCCCCATCCGGCCAGACGGCACATTATCCCGGCGCCGCGTCTTTTTGCATGCTCTTCTGTTTCCAGAATGATAGCGCCGCCGCCTTCGCCCATCACGAATCCGTCTCTGTCAGCATCGAAAGGACGGCAGGCTGATTTGGGGTCGGGGTTTTTGGAAAGGGCCTTAGCCTGAGCCAGTGTGGATATTATGATAGGGCAATGGGCGCTCTCTCCGCCGACTACCAGCATCACATCAGCTTCTCCCGCATTGAGCAGCATAGCAGCCATACAGATAGCGTCGCCGCCGGAGGAACACGCGGTGCTCACTGTAAAGCTGGGGCCATGTATGCCATATGAGATGGCGATGTGGGCGGCTCCCAGATTCCCCAGTATCTTGGGAAGAAAGCGAGGGCTGACCTTCTTCTTGCCGTCTACGCTGTAAAGCTTTTCTGTTTCTGTTATTTCCGCAGTACCGTTGAGGGCCGTAGCCATGACGATACCGATGCGTCCGGCTTCGGCATCTATATTTATCCCGCTCTGTTCGATGGCTTCTTTGGCAGAAGCGTAGGCGAATTGCATGAACATACCGGTCTCTTTACTCAGTTTGGACGGCATGTAATCCTTGGGATCGAACTCCTTGACTTCTCCGGCTATCTGGATGGGAAGATCATCGTCGTGAAAACGGGTGATCTTTTCGATGCCGCATTTCATATCGAGTATTCCCTGCCAATAGTCACCTACTCCTATACCTATGGGAGTAACAGCTCCCATGCCTGTAATGACCAAGTTTTTCATATCGTAAAAGTCCTCCTGAAATTTGCCGATTATTAATATTTTAACATATACAGGGGCAAAAGTCATCGCTAATTGTGTAAAATTATTGACAGGGTCTGTCGTATCGGATATGATTGGACATATACGGCAGAGGGAGGGTATCATGCTCAAGAAGGAAAAGATAGACAGAATAAACCATCTGGCAAGAAAGGCCAAGAGCGAGGGGCTTACGGAGGAGGAAAAGGCTGAACAGCAGCTGTTGCGTAAGGAATATTTAGAGAAGTTCAGGGAACATTTCAGAGGCCATCTGGACAGAGTGAAGTTCGTGGAGGATCTGTCGGAAGAAGAATTGGCGGAGATACAGGAACAGAAAAAAAGACAAAATTAGTGATTTGACGACGGCGGGAAACACCAGTTTTCTCGCCTTTTTTATTCTATTATGGAGAAGAGACGTCAGGGGAAGAAGGCGGCTCTGAAATAAAGAAGAAAAGGTGGGAAAAGGGGAACGGGAATGAAAGGGAGATATTTTAAATGGATAGCCATATTGGCAGCGGCGTGCGTGCTGGGCATGGTGCTGCTGGGCGCCACTGCTGACAGGGAAGTCTATCAGGTGAGACAGCTGCTGGAAAAGCGTAGCAACATCATGGAAAAGACGTTGTTCGGAGAGATAACGTATGATGAGGGAAAAAGACAGCTCAAGGAAGTGGAGGCGGACAAGCTGTACAGAGATGATGTGGAGGCTCTGACTCAGTTCGAGGATACGGATCTGGAGAGGACAAGAGCCATGGATGTGATAGAGCTGGAAAAGAAGAGCCATGTCTACGACAGGATGTCCTTCTATGGCAAGATAAAATGGACGATTTCCGGGATGGAAGGTGTGTATGATGAGATATATGAGTACGATATAGGGGTGTCGTCCGAGGATGGGGAGTACAGGTTGATATCCTTCGAAGCGAGGAATTGACGGATGGAGACAAACATTAAACTGTCGTGACGTGACGTGTGGCGGTGAAGATATGCGTTGCGCACGATTTAAACCTACTAAAATAATAGGAAAATATTTCTTTTTGTTGTCAAAACGTATTGCAATCTTCATCAAAATAGTATAATATAAAAACATCAGAGAAACAACATACATAATTTTGAATATAAAAGGAGTTGGATCACATGAAACAGGTATATCTCGATTATGCGGCGACGACACCTGTCAAGGAGGAAGTTGTCAGGGAGATGTTGCCATATTATACGGAAGTTTACGGCAATCCGTCCAGCCTCTATTCGCCGGGTCTTGAAGCAAAAGCAGGTCTTGACGAAGCCAGGAAGAGGGTAGCTGATCTGATAAAGGCTGATCCGAAGGAGATCTTCTTCACCTCCTGCGGAACG
The DNA here is from genome assembly GCA_900543485.1 of uncultured Eubacterium sp. Lineage (GTDB taxonomy): Bacteria > Bacillota > Clostridia > Peptostreptococcales > Anaerovoracaceae > Lentihominibacter > Lentihominibacter excrementipullorum. Next base: position 54,974 of record UQRM01000002.1, on the reverse strand, counting down.
GAGGCCGATAACTGGGTGCTGGAAGGGGTCGCCGACTCGCTGAAGGACAAGGGAAAGCATATAATAACCAGCAGGATAGAGCATCACGCGATACTCCACACATGCGAGTATCTCGAAAAATACGGTTACGAGGTGACGTATCTGGATGTGGACAGCGACGGCTTCGTATCGCCTGAGGCGCTGGAAAAAGCCATCAGAGATGATACGATCCTGGTCAGCATAATGATGGTGAACAACGAAGTGGGAACGATAGAGCCCATCAGAGAGCTGGCGGCTGTGGCGAAGGCAAGAGGGGTGCTTTTCCACACCGACGCTGTACAGGCGCTGGGTAATATCCCGATAGATGTAAAGGATCTGGGCGTGGATTTTCTCTCCATGTCGGCTCACAAGATATACGGGCCTAAGGGAGTGGGAGCTCTCTACATGAGAAAAGGCCTGAGGATCACCAATTACATGCACGGAGGCGCTCAGGAAAGCAAGCGCAGAGCCGGTACGGAAAACGTAGCCGGGATCGTCGGCTTCGGCAAGGCGGCGGAGCTGGCGGGACAGAACCTCGAAAGCCATATGGCTGACCTCCGGGAGCTGAGGGATTACTTCTGGGAGAAGATCCGGACTAACATCACCGGCGTACAGCTCAACGGTTCGGCTGAAAAGCGCCACCCGGGAAACCTCAACGTTTCCTTCGACTACATCGAGGGAGAAGCGATCCTGCTGATGCTGGACGCGGGCGGTATCAGCGTTTCGACCGGATCGGCATGTTCCTCAAAATCTCTCGTCCCGTCTCATGTGCTGGACGCGCTGGGCGTTCCTATCACGAAGATGAACGGTACGGTGAGATTCACGATAGGAGATTTCACTACTAAGGAAGATATAGATTACGTCGCTGACGTATTGACAAAAGTCGTAGAACGACTCAGAGAATTGTCTCCGGTAACGGGACAGGAAGGATGGTAATTGACATGGCACTGTATAACGATAAGGTAATGGAACATTTCATGAATCCCCACAACGTCGGGGAAATAGAGAACGCCGATGGTCTGGGTACCTACGGGAGCCCGGTCTGCGGAGACATGATGCAGATCTCCATAAAGGTGGACGACGATGAGAAGATAACGGACGCCAAGTTCAAGACCTTTGGCTGCGGGAGCGCTATAGCTTCATCCAGCATGGCTACTGACATGATAATAGGCATGAGCGTGGAAGAGGCACTGGAGCTCTCCAACCAAAAGATCGTCGAGGAGCTGGGAGGCCTCCCGGCCGTGAAGGTACACTGCTCCGTCCTGGCGGAGCACGCCATAAAGGCGGCGATATACGATTACGCGCAGAAGCACGGCAAGACCTACAAGGGCCTTGAAGGATTCGACCCTGATGCGGAAGAGGATCATCACCATGACATCGATGAAGAAGAATAAAGTGATATTGGGACTGAGCGGCGGAGTGGACAGCACTGCCGCCGCTTTGATATTGGCGGAAAAGGGCTTCGACGTGACAGGTCTCTACTTCGACGTGACGCCGGAGGCGGCGGCATCGGGAGAGGGGCGAAGGAGGGCCGAGAAGGCGGCGGAGCAGCTTTCCATAGATTTTGTCTACAGGGACGTGAGCCGTGACTTCGAGGATATCGTCATCGGTGATTTCTGCCGCCAGTACGGCTGCGGCAGGACGCCCAACCCCTGTATCGTGTGCAATCCGGAGGTGAAGTTCAGGACGCTGCTGGAGGCGGCCGATTCCCTGGGAGCCCATTACATAGCTACAGGCCATTACGCCGACACTTTCCACGACGAAGGGACGGGAAAATGGTACATCAGGAAGGCCGACAACGTCAGAAAGGATCAGTCCTACATGCTCTACAGGCTGGGCCAGGAGGCCATATCGAGGCTGCTGCTGCCCCTCAGCAACGTGGAGGACAAGGAGCAGGTGCGGGAGATGGCCCGGGCCAGAGCACTGGAAAACTCCGAAGCAAGGGACAGCCAGGAGATATGCTTCATTCCTGAAGGAGACGACTACAAGGAGTTTCTCAGGAGAAGGGGGCTGAGGCCGCCCGGCGGGGATTTCGTCGACAGGGACGGCAATGTGCTGGGCCAGCACGGCGGTATACTGGATTTTACCATCGGACAGCGGAAGGGGCTGGGGATAGCGCTGGGAAAACCGGCCTTCGTTACGGCCATCGACAGCGATACCAACCGGGTGGTGCTGGGAAGCAACGAAGACCTGTTCCGGCGGGAGATATTCTCGGAGGAAAATGTGCTGACGAACGAATCATGGCTGGAGGACGAGGGCCTCACGGCTAAGATACGATATGCGTCGAAGCCGGCTCCCGTGCGGCTGGAACGGGTGGGAGACGACAGGATAAAGGCCTGCTTCGATGAGCCTCAGAGGGCGGCGACGCCGGGCCAGTCCATCGTATTCTATAAAGATGACCTGGTCGTCGGGGGAGGATTCATCGCGTCACGCGGTAAGAAGGAGGATTCAAGATGAGCGAGATGAAAAAAATTCACACGGAAAAAGCGCCTGCGGCGGTAGGGCCGTATTCGCAGGCTGTTGAAGTAAACGGTATGATCTACACATCGGGTCAGATACCGCTGGATCCGGCCAGCGGCCAGCTGGTAGGCGGCGACATAAAGGCGCAGGCCGACAGAGCCATCAGAAATGTGCTGGCGGTGCTGGAAGAGGCCGGCACCGGCGCCGACAGGGTGGTAAAGACCATGTGCTTCCTGGCGGACATGGGGGATTTCGCCGATTTCAATGAGGTGTACGCCGGATATTTCACCGGGAAGCCGGCCAGGTCATGCGTGGCGGTGAAGGAGCTGCCTAAGGGTGCGCTTTGTGAGATAGAAGTCATCGCGATCCGCTGACGGAAAATGCGGATGCGGCAGGAACAACCGGAGAAAATGCGAGCAGGGCTGTCTGATACTTTCAGGCAGCCCTGTTGACATTATTTATCATGAACAGCGGATGAGTATTGACCGCAATATGGGAAAGAAGTATAATGTCGCCGTTGAGTTAGTGTACACTAATCTAATTTGTAACAACTAACTATTTTGAGAAAGCTGTGAAGCGCCGGGAACCTTCCGGCGTGCACGAAGTTAACGGAGGGCATGATGTATCATGCAGGTGGAATATGTTTATAGAAATCAAGAATGCGGTAAAAAAATACGGTAAAGGCGACGCGCTGGTATACGCCCTCGACGGGGCCGACTTTCAGTTGGAAAAAGGCGGGATATGCGTGGTACTGGGCCCGTCGGGATCGGGAAAAAGCACCCTTCTGGATATCATAGGAGGCCTCGACACCATGGATTCGGGGACGCTGCGCGTCGACGGCAAAGCTCTTGAAAATGCGGACCAGAAGCAGTTGACGGAATACAGAAGATCGGATATAGGCTTTGTCTTCCAGTCGTACAATCTGATACCTGATCTGACAGTCAGGGAGAACATCGAGGTAGTGGCAGATATTTCCAAAAATCCGCTGTCTGTCGAAGACGTCCTTGCAGCGCTGGAGATGGGACAGTATGTGAGCCGTTTCCCAAGGGAGCTTTCGGGAGGACAGCAGCAGAGGGTGGCGATTGCCCGGGCGCTGATCAAAAATCCCCAACTGCTGCTCTGCGATGAGCTTACGGGAGCCCTTGATACGAGATCATCCAAGGAGGTTCTTAAATACATCGCCAGGGTAAACGAGCAGTTCGGCACCACTGTTATTATCGTAACACATAACGAGGAGATCCAGCACATGGCCGACCGTATTACGCGCATAAAAGACGGAAAAGTCATATCAAACACCGCCAATAATGATAAGAAAAGTGTTGAGGAGCTGGAATTCTAATGAAGATAAACAAACGCATAATTCGAAACATCGGACATAACAGATCATTCTATATATCCAGCATACTGCTGACCGTTTTCACGGTTTCCTTTCTGATCGCATCCATTTCCACGGGAGATACTCTGAACAACACCATGGACGAATTCCTCAAGGGCACGAAGGTGGAGCAGGGCAAGTATTATACGGCTGTGCCCATGAACAGCGATGACATCAGAGACGTGGAAGATAAATATAATGTCACCATTGAAGAACAGAAATATATAGAGAGCGGCGAAAATGACAAGACTGTCCGCGTATTTCAGAAAACGGAGAAGGTCAACAGATATGTCGTTACTGAAGGGCAGGACGCGGATGGAGCAGATGAGATACTGCTGACTGAAAACTTTGCGAAGGAAAACGGATACGACATAGGCGACAGCATAGAGATCGAAGGCGATGAGTACAGGATCACGGGATACTGCATCCGCGGCGATTACGTCTATATGCTTGAAAACGGGCAGGAGACATATGTCAACAACAAGGACTTCGGTCTGGCCATCGTGAGCAAAGAGGCATTCGACAAATTCGATAACCCGGGATTGTATTATTCCATACGATATGGCGAAGACAACGCTCAGGAAGTGAGAAAATGCCTGCACGATGAATACGACATGACCAGCTATACTGCGGACTATGCGAACACCAGGATAAAATACACCGAGGTGCAGGGTGAGAATTACAGCAGCATGGGGGTTATGATTTCCGCAGTGCTGTTCGTTCTCATTATGCTGATCATCACACTGACCCTGGGGAGGACGCTTAAACGTGAGCAGAAGCAGATCGGCGTTCTCATGGCTCTCGGATACAGGAAGAGGGAGATCGCAGCGCACTATATGAAGTTTGCCGCGGTCCCAGGTATTGCAGGAAGCCTTTTGGGAATAGCAGCCGGCATCCCTTTTGCCAGGGGATATACATATATGACTTTCACCGATTTCGAACCGGTACCGTATGAAATGGCATACAACACGGCCAGCATGCTGGCAGGACTTCTGATCCCTACGGTCTTATACGTGCTGACAGCGTATTTCGTCGTCATGAAAATGCTCAGAAATCCAAGCAAGGAGCTGCTGCGGGGAAATGTGGGGCTGAATCTGAGCAAGATGAAGAAAGCGCTGTCTCATTCAAACATCCGGGCACGAACGAAGTTTAAGATCCGCGGACTGCTGCTCAACCCCGGAAGAACGATAATAGCGTGCCTGGGGCTTATGATTGCGGGAACATCGTTGATCGCAGGCTTCGTCATGAAGGATTCCTGCGAATATATCATAGAGAAGGGGCTTGAAAACGCAGGTTCGTATCAGTACCAGTATTACTTCACATCGCCAAGGAGCGAAGAGATAGAGGATGGCGAGCCTTTCGTTTCGGGAACCTTTGAGGTGGAAGGCAGCGACGTCTCATTCGGATTAAGCGGGATAGAGGAGGATTCGAAATTCGTGAACCTGAACACCGTATCCGGAAACGATGCGGAATACGGCGGTTATTATATGACGATGGCGGCGGCAACTACCTACGGAGTAGAGGCGGGAGATAAATTCACATTTTTCAATCCGGCAACTATGGAGAAGACGACAGTTACTGTAAGCGATATTATCGACGACAATACGCAGGTGGCGCTGTATACGAGCCTTGACAATGCGGCTGAGATCCTGGGTCTTGACGCCGGGTTCTACACCGCTGTCATGTCCGACAGGGAACTGGATTATCCGGAAAGCGAGATCCTCTCGGAGCGTTCCAAGGATTCCATGCGGACATCGCTGGAAAACTACCTGGGGCCGGTCATGATGGTAATGTATATACTTATCATCCTCGGTATCGCCATTGGCTTCACGGTGACATATCTTACGGTAAATATGATCATAGAGGAAAACCGCTACACGATCACCATGCTCAAGATACTGGGGTTCAGAAAGAAGGAGATCAACGGCATGCTGCTGAACATGAACCATATACTTGTTCCGATAGGATTTTTGCTGAGCATACCTTTCGGGCTTGCAATCTGCACGGCAGCTCTTGCGGACACGGTCGAGAGCTTTTCCATGTACATTGAAGCGCATATCGCACCGATGAGCCTGCTGATCTGTCTGGTACTGCTGTGTTTCGCATATTTCGCTTCGCTGTCCGTGCTTAAAGGCAAGGTGACGCGTGTGAATATGGTTTCGGAGTTAAAGGAAAGAACGGAATAGGGGACAGAAGGATAGTTAAAATGAGAGAAAAAGCGAAAGAATTGTATGAGGTGGGACAGGTACCGCCTCTCGGGGTGATTCCGAAAAAAATGTACGCATGGACTCTGCGGGAAGACAGGCTTGGCGAGCCGGAGCATGCTTTCAGAAAAGAGATAGTAGATGTGCCGGAAATAGGCGATGACGAGATGCTGGTGTGCAATATGGCCTGCGGGATAAATTACAACGGAGTCTGGGCGGCGCTGGGAACGCCGCGAAACGTAATATATGCGCATCAGCGGTACGAGAAAAAACGGGGATTCCTCATATGCGGAAGCGAATCGAGCGGGATCGTATATAAAACGGGGAAGAATGTGACGGATTTTAACGTGGGAGATGAGGTAATATGCACGGGCATCCAGTATGATAAAACATGCCCGGTATACAGGAAGACCAGAGACCCGAGAGTGAGCCCCACATTCAGAATCTGGGGATACGAAGGCAACTTCGGCGCTTTCGCTCAGTTCTCGAAAGTTAAAGACGTGCAGTGCCTTATCAAGCCTGAAGAGCTGACATGGGTACAGGCTGCAGGATGCACGGCGACAGGCGGAACGATATACAGCATGCTTACGCACTGGGAGGGCAACAGGATCAAAGAAGGCGATGTCGTGCTGATATGGGGCGGAGCGGGCGGACTCGGCAGCAGCGCCATTCCCATCGTAAAGGCAATGGGCGGCATCCCTGTGGCGGTAGTATCCTCCGATGACAGAGGAAGACAGTGCATGGAGCTGGGAGCTAAGGGGTTCATAAACAGAAGCGACTATGATCACTGGGGTATGCTGACAGAGGACCTCTACGGTGATAAAAAGGCCTACAACAGATGGATACGCAATGTCCTGAAGATGAGGAAAAGAATATGGGAAGTGGTCGGAGAGGAGAGAAATCCGGACATAATTCTCGAGCATCCGGGGAGGGACACTCTGCCCACATCGATGTTTCTGTGCGCCGAGAAGGGCATGGTGGTCATCTGCGGAGCGACAACGGGATTCTTAGGGACGCTGGATCTGAGATATCTGTGGCTCAACCTCAAACGTCTTCAGGGTTCCCACGCGGCAGTGCTGGAGGAGGGAAAGGAGTATCTCAGGCTTCTGGTGGAAAAGGGGCTGCCTGTCTCAGTAGGCGAAATAGTCACCTTCGACGAAATATCAAAATGCCAGCAGTCCATGTATGAGAACAATACCACCAGTGGAAACGCAGTGGCGCTGATCGGAGCCGCGGGGAAAGAGGCGTAGACTCATGGCGGCAAAAAGTGAATTCGACGGATGGGTTCAGTTCAGGACCCCGAAACGCTGCCCGCAGTGCCGGCTGATATGTTTTCCTTTCGCAGGTGGAGGCGCCAGTCAGTATGCAGCCTGGAAAAGCCTGATGGGAGACAGCATAGAGGTGGTTCCGGTACAGCTGCCGGGAAGGGAAAACCGTATAAACGAAGACTTTGTTACCGATGCGGAGGTTCTTACGGAAAGCCTTTTCAAAGGCCTGGAACCGCTGTTGAGAGACATACCCTTCTTTCTGTTCGGACACAGCATGGGCGGTATGCTGGCATACAAGTTTGAACAGACGATAGAAGACAGAATGGGACTGCAGGCGGAGAAGGTGTTCGTATCGGCCACAAGCCTTGATGAAGATATATCGGAGGCGGGAATCAGCAGCCTCCCCGAGGATGAATTTATAGAAGAAGTAAACAGGTATGGCGGTCTGGAAAAGGAGCTCTGGGATTATCCGGAATATCTGGACCTGTATATCAGGATCCTGAGACAGGATTTTAAGCTGATTGAAAGCTACAGTATAAACAGAAGCCGGCGTATCGAGGCTCCCGTCCACGTGTATTACGGGACCGAAGACAGGATGGCAGGCAGTACCCAGGCGAGAAGCTGGGAAAAATACACCCTTTCGGAATTCAGCATGATGGAATTCGCAGGCGGGCATTTTTTTATCAAAGACAGGAAAGAAGAGCTCTGCAGAGATTTAAAGCGGAGAATAGAAACGCATCTCAGATGAGACAAGGTAAATGGAATAATGAGAAGAGAAGATTTGGAATACTGGAATACGGTGTTGGGCGAAACGTATGAATCGGATGGATTTTATACGGACAGGCCGAGGGTGACGCCGTTGAGGGAAAGAACACAGACGTATATCGACCTCGGTACGGGCGGAGGCGATTTCGCTTCAGATGGGAAGTGGCCCTTTGCTGTCAGCTTCGCCGCGGCCGTCAGCTTTGTGATGTCTAAAAACCTGATGAAGAACGATGTCATGATCGGTCTGTCGGCAGGAAAAGAAAGTCAAAAGGGAGCGGCGCTTACAGGATATGTGGCAAATCTGTCGGCGGATATGCAGGTTGCGGAATTGAAGCGACAGATCGCAGCCAGGAGGGAAGAAGCGCTGAACCACAGCGAAACTTTCAGCGAAGCTCTCGAGCATTTTGAAATGAAGGGAAACGAATACGTCCCGGGGCTGAAGACAATAATACGGGAGGATGGGCTCTATCCGGAAGCGCAGGATACGTATGATGCCGATGTGGTGTTTTACTTATGCAGCGAGAAGGGGAGCGTCAGATGCGGTTTTGCAGAAGAACTGTATGACGAAGGCACGATCGACAGCATCGCTTCGCAGATAAGAAAATTCATGGCCTGTGACGGCAGTGCGAGGCTGTCCGAAGTGGAGGTGCTGTCAGACAGCGAGATCCAAAGGATAAAAGGGATGGAGCATGGCGAGCCGCATGGCTGTATCAGCGGGACGGTAATAGATGTCATGAGAGAGCACGCAGTTGCTTACGCTTCCAATACGGCCGTCGAGGAAGGAGATGTCAGGCTCACATATCGTGAATTTGACGAAAGGACTAATCAGGTCGCGCAGAAGCTGTACAGCCATCTGGGGGTGAGAGGCGGATATGTCGGAGTGTATATGGATAACTGCATAGATCAGGCCGTGGCGATCGTGGGGATCCAGAAGGCAGGTTGTGCGTACATTCCGATAGATGAAGAGCTTCCGGCAGAGAGAACGAGACAGATCATAGAGGATGCGGATGTTTCGGTGGTCTTTTGCCTTGAGAAAAACATGGCAGAGCTCTTGAAGCTTCAACAGGCATGCGCAAATCTCAGGGAAATCATATGCATGGACAGCAGCGGATACAGGACGGAGGAGCTTTCGAAACAGCCGGTCGGTGCAGTCGTAGGCCCTGAAGATACAGCGTATGCGATATACACATCGGGGACGACGGGAAAGCCCAAAGGCGTGGCGGTGTCCCACGGGGCTCTGATGGAACTCTGCAGCAGCAGCGATATATACGATATAGATGAAACAAGCAGAAGTCTGCGTTACGTCAAAGTGGGATTCGATCCGTCGGTACTGGAAGTATTCCCTTTCTGGATGAGGGGAGCTGCGGTAGTCAATATGCCCGGAGAGCTGAGAACCGATCTGGACGGCCTCAGCGATTTCATGCGTGAAAAGCGCATCACGCATGTGACCTTGCCTACCCAGGTATGCGAGCAGATGCAGGGATATGACAATGAGTTTCTGAAGGTGATGATCACAGGAGGAGATAAGCTTAAAGCCTTCAGGAAAACAAGCCCGTACAGGCTCCTCAACAATTACGGGCCGACGGAGAATACGGTGTCCACCACTATATTCGAAGTGGACAGGGGGTATAAGAGCATACCGATCGGAAGACCTTTTGGCAATACGGCGGTATACATCGTAGATCAGTACGGAAGGAGGCAGGCGGAAGGCGTCCCGGGGGAACTGTGGATCGGCGGCGGCAGGCTTGCCGAGGGATATATCAATAACAGAGAGCTTACAGACAGCGTATTCTTTTCCAGCGACCTTCTGGAGGAGAAAAGAGTCTATCGTTCCGGGGATATCGCAAGATGGCTTCCCGACGGAAACCTCGACTTTGCGGGAAGGATCGACAATCAGGTGAAGATTTCCGCTTTTCGTATCGAGACGGAAGAAGTCGAAGCGGTGATGTCCGCAATCGGGGGCGTTGAAAGCACGGTGGTCAGCGCGATCTCCGGAAACGACGGACAGAAGGCTCTGTGCGCCTACTATACCGGGAATCCGGAGCTGTCTGAAGCATGGCTGAGAGATGAACTGAAAAGAACGCTGCCTCCGTTTATGATACCGAAATATTTCGTACATCTGCAGGAAATACCTCTCACCCTCAACGGCAAGATAGACTACAGAAAGCTCCCGGTTCCCGGCATCCGCGCTTCCGAGCTGCTCAAACCGGAAAACGAGCGGGAAGAGAAAATGTGGAGGCTGTGGAGAGATGTACTTGGGACTGACAAATTCGGCGTTACGGACGATTTCTTCCAGGCAGGCGGCAATTCGATTCAGGCCATGAGGCTGATTTCGGAGTGGAACAGGAGCGGAGAGCCTGCGATCGCTTTTTCCGAGATGACGGCGGAGCCATCGGTAAGGGCCATGTGCATGAAAATCGCAGAGAGAGCGCACAATGACGAAACGCCGGAAGGCGACGAGCGACGTGTTCCCGCCCTCGATCTCAAAGAGAGATACGAGCCTTTCAACCTCAGTCAGATGCAGCAGGCCTATTTCGTCGGAAGGAGAGGGGAAATGCACCTGGGGCAGGTGCCGACCCACAGCTATATCGAATTCACATGCGAAGACTACGACTCTTCGAGATTTCTCTGCGCCGTAAAAAAGCTGATGGAGCGTCACGATATGCTCCATGCGAGATTTCTCGAAGACGGAAGGCAGTTCGTCATGGAACATTACGATGTCAGGATCGATGAGGAAGATCTGTCTTCCCTGCCGCAGGAAGAGCAGCAGCGCAGAGTCGAGGAAATCCGCAGAGAGATGAGCGGCATGGCGAGGGACTGTTTCAGGGAATCCCTCGTGACTGTAAGGGTCTCGCTTCTGGGAGGCGAAAGAGCTCTGATACACTTTTACTCCGATGGTCTCATTATCGACGGATGGAGCCTGGAATTGCTCATGCGCGACATGGAGTATTTTTACGAAGACATTGCGCGTGACATGCCGGATACTCCGCTTCTGTTCAGAAACTACGTGGAATTTATGGAGAGCAGAAGGCATACGGCTGAATACAGGAAAAGCGAGGCTTTCTGGCTGAAAAAAATCCCGGAGCTTCCGGAGGCGCCTGCGCTTCCGATGAAGCAGACGGGAAAAGGCGCAGAGACCATAGAAGTGTGCAAGCATACGGGGACCCTGTCGAAGGATGAGTGGAACAGGTTTGAAGCCGCGTGCAGGAAATTCGGGTTCACGTCCTTTACAGGCCTTCTGACTGCATTCGGAGAGGTGGTCGGAGCCTGGAGCAAAAAAAAGGATTTCTGCATCAACGTGCCGACCTTTAACAGGATGGCAGCCGGAGGAATGGCGGACAATACGGTGGGAGAGTGCGCCTCCTTTTTCCTGTTCGCTATGGAGCACAGCAGGAGCAGCTTCATAGAAAAAGCTGAGAGAAACCGGAGAGAGCTGGCGCTGCTCATGGAACACGACAGCTATACGGGGATAGACGTGCAGAGAAAGATCTCACAGATGAAGGGCAGCGTAGGGGATTATTCGATCCCCGTGGTATTTACAAGTCTGCTTGACATTCCGGCGGTGGAGCAGAAGCACTTCAAAAAGACCTTTGTCATGACCCATACGAGTCAGGTATGGATAGATGCCGTCGCGCAGTACTGCAATGACCGGATAGAGTTCAGCTGGGACTGCGTCGATAACCTGTTTGAAGACGGGGTGGCGGAGAATATGGTCAGGGCCTTCGTATCGCGGCTGAAGCAGCTTGGCGAAAGGGAGGAAGCGTGGCACGAGGCGGCGGGGCTCGATGTACCGGAAGCCAGAGAGGCCGCGGAACGCATCAATAACGTGAGGATGGATTTGGGAAACATGACACTGGGCCAACTGCTGGCGGAGGGAAGGCGAAAATTCGGGAGCCGTATCGCTGCGGTCCAGGGCAATGATGCGTTGACATACGACATGTTCTACGACCTCGTAAGGGGGCATGCGGCTGAGATGAAAAGGGCAGGGGTTAAGCCCGGCGATGTCGTCGCCATCGCGATAGAAAAAAGCTTCGATCAACTGGCTGCGACGGTAGCAGCCGTCATGACGGGAGCGGTCTATCTGCCGCTGGACGTGCATCTGAACGAAGAGAGGATCAGATATTGCATCGAGGAGGCGGGAAGCAAGGCGGCGGTATTCGACAGTGACACGAAGCATCTGATGAAGAACATTTCGGAGAATGTCCGCAGTTACAATGCTGATGAAGTGACGCCGCCGGATGGCGGGTGCGAACTGCACGTTGAAAGCAGGACCATGGACGACCTTTTCTGCATCATATACACTTCCGGCTCCACAGGAAGGCCTAAAGGAGTGATGATACAGCAGCGAGGCCTCATAAACGCCCTGCTTTACACGAACAGATACTATGACGTGACGGAGGACGATAAGGTGCTGACAGTGACGAATCTCAGTCACGATATGTCCATGTACGATCTGTTCGGGATGCTCATAGCGGGAGGGTGCATAGTGCTGCCTGATAAAAGGGATGTCAAGAATCCGAAGCACTGGATAGAGCTGATAAACCGTCACGGCGTATCGATCTGGAACAGCGCTCCGGCTCTGATGGAAATGATGCTGGAGATAATGAGCCTCGAAAACATCTCGGGCCTGCAGACCGTACGCCTCGCCATAATGGGAGGGGACGTCATGCGGAAGACTGTTCCGGCGTCGCTGTGGAAGCACAATCCCGACATGAAGGTTGTAAACGTAGGAGGCCCCACGGAAACGACCCTCTGGAACATTCACCATGAAGTTACGAGAGAGGACCTGGAGAGAAACAGGATACCTTACGGCCTCCCTATGGCCAATACGAAATACTATATTCTGAACGAGATCCTCGAAATATGCCCTGTGTATACGGAAGGGATCATGTATGTGGAAGGCGTCGGCGTGACCAGAGGGTATCTCAATGATGAGGAACAGACGGCGGCAAAGTATATAACGAACCCGTATACGGGCAACCGCATGTACTGCACGGGAGATGTGGGCAGATATCTGGAATCGGGAGAAATAGATATCATCGGAAGGGATGATCTCCAGATAAAGATAAACGGAAAGAGAATAGAACTCGAAGAGATAGAGCAGGTCGTATATGAGAACAAAGACATCGCCTTTGCCGCCGCGGTGCTGCTGCGGGAGGAAAATGCAATATCCCTGTACTGCAGATGCATCTCGGATATCAGGGAGGAGGATGTCAGAAAGGAACTGGAGAAGAAGCTTCCCGACTACATGCTGCCAAAGTACATCACCTTCATAGAGAGCGTTCCCCTCAGCAGAAACGGCAAGGTGGACAGAAAGGCTCTCGCGCAGATAAGGATAAGCAATGCTGCGGCTGAAGTCACTCGTGATGACGAATACGTCACCGACGGGGAGCGGAAGCTGATCGCATTGTATAACAGGGTCATCGGAACACAGCGGACGATGCCGGAGAGCAATTTCTTCTCTCTGGGAGGGGATTCTCTTAAAGCCATAAAGCTCCTGTACGAGGTAAACAGCGAATTCAATACGGCGCTCACCCTTACGGACATATTCAACAATCCGTCGGTACGGGGGCTGGCCTCATATATACAGACGATATCAGAGGAAGATATGGATAAGCTGACGATCCGCAAATGCCAGGATACCGGCGGCATACCTCTCGGACTGGCCCAGGAGGGAATATGGTTTGTGAACAGGAGCGTAGAGGATCAGGACTGCGGTCAGAGATACAACCTGGTCGGCAGCATGGAGATCGGGGCATCGCTGGATGTTGAAAACTTCGCAGAAGCGATAAATAAAACCGTGGACTGCTGCCGGGGGCTGAGAGCCGAAATATACGAAGACGACTACAGGCCGTATCAGCGAACGGTGGATGAACTGACGATAGATCTGACGTGCGAAGACAGGAGCGGAGAATCTGCGGAAGATGTAAGGCGCAGTTTTGAAGACGAGGAGATGCGCCGCAGGTATGTCCTGGAAAAAGCTCCGCTGTTTAACTTCCGGCTTGGCAGGGCGGAAGAAGGGATATACGTATTCACGATGGGTATACATCATATCCTCGTCGATGCCTATTCGGTAAACCTCATCCTCAGGAAGATAAAGGAGATATACTTCGATCTGGAAGAAGGGCGAAACCGGGAATATGCAGAAGACGTCTCGTTTCAGGACTTCGCCTCGTGGCAGACAGACGCGTACCGGGATGGCCTTTTTGACGGGGATATAGATTACTGGAAGGAAAAGCTTGCCGGGGAACTGACGCGCATAGAGCTCTCGGAGACGGAGCTGAGCACATGGGATCACTTTGAAGGCGGCGTCTGCGATCTGCCGCTTGACGCAGACGAGCTGAGCAGGCTTAAGGAATTGTGCAGCAATATGGAAATGACGGTATTCGCGGGTCTTACCACGATATATTACATGTTTCTGGCGTGGCTCTGCGGCGCGGATGACATATGTCTGGGCTCGGCATCTTCGGGACGTGTCCGCAGCGAAATAAGGAGTACCGTGGGAAATTTCGCCAATGTGCTGCTGCTGAGGACAACGGTGAGGCCTGACGACAGCTTTTCCTCGCTGGCGCGGAGAGTCAAAGAGACTATGGACGGGGCATATGCTCATCAGTCGCTGCCTTTCGAGAAAGTGGCGGAAAGAGCATGCCTGAGTTATGAGTACCGCGATTTGCCCTATAAACTTCTCATCGACTATATAGATCTGGAGGACGACAGCAGGCGCGGGATATTCGGCGATTTTGAGTATACGCGGCAGCTTTCGGCAGCGGATCTGGATCTGTTCATTCAATCTGTGAACGATGAGTTTCAGTTCCAGTTTTACTATAAGAAAAGACTCTTTGCCGAGGATGAGATAGAGGAGTTTGCCGGGCTGATTCAGGACATATTGAGCGCTGCGGTCGAGGCGCCGGATAAGCCATGGAATGATTACGATTTGTAAAGGGGAGGCGTAGATTTGAAGATTATATACAACGGTGAAACGGTAACGGCATTTGAACTGAAAAAAATGACGGATAGTTATAAGAGGACCATCGAGGATTTTTACAGCGAGCATCCTCAGCAGTCGTGCAGGAAGATAGGAATATCGGTTCCGGATCCGGTGTCATGGATAGCGGCAGCCTTTGCAGTTTTTCAGTCGGGCGCCGTCCTCTGCCCCGTCGACAGCACGGCGGGAAAGCTGCTCAGGGAAAGAGAAGCGGCTCTCTTTGAGCCGGATATGATCATCGCTGAGGAAAGGACAGCGGGAGCCTGTGAAGATCAGGGAGGAGCGGCGGATTTCAGAGCAGGCGATTTTTTCGTCGATATGGAAGGGCGTGCGGTGAAAATCCACGGCAGCAGAATCGAAGGCTGGATGGACTTTAACCGCGAAACGCTGAAGCTGCATGGAAAAAAGGCCGTCGTTGTAATCGGCAGCGAGACAGATCTGGCGGGGATGATGTGGATACATGCATGCCTCAATTACGATGAAATCGTGATAATAAATGAGATACGGCAGATAGAGGATGCTGACGCGTGGTTCATGCCGGAAAGATACATCTGTGAGCTTGTGGAAAAAGGCTGGCTGCAGCAGTGCAGCGCAGTTACCTTCGGAGAAGAAGAGGTGATGCTGGAAGAGGTCAGAGATTTTCTCGTCGCCGCCAATGTGCAATGGTATAACTATTTCGGTTTTCCCGATAAATTGTGGCTGAGCGCATGCAGAGAGATACTGGTTACGGGAGAGGCCGTAAAGGCGCATGAAATCCGCCCGACAGACGGAGAAAAGCTTTGCATAGAAAACGAAGATGGAGGCAGACAGGGCAGCAGGATTCCGGGAATCGTCGCCTGTGGATCGGCGGAAGGAAGCGGGACCGGCATATACAGAGGCATCCTGCAGGAGGACGGCAGGATATATGTGCTTGGCAGAAGGACACCGGGAGTGTACTGCAACGGCGTATACGTGCGCAGGTGCGAAATAGAAGACAGCCTTTTGGATATGGACACCGTTGCCGACTTTGCAGTCGAAGGAAAGAGCGTATATTATTCGGAAAAGGATATAACGCCTCCGAAGCTTCTGGAAGCCGGGCTGAAAGAACGGCTGCCTGCACAATTGTTTCCGCTGGACTTCTACAAGGTGCCATATATTCCAAGAGAGCGCAGCGGTGCGGCAGACATCAGAAGGCTCTCGGCCATGGCGGTAAAAGCAGACTTCGATATAAGGGATATTTCAGGCGAGACAGACGAGCTGCACTGCGCTGTCAACGTGGCATTCGAGAACAGAGATCAGGGCATGGCGGAATTCGAACGTTGTCTCGCGCCGGAAACCGGCGTGGAGCAGTCATCTGAGGATGCTGTTGTAGACAGGGGAACGCTCAGCTACGAGGACCTCTGTGCCGCATCTCTCACCGAGCTTTTAAAGCTGAGAAAGAACAGCAGTCAGAAGCTCATATATGTAGATGACAGCGGCGAAAGAGAACAGACGTATTCCCAGCTCTATGACAGGGCGAGGCTGATCGCCGGCAGCCTGCGGAGCATGGGACTTGTTCCGGGCAGCAAGCTGGTGCTGCAGCTGACGGATAACAAGGCGTATATAGAAGCTTTCTGGGGCTGCATGCTGGCCGGGATCGTACCTGCACCGCTGGCGGTCCTCGACGATTACGGCACGACGAACCTGAATACCGATAAGCTGCAGAATATATGCAGGCTGCTCGAGAATCCGTTCATACTGACATCGGAAGGACTCAGACCTGCCATAGAGAAGCTTTACGGCGCGGTCATCTGTTTTGAGGATCTCGAGGGAGGAGAGCCTATTGCAGAAAGCGATATGTACGACTGGGGATGGGAGGAGACTACACTGCTGCTGTTCACATCCGGAAGCACAGGACTGCCAAAGGGCGTAATGCTTACGCAGAAAAACATATTCGCCAGAACGCTGGGTGAAATCGCGCTCTACGGTTTTGATAAGACCCTTGTAGACGTCAACTGGATGACCCTTACCCACGCGGCGGGACTGGTGTGGACAAATGTGAGAGATATATATCTGGACTGCTTCCAGGTACAGGTCAAGCCTGAATATATACTCGGCGAGCCTCTGGAGTGGATAGAGCTTCTGAGCCGTTACAGAGCCAATGTAACCTGGGCGCCAAACTTCGCCTTTTCCATGATAAACGAAGAAGCGGATGACGACGTTCATTACGATTGGGATCTGTCAGAACTGAAATACGTGTTTGCGACTGCCGAAGCGAATGTCAGCAAGACGCTTCGCGGCTTTCTGAAAAAGCTGAGGCCTTACGGGCTGCCGCAGGATGCGGTCAAGCCGTGCTTTGGCATGACGGAAACGGCATCGGTCAATATATATTACGACGGATTCGCATACGATACCACCAGCGATAACGATGAATTCGTGCCGATAGGAACACCTGTGGAAGGCCACGCGTTCCGTATCGTCGACGACGAGGGAAACGTATGCAGGAAGGGGCAGACAGGCCATATTCAGGAAAGAGGCGATACGGTAATGCCCGGATACTATGAGAATCCGGAGGTAAACGCGGAGAGCTTTACACCGGACGGCTACTTTATTACCGGGGATTTGGGCTATATAGAAGGCGATGTGGTGACGCTTACGGGGAGAGAGAAGGATATCATCATCATCAACGGGCTCAATTACTATGTCCAGGATATCGAAAGCGTAGTTGATGAGCTGCCGGAGGTCCACGCGTCGTACACGGTAGCGACATCCGTTCAGAATTCAAAGTCAGAGGAAGAGATCCTCATACTCTTTACTCCTCAGGATGAGGATATCATGGAGGACAACGGGGCGCTCCATTCGTTGACAGGTGCGATCAAGAGAGCCGTAAGGGAAAAGTGCAATATTTTCCCTACGTATGTCATTCCCGTACCGTCAGGCAGGTCCATAAGGACGGAGCTGGGCAAGAAGCAGCGGAACAAATACAGACAGGCCTTCTACAGAGGCGAATACGACGATATGATACAGCAGCTCGGCATGGGCAAGAGGACATCTCAGAGCGTACTTGTCGAGACGTGGTATCCGCAGCCGGTGAAAGGCATCATCGAAGAAAATACGCCGTGCAGCGCGATCACGGAATCCGAAAGCAGCGTTCCCGAGGAAATTTTAGACATGATACCGCAGGAGCTTCGTATCGAATTCGATGGAGCGGATACGCCGACGGCGGAAACTGAAGTTCTGGTGGACTTTCTGGCGCTGGAGGCGGATGGCGACTCTGTTTCCGTGGAAGATTTTGCGGTGAAGGCTGCGGCTCATGCCAGAATGTGGGCAAAGCAGCAGAAGGTGCGGAGGATCATCGTGCCTGCGAAGCATATGCACATGCTGGAAGGAGATATCGCATGGGATAAGAAATGCGGCGTGCTGCGCGGACTGATAAAGAGCTTTAACATAGAGTTCCCCGAGAAGAGATGCAGGACGGTGGATTTTGATGAGATAGATACGAAGCTGCTGATGGATGAAATATGCTGTCGGGATACGGAAGAGGAGACGGCATATCGCAGAGGTCTGCGGTACGCAGCTTATTTCAGAACAGCGGAACCCGCGGCAGATAAAACAGAAGATGATGACTGGAACGGCAGGCTCTGCATGATCACCGGAGGAATGGGCGGCATCGGGCGAAACCTGGCTCAGCATCTCGTCAGGAATTACGATATGGACCTGATCCTGACAGGCCGGTCTGCGCTGGATGACGAAAAGAAGCTCTGGATGGAGGAGATGAAGGAGTTTTCCGGAAGGATCCTGTATGTGGAGTCGGACGTTTCCGATTATGAGGAATTGAAACGCGCCGTAACCCAGGGGGAAGATGAGCTCGGCAGAAAGGCAACGCTGTTCTTCCATCTGGCAGGTCAGATATCCGCTTCAGAGGACGACACGGATCACTGGTCGAATTTTGAAGAACACAGGATCTTAAATGAGTCGGATCACAGCATTCTCCAGGTCATGGCGGGGAAGGCCGCAGGAACCGAGAACATATGCAGGATAGCGGATGAGAGGGAAGGGTCGCAGACGTATGTGTTCGGATCCGTGAACGGATATTTCGGAGGGGCGTCGCTGGCATCCTATTCCATGGGGAACAGCTTTGCGGAAGCGTACTGCAGATTCCGGAACAGCGCCGGCAGGAATGTGAGATGCTTTAACTGGAGCAACTGGAAGGAAACAGGCATAAGCGCGAGGATACCTGATGCGGTGATAAAGGCATCTGCGAGGAGCGGATTCGAAAGTGCGGAGACGCAGGATTACATAGGATATCTGGAAACCCTGAGGCACTATGATCTGCCTGATGTATGGATAGGGGTGGATATACACAGCAGAAACTATCAGAGCAGGATCGTAGGCGAATATGAAAAGGTCCTCGACATTTTCTATACTGAAGCATTGTCGCAGGAAAGCAAAGAGCGCATAGCGGCGAGGGCAGACCATGATGTGAAGATACAGTACAGAAAGGTGAAGTCCATACCGGTCACAGGAGGAACGGAGGGATATACGGACTTCAAGACTCTGTACAGGGATGCTCTGAGCATAGAAGGGGCCGGCAACAACGAAGTCATGTCGGATGAAATGAAGCAGCTTTCGGAGATATGGAAGGACGTGCTGAAGGTGTCGTCTGTAGCTCCGGGCGACGACTTCTTTGACCTGGGCGGCAACTCCATACTGATATCGAAGCTGAGCATAAGGATCATGAAGCATTTCGACGTAAACATATCGTTTCAGGATCTTCTGGAAAACAGCACTCTGAGAGCGCTGGCGGAAAAGATAGCCTCCGGCAGACAGGAGAAGGGGCAGCTCGCCTTTACGACCGATAAAAACGTCATCGAAGAAGATGCTGTGCTGAGAGTCCCTGTCGAGAGCATGCTGAGAAAAACCGCGGAATATGACGACGAAGGGAGCATAATGCTGACAGGCGTCACAGGCTTTCTCGGAGCCTTTATCAGCGTTTCGCTCCTGAAGCACACGGACAGGAATATCGTTCTGATGGTGCGTGCGGAAGACAGGGAGAAGGCCGCGGCCAGGGTGGCACAGACTCTGTCGACATACGGCCTCGGAGAATTCAGCAGAAGCAGCAGGTTTGAATTCATCTGCGGAGACATTACGAAGGATCAGTTCGGTCTGAAGGCGGAAGAATACAGGGAGCTGGCTGCGAAAGTCAGCACGGTATATCATTCCGCGGCAGATGTGAATTTTGTTTCGCCCTACAGGAATGTAGCGGAGACGAATGTGGACGGAACGAGGCGCATCCTCAGGTTTGCAGCCACCGAAAGGAGGAAGTCCGTTCATCACATATCGTCTTACGTGGTATATTATGCGCCGGAAAAACAGGAACGCCCTCTTGACGAACGGAGCCGGCTCACGCTGGAGCAGCCCCTGGGGAATGCGTACAACGAGACTAAATGGGCGGCGGATGCGATGTGCGGACAGGCGGCCGAAGAAGGGCTGGAGTGCGTAAGGTACAGGATAGGAACAGCTACGGGAGACACTGGCGGCGGGCACTGCCAGATAAGGGACTTCTTCTGGATCCTGATAAAGATATGTCTAAGGCTGAGAAAAGTCCCTCTGGTCGATATGAGGTTCAATCTCATCCCCGTCGACATAATGGCGGATGCCATCGTGGGGCTTTCGATGAAACCGTACAGGACGGGTGAAGATGCATATACGCTGGGATTTGACGATATAAGCATCGACGCGGTAGTAGGATGGCTCAGGACGATAGACGAGGATATGGAGTGCACCAGCTATGAGCTGTGGATAGAAGCTCTCAGAAAGTACGCGGAGAACACGCAGGATACGGCCATACTGTCTGCGCTTTCCGTATTCACCGACAGGATAGAGTGGGAGGAGCCGGAAGTGGATGATTCCCATACGGCAGATACGATGAAGGCCCTGGGACTGACGAGGCAGACCATGGACCTGGACAATTTCACACGGACTTATGGTTATTTGGAGAGGACAGGATTTTTTGACTAGAGGAGCGAGGTGATACATATGAACACGAAGGAGGCCATGCAGATCCTCTTTTCCGAAAACCTCGGGAGAGAGCATGTGGACGAAAACGAAAATATATTCGATCTGGGCGGCAACTCCCTGATGATCTACAGGATATGCCAGCAGGCAAAGGAACGGTTCAGGATACAGATAAAGCCCATCGAGCTGATGATGTATCCGAGTATAAACAAGATCGCCGAACAGCTTGACAGGCCGCCGGAAGCAGACGGCGCTGCGGGAAGCGACGATTCGGGCAGGAACGCGGTGAGGAGAAGGAGACGCAGAAATGACAGATAATACGAACTGTAATTACGATGTGGCAATAGTCGGCATGTCTGCCAGGTACCCGAAATCGCCTGACATACATGCCTTCTGGGAAAATCTTAAAAGAGGAGCCGACTGCATCACGAGAGAGCCGGATAAAAACGATCAGAATTACGTCGCGGCATACGGAAAAGTCGACGACATAGACAGATTCGATGCGGATTTTTTCAGGATGAATCAGCGGGAAGCTCTGATTACGGATCCGCAGCAGCGGTTTCTCATGGAAGGCATATATGAAGCGCTGGAGGACGCAGGCTATGACAGCCTGCGGTATCAGGGGAGGATAGGGCTTTACACCAGCTGTGACGAGCATCTCTACGTGTGGAACTGCATTCACCAGGAGCAGGGGAGCTGGTATACGAATTATCAGCTCTCGAAGATATATGCGGACGGCACCTTCAATACGCAGATAGCGTACAAGCTGAACCTTCAGGGGCCGGCAGTGCTGTTCAAATACGCCTGCGCATCTTCGCTGGCGGCGGTGCATTATGCGTATCAGGGACTGATTAACTTTGAGTGCGATATGGCAGTGACTGGCGGCGTGAGCATCGAGCCTGAACAGGAGGGGTACTGGTGCCTGGATGCCACCGCGTCGAGAAGCGGGTACACCAGGACCTTCGATGAAAGCGCCGACGGATTCGTCCCGGGTGGAGGGCAGGGGGTCATAATCCTCAAGCGGGCGGAGGATGCCATTAAAGATCACGACCACATATATGCGGTCATCAAGAGTACCAATGTGAATAACGACGGCAACCGCAAGGCCGGGCTTCCGGCACCAAGCGTGCAGGGACAGGAGGAGGCGATCCTGGATGCGATGGATCTGGCAGAGGTGACGGCCGATGATATAGATTATTTTGAGTCTCACGGCACGGCCACGGTCCTGGGAGATTCGGTGGAACTCAGGGCGCTGAAAAGCGCATTGAGAGACAGGACATCTCAGGACAAAGTGTATATAGGTTCGGTTAAACCCAACATAGGGCATACCAATGTGGCTTCGGGCATCGCCAACGTGATAAAGGTGGCGCTGATGATGCACCATGGCAGCCTGGTGCCGTCGATTTACTTCGATAAGCCCAATGACGAGCTGGAGGGCGATGACGTTCCGCTGAAAGTGGCCGATTGCGTGATGCCGTGGCCGGGAAAGAACAAACGTGCGACAGCGGGAGTGAGCGCCTTCGGGCTGGGTGGTGCAAACGCCATTGCGATCATGAGCCGGGCGCCTGAAAAGGAAGCGTCCACGACTTCCGCTTCCGGAGATTATGTGTTCGTCGTAAGTGGAAAGACCCAGAAGGCGCTTTCCGATAACTGTGAGAATCTGCTGAAGCATGTGGAAAAGAACGCCGTGAATCCGGAAGATATGGCATATACGCTCCAGGTGGGGCGGGGAGAGCATCAGTACAGGAGGAGCTTCGTGGCCGGAACGGCGGAAGGCCTTGCAGAAGCGCTGCGCAGACACAGGAACGGCAGAAGATCCTCCGCGGGCGGTAAAATCGTGTTCGTCTTTTCAGGAGCGGGAAGCCAGGGGCTTTCCATGGGAAGGGGCTGCTATGAAAAATTTGCCGCATTTCGCGATGCTGCGGACGAGTGCTTTGATATTGCGGAAAAGGCCCTCGGCGAAAGTCTCAGAGATGATTTTCTGAATTACGGCGGCGATGAAAGCAGTCTTAAAGAGAATCCCCGGAAGGGAATGGTCCTCACGTTCATACTGGGATACGCGCTGGCCGGCCTGTGGAAATCCTTCGGAGTGGGGCCGGATCTGATCATGGGACACAGCCTGGGAGAATACATAGGAGCCTGCGTGGCCGGGGTTTTCAGCGCAGAAGATGCGATAGGCCTGATCGTGAGAAGGGCAGAGCTGTTTCAGAAGCTGCCTGGGGGCCGCATGTTCAATGTGGCGGCAGGAAGGGAGGATATTGAGAAGCTCCTCGTGGAAGGGGTATCTGTAGGAGCTGTAAACGGAAGCAGAAGGGTAACGCTTTCCGGAAGCAGCGAAGATATGGAAAAGATGGCGGCAATACTCGAGGAGAAGGGGATCGCATATTCTCAGCTGGGGGTGAACAGGGCAGGTCACTGCGACACCGTCAACACGATCAGAGAAGATTTCAGGCGGGCGCTGGAGGATGTCAGGTTTTCGGCTGCCGAAACACCACTGTTCTCCACATATCTGGCGGCGCCGGCAGAAGACGGCGCGATGGAAAGCTGTGAATACTGGCTCGATCAGATGAGCGGCCCGGTGCTGTTCTACGATTCCGTGGAGCAGCTGGCAAAGGAAGACGACATATGCTTTGTCGAGATCGGAGCATCGAACCAGATGAGCATGCTGATAAGAAAAAGCCTGGACAGAAACCGCAGGCAGTACGCATTTTCTTCACTTGCAGAAGTAAAAAAAGGCGGCGATGTCACATCGTTCCTCACTGCGGTCGGAAATGTGTGGGAAACGGGAAGGAGCATCATCTGGGATGAGCTTTATGAATCGCAGCCGTACAGAGTTTCGCTTCCCACATATGCGTTCCAGAGAAAGTCCTTCTGGAGATACAGGAAGATAAACCACAGAGGCGATTCCTTTGAACTGCAGGATGACATCGGGGCAGCGCAGACGGCGGAAGCGGAAAAGGCCGCTCAAAACTACTGGCGCAACGATATGGACAAGACCGTCGGGATGATTTTTCAGGAAGTTCTCGCAATACCGCACATAAGCATATATGAAGACCTGTACGAGCTGGGATTTGACTCTCTTTCGACGCTGCTCATATCTTCCAGGATAGAGATGATCACAGGCGAAAAGATATCCTTAAACGAGATGTACAGCGTGACGACGATACAGGAGATATCGGATATCCTTTCGGCAAAGGTATCGGGAAAAAATGTTTCCGATATCAGCAGATCTCACGAAAAAGGTGAGACGCAGACTCCTGTGGAAGAACGCAAATCGATAGATGATCTGTTTGAAGATTTATAGGAGAGTTTAATGAGCGGCATATTGACAAAGGATAACGTTTCGGAGATCCGCGATGTTCTGGAAAAAGCGGGCATTGAGAACGAGATAAAAGTGTTGTACGAGGATATCGCTGACGGCGGATTCGGGCAGGCTGCAGCGAGCCGTCGGCGTAAGGAGAGCAAAGAGACGGGGATCTTAGGAGATGCGAAAGCTTTTGTTTCAGGAGGAAAGCTGGATTGGAATACCCTAAGGGAAAGAAACCTTGTTGAGCTGTTTCGCAGCAGGAGAAAAAGCAGGAATAAACTGTATTATTACGAAATGGACTCCGCAGAGGAAGAAACATACGGACAGCTTTTCGACGATTCGAGGAGCACCGCAGGGCTTCTCAGGGCGTCGGGAATAAGTCCGGGGTCAAAGGTCATCATGCTGATACCCTATAAGAAAATGTTTCTCCAGACCTTTTGGGCGTGTATGTTTGCAGGCGCTGTCCCGGCTCTGCTGGAGATACCGGATCAGTTCGACGGCAAAAGCATGGCGTCCGACAAGCTGTATCATATATGGCAGCTCCTTGACAGACCGGTGATCCTGACAACGGGGCAGATCGCGTCAGGGCTGGAGAAAACGGGCAGGTATTACGGGGGTGTCGCTTTCGATACTGTGGATGTGGACTGCTCCGGCTGCGACAGGCCCCTTGACGGCAGCGAGCTGTATTCGTGGAGCATGGATGAGACGAGCGTTTTTTTCTTCACTTCCGGAAGCACGGGCGTGCCGAAGGCCGTCGAGCTGACGCAGCGCAATATCTTTGCAAGGACGCTGGGGGAAATACAGAGGTTCGGCCTTACGGACAGGGATGTCGACTGCAACTGGATGACATTTACACATGCTGCAGGGCTGATATGGTCGCACATACGTGACCTGTACCTCGATATCCCGCAGGTGCAGGCCCAGTCCGGGTACGTGCTCAAGTCGCCCCTGAGGTGGATAGAACTTCTGAGCCATCATAAGGCCACTGTGACGTGGGCTCCTAATTTTGCCTATTCCCTTGTGCAGGAGCAGGCGAAAGCTGCGGAGGAAACGGAAAAAGACGATTGGGATCTGTCTTCGCTGCGCCTTGCGTTTTCCGGAGGAGAGGCCAATGTAAGCAGGACACTGCGCGGTTTTCTCAAAACCTTTGAGCCCTATGGTCTCAGAAACGGCGCGGTCATCCCTGCTTTCGGCATGACGGAAACGTCATCCTGCATAACGTATTATGAGGATTTTTCCCTCGAAAGCAGCTCGGATTCGGACGAGTTCATCCCTGTGGGATATCCTATGGCGGGAATCGAGATAAGAGTGCGCGGCAGTGACGGGGCGCTTTGCGGGGAATGTGAAACAGGCAGCGTAGAGCTCAGAGGCGAGACCGTTACGAAGGGGTATTATCACAATGAGAAGGCCAATGAAGAGTCCTTTACGGAGGACGGATGGCTCATCACAGGAGATCTGGGATATATCGAAAACGGGCAGCTGGTGCTCACAGGGCGGCAGAAGGATGTGATCATCGTAAATGGACTCAATTACTATGTTCAGGACTTCGAAGCCGCGGTGGATGAGCTGGAAGGCGTGAAAAGCTCGTATACGGTAGCCGCATCCGTCCGCAATGAAGACGGCGCGGAAACAATACTGGTGTTCTTCTGCCCTCAGGATGAGAGCCTGCTGGAAACGTCGGATGTACACAGGCTGCGTCAGCTATGCAGCAGAGTGAGAGGGAAGATCCGCAGGAGCTGCAGAATAGACCCTAAATACGTCATTCCCATTTCCGCGGATGAGAGCAGGAGGACCAATATAGGCAAAAAGCAGAGAAATTATTACCGCGAAAAGTTTAAAGACGGCGAGTATGACACCCTGATAGAAAGGCTGGGCGAGAAGAAAAGCAGGTATTTTACGGAACAGCTATGGGTGCCCTGCCAATTGACCAGTGGTGACAGGGGAAAAAATGTCCTTGTAAACAGAAAATTCCTGAGATACCGCCAGCATGATGCAGGAAAGACGGATATCCGTCAAATATGCACCATACTCCGTTCAGAGCTTGCGGCGGCGGAAGGCAGCGGAGCCGATGAAGTGATATTCATCACGGAAAACAGCATATCTGCCGGCATGGAGACGAGTTTCAACGTCAACTGGGGATGCATGTGGGGCGCGTTGAGTTCGTTCAATCTCGAGCATCAGGACGTGAAGGTGCGGATGATCGATTTTGATCAGGCGGATGAAAAGCTCATCTCTGCAGAGCAGTATGCAGAGGATTTTGAGGTGGTGACCGTCTACAGAAAGGGCGTGAGATATCTGCCGCGGATAAGGACGATGCCCGTTGCTGATACCGACAGAAGGATGCGCAGGATCGAGGCCGGCGATATAGTCATGATCGCTGGCGGTCTTGGAGGAATAGGAAGCCTCGTATCGGAATATCTTCTCGAGGAAAAGCAGGCAAGGCTGCTGATAACAGGTTCTTCGCCGGCAGAGGCGCATGCGGATGCGCTGCACAGACTTCAGGAGATATCGGACGATATCATGTACTGTACTGCAGACGTCCGCGATTTTGGCGCACTTATGAAGGCTGCGGCACAGGCTGAGAAAAGGTGGAGCGGGAATATAGCCTGCATTTTCGACTTTGCAGGAAAACTCAGCGCCGATGAAGAGAGCGCCGGATATTTTTCCGATATTGTGAGACATACCATCGTGAATGAAAAGCTGAGTGCATATGAGCTGTTGTCAGAGATAAGGCTCAAAGGGACTTACAACCTGGCAAAGGTGAGCGAAAGCCGGAAGGCCGATCTGTGGATCTTCTACTCGATAACTTCCCAGTTTGGAGGGACTTCCATAGGTGCATATGCAGCAGCGAACGCCTGGCAGGAGCAGTATGGGCGCTTTCTGGCTTCGTCCGGAGACAATATCAACACCGTCGGCATGAGCATGTGGAAACAGACCGGAATGAACAGCGATGCGCAGGCGAGCGAGGCGTCTTCCCGAAACAGAGGCTTTCTCGAGCTTGAGAGAGAGGAAGGAGTAGAATACATCGCATTTGCCGTAGAGACGGGGGCGGGAAATCCCCTGATAGGTATCGACCGCAACGCGGAGCCGATGAGACGCATATGTCTGGATGAATACGCGATCCATTACCTGGTCCAGGTAGCTTCCGAAGAAGACAGAGCTGCTGTGGAGAAAATCATGTCGGACGAGCTTTCCCGTTGGAACGGCAGGATATCATGCAGCGTCAACAGGATCCCTTTTGCGGCGCAGGATGAAAAGGATGAAGAACTTGAGAACAGAATAAGGTGCATATGGGAAGAGGTTCTGGGAGTGAAAGACATCGGCAGGTCCGACAGCATATTTGATCTGGGAGGAAATTCCCTGAGCATATACGGAATCGCCAGCAGAATGACAGACGAGCTGGATGTGTCGGTAAAGCCTGTGGATCTCATGACGTATACGAGCATTTCGGAGCTGGCCGCGCATATTGCGGAGGATAAATCCGGAAAGGACGCAGAGGACATGTATTCAGGGCAGGCAAGACGAGGCTTTGGCAGGAAAGAACACATGGAGTCCGCAAGGGACAGGAGCAACAGGCGAAAATGCAGAAACCCGGGGGACAGATAGCAATGGATATAATCGAAAAGTACCGATCGCTTACAGAGGAAAAGAAAAAGATCGCAATAGAGAGGATAAACGCCAGCGGAGCGGAGTATGGAATATACCCGCTGTCAAAGCAGCAGCAGGGAGTGTGGTGGTCATACTGTCTTGAAAAGGAAGGGGAGAACCCGTACTACAATATAATGTTCCGGATCAATATGAAGAACAGCGTAGACTGCCAGGCCTGCAGGGATGCCGTCATGAAGACCGTGGAGGATCACGATGTGTTTCGTTACAGATTCGCTGAACTCGACGGGAACGTATATCAGTATACAGACAGAGAAGGGCAGATCTCATTCGAATATCTGGATGAGTCGCAGGCCGGGACGGAAGAAGATGTGAGGATAAAGAAAGACGAGTTCATACGAAGGCCCTTTGATCTGAGGAGAGAGCTGCCTGCGCGCTTTATGCTGATCCGGAAAAATGCAGATGAAGCGCTGCTTCTCGTATCGATCCACCATATCATATGCGACGGATGGTCGGCAGGCGTCTTTCTGAAACAGTTTTTTACGTATCTCGACAGACGGGAACAGAAGGTGAAGCGTTATGAGCCATACAGCAGCTTTGTACTGGCAAACGGTTCAGAAGAGGCAGGAGAGAGATATGGGGAAAACTATGAATTCTGGAAAGGAATTTTAAGAGGCAGAGAGGATGTCCTGGAGGCGCCGACGGTGTTTCCGCGGAAAGGAAAGCTATCGCAGACGGCGAGGCCTTTCAAAGCGATGGTGGATGATGACCTGAGCAGCAGAGTTCACGATGCGGCAAGGGAAAAGGGCACCGCGGTCCACGCGCTGCTGCTGTCGGTATACAGCCTGCTGATATGGAGATATACAGGCAGCACGTCATTCATTACAGGGACGCCGCTGGCAGGACGGGAAGACCCGAAATACATGGAGACGATCGGTGATTTTGCCACCACCGTGGCGCTGCCGGTCGACATAGACCCCGACGACACGTACGAACAGCACCTGAAAAAGACGCAGGACACGCTCTTTGCAGGAATAGAGCATCAGAATATAACCCTGAGCGATCTGTATGAAGCTGCGGAAATAAAGAGGAGGGACGGAGTCAATCCACTGTTCCAGATCTCCTTCGCAGTTCAGAGCAGGAGCCTTCTCGGCGTGTCTTCGGGAGAAGCGATCAGCATAGGAGGCACCGAGTACACCGTCGAAACGATTGAGGAAAGGGAAAATGAGGACTTCAGATATGATTTCTGCTTTACCGTATATGACAGTCCGGACAGAATAGAACTGGAGTTTTTATACAACGAAGCTCTGTATGATGAAGCGAGGATGAAAACCCTGATGAATGTATATACGCTCATGCTCAGACAGGTTCTTGAAGCCCCGGATATAAAGGTAAGGGACTTAAAGCTGACGACGAAGCAGGCTGATATGAAGCCCGGGGAGATCGCAGTCACAGATGAGGCCGGACGACGGCTTCCGGACGGGTTTGAAGGCAGCATCGTGATGATGGGAGAGAACGGTCTCGAAGATACAGGTCAGTACGGATGCATAACGGAAGATGGTCAGCTCAGGATAAATGAAGATAAGTCGGATGCAGTGGATATAGACGGGCATAGGGTTTCGCTCAGCGAGCTCAATGAGACTGTACGTGAAGCCCTCGACGTTCCCGATGCGCGCTGCGTGTTCGTAAAAGCGGAAGGGCTTTCAAAGGGCGGCTACGTGATCCTCAGCAGCGGGACGGAGGCAGATATCGGAACGCTGCCTGTAAAACCGCTGGCGGTGATGACGAGGGATCGATGGGAACGGGAAGGCGCAAGGGAAAATATCTTAAAGGCGGCGGAAATCAGAGAACATATTTTAAAGGAAGAAGGCGTCACAGCTGTCGAGATAGCGGAGGCACATGACGGAAGGTTCGGGGTAGTGTTCTGCACCGGATCGGATATGCCGCTGCCTGACGATGCGATAGAGGATATAAGGCATGCCGTAAGAAACGAAAACGTTCCCATAGGCTTCAGGCCGGGAGGTTCGCACGGGGAGGGCATACGGTTTTATACCGCGCGCAGGAGAAGCGCTGACGAGGATAAGATCTACAGTATATGGAGCGATATCCTGGGGTCGGATGATTTCTCGATATACGATAAATTCTTCGAAGCGGGAGGAAACTCGATGCTGGCTGTCAAGCTGTTTCAGAGGCTGAACAGCGAGTTTGACAGAGATATAAATATAGCTGCGCTGTTTTCATGCAATACGATCCAGGAGCAGGCCGCGTATTTTAAGGAGGAGGCCGGCGATGCTTCTTCAGGGGAAACAGAAGGCGTAAGTTTTTAGGAAAGGATATGAGATTATGCATAATTTTGAACCGATTGCAGTTATTGGAATGAGCGGTCGCTTTCCCATGGCGGAAGACGCATACGATCTTGACCGAATCCTCTCCGGCAGAGTCGACGCCGTGCGTCCCATGAGCGAAGAACGCAGGGCGCTGTTTGGGATTCCGGATGAGCTGGCTGTGAAGAGCAGGGCATATCTCGATGGAATAGAATATTTCGATCACGAGTTTTTCAACATTTCAAAGCACGAAGCAGTCCTTATGGACCCTCAGAACAGGATAGCGGCGGAACTGGCATGCGGCGCCGTGGAAGACAGCGGGTACAGCCTTTCGGAAATCAGGGGAAGCCGTACGGGAGTATATCTGGGAGCCCACAGCAGCAGATATGCCGACTGGCTCGATGATAACAGCGGGCTTTCCGTAATGGGGAATCTCAAGGACACTATGGCCGGAAGGATTTCCTATCTTCTGGATCTGAGAGCCGATGCTGCAGTGTTTGAAACGGCATGCTCATCTTCCTTATATGCCGTATATCACGGATGTATGCAGCTCAACGCAGGTGAATGCGATATGGCTCTCGCAGGCGGAGTCACTCTGGATCTTCAGCTATACGAAGATACGGGAGAAGATGACGGACTGTCGTCTCCGGACGGGCACTGCAGGGCTTTCGATCAGAGAGCAGACGGCATCAACGGCGGAGAAGGCGGAGGAATAGTATTTTTAAAGAGGCTTGCGGACGCGGAAAAGGATAATGATCCCATACTGGCGGTGATAAAATCGGCGGCGGCAAATCAGGACGGAGGCAGGTCAAACAGCGTGGCGGCGCCGAGCGGCGATGCGCAGAAGGAGCTGCTGCTCAGAACGTGGAAGAAAGGCGGCATAAATCCGGAGGAAATAGGCTATTACGAGGCCCACGGCACGGGGACGAAGCTGGGAGACCCTATAGAAATATCAGCGATCACGGATGCATGCAGGGAGTATACGGATGCGGTGAGCATCTGTCCCGTGGGGAGCCTGAAGACGAATTATGCACATATGGGCGCTGCTGCCGGAATTGCCAGCCTGATAAAGCTGATCGTATCGATGAAAAACGACAGACGATACCCGCTGAGGGATTTTCAGTCGCCAAATCCTTTCATCGATTTTGAACATTCCATGGTATACCCGGCCGTGGAAGAGGATTCGTGGCCGCGGGGGAGAAAGAAGCTGGGAGCGGTAAGCGCGTTCGGAATCAGCGGTACCAATGTGCATCTGATTATGGAAGAGTATGAGCGCGATGCTGACGAAGACAGGATGCCGGAAACATACCTGTTTACAGTAAGTGCAAAGACGGAAGATGGACTCCTCAGATACTGCAGCAGGATCGCGGAGTCTGCTGCCTCATGGGAAGCGTCGCTCGGATCTGTTTCCTACACACTGAACCGCGGAAGGGATGATTATGATTACAGGCGGGCCTTCAACGCGTCCGACCGCGATGAACTGATACGCAAGCTGTCCGATGTGGGAAAGGTTCAAAAGGCGGCGGCGCGCAGAGCAGTGCTGTTGTGCTCGAAGATATCCGATGAGGCGGAGCTTGAGTTTGCAGTGGACTTCGCCAGGTGCCTGCAGGAAAAAGGAGTATCCTTATGGAAGGTTATCGGAGCGGGAAAAGGCAACGCGGCGATGGCATGCATTACGGCTGGTGTGACTTTCGGAGAAGCTATCGAATCCATGAAAAGCAGAGACGACAGCTTCGACTGTGAAGGCTTCAAAAGCTACGTCGCCAAAATCCAGGAGCAGGAAGATATCATCTATATAGAGACGGGCGGAGAGGAAGTGCTGCTCCCGCATGTTGACAGCAGGAACAAGATCTTCGTTCCTGCTGCTGCGGGTGATCCGGAACGCGCTGTTGACCGCATACTGCCCTTTATCTATGAATGCGGGGCGGATATAGACTGGAGCAGATATTATGGATCCGGGGAGCACAGGCGCTGTCATCTGCCTACATATCCTTTCAGCAAGACCAAAGTGTGGCCGGGGAAGATGAAGTCCGTAAACGGAGCGGAGACAGGAGAGGAAGCGGCGGAGGATGAGGAACTGAGCGTTAAGGAGTTTCTGAGAAAGCTCTGGATGAGAGAGCTGGATATCGATTCGCTGAGAGATGATGAAGATGTGTTCGATCTCGGGGCCAATTCACTCATGGGGATGAATATCCTCAGCAGCATTGAGAAGAGATTCGGGATAGAGCTGGATTTCGACGTGATATTTGACTGCTGCACTGTAGAACTGCTTGAAGAACATATCTGCGGTATTCTGAACAGCTCCGAAGGCAAGGCGCATATGGAGGATATCGCTGACGTATACAGAATTCATCCGGCGGCAAGGCGTGAATGGATGCCGGTGTCGTACAATCAGCGGAGAATGCTGTTTCTCTTGGAGAGCATTCCGGACGGTTCCGTGTATAATATGCCCAATTTATTCCGCATAGAGGGTCCGGTCGATCCGGAAGCCTTCAGGGCATCGGTAGACCGTATAGCGGCGAATCATGAAATACTGCGCACTGTCTATAAAAAAGAGGATGGTGAGTATTATCAGAAGGTACGGGAGGATCACAGGATTCCGTTTCTGCATGAAGACAGGCCGGACGCAGGAGAGAGCGAGCTGATGAGGGAATTCGCGAAGGACTGCAGGTACTCGTTCCGTCTGGACGAAGAGCCGCCTGTAAGGCATCGCCTGATAAATGCGGGAGATTCGGCGTTCTGGTTCGTAAATGTACACCACATTGCGGCAGATGGCTGGTCCGTAGGCATATTCATGAAGGAATTCATCGAATACTACGAGGGGTATATGCAGGAAAAGGAGCTCAGACCGGAAATACCGGAGATACAGTATGCGGATTACTCTGCATGGGAAAACGGATTCCTTGAAGGGGAGGAAGCAGCGAAGCAGATGCGGTTTTGGAACGATGAACTGGACGGCTTTTCAGGCATTCTGAAATTCCCGACGGATAAGAAAAGGCCTTCGGCTCAGACCTTCAGCGGCAGCGTCAAGCATTACAGCGTGCCGGAAAATCTCGTGGAGGAGCTGAGGCGATGGAGCAGAAAGCATGCTGTTTCGCTGTTCATGGTGCTTGAATCGGCATATGCACTGAACCTGTGCCTCTATACAGGGCAGACTGACATAGGTGTAGGCGTTCCCGTAGCAAATCGTACGCAGGCAGAAGCACAGGGCCTGATAGGGTTCTTCTCGAATACGGTGGTCATACGCAGCCGGATCGACAGACAGCAGACCCTTGAGGCTTTCATAGAGGCGAATGCAGAAAGGATCGCAGATGTATATCAGAACACGCAGCTTCCGTTTGAAGAAGTCGTGAGCAGGACGCAGTTTGAACGGCTTCCCGGCTTTTCGCCCCTGTTCCAGTATTCGTTCGTGATGCAGAATTACGGAAGGCAGGGAAAGACGCTTGAAGACATAGGCTTCGCACAGGTGGAGTCGCTGCTTCCGTCGACTTCACATTTTGAAATGACGTATAATTTAGTGGAGAAGGAAAATGAACTGGAAATCATGGCGGAATACAACACCGATCTGTTCTTTGAGAGTACGATAGATGATTTCACTGAACAGTATGTGAACATACTCTCTCAGATCGTCCATAGCCCGGAAGAGACAGCAGGAAGTCTGCAGCGGACAGAACCTGCGGATGACAGCGCTGACAGCGCAGATTCGTTCAGGTTTTACTGATGACACCGGGGGATATGATGACGGTAAATATTTGCTGCGTTTTTGCTGAAAACGATATTTTTACAGAGCGCGACAGGCTTCTGATGAGATGCGTCTCGGAAAAGCGCAGAGAAAAGATCAAGCGCTATAGATACGACATAGACAGAAAGCTTTCGCTGTACGCGGAGCTTCTCTGCGCCGTGCAGCTGAGGCAACTGCGCGGCGATGCGGAGCTGCCGGTCGATATATGTCCGGGGAAATACGGAAAACCGCATTTTTCGCACGATTACGGACTGCACTTCAATTGGTCGCATACGAGAAAATGCGTGATATGCGCATCATCCTCCGAAGGGATGGTAGGGGCGGATGTGGAAAAAAACGATACCCCGCCTTTTGATGTTATGGAGCTGGCTTTCCATAAAGACGAAATCGCATACGTCGACGCTTCGGAGAGTGGTCAGCAGCGCTGCCGCCGCTTTTTTGAAGTATGGACGAGAAAAGAGGCATACGGCAAATATACAGGAGAAGGTCTGTCGGAAACGATGACGGGTGTAAATCTGCTTGACGACGATCGCGCAGAAAAGCTGCATACATGGGAGTATGGAGGATATATATTCTCAGTATGTCTGGCAGAAAGATATGAAAAGATCGATATCGAATACATGAATGAGACCGGGTTCACAGAACTCGGTCTCAGGATCGCGGAAAGCATAAAGTAAACGGGGGCGATGGCTGGAAAATCAGTACATTATTATGGCCCGCACGGGACAGACCGGCGCGCAGTAGCCGCAGGTGAGGCATACGTCGTGGTCAACCTGTGCCAGGCCTTTTTTGTTGCGGGAGATGGCCTTGTTGGGACACCTGTCGATACAGGCTCCGCAGCCTTCGCAGTCGCCCTGGTCGATGCGTATCTTCTTGTGGCTGACATCCGGCTGAAAATCGGCGGGCAGCGTTCCTTCGGCGAAGGCCACCAGGTTATCGACTTCTTCTTTCTTTCCTATGCCTACCATGATGGAATCCACGCCGTCGATGGAGTTGACGTAATCGAGGGCTTTCATGTAGCTCCCCGTAAGATTTCCGCCTCCGAAGGCCTTCATGGCGAAGATGCCCTTGCCGGCAGCGGCGCATTTTTCGATGGCGGTCTTCATCTCACCGGCCGTTCCGGGACCGTCGCCTTTCCTTATGCCCAGCCCGGCGAAGTTTATCAGCGGGAACACCACGTCGCATTCGGGAACGCCGGCCATCTTTTCCACCACATCCACGTGGTGGGTGGAGACGCCGATGGCCTTTATGACGCCTTTCTCCTTATAGTCCTGCAGGCACTGCCAGGCGCCGATGCGCATTTCCCAGTCGGGGTCCTGACGGACTTCGTGAAGGAGGAAGATATCGATGACCTCCAGTCTCATCTCGTAGAGGGCTTCCCTGATGGCGTACTCCATCGCGCTGTAGGTGAAATCGAGGCTCTTGGTACAGATGACGGGCCTGTCGGGGGCGTTGGCCGACATGTCCACAGTTTTGAGAGCTTGCCGGAGATATTTGTAGGTCTGGTAGTACTGGGCTGTGTCGAAGAAGTTTATGCCCTTTGAAATGGCGTATCTTATCAGCTCCGCGCCTTTACTGACAGAAAGGTCGAGCTGAGTGTTGCCTATCGTCAGCACGCCGAAGGCGACGGGCGTGACGTATATGTCCGTATTTCCAAGTCTGTTCTTTTTCATGTGTCGTTCCTCCTCAATCGTTCCTTCAGTTTCCGTATCGCGTTTTTTCATCGAATATCTCTTTTGCATGTGATAATCATATCATAAAAATAGACACTTTTCACCTGATTGTTGGTTGAAAGACGGCGCGGCAGGGAATATACTCGTTACATAAGGAGGAGACATCATGAATGCCATCGATATCAGGAACCTGACCAAGGATTACGGCTCGGGCAGGGGCGTCTTCGACGTTACCCTGAAAGTCGAGCCGGGAGAAGTATACGGGTATCTGGGGCCCAACGGGGCAGGGAAATCCACCACAATACGTCATCTGATGGGTTTTATGAGGCCTCAGTCGGGGCAGGTACTGGTGGAGGGCCGCGACTGCTGGAAAGAACGGCGAGTCATCCAGAAGAAGGTGGGATATCTTCCCGGCGAGATAGCATTCCCCGAGGACATGACCGGGAAGGCCTATCTCAGGCTGATAGGCAGGATGAGGAAGATGAAGGACTTTTCCCGGGCCAGGGAGCTGCTGGAAATGCTGGAGTTGGACCCGGACGCCAGCCTGAAACGAATGTCAAAGGGCATGAAGCAGAAGACGGCCATCGTCGCGGCTTTCATGGACGACCCGGACATCCTGCTGCTGGATGAACCCAGCAGCGGTCTCGACCCTCTCATGCAGAACCGCTTCATAGAGCTGGTGGAGCAGGAGAAGGCGCGGGGAAAGACCATACTGCTGTCATCTCACATCTTCGACGAGGTGGAGAAGACCTGCGACAGGATAGGAATGATAAAGAACGGAAGGCTCATCAGGCAGGTGACGGTAGACCAGCTTCGCCGCTCCCGCCTCAAGACCTACAGGATACAGCTTATGGACGTGGAAAGCGCGGAAAGGCTGAGAAAGGCTTTCCCCGGCGCGGAGGAAGAAGAGGGCGAGACGCCTCTGCGGCTGCTGGTATCCGTCGGCGACGATGAGATAAACGGACTGATAGCCGTGCTTGCGGGATGCAGAGTCGGTTCGCTGGAAGAGAAGAAGCATACTCTGGAAGAATACTTCATGAAGTTCTACGGAGGAGATGAGAGGGGAGGCAGCGAGAAATGATAAACATACCTTATTTCCTTCAGACGGTGAAATCAAACGTCAAGTTTCTGGCGGTCTTCACGCTGGTGCTGTGCGTCTTTCTGGCGGTGATGATAAACGTGTTCACCCCTGAGACCGTTACGGAGCTGCAGTACGCCACGGAAGGGACCATCGCCTCCAACATACTGACGGGAAACGGAACACTCATCGGCTTCATGGCCAACTCCTTCTACGCGCTGATGGCCATACTGTTTCCCATGGTGTATTCCATACTTGTAGGCAACAGGATGGTGGCGGAAAAGGTGGACAAGGGAAATATGGCCGGGTTTCTCTCGACGCCTGTGGCCAGGTGGCAGCTTACCGTCTCCGACGCCGTGTATTTCGTCCTTTCCCTGGTGGTGATGTGGGGAATATCATCGCTGGCGGGACTGGCGGCGGCTGAAGCCTTCCAGCCCGGTGCGCTGGACCGCGATGTTTTTCTGACGATGAATCTGGGGGTGTTTCTCTATCATCTGGCCATCAGCAGCATCTGCTTCTGTTCTTCCTGCATATTCAACAGCTCCAAAAACTCGCTGATATTCGGAGCCGGGATACCGCTGTACTTCTTCGTCATCAGCCTGTTCATCAAGCTGTCGGACAGCCTGGATTTTCTGAAATACGTGACCCTGAACACGCTGTTCGATACTCAGAAGATAATCGACGGCAGCGGTTACGAAGGGCAGTTTGCAGCCATGGCCGCGATTGCCGTCTGTCTGTACGCTCTGGGGATAGTGTGGTTTCAGCGAAAGGACCTGCCGCTGTGAGGGGCTGCTTAATTTCCCGGCGAAAAACGTTTACAAACCGTCGGCGAAATGGTATACTTATATACAGATTTCAGACAGGCGGATGTAGTTTAGTGGCAAAACCTCAGCTTCCCAAGCTGAAGTTGTGGGTTCGATTCCCATCATCCGCTCCAGAAATGACGTCGATTTGGAGACAAAGTGGCGCGAAGAAAACTCCCGGGTTATCGGGAGTTTTTTGATTCTGCGCCACATACATTCTGCCGGCCGGAACGAGCGTCGGCAGTTTTAAAATCTGAAAATGCCAGACATCCGACCGTCACTGCCAGGATATCGATGAAGGTACGGAGGATCAAATCGGGGATGTCGGCGTCAAAAACCAGCGGCATAAAGAAGTTGAAGAGGAGCAGATCCACTCCAAACAGCAGGCTGCCAAGGATGAACGCCTGCAAGATCCGGTTTCCGCTGCGGATATAACGAGCCAGCCATGCCATCACACAGGAGATGGCGACGCCTGTCAGCAGGCACCACAGTACCGTTTCCAGCAGCTTCTCATCAAAGGAAGAGTAAATGCCAAAGACGAGATATTGTATCATCCGCCCGGCAAAGAAGCTTCCCGTGACAGCCAGCACCGGAAGGATGGGAAAAGGCGGCTTTGCTTTATCTGCCTGTCGTGCAGGGTTCCCAAACAGCCATCCCAGCAGCAGCCCCATGACGATCAGCGCCAGGCTGTCGGCTACCGGGTAAGTGATCCGATCAATGCCCGCTACATGCGGCAGAGGCTCCAGGAGATAAACGATCCATACTACGCAGCAGGAAAGGCCGTATTTCAGCCCCTGCAAGATCCGATTCCCGCCCAAATCGCTGCGGATGAGCAGGAACAGCGAGGCGATCAGGGAGTAGGCGAAGATCCCATAGACAGTGAAGGCCAGCGGCATGGTGCCGTTTTGCGCGAAAACGCTGGGTCCCAGGACCGTCTGCTCGCCGGCCGGGATGGAAAGCTGACCTATAATGCGGACGATGGTGGTGGCAAGCCCGACCAGAAAGATTTTCAAGATATTTTTAACAGCTCCGTTCATATTGTTTCCCTCTGTTTTTCCCGTATTTCCTTAAGGATCGGCTCCAACGCGCTGAAATCTGTGAAATCCACCTGCTTGCCGTAGGTTTCTATGAGCGCCTGGTTCTCCGCCGTTTGCTTTTCAAACGGCGTCCTTCGCAGGGACTGGTATAACAGCTTCATCACTGTCCGGTGGCCGAAAGAGAGCTTTTGATAATTGATCCCGCCGCGAAGATGAAAAATCTTCGCCCGGTCGAGCAGCTCTGCCGGAAGCTGCCTTTGCAGAGAAGTGCGGATATTGTGCCGGTTTTCCGGCTCGTCAGGGTCAGCCAGCCCTACGGTAACGAGGATCAGCTTTTGTCCGCCCCGGAGGGAAAGGTTTCGCAGGGTTTTCGTCAGGCCCAGAACGCCGCCGGCATACAGACCGCCCAGATAGACAATGGTCTTCATGCCGGAAAGATCCGGCGCGTCTCTGTAGCCGACTGCGGGGATCCCGGTTTCTTCGGACAGCTTTTCCCCATACCGACGTGTACTTCCATACTGGCTGCCGTAAACGATAATGTGTTCCATGATCACTCTCCTGCTGCCTTCACAGGCTGGCTTCTCCTTTGTTAAAAAATAACGGTATTATTAATTATATGGCAGGCAGCAGGAAGCGGCTATCCGCTTTCGGTTAAATCCGTGTAAAATATGAGCTTATGGGTTGACCTTATAACCTCTGTCATCCCATCCTTATCCTGAAGGTCTTAGGCGCCAGTCTGTATATCAGCATCAACGACACGGCGCAGTAGGCGACACTGAATATAATAGTGGCGATGCCGAAGGAGAAGGTCGGCAGATGGACGTACATCATGGCGAAGCAGATACCGTATGTCAGGTACTGCACCACTATGTAGGTGCTGTTCTTCACCTTGGTCTCACGGGTGTAAGGCTGCAGCAGATAGTACATCACCAGATAGTGGACCGAAAAGAACACGCTGATGGCATTGATGGAAACGAATATCACGGCGTAGTTGAGGGGGTTGTCGGTGCCTCCTGTAGTGTAAAGCAGCGCGGCCAGCCCCAGCCCCAGCAATGATGACGGCAGCAGGTTGAGAAGGATCAGTGTTTTGAGCCTCTCTCTGAACATACCCAGTATCACTTTAGGGGTCCGGTAGAACCTGTAAGTCAACATGCTGTGATCGCAATTCATGAACATAGCCTGAGTAATGGTGGTGCCCCTGTTCAGCAGATACATGATGAATACAAAGTAAGGCAGGTATGTGAGGGTTATCCGGTTGAGGATCGGGTTGAATTCCGGCCTGGCGATAGATACGGCGATGGCCAGGACAGCAGCTCCTGTGATGACGTAGGCCTGCTTTTTTACCGACTTGGTCAGCAATTTGCCGTGCCTTTTCACGAACAATTGATGGAAATAAGCAAAACCCTGTTTGCTGCTGGTAAAGGATCCGTCGTATTCTATCTTCTTTGCGAAGCTTTCCTTCAGGGCCTCCGTACCGGTGGCCTTTTTTAAAGCGAACACGTTGTCAGTGGTCAGCAGCAGTCTGTAGAGCCTCCTGTAGTCGCTGAATCTGGAAATGGAAATCAGACCGGCGATGCCGAGGGCAAAGGAGACGGCCATGGCCGCAGTGAACACGGTCAGATTCATGGAAAGACCAAGGAACGGAGGTCCATAGGCGATGATGAGCAGCACCCCGAGACCGATCCATGAGGCCTTCCCCAGCATGTTTTCACTGGTGGCGATGCCTTTAGCCCTGAATTTCCATATGTCGTAGGCGATGAAAGCCATCTTTACAGCTACTACGAAAAAGGGCATCAGTACGGATGTCCACAGAGGCACGCCGAGGAACCATCCCAGCATGATGGTGAGAGGCAGGAAGCCCACCACCACCTTTATCATGGAATAGCAGTAGTTTGATGTGGCGAACTTCCTGGCGTCCATGCCCATTATCACAATGGCGTAATATTTATCCTTTGTCGGATTGAACATATATGTGTTGGTCAGGCCTCCGGCGACGGTCAGCGCTGTGAAAATGTGCAGGTATGTATCGGATGGTTCTGTATCATAGACGGCCAGCATCAGCATTATCATCAGCAGCATGTAAAGTATCTTGCCGATAAAGGTGCCGGCTATTTCCCACAAGACACTGATCACATTGGCGAAGGTCTTGAGTCCGCCGCTGCCGTAGAGAGAGGCAGGCAGCAGTTTACCGATGATCGGCAGGCATCTGATGGAGTAGATGATGGTATTTGTCCTATAGGTGTTCTTTAGCCTGAAAGACGTGATGAATGTATCCAGCATGATCTATTCCTCCTTCAGCGCTTCGATTATCTTGTCCTTGAAATGACTGCTGTCCAGATCGCTCTTATCTATCCTTTCCAGGATGCCTCTGTTGAGTATGACGATATCGTCACACAGATCAAGTGCCAGTTCCATGATATGGGTGGAGAAAATGATGATGTGATCCTCCTTTATGGTCCTCAGCATCTGTTTCATCTCCTCGGCCACGACTACATCGAAAGAAGTCAACGGCTCGTCCAGCAGCAGGATAGCGGGACCGGCGATGATGTTGACTAACATCTGCATCTTGTTTTTCATACCGTGGGAGTAGTCCTTCATCAATTTATCCCGGTCTTCCTCTTCTATCTTCATGAAGTCGAAATATTCGTCTATAGTGCGCGGATCTTTTATCCTGTCCTGGTTTATTTCAATGAAAAACTTGAGAAACTCCCTTCCTGTAAGGAATTCGGGGACGTTGGGCGTGGAAAGTACATAACCGATGTCCTCCGCTTCAGGCTTTCTCTTTTCTCCGTCCGCGGTCTCGATGAGGAACTGGCCCTCATCTACGGGGATATCTTCGTTTATGCAGTTGAAAAAGGTAGTCTTCCCGGCTCCGTTCCTCCCCAGCAGTCCGTATATCTTTCCCTGCCGGAACTGGAAATCTATGCCCCTGAGGACTTCTTTTTTATCGAAGGCCTTTTTCAGGCCT
Source organism: uncultured Eubacterium sp. (assembly GCA_900543485.1). Taxonomy (GTDB): domain Bacteria; phylum Bacillota; class Clostridia; order Peptostreptococcales; family Anaerovoracaceae; genus Lentihominibacter; species Lentihominibacter excrementipullorum. The sequence continues at coordinate 13,385 of UQRM01000002.1, read as the reverse complement.
TGTATCGTTAATTTCATCATTGGATATTGACCTTTCTTTATTTATTCGGCGGTTATATACCGCATTCGGAGTATACCATCAAAAGGCTGTATTTGCAATAGGGGGGGGTATTAATGAGCGGTGTCGACAGGTGATTATCGCGAACCTGATAAATGGATAGCCTTCAGGATATCCAGGACTGTTTTGGACGTATAAAGGACAGGTGTTTTGCATCAGAGTGTTTATACCTCAAAAGGATTGACAATGAAGCCATAATAGTATAAAGTGAAAGAAGCGTCCGGTTTTAATGCAATAAAGCGATAACGAAGCGCATAAGCAGAGAGCCGGAAACGTACGTAGAGAGAAGATATGGAGGGTTACTAATGAAGAAGAAATTTTTATCTCTTATGATGATCATGGTCATGGCTTTCGGTGTGTTTGCACTGACTGGCTGCGGCGGTTCGGATGACTCGGCTGAAAGTGATACGCTGGTCGTAGGCCTGGATGATACTTTTGCGCCTATGGGTTTCAGAGATGAAGAAGGGAACCTGGTAGGTTTTGATATCGATCTGGCCAACGCTGTAGGAGAAGAGCTGGGAATGACTGTTGAATTCAAGCCGATCGATTGGAACGCTAAGGAGACTGAGCTGGAAGCAGGAACTATAGACTGCGTATGGAACGGAATGTCCATAACGCCTGAGAGACAGGAAAACATGGCGCTTTCCAACAAGTACCTCAACAACAAGATCGTGTTGATGACGCTGGCCGATTCTGATCTGGATGTGACAGACGCTTCACAGCTGGCTGACCTCGCCATAGGTACTCAGGTGGATTCCTCGGCGCTCCAGATGCTGGAAGCCAACGAGGCATATGATTCCTTTAAAGACAATATCAGCGAGTATGATACATATGACACTGCCATCATGGATCTGAGGGCCGGCAGAGTGGATGTCATCGCTGTGGACCAGGTGCTGGGAGAATATACTAACAACAACCTGGGAGGAGAGATGAAGGAATGCACATATTCACTGGGAGATGACTATTACGTTATCGGATTCGCCAAGGACAACACTGATCTGAGAGACAGTGTCAATGACGCTATCCAGGCTCTCATCGACGATGGTACAGCCGCTCAGATAAGCGAGGACTGGTTCGGAAGAAATATCGTAGTGTTCGAGCCTCTGGATGAATAGGACGGGACAAGCAGAACGTTTAATGATCAAAGTATGACCGGCCGGAGAGATCCGGCCGGAATTTTCGGGTAAGGCTATGAAACAAGCCTGTTGAAAACAGATTCGCAGTAAGGATATCGATATGGATAAGTTAATGGAGTTTTTGCCCTTCATGTTGGAGGGAGCGGTCGTCACTGTGGAGCTTTTCGTGCTGACGCTGGTCATATCCCTGCCGTTGGGACTTCCCATCGCGCTGGGCAGCAACAGCCGGATAAAGCCTCTCAGCTTTTTATGCAAGGTATATGTGTGGATATTCAGAGGAACGCCGCTGCTGTTGCAGCTGTTCTTCTTTTATTTCTTTTTCCCGCTGGTGCTGGATATACAGATGAACGCCTTTATCACGGTAGTATTCACATATGTCCTCAATTATGCGGCCTATTTCGCGGAGATATACAGAGGCGGGATCAACAGCATCGACAGAGGACAATATGAGGCAGCTCATGCTCTGGGCCTGTCCAGGCGTCAGACCATGGGAGACATCATCCTGCCTCAGACCATGAAGGCCATATTGCCGCCGGTGGTCAATGAGGCTATCACGTTGGTTAAGGATACAGCGCTGGCTTCATCCCTGCCTGTGATAGAGCTGATGAAAGCCACCAACAGCGCGGTCAACAGGATGACGGACATGACTCCGTTTTTCTTCGCTGCCATCATATATCTTATCATGACCTTCGTGCTGACCGTTATAGCCGGAAGACTGGAAAGACATTTTTCCAGATATGATGCTAAGGGGGAATGGTGATGAGCGGACAAGTAGTACTGGAAATGAAAGATATCGTCAAGGATTTTTCGGGGCTCAAAGCTGTGAACGGTGTGGATTTTTCCATATCGAAAGGTGAGACGGTGGCAATCATCGGGCCTTCAGGTTCCGGCAAGAGCACGTTGCTCCGGTGTATCAACGGACTCAACACCATTACGTCAGGTGAAATAGATCTCCATGGGGAAACAGGGATGGTGTTCCAGCATTTTAACCTTTTTCCTCACATGACGTGCATCGAGAATATCACCTATGCGCCTATCAAAGTGAAAAAGGAAAAGAAGGAAGACGCCTATCAGGAAGCTCGGAAACTTCTGAAGATGGTGGGCCTTGAAGACAAAGCCGACGTGTATCCGGCTCATCTGTCGGGAGGGCAGAAGCAGCGCATAGCCATTGCAAGAGCACTGGCTATGAAACCGGATCTGATGTTGTTTGACGAACCTACATCGGCGCTTGATCCGGAGATAACAGGCGAAGTCCTCAATGTCATGAAGCTGTTGGCCAAGGAGCACACCACCATGATAGTGGTGACTCATGAGATGGGATTTGCCAAGGAGGTAGCCGACAGGGTCATATTCATGGACGGCGGAGTCATCGTCGAGGAGGGGACGCCTCATCAGATATTCGATGAACCGAAAAACGAGCGCCTCATTTCATTCCTGGGATCCATGCTTCGGGCATAGTCAGCCTGTGGCGATTTTCGGACAGCAGGCTTTCAAAAATTCACTATTGACACGAGTTTTGTGGTATGATATAAACAATAGGATGCTATTTCGGATGTGGATTTTGGAGAGTGCTATGAGAGAATACCCTGAGAAGTTCATCAAGACAGAAGACGTTGATATCGCCGGCAGAGAGCGCCTGGGCTCCTTCGGTATTGATATTTCTCATTTTTCAAACTGTTATATTTTACCCGGTCTTACAGATGTACATGTACATTTGAGAGAGCCGGGTTTTTTATATAAGGAGACCATGAAGACCGGGACCTTGTCAGCCGCCGCGGGAGGGTTCACCGACATATTTTCCATGCCGAACCTGGATCCATGCCCTGATACTGTGGAAAACCTCGAGATCCAGCTGGCGGCCATAGAGCGGGATGCCTGTGTCAGGGTCTACCCTTATGGAGCCATCACAATGGGAGAGAGGGGTCAGGAGCTTTCCGATATGGAAAGGCTGGCCGATCATGTGATAGCCTTTACCGACGACGGCCGGGGCGTGGCGTCAGAGGAGATGATGAGAGAGGCCATGAAGAGGGCGAAAGCCCTGGGAAAGCTTATCGTGGCTCACTGTGAAGACGAGAACTTTCCAAAGGAAAGCTCCGAGAGTGAATGGAAGCAGCTTGAGCGGGATATCCGGCTGATCCGTGAGACAGGATGCAGCTATCATGTGTGCCATGTTTCCACCAGAGAGTCCATAGAGCTGGTCCGAAAGGCCAAGGAGGAAGGTCTGGATATAACCTGCGAAACGGCACCTCATTATCTGACCATTTCCAATGACCAGGTGGAGGACGACGGCAGGTTCAAGATGAATCCGCCGATAAAGGGGCCTGAAGACAGGGAAGTCCTTCTGGAAGCCATCGCCGACGGGACTATAGATATGATAGCGACGGACCATGCTCCCCACAGCAGGGATGAAAAGAGCAGAGGCTTTGCGGACAGTGCCTTTGGCATCGTGGGGATGGAGACCGCCTTTCCTGTGATGTACACGAAGCTGGTGGAGACGGGTACCATCACGGCTGACAGGCTCATCCAGCTGATGTGTGATGGACCGCGAAAAAGATTCGGGCTCCCCGGCACGTCCATCGCCAGCGAGCTTTCGTCCGCAGCGCCGACATTTGCCATATGGGATCTGGACAGCAGATACCGTATAGATCCCGAAGGATTCCAGTCTATGGGCAGGAGCTGTCCTTTCGAAGGCTGGACGGTAACGGGAAGGTGCCTCCTGACCGCAGTAGACGGCAAGGTGGTATGGAGATACTGATACATAGAGATACATGAAGATATATGGAGAACGATATGAAGAGAGCTTATTTTGAGATAAAGGAAAATGACCGGCTGGCTGACAGGACTTACGAAATGAAGCTGACCTGTCCGGACAACAGCCATGGCGTCACCAGACCTGGACAGTTTATAAACATCAGGCTTGACGGTTTCTTTTTAAGACGGCCCATATCGGTCTGCGAATGGACGGAAACGGGGCTGACCATCATATATAAGACGGTGGGGGCGGGAACAGAAGCCATGAGTCAGATGCAGCAGGGAGAAAGACTGGATATACTGACGCCGCTTGGCAACGGTTTCGACGTGGATGCCGTGGAAACTGCGACGGCAGCGGCCTGCAAGAGACCTGTCCTCGTAGGAGGAGGCGCCGGTGTGCCTCCTATGTACGGGTTGTGCCGGGAGCTGCTGGCCCGGGGAGAAAGGCCGATGGTGATACTGGGATTCAACAGTGAAAACGAATGCTTTTATATAGATGAATTCAAAGAACTGGGGGCCGACGTGATGGTGACCACAGCAGATGGCAGTGTGGGCCGAAAGGGATTTGTGACGGACGCCCTGGCTGACGTCGATTGCGGATACATCTGCGCTTGTGGACCGGAAGGGATGCTGCGGGCTATAGATGAAACCGTTTCCGGAGAGGTGGGCGGACAGTTCAGTTTTGAAGAGAGAATGGGATGTGGCTTCGGAGCATGTATGGGATGCTCCTGCGAGACAAAGTACGGCAGCAAGCGTATCTGCAAGGAAGGACCGGTACTGGAGAGAGGTGAGATAATATGGTAAGTACAAAAGTGGATCTCTGCGGGACGACTCTCGATAACCCGGTGATGGCCGCCAGCGGCACCTTTGGATATGGGTACGAGTTCGCGGAGCTATTCGATATAAATATGCTGGGGACATTCTCTTTTAAAGGGACGACGCTGGAACCGAGATTCGGCAACCCGACGCCGAGAATAGCCGAATGCCGGGAAGGGATGATAAATTCTATTGGCTTGCAGAACCCGGGAGTCGAGCGGGTCATCGATGAAGAATTGTCGAAGCTGGCAAAATGTTTACATAAAAAAGTTATGGCAAACATAGGAGGCTTTTCAGTGGAGGAGTACGTGGAGGTGAGCCGGCGACTGGACAAATGTGATCAGGTCGGCTGGCTGGAGATAAACGTATCATGTCCCAATGTCCATGGCGGAGGGATAGCCTTCGGGACAGATGCCGATGCCGCCGCTCAGGTAGTCGCAGCGGTGAAGGAGCATGTCAGCAAACCGGTGATAGTAAAGCTTTCTCCCAATGTGACCGATATCGTCGCCATAGCGAAAGCCTGTGAAAAAGCTGGCGCTGACGGGATCTCCATGATAAATACCATGCTGGGCATGAGGATAGATCTGAAGAAGAGAAAGCCTGTAGTCGCCAACAAAATGGGCGGATTTTCGGGGCCGGCCGTATTTCCGGTGGCTCTGAGAATGGTGTATCAGGTCTACGAGGCCGTGAAGGTTCCTGTCATCGGCATCGGCGGCATATCCACAGCTGAGGATGTGATAGAGATGATGCTGGCTGGAGCCACAGCTGTCCAGATCGGAGCGATGAACCTGGTGGATCCGTACATTTGTAAGGAGATCGTGGAACAGCTGCCGATAACGATGGAAAAGTATGGTATAGGAAGTCTTTCAGATATAATAGGAGGTGCGCACTGATGAGCAAGGATGTTATCATAGCATGCGATTTCAGCAGCAGCGAGGAGACGCTGGAGTTCCTGGAAAAGATGGGGGACAAGAGGCCATATGTGAAGATAGGTATGGAGCTCTATTATGCGGAAGGTCCCGCCATCGTCAAAATGCTCAAGCTGAGAGGCCATAAGGTGTTTCTGGATTTGAAGCTCCATGATATCCCCAATACGGTCAAGAAGGCTATGAAGGTGCTGGCTGGTCTTGGTGTGGACATGTGCAACGTCCATGCCGGAGGGACCGTGGATATGATGAAGGCCGCGCTGGAAGGACTGGCGGAAGGAAGCGCCGAAAAGGGTGGAGAGAGACCACTGTTGATAGCTGTCACCCAGTTGACGTCTACCACCGAAGAGCGGATGAGACGTGATCTGTTGATAGATGAGGATATGGAGAAAGTGGTAGCTCACTATGCGTTCAATGCGAAGGAGGCAGGCCTGGACGGAGTCGTATGTTCTCCGCTGGAATCGAAGGCGGTCCACGAGACCTGCGGATCCGGGTTCCTGACAGTGACACCGGGTGTGAGGTTCGCTGATGACGATAAGGGCGATCAGGCCAGAGTGACGACGCCTGCCAGGGCAAAGGAGCTGGGCTCCGATTATATAGTTGTGGGAAGAAGCATAACAGGAGCAGAAGATCCGCAAGCAGCTTACGAGCGTTGTGTCAGGGAATTTGTCGGCTGAAGGCGCGATAGACTGATATGATGAGTATTCAGAGAGGAAGGTAGCATATGAGAAAGGAAATAGCAAAAGGATTGCTGGAGATAGAAGCCGTTTTTCTTAGCCCGAAAAAGCCTTTTACATGGGCCAGTGGTATAAAGAGTCCTATATATTGTGACAACAGACTGATACTGACCGCGCCTGATATCAGAAATAAGGTGGAACAGGCTATCGCTGACACGGTAAAAGAGCATTACCCCGATGCGGAAGTACTGATGGGAACCAGCACTGCGGGAATTGCCCACGCAGCCATTGCCGCTCATATCATGGGGATCCCTATGGGATACGTACGTTCAGGAGCCAAGGATCATGGCCGTGAGAACAGGATAGAAGGACGCCTGGAGAAAGGGCAGAAGGTGGTCGTGATAGAGGATCTTATCTCTACCGCCGGAAGCGTCATCGACGTGGTGGAAGCTCTCAGGGAAGCCGGCGCGCAGGTGCTGGGGATCGTCAGCATCTTCACCTACGGCATGAAGAAGGGGTTGGAAAGACTGGCGGCTGCCAACGTGAAAAACATCAGCCTGACGGATTTTGATGCTGTGACAGAAGCTGCTGCAGAGACCGGATATATCGAAGAGTCAGACGTGGAGAAGCTGACGGCGTTCAGGAACGATCCGCAGGACGAAAGCTGGATAGACAGATAGAAAACAGAACAGATAAGGCGGTTGGAAATTTGATCGAATATGGGAGGTAAGAATGAAACATCTAATCGACATTATGGAGCTGACTACAGAGGAGATCGATGAGATGATAACAGTGGCCAAGGACATCATCGCTCATCCTGACAGATATGCGGAGAAATGCAGGGGTAAAAAACTGGCGACCCTGTTCTTCGAGCCGTCAACAAGGACCAGACTCAGCTTCGAGGCGGCAATGTATGAGCTGGGGGGCAATGTATTAGGCTTTTCTGAAGCTCAGAGCTCGTCAGCGGCTAAAGGCGAAAGCGTTTCAGACACTATCAGGACGGTGGGAGCATATGCGGATATCATTGCCATGAGGCATCCTAAAGAAGGTGCTCCCATGGTGGCGTCGAGAAAATCCACAGTTCCTATCATAAATGCCGGGGACGGCGGCCACAATCATCCTACTCAGACACTGACCGATCTGCTGACAATAAGCAGGGAAAAAGGACGGTTCAGCGATCTGACCATCGGATTCTGCGGCGATCTGAAATTCGGCAGGACTGTCCATTCTCTCATAGGCGCTATGTCAAGATATGAAAGGGTGCGATTCATACTCATATCTCCGGATGAACTGAAGATCCCTGAATATCTCAAGCACGAGGTGTTGGAGAAGAACAGGCAGGAATACGTGGAGACGACGGATCTGGAGGACGCTATGCCACAGCTGGATATACTTTACATGACAAGAGTTCAGAGAGAGCGTTTCTTCAACGAGCAGGACTATATAAGACTGAAGGACAGCTATATCCTGACGCCCGACAAGCTTGAAAACGCCAAGGAAGATCTGTCCATACTCCATCCGTTACCTCGTGTCAATGAAATATCGGTGGCTGTGGACGACGATCCGAGGGCTAAGTATTTCGAACAGGTTCTCAATGGCAAATTTATAAGGATGGCTCTCATCCTTAAGCTTCTGGAGGTGAAATAGAAGATGATAATAGGAAAGATACAGAACGGCATCGTACTTGACCATATAAAGGCCGGAGAGGGGATGCGTCTCTACGGTATCCTGGGACTGGATTCTCTGGATTGCCAGGTAGCTCTTATCAAGAACGCCGAAAGTCAGAAGATGGGCAGGAAGGATATAATCAAAATCGACAGACTCATCGATGTGAACCTGGATGCTATCGGTTATGTAGATCCTGGTATCACCGTCAACATCATCGAAAACGGCAAGCTGGCCAAAAGGAGCCATATCGACCCGCCTGATGAGATCGTAGACGTGATAAAGTGTAAAAATCCGAGATGCATCACCACCACCGAGCAGGAGCTTCCTCATGTGTTCAGGCTCACCGACAGAGAAAACAGGATATACAGATGTATCTACTGCGAGAGCAAGGCTAAATAGAGCCATTTTCGAATATATTTCATAAAATCGCGTAAAATAAAGGCTGTCACGAAAAAGTGGTCCTTCGGGATCGATATCGGACAGTCTTTTTTATGGGAGGTGTTTTATATGGGAAAGGCTTGCAATACGATACTGGGGATAGGCCTTGCGGGGGCCATCGTGGGGATGCATGTGTACATGTGTCTGGACAGCAAGAGCAGGCATAACGTGAAGGAAGAAGTGGCAGATGCTATCGATGATATAAAAAGAGCTGCCGAAAAACTGATGGCTTAACCTGCTGAGAAAAAATCTGCGTCTGATGTTTGCTCGCCGTAAGATCGGTTTCGGAGCAGGCCTCAGACGCATATCTGTTTTTTGACGCACAAAGAACCGACAGGCAGCTGTAAGGCGTCTATTTTGTTGTAATGACGAAGGTTTTCTGGTATAATAAATCAGTGCGGCTTTGCCGTGTCGCGCGAAATCGTGTGTAATTTTCAGGAGGATATGTACATCATGGAAAAACTTGGTTTGAACGATATAAGAGAACTGTTTCTCAGCTTTTATCAGTCAAAGGATCATTACAGGAGGCAGAGCTTTTCGCTTATTCCTGAAAAAGACAAGAGCCTGCTGTTGATAAATTCGGGAATGGCTCCGCTGAAGCCATATTTCGCTGGTCTGGAGACACCGCCGAGCAAGCGCATGACCACGTGTCAGAAGTGCATCAGGACGGGAGATATTGAGAACGTAGGTTATACGTCCAGACACGGTACTTTCTTTGAGATGCTGGGCAGTTTTTCCTTTGGTGATTATTTCAAAAAGGAATCCCTGACTTGGGGATGGGAATTCATAACGCAGGTCCTCAAGATGCCTACGGACAGGCTCTGGGCCACAGTATACGAAGATGATGACGAGGCTTATGGCATCTGGAAAGATATCATAGGGATTCCGGAGGAAAGGATCGTACGCCTCGGCAAGGATGATAATTTCTGGGAAATAGGAACAGGTCCGTGCGGCCCATGTTCCGAGATATATTTTGACCGGGGTGAACAGTATGGATGCGATGATTCTGACTGCAAGCCGGGCTGTGATTGCGACAGATACGTGGAATTCTGGAATCACGTGTTCACTCAGTTCAACAGAGATGAGGAGGGAAATTATACAGATCTGGCTCATCCAAATATCGACACAGGCATGGGGATAGAACGTCTGGCCTGCATCATGCAGGGGGTAGACTCCATCTTCGATATCGATACGATAAAGTACATACTGGACGGTGTAGTTGAAGTGTCTGGCGTGAAATATGAAAGCGGTGCGGCGCCTTCGGACGTTTCAATAAGGATAATAACCGATCATCTGCGGTCTATGACCTTCATGATAGGTGATACTATCCTGCCGGGCAACGAAGGAAGAGAATACGTGCTCAGACGTCTCATCAGACGTGCTGCGAGACATGGCAGGATGCTGGGGATCGAAGGGCCATTCCTTTCGGAGCTCTGCGACAGAGTCATCGACGCTTCGGGAGATGCTTATCCTGAATTGAAGACTCGCCGCGAAATGATAAAAAAGGTGGTTGCGGCCGAGGAGGAAAAATTTGCTTCTACCATAGATCAGGGTATGAAGATAATTGGTGAATACACGGCCGACCTTGAGAAATCCGGAGATAAGATCCTTGACGGTGAAAAAGCGTTCAAGCTCCACGATACGTACGGTTTTCCGATAGATCTTACAAAAGAGATCATGGAGGAGTCGGGGTATACCGTGGATCTGAATGGATTCGAAGCTGCCATGGAACGTCAGAAGAAACGTTCTCAGGTAGAACAGGAGATGGAGGGAGCAGGCTGGGACGAAGCCACTTCTGATATCTCGCTGGACGGTGAGACTGAGTTTACCGGATATGATACGATGGTGCAGGAAGGCGTCGTGATGGCCATCCTGAATGATGATGGCCCGGCTGACTTTTGCGGGGAAGGATCCGTCTGCAGGATCGTGTTGGACAAGACGTCCTTCTATGCTGAGAGCGGCGGCCAGATATATGATACGGGTGTGATGGAAAATGATGGCTTTTCCGCTGATGTAACTGAAGTGACCAAGAACCACAATGTCTTCATCCATAAGGTGAAGGTAACAAAGGGGACTGTGAAAAAGGGAGATACGGTGATATGCAAGCCTGACGTACCGTTGAGGAATATGACGGCGGCAAATCATACGGCTACACATCTGCTTCATCAGGCTCTCAAGGATGTACTGGGAGATCATGTAAAGCAGGCGGGATCGGCAGTAACCAGCGATGGTCTGAGGTTTGACTTCAATCACTTCCAGGCCATGACTGGAGAAGAAATAGCAGAGGTGGAAGCTATCGTCAACGATAAGATCAGTCGGTTCATCGATGTGACGACCAGAGTGATGGCTATAGATGACGCCATGAAGGAAGGCGCTACAGCGCTTTTCGATGAAAAATACGGTGATATGGTGAGGATAGTTTCCATCGGTGATTACAGCAAGGAATTCTGCGGCGGCACTCATGTAAAGAACATCGGACAGATAGGACTGTTTAAAATACTCAGTGAATCAGGGATCGCATCAGGCGTCAGAAGGATAGAAGCCATAACCGGGCAGGGCGTGCTGAGGAAGCTCAACGATGACGAAGATGTTATAAACAGAACTGCAGGTGTCCTGAAGACCAATAAGGACAATATGATAGACAGAGCCGCATCTATCTCAGAAGAGGTGAAAAACCTCAAGAAGGAGATAGAAGAATTGAAAAAAGCGGAGATGAGCAAATCACTGGGGAGCATCATGGATGAAGCAAAGGAGATAAACGGAATCAAGCTGATAACCAAGCAGTTTGACGATTTCAACATCAACGATCTCCGAGCTTTATCGGATGAGATAAAAAGCGGAAACAGCGGTGTTGCCATGGTATTGGCGGCAGTCTCCGGCGGAAAAGTGACGTTCCTGGTTTCTCTGACTGACGATGTAGTCGAAAAGGGATATCATGCCGGTAAGATGATAAAGGAAATCGCTGCGGCAGCCGGCGGTGGCGGCGGCGGCAAAGCTGATATGGCTCAAGCCGGAGCAAAAGATCCTGGCAAGATAGCTGATGCATTTGCCAAGGCGGAGACATTGCTGTAAAATGCATGTGATATTTTCGTGTAATTATACTTTTGCCCTTGTAATAACAAGGTGTGAAGTGTTATAATTCCAATATATATATGAACGGAGGTTATATGATGGATAGGCAAACCAGAATGTATGATAATTTCGACAAAGTTGAACAGCGAACGATTGAAGAAATTTTAAATATAGTATATGACGCGCTGGAGGAGAGAGGCTATAATGCTATAGACCAGATGGTGGGATACATTTTATCGGGAGACCCTTCCTATATTACCAGCCATAACAACGCAAGGAACATCATGGGAAGAATCGAAAGAGATGATCTTGTAGAAGAACTCATCAGAGCATACCTCCACAGATAGCGAAGGATACGACCGGCGGGCAGCAATGTCCGCCTTTTTTATGATATAAGGATGGAGCAGAGAACATGAAGAAACTGGCATTAGATGTAGGAGATAAGACAATAGGCGTTGCCGTAAGCGATGCCCTCAACATTACCGCTCAGGGAGTAACTACCATAGAGAGGGTAGGAATACGAAAGGATTCCGGCAAGGTGATGGATTATATAAAGGAATTGGAATGCGATACCGTAGTCATCGGCCTCCCTAAAAAACTCGATGGAAGCGACAGTCCACAGACCGAAAAAGTATATGAATTCAAAAGGATGCTGGAAAACAAGATGCGCAGCAGCGGCATGGCTGATATCAAGATAGAATATTACGATGAGCGTCTGACGACAGTGATGGCGGAGAAAGTCCTCATAGAAGCTGACGTACGCAGAGGTAAGAGGAAAAAAGTGATAGACAAACAGGCAGCCGTTATAATATTACAGGGATATCTGGATTCATTGTTGAAAGACAAGCATTAGGAGAGGAGCTCTGGAGATCATGTTGGATTATAGGGACATAGAAAGTGATATATTATTAGGTTGATGATTTGATCTTTATAACTATTCCTATAATCATAATTATGGGAATAGTTAATGCTGATTCCCAGACCTGACTCATCGATACATCCCGATTCATGGATAAATTGTGTTGTCTGGCTTGCCGCTCTTGTTATTGATGCGCGTTATTGATGCGCGCGGCTCTTCAACCAGCTGCGCTTTTAGACCGGCATCGTTGCGGTTCACTGCATCTGTCCATTTGATTACTTCTGCTTTTCCCTTTCTTTCGCCGTTGATGTCATTCTCTGCGGAGGCTGATTTTTCGAGCCTCTATTTTTCGATTTAAGCGATTTTTTCAGACGCCTTCGACTACTTATATCATCTGTTTAATGCCGGATCTTACCGTTATCTCCTTTCTGCCGATAAATCCCGGTTCAAATGCCTTGAATGGCTCTAAAGATCTTCAGGCACAGATATGGTCATCCCGGGAACCAGGTCAGATGCTTCGATATCGTTGACAGCACATATCTCGTATATGGCTCTTCGTGTATCGGTATCATCCGATTTATATGTATTGGCAATATCCCACAGCGTATCACCGTGACAGATTTCGACCTGAGTATATTCAGGCTGTGTTATGGCGCGTGAAACGCTCAGTCCGGAAACTGCTCCGAAAACTGCTGTAATAAGACCTGTCATTATGATTATAGATGCTATGAATCTGAACTTCGACGTTATCCTGTATTTTTTCTTCCTTCCGCAGCTTGCTGTATTTGTATATGTCATGTGTTACACCTCTCTTTCCTACCCTATCAAACATTTGTTCGCTTCGATGAGAATAGTATAACAGAATACATGTTCGTTGTCAATGCATAAATAAACATTTGTTCGTAAAGGCTTGAATGAAAAACTAAATTCCACATCCATGCTGAATTTAGTCTTACACTCCACCTCCATATCTTTTATCATCTTT
>UQRM01000001.1 GCA_900543485.1 uncultured Eubacterium sp. | reverse complement strand
TACTACGGCTAATGAGACCGCCTGTGAGACCTCCCCGCTTAAGGTGCGGACTCTTTCCCTCCATATACCTGCCACATCTACTGGTACTTCCAGCAACTTTTGGACTTCAGCGTTTCTTGCCGCCTTATCCGTATTTCCCAGCCTTATATGTGGTTCCTGTCCGTCAGGCCAGAGGTTTGCCTACAGCTTCCTCCAGATTCCACCTCACGATGGACACCCTTGCTGTTCAGCTATGTGCTTCGTCGTTGCCTACGCGCACTCGGGACTTCCACCCGTTAGAGCCCGCCCATGGCGGGCGAACAAGAAACAATCCCCTTGTTCACATCTCTGTGAACAAGGGGATTGTTTTACCTTGTGCCTATGTTTTGACCCTTACCTTTTTTGCGAAATGTAGATAAAATTTTCAACGTTTACACGCTCTCCTTCAGCCGAATATCCGCCTATATGCCATAAATCCTTGATTTTTCCTCTGTACTAAAAACGTCCAATATCCTTGAACCCATTGGATCTTGCCTACATTTTTCATGTTTCGCAAAATGTAGGTATTTTACCCGGGTCTGTCACAGAAAAACTCCACGACAAATTGACAACTGCTTTCCTTAAATATATACTTTAGTCAAACGGCTATTTTCAAAAAACAAAGGAGAATTGGAATGTTCAAATCTTTTGAGGAAGCCAGGAGCTTCATCGACACTGAAAATATCAAAATGGTAGATTTTATGATGGTAGATCTCAACGGGAGGTGGAGGCACCTTACCATTCCCGCAGACAGATTCACCGAAGACACTTTGAAGAGCGGTATCGGCTTTGACGGCAGCAATTATGGGTTTGCTCCGGTAGAAAAGAGCGACATGGTCTTCATCCCGGACCTTTCGTCAGCCTACATAGATCCATTTATGGAAATACCAACGCTTGCGATGATAGGAGACGTCTATGTAATAGGAATGCCTGAGAACTATCCTTTCGACCAGGATCCGAGAAATGTAGCGAAGCATGCGGAGGCTTACATGAAAGAGCAGGGTATCGCCGATGAGATGCGCATCGGTCCTGAATATGAATTTCACGTATTTGATCACGTAAGCTATTCCACTAAGCCTAACGAGTCCGGATTCTGCATCGATACAGAACAGGCGGAATGGAACACAGATGACCAGAATTTCAACCTGGGATACAAGATGGCCCACAAAGGCGGTTATCACATGGCTCCGCCTCAGGACGTACTCTATGATTTCAGGAGCAGAGTGGCCATGTTGATGGAGGATCAGGGAATCAAAGTAAAGTATCATCACCATGAGGTAGGTGGCCCGGGTCAGCTGGAGATAGAAGTTGAATTCGGCGGTGTTACTGAAATGGCCGATAAGACCATGATGACCAAGTATCTCATCAAAAACGAAGCCATTGCTGAAGGTAAAACGGCTACTTTCATGCCTAAGCCTGTATTCGACGAAGCCGGCAACGGCATGCATGTCCATATGCATCTTTTCAAAGACGGCAAGCCTCTTTTCTACGACGAAAACGGCTATTCCCAGCTTTCAGAGACTGCCATGCATTTCATGGGCGGCATACTCAAGCACATAAAAGCGCTGTGCGCTTTCACCAACCCGAGCACCAACTCCTTCAAGAGACTGGTCCCAGGCTATGAAGCTCCGGTGACCATCGGTTTCGCTACTGCCAACAGGAGCTCGGTCATTCGTATCCCGGCATACGCCAAAGATCCCGATAAGAAGAGATTTGAAGTGAGAAATCCTGACGGCACATGCAATCCGTACTATGCTTTTGCCGCCATCCTTATGGCCGGATGCGACGGTATAAAGAATAAGATCGACCCTGTAGCCGAGGGATACGGGCCATACGATTTCAATCTCTATACACTGAGCGATGAGGAAAAAGAAAAGATAAAGAGCCTTCCGAAGACTCTGGATGAAGCTCTCGACGAACTGGAAAAGGATCACGCTTTTCTTACAGAAGGCGGAGTTTTCCCTGAACGTCTCATCGAGATATGGCTGGAAAACAAGCGGGCAGACGTGAGCAAACACGCCAACATGCCTACGCCTATGGAATTCAGCATGTACTATGATCTGTAACAGATCGCTGCTCAGCATGGGCTTTGCCCTGCAAAAAACTGCCGCGTCGAACAAAAGACGATGCGGCAGTTTTCATATGGAAATAACATTGCTTCGACAGTGCGGCGACAGGTCGACAAGTCGGCAGGTCAGAACAGACATGTCATTGCCGGCGTTCAGCTATTTCTCGTATACGACCTTTCCGTTTACGATGGTATACAGGACCTGCGCTTCTTTTACCTGTTCAGGACTGGAGGTCAGGAGGTCTCTGTCAACGACAGTGATATCAGCAAGCTTCCCTTCTTCCAGAGTACCCAGCTCATCTTCCCGCCTCTCGGCATAAGCCGCGCCCCAGGTATAAGCGTGGATCAATTCCCTGATATCTATGATTTCCTGTGGGTTCCAGCCACCTTCAGGTGTCCCGTCAGGATAGATACGTGTCAGGCCGCAGTACATGCCAAAGAACGGATCTCCCTCTACAACGGGAGCATCGCTTCCGGCAGCCAGTACAGCGCCCGCGTCCAGCAGCGATCTGAACGCCCAGGTATACTTGTCGCGTTCAGGCCCCAGCAGCTGCGGATAACAATTGTCGGCGAAGGATGGCAGCACGGAAATGATATGCTCCGGCTGTACTGAAGCTATCACACCCAGCTGGCCAAAACGTCCTATGTCCTCAGGCAAAATCACTTCTATATGCTCTATCTGATGACGTGCCTTTGTCTTGCCGTATTTTTTCATGGCGTTTTCATAAGCGTCAAGGGCTGCGTGCACAGCACCGTCACCGCAAGCATGGAGTCTCACCGAGATATCGTTCTCGTGGGCGATCTCCACTGCCGCGTTCAACTGATCCAGATCCAACAGCGAACCACCTCTGGAGTCAGGCATATCATTGTACGGCTCCGCCAGCAATGCTGTATGATTGGCTATCACGCCATCGATGAACTGCTTTACATATGGTACTCTGTACATGCCGGTCCCGCTGCTCTCAGCTTTCGCTTTGACTTCAAGGACCTTGTCTATATCTTCGAAGAGATTTCTGGCTGCGTTCACTCTTATCTTGAGGCCACCTTCCCTGTCCATCCTGTAATAAGTATTTTCATAGGCCAGGTTCAGTCCCAGATACGGCGTCATGTCACTGACAGAAGTTATCCCCTTTCTCACCGCGTTGTCCATGTACCGCGTTATCAGATCCTCCACCATTTCATCGGAAAAGTCAAAGGCATACTCTCCCACCAGACAAAGAGCTGTTTCATATAAATAACCTGTCGGCTGTCCCTTTTCATCCCTGGCTATCTCGCCAAAAGGAGGATCAGGTGTATCAGCGTCTATGCCACAGATCTCCAGCGCCTTGCTATTGACCCATGCGCCATGGAGCTCATAATCCAGAAGGAACACAGGTCTGTCAGGCAATACTCTGTCCAGTGTCTCCTTTGTCGGATGGGATGTGTCCTCCCAGCTGAGCCTGCACCATCCGAATCCTATCACCCATTTTTCCTGAGGAATGGTCGATGCGAAATCTGACACTATCTGCGCCACTTCTTCACGCGACATTGCGTGGAAAAGATCCGCGTATTTATCCAGCATCCCGGCCTGCATCAAGTGTATATGGTTGTCATGCAGCCCCGGGATGACCAGTTCGTTTTCCCCGAGAGCTATCACTTTTGTTTCGGGTCCCTTGAACCGGGCCGCCTCGTCCTGCCCCTTCCCGACGGCCACGATCTTTCCATCGGCCACCGCTATGAATTCCTTGTCCTCCGGCAGACCCTTCCCACAGAATATCTTTCCGCCTTCTATGAGGATGTCCGCTTTTCCATTGATCGACATGAATATTCACCGTCCTTTCCATCCCTGAAATTTCTCTCCGTTAATTTTATACCAGAAAATAATCGGATGACATACTTCTGTTGCGGTCTTTTGCTATATTATTTAAAATGTTCTGAATTATTATTGCGTACATACACTCGACTTCACATGTGGTATAATCAAAAATAGCAACTAAGACCATTATCTTTTTGCCGCAGGGGAAAACGGAGGTACATAATGTTCCAGGAAATAAACTACGAAGACGAGCTGCCTGTAAAGGTACAGGTTTTGGAAATAGAGCAGATCCCATGGCACACTCATAACGATATACAGATAGTCTATGTCCTGGAAGGCGAAATCGAGCTGAAGCTCACTTATGCCCGCTACCGCCTTTCAAAAAACAACATCCACATAATACATAATGAGGATGTTCACGGGTTTCGCGCCTTGTCAGGCAATAATTTAGTTGTCATACTCAGCTTAAACGTCGACTACTTTTCCGCTCGCCATCCT
Organism: uncultured Eubacterium sp.; assembly: GCA_900543485.1. Taxonomy (GTDB): domain Bacteria; phylum Bacillota; class Clostridia; order Peptostreptococcales; family Anaerovoracaceae; genus Lentihominibacter; species Lentihominibacter excrementipullorum. The sequence continues at coordinate 181,557 of UQRM01000001.1, read as the reverse complement.
TCCCTGGACAGCCAGGTCTTCACCACCAAGGTCAGCGAAAACATTGCCACATATAAGAAGCAGCTGGCGCTGAAGGTCCACATGTTTTCCATCATATCCGAACTCCACAGCAGGAAGCGCGGATATAAAAACAGGATAATGGACACTGCCCATACACTGATAGATTCCCTCTACAGTGATTTTCGAGGATTTACTGTCAACCATGAAAAGCGGACCTTTGAGCATCAGGTGTCGCGTGATCCTGTTCAGATGGAACGCATCAGCCGGGTCGTTACATTTGTTTACAGCAATTATCCGTATAAACTGGGTCTGTCATCCATCGCCGAAGCGGAAAACATCAACAGCTACTACCTCTCTCACCTGTTCCAGCGTTTCGTCGGCGACAGCTTCCGCAACTTTGTCAGCATGGTCCGGGTGGAGATGTCGGAGGTAGAGCTTCTCACCACCGACCACTCCATCGCCCACATCTCCTCCAATGTGGGATTTTCCAATGCCAAATACTACGTGGAAAATTTCATAGAGTGGTTTGGCTGTCATCCGAAAGAATACAGACAGCTCTATGGCAAAGAGATACTTGGTCGGGCAAAAAACCGATTTCGCCAGCTTCCACTGGACAGCATCAACGATGTCATCGAATCATACAACGAAAGACCTGCCTTCACCGGCGCTTCCCAACAGGTGATGTCCGCTTCTCTGGATTTCAGAAAAATAAAAAGCGGCCGTCACTTCGGCAGCAATGCGCCTGATATCTCTCCCGGAGAATTCTATTCCGGCTACGATGCTCAGCAGGATTGCCTGGACGTTTTGAAATCCATACTCAAATGCCCTGAATCCGCCGCTATCCCTCAGGCATCTGTAGATTCGGAAAATGACAGAAGAGGCACGCTCACTTTCAACGGCATGAAAAAACCGCTATACTACCTCCGCCACTTTCTTCTCGGTCATCAAGGCACCATCGGGAGTTTCGATGACTGGTATCTGATGACCTTGAGAGACGAGAAAGCCGCGCTGCTGTTTTTCAACGATGATACGGATACCCGCCACGACATGGAATTCAATTTTTTCAACATGCCTGGCAGATATCAAATAACGGAGCACAGACTGTGCTCCGATTCCACCTGCCTTTCTTTCTGGAAACAACTGGATTTCAAGGCTAACCTTTCGGACGGAGAGATGTGGCAGATACTGCAGATGTCCGCCCCGCGGCTGTCGTGGAAAACTGTGGATTCCTCCGGCAGTTTTACTTATTCAGCATCCCTGGATCCACACGATATCATGCTGGCTGAGATAAAAAAGCTGTGATGATATTATCCTGTGGATATCCGTCATCTGTTTTTACGTTTCCTTATTCTTTCGCCGTCTTACACACTCGCTCAGCAGATATTCCACCTGCCCGTTGATCGAGCGGAAGTCCTCCTCCGCCCACGCCGCGATCTCGTTCCAAAGGCTGGGCGACAACCGCAGGACCATCTGCTTCTTGGCCTTTTCCTTGTCCTTGACAGCTTTTTCTCTCTTCTTCAGCTCCGTCTCCATGGCTTTTATCTTTTCCAGTCGTTCCCGAAGCTGCTCTTCTTTTTTGTTTATATCATCGGACATATGACTACCCCTCAATCGTCAACAGTATCGCCGCCTGGTGAACGCCAGCCTGACGCTGAGTGTTCATGCAGACCTCCTGGCCGGCCGGCGGACATCAGCTCAGTCGATGTGCTGTCAGTCCGCCTCCAGTCCTGTCCTTCCGGCAACATCAATATATACTTCCGCTGTTCACGATAGGCTGCGGCTCTTTATCTCCGCAAAGGACTACCAGAAGATTGGACACCATAGCGGCTTTTCGTTCATCATCAAGGACTACCAGATCATTGTCCTCCAGCTTATCAAGGGCCATTCTCACCATCCCAACAGCGCCTTCCACTATCTTCTCTCTGGCTGCTATAGTCGCTGCCGCCTGCTGTCTCTTCAGCATTGCCGCGGCGATCTCTTCAGAGTAAGCCAAATGTGTTATCCTTACTTCCAAAATCTCTATTCCGGCATCCGCCACTTTATCCTGAAGCTCCGCCTTCATGTTCTGGGCTATCTCCAGGCTGGAGCCTCTCAAAGTCATCTCGTCATTTTCCTGGTCTATGGTGTCGTAAGGATAAAGCCTGGCCGTGTTCCTGATGGTAGAATCACATTGTATAGACAGATATTCGAAATAATTTTCCACGTTGAAAACCGCTTTAGTAGGGTTGGCTACCCGCCAGATAACTATGGATCCGATAACTACAGGATTCCCCTGGACATCGTTCACCTTTTGCTGAGCATTGTTCAGCGTCATGGTCTTAGTGGACACCTTTTTTCCGGCGTTGCTCTTACTGCTCTTTTTGTGGCCGTCCTTCTTGGACGCCTCGACCATCTCTTCCTTTATTGTATCCAGTGTTCCCCGGGCTGTCGGGTTGAATCCGGCAACAAAAGGGTTGACGAAGAAAAATCCGTCTTTCTTTATCGTCCCATGATACTTACCAAACAGAGTCAGCACCAGAGCCTCGTTGGGATTTACGATCTTAAGACCGCACATGCATACCAGAAATACAAGGAACAACAGTACTCCTGCTGTCGCCAGCAGAACCGCAGTCCCACCGTCGAACATTACCGGCCCTGCTATACACAGGCCAATACCTGCCAGGATCCCTACAGCCGATATCACCATCATCGCCATCCCCGATACAGGATGCAGCTCCCTTTCCACTATATCGCGTTTTATCATATTATTAGTTTCCATGTTTATCCTCCTTCACAGACATACCTTCATCAGCAAACTAAATGATATCATTTTGATATCATTATTATATCTTGCTTGGGAGAATTGTCAAGGACTTTTTTTAAAATCGTAGAGCCTGCTGTCTCCATCTACCAAAAAAGAAGGCCTTTCCACCGGAAAACGCCTTCCTTTTTATATGCGAACTATTGCCGCATCATACCATATAAACCGCTGTATCCACCCTTTCCCAGCTAGTCACCTTTGTCTCGCAGACACATATCTTCCGTTCCAGCCACTTGTACTTTTCATGGCCTGTCCGGAACCTGACTATCCCTTTGAAATAATACTGATCGGCAGGTATATTTTCCCCTTTTATCAGCTGTTCCTCAGCCACAGGGTCTATATCGAAGACGGCGTCCATCTCCATAAGGATGTAAGCGCCATCGTCTGTTTCCAGCAACAAGGTGGAATCTACGTCATTTCGACCAGGTCCGGGCGTATAAGTCACTCCCAACCCCATAGGGATCACACGACCCTTCAACCGCTCCCCTTCGAAACCACCTTCCTCTGTAGGAGACACCAGAGCCTCACCCACACAGGTAACACCCATTTCGATATCGTTTTCCTGTATTAGATACATATCAAAGACTTTTTCCATCTCTCCCTCCACTTTCAAGGCTTCCATGTATCATCTGTCCATCAAAGAAGACAGCGTTGACCGTTATTTCACTCAGCCGTTCTACCGGTGTCTCTAAAGGATCCTCATCCACTACGATGAAATTGGCCAGCTTTCCAGCTTCCAGAGAGCCCATCCTGTCCTGCCACCGCAGCTGCCTGGCTCCTTCGAAGGTATATCCCCGCAGCAACGTCTCCACGTTCAGCTTCGCTGTCGCTTCCGGTCTCATACTGCCGGGATATTTGTCGGGGTCAAGTGGAAATTCCGGGTCTACTCTGGTAGCCGCCACCTGCATACCAAAGAATGGATACGCCCTGTGCATTTCGTAGGCCGTCACCACGTCGCTGGAAAATGCGAGGACTGCACCGCTTGCCAGCATGGGATTGAACTGATACATCCTTCTCCACTTTTCCTCAGTGTAGTAATTGAGAGCTTCGTCACCGAAATACCCTCCCGACCAGTGACAGCTCCAATTGATGAATATCCCCAATCGGGCAGGCCTTTCCATATCCGATGGATCCACCACCTCGCAATGGGCGAATACCGGCCTGCACACCCATGGTTCTCCTCGTCGGCCAGCTTCCTTCTGAGCAGCTTCGACAGCATCGCACCCCACTCTGAAAGCCCTGTCACCTACCATATGGATATGCAGATCCAGCCCTTCCCTGTTGCACAGCAGGAAGCATTGCGTCAGCTCATCCGTCTCCATCATTATCTCACCGTAATTGCCAGGATCATTGATATGCTCATGGAGAGATGCTGAATTACCGCTTTCATTGGTTCCATCCAAAAACAGCTTCATGGTATTGAGCTTTATGTGTTCACTCCCGTACCGCTTTTGATACTCTCTCAACTTGGCTATCTTCTCCGGAAGGTCTTCGTATTTCCAGAACCTCACGGCAGCGTCGTAATACAGATATAACTCCCCGGCTTTATCCATCTCCCAGACAGTCCGTATCTGCTCATCGCTTTCTATCATAGCGTCAAACAACGCTGTGATGCCGCTTTCTTTCATAAGGCGGAAAAAAGGTCTCATCCGCTCTTCCGTCAGCTCTTCAGGAGGCCGCCAGCCTATAGCCTCGTACATATTCTCAGCGAAATGGAGCCAGGCCATCTCCTTTATCCAGCCCGTCGGCCGACCCTTTTCATCCCTTACAAAGACCTCCAGACTGTTGGGATCAGGCGTATCCTCATCCACACCCAGCAGCTCCAGCATCTTAGAATTCACCCAGCAGAGATGCTCTCCAAAATCCTGACACAACACAGGTCTGTCGGAGATAGCTTCATCCAGCATCTCTCTTGTCGGCCCATTCTCATCAAACATAGCTGTCGGATAGTACTCAAAATATATGAAGGGCATTTCCTCCTTTGTATGCTCCTGACCGTACTTTTCCACGAAAGCTATCAGCTCATCTCTGTCCTCAGTCCACGGCAGCCTCACATGCCACGTGCTTCGTGAGCAGGCTCCCGGATGGACATGACTGTCGATAAATCCCGGCAGCACGGTCTTACCGCCCAGGTCGTATACTGTCGCATCAGACCCGGCGGATGCGGCGGAAGCTGCCAAACCTGCAGTCGCAGCTCTCTCGCCAGTTGTAGCGGCCGTACGGCCGGGCACCCGACCGTTGGATGCCAGCGCCGGCGCACCGGTTTCATCGCCTGCATAGACGATTTCCTTTCCCTCCGTCACGAGGATCCCGCGCCGCACACCTCCTTCAGAAGTATAGATCCTGGCATTTTTGAATATGTACATTTTAGCACCACCTTTTGCTGATTTTTCTCTACTCTATTTCCATCTCAGGAGGCAACTGTCTGAATCCCTTTGTCTTGACAGCGAGTATGACGATACCGACTGCAAGCCAGATAGCTCCTACGATTTTCGCCGTTGTAGCGATATTGAACCACAGATAGAGACAGATGGCCGCCGCTATGACGGGGAGTACGCCGTAGTTGAATATGGCTTTCCCGCCCCGTTCCTTCTTTCTGCCAAGAAAATACACGGGAACCGATATGTTGACCAGTATGAATCCTGTAATTGCTCCGAAGCTGATGAGCTCGGCGCCGCCCAGAATGTTGTCGGTAAAGAACAGGGCGACAAGGCCGATGGCTCCCACGATTGCCAGATTGTATACAGGCACGCCTTTCTTGCTCATGTGACCGAACACCTTCTTCGGCAGTATGTTATCACGCCCCATGTTGTACATTATACGGATGACAGCGGCCTGTCCCGACAGAGCGCATGCCACGCTTCCGATGTTGTCAACGACCAGGAACATGATATCCATATGTGGGATTGTCTGTATCTGCACCAGCAGCTCGAATATTCCCGCATCCGGGTCCTGCAGTTCCTGATATGCCACCGGCCACATGGCCTGAGCGACGTACCCGATGAGTGTGAATATGAGCCCTGCTCCCAGGCACGTCAATACGATGGCCCTGGGGATGTCTCTTACAGGATTCTTCGCTTCCTCCGACAAGGTCGATACCGCATCGAATCCCAGGAAGGAGACGCACATTATGGCTGCCGGATAGAGCACCAGCCTCAGCTCAAAGACATCAGGATTGTAAAATGCCGTGCCATCCAGCAGACCGTTGGCCGTACCATTGATACCGCCCTGCGTTATGGTGATGATCCCCACCACGATGAAGAGGGCCATCATCAGAAGCTGCGCGCCTACTATCACCGTGTCCACCTTGGCTGCCACGCTGATACCTGCCGCATTGACGATGAACAGCAGCACCACCTGTATGATGACCCACGCCCATGCGGGAACTGCCGGAACGTATGTCTCCATGTAGATAGCCACCGCCAATATGCAAATCATCGGCAGCAGCAGGTAATCCAACAGCATCACCCAACCAGTGGCAAAGCCGAAGTGCGGGTTCAGCGACTGCTGCACATATACATAGGCCGAGCCCGACTTCTGAAATTCCCTCGACATATTGGCGTAGCTGAAGGCCGTAAAGAACATAGCTATCGCCGTTATGGCGATACATGTCGGATACATACCGTTTGAGGCCACCGACAGCGGGCCATAGTAGTTGAACACTACCGTCGGGGCCATGTAGGCCAGTCCGAATACGACCAGCGAACCCAGCCCCAGTACTTTTTTGAATTCTCCGTTTTGCGATTTTTCACTATTCATCACATCCTTGACCTCCTTGAAAAAATAATATGAATAATAACTTACTATGAAAACACTCCGGAATGTTTATCACTGTTTTTCGTAAACGACCTTTCCTTTGAACAGCGTCTTTTCCACCCTTATGGCATAGATTTTATTAATGTCTGTCTTTTCCATATCCGAATCAAGTATCACCAGATCTGCCGATTTTCCAGGTTCTATGCTCCCAGTCACATCCTCCAGAAACATCTGATATGCTCCGTTTATAGAAAGAGACTGTACGGCTTCCTCCAATGTCGCCGGCTTCTCGTCGCCCAGCACTCTGCCTTTGAACTTTTCGTAATCCGGTGCATCGGGGAATACGGTCCTTGTCATGGCGCACTGTATCTCGTGCATGGTGTCGGGCGGCGGTGTCACAGGAAAATCAGTGCCAAATGACACTCTTATCCCACGATCCACCAGCCCTCTGAGAGGATAGGCTTTCCCAGCCCGCTCCATTCCCATCAATGGCGTCATCCCTTCGATATCGGAATCGTATACCATCCATCTCGGCTGGCAGCATGCTATGATGCTGCTCTCCGCCATTAGCTCCAGATCCTCATCTCGCGCCAGCATCATATGAGCGATGACGTTTCGCGTGCGCTCCCGAAATCCAGCGGCAGAAATATCACCCGTTGCGGCAGATTCACGTTGTGCCTCAGCCAGGCAAGAGACGCTCTGCCTTACTGAATTATCACCCATGGCATGGACGTGTATGCTGAATCCAGCATCCATAGCTTTCTTCGCGATTTCCGTAAACTCCTCATCGCTCCAGTAGAGAGGCTCATTGTACCCGTCAGGGAGTCCGTTCTCTCTGGTAAAGCTTTTCTCGTACGGTTCTGTCAGAGAAAACATACCTTCCGCGAACATCTTTACATTATCTATTCTGAAATCATCATTCACATCGTCAGCTTCCGCATCCTTGCGTGCGATGGCATCTTCCAGCCCCTCTTCTGCTTTACCCGGTTCCAGAAGATATACGCCTCTCAATCTGACAGTAAGCTTCCCTTCCTCCGCCAGTTCCCTGAAGGCTTTTCTGGCATTATCGCTGTGCATACAGTCCTGAACCAATGTCACGCCATATCTATTGGCATACTGCTCCTGGTAATGCAGCAACGCCTCCTTGTACTTTTCCACCGAAAAATCATATCCCGGGATGTTTTCCTTTATCAGGCTCATCGCTTCCGGGTCATTGAATATCCCTTGTGGAAATCCGTCAGCTTCTCTGTATATGCGTCCGGCCCGCACATCAGGTGTATCTGCATCCACCCCGGCCATTTGGATAGCCTTAGTGTTGACCCACAAGTTATGCTGACAGAAGGATTCCAGAACCACAGGCCTGTCAGAGCATATTTTGTCTATATCATGCCTTGTAGGGATCCTCTCTCCCGGGAAATTCCCAAGTACCCAGCCTGTACCTCTGATAAGTCCGTCTCCCGGGTTTTTCTCGATGAAGGCAGCCAGTTTCTCCATATATTTATCGATGACTTCCTCTTCTGATTCACCTTCCTGTATGTATATGCCAAAGAGATCACACCCTGAGTAAGTACAGGAGGCTATCGATGGATGGCAGTGTGCATCACACAATCCTGGCAACACGGTATTGCCACCGCAATCGATAATTTCCGTATCGTCACCTATAAGCTCTGCTACCTCCTTTTCAGTCCCTACAACAGCTATTTTCCCATGTTTAACAGCTATCGCTTCCGCCCGGACCACATGGCCATCCAGAGAAACAGAAAATATTTTACCGTTTATCAAAACCATATCGGCTTCGTTGATCTTCGTTGCTTTCACGTTTCGCATCTTCGCCTCCTCTGCGGATCCCGTTCCGCCGTTTCGCGATAAGGTACGACACAATACGACTCGTCGTACCTCCCTAGTCTTCTGTCGTTTTCAGAATACTTCTTCTTTTCAGTGGATTCAAGGGTGTTTTTATCGTAATTTCGTGTTTAATTTACTCGAAATCAGCAATATCTGATGACAAAAAAACAGGCCGCATTGCGGCCTTCTCCTTCATTATCGCAGGAATACTAAAGCTTCAGATAGATATATTGAATCGAATGCAAATAGTCAGACTCCGCTACCCCGGAAGGAATGTCTCTATGTAGTGGTTTACCAGAAGCCTATCCAGCACGCCGTCGACGGCCGTCATGTCCAGATAGATTATCCTCTCCTCCTGGGCCCGGCCGTACCTTTCCCGGAATTGTCTGGGAGTGCACTTATACCAGCGTCTGAATGCCGAATAGTAATATTTCACATCGGAAAACCCGCAGTCCTCCGCGATTTCCAGTATTTTTTTGTTGGTCTTCAGGAGCAGATGCTCCGACGCGTTGGCCCTGATATAGTTCAGCATGCCACTGAATCCCACCGAAACTTTCCTAAGATATTCCGACATGTAACCTTCGGTGAAGTTCAGCTCCCGGGCCAAATCACCGACGGTCACCTTCTCTTTCATATGGCTGTGCATGTAATCGTTGACTTTATGAAGCTTGCGAAGGTTTTCGGTGTTTCTGCCTGCACCGTCTCCGGCGTGGAAAAAGAACACGTCGAAGTATTCGACGAAGAGGTCGACGATTTCTTCCGCGGCCTTGCTGACCGTTTTGGCGACATCCGCGGGAAAAGCGACTGCGGAAAGGACACCTCCGTAAAGGCTGTCTGCAGAAATATCCTTTGCGGAAGTGCTGTCTGCGCAAGTGCCTCCCACCGTGAGACTGGAGCTGCTTTTCTCCCCGGCCTGACTTCTGATGTATTTAAGCAGCGCTATCATCATCCCCTTCAGCCGCCTGTGTTCCGAAGTGGGATAGCGCATTGTCGTTTCCGCCAGCCCTTCGCAGACAAACAGGTTGTTGCATATGAAGGGGTACTTGTCTGTATAGCGGGTAAGATCGAAATAAAAGGAGACGCACAGGTTGTCCCTGCCGTCATAAAGGTAATAGGCATCCTTGTCAACGGAAATATACTCCCCGGCGTGGAGGGTGAATTCCTCATAGGCATAGGAAAAGCGTACGCTGCCTTTCAGACAGAATATTATCTCCAGCATACCTTTGTCGTGTATCCTGGTAGGAGCCTTCTCCACCGAATAGACGCTGATGCTGAGCGGCGTATCGCCTATCCGTATCGCGCCTCCGGCCATGTTTCCGTCAAAAATACTCTCTCCTGTCATTCTTCATCCTTCCCGCCTTTTCATCCCAGTCCCTTGCATGGGGATTTGCCGGATTTTGCAAAATCAGTCGGAATCCGGCAACCTTTACACATCATTGTGCCGAATACCCGACATATGCAAGGAATCCGGCAGTGCTGTCAGGGCTGCCTTGCCGAATAATCGCACCACGAAAAAAATCCGGCAAGGGATCGTTTCAGGTGTGCCGTATTTGAGAAAAACGACAGAAATCCGGCAACGCTGATCCCCCTGGCGTGCCGTATTTCCAGTCAAAATGAAAAATCCGGCAAACATCTGTGTTGGGCTTGCCGAATTCTGAGCTCTAATCGAAAATCCGGCAAATGTCTACGTCAGACCTGCCGGATTCCAGGCCCTGATGGAAAATCCGGCAAAACTCCAGTGATATAGTGATATCCCGGCAGCTCACAGCGGGCAGAGTCGAAGCCCTCATTGGTAAGACGTTCAAAATTAACGATAATCTTCTTTTCTCTGTCCTCTTTTTTCGTTATTATTATACTCTAACACGCATTACAAATACAACCAACGCTATAGGATTTTTCGCTACAGGCTCTGCGGCATATTTATCATTATTTCGCTTTTTCGCCGGACAATGATAAAATTCAGTGGTGAGGCTTCTCAATCATTGAAAATATTATCGATAAAACATCAAATCCTGCAAATGATGACAATCCCGCTCCTCTTCCCGGGCTTCTTCAGGCAAAGCAAAAAGAGATGCGAAACTAAACCTGCCGTCCTGCCGGCGCACAGTCAATTCCCATCTCTTTCTTAAATTCCTTTATGTCACTAATGCGCCACTTTATTGCGGCACCTGCTGTTTGACATCCGTCCTCTTTCCTACAACGAAGAAACGTCCATCTTCGACATGATAAGCGCAGGTGGACAGGGTAACAAGCTGATCCCCGTATTCCGCCGTGACTCCTGTATCATATGAGGACAGCGACTTGACCCCTCGCAGATACTCATAGAATTCTGACTCAGTCGTGATAGCCGCGTATTGATAATACTTGAATTCAGTCGAATCCTCCGGATATATCTGGGTATATCCCGCGGCGATGACCTGATAGGTACCCTGTCCTCCCTTGTATATGGTGTCGAACTTGAATGTCGGATGTTCCTCGAAGAAATCCTTGCTGTCGTATTCCAATAAATCGTGGAACATGGTCCCGTTCTTCATATTGTGACCATATATGAGGAAATTGGACGTAGGCACGAATATATCACTGGCCGCATCCATGAACGGCACACCCGAAGCCGCGTACTCCTTATCGAATCCTCTGTGAAGATAGAACTCCGGATCATCCTGGGTCTGCATCACCGGATAATCAATATGGGTATCGTCAACGGTGACCCATCCGATGATATCGGAGTTGGCCAGATACAGATCAGCGTATTTGCCTATCACTGTGCCTTTGTCTGTCACCAGATCCTCCCTGTCGGTCTGCATATCCTTAAGCCCTTCGAGGGCGTTCTGCTCCCTCATACCGTTGATGAAATAGTCCAGCAACACTCCGGCGGAACCCACGAAGACTATCAGGCAAATCACCAGTATTATCTTTCTTCCTGTTCCCATTACGACTGCCTCTCTATACCCCAAGCTCGCTCATATTATAAAGCTTGACTCCGTTGGATGTGAGGATATCCATGGCCTTTTTCGGATCCTCGACCTTTATCATCACTACTGCTTCATCTTCCTTTGACTTTATAGTGGAATAGATGTAATCCACACCGATATCGTTGTCGGCCAGTATCTGCAGCACCTTGTGGAGCCCGCCCGGTCTGTCTTCCAGCGTTACCGCTATCACTTCCGTGATGCTGGCAGTGAACCCGGCCTCCTTCAGGATCTCGGTAGCCGCTTCAGGGTTTGGAACTATGCATCTCAGGATGCCGAAATCCACCGTATCGGCTATGGTGCTGGCCTTGATATCGATACCGTGCTCAGCCAGTATCCTCGTCAGCTCAGCCAGTCTTCCCGTTGTGTTCTCCACGAACACCGACATCTGTTTAATCAACATATTAATTCCTCCTCTGTCAACTAAAGGTTTCTCGAATCTTTGACTCTGACGGCTTTCCCTTCGCTCCTAGGCAGCGTTCCTTCGTTGAGGAACCTTACCTTGCAGCCGATCCCCAGCATATCTCTCAGAGCGTGGTTCAGTCTGCCTCTCAGCTCTTCGATGAATTTGATATCGTCTATTACCAGACCAGGAGCCAGCTCCACGTCCAGGTCGAAGGTGTCCTTGTTGTTCTCCCTGCCCACATAGATCATGTAATTGATGGTAAGCTCCTCGAATCTGGATATGACTTCTTCTATCTGTGAAGGGAACACATTCACACCTCTTATGATAAGCATGTCGTCGGTCCTTCCCAGTATCTTGCTCATCCTCACCGTCGTCCTTCCGCAGCCGCACTTTTCTCTCATCAGATAGCACAGATCCCTTGTCCTGTACCTTATCATCGGGAAGCCCTCTTTGCCCAAAGTAGTGAAGACCAGTTCGCCTATCTGACCATCCGGCAATGGTTCCAGGGTATCAGGATCTACTATCTCAGGATAGAAATAATCCTCCTGTATATGCATACCGTTGTTTTCATCGCAGCTTATGGAAACTCCGGGTCCGATTATCTCGGTCAGCCCATATATATCATAGGCCTTGATACCCAGACCCTTCTCGATGCTTTCCTTCATACCCTGGGTCCACGGCTCAGCGCCGAAGATACCGGCCTGAAGAGGCAGATCCTGAGGATCTATTCCTGCTTTTGCCACACCTTCCGCTATTGTAAGGGCATAGGATGGAGTACATGCCAGCGCCGTACTCTTGAGATCCTGCATGAACATGATCTGCTTCTGAGTGTTGCCGCTGCTCATAGGGATAACTGTGGCGCCGATGGTTTCCGCTCCGATGTGAGCTCCCAGTCCTCCGGTAAAAAGTCCGTACCCGTAGGCAACCTGTATTATAGACTTGTTGTCCTGTCCGGCAGCAGTCATCGCTCTTGCCACCACTTCTCCCCAGATATCCAGATCGTGCTTCGTATATCCTGCTACCTTAGGCTTTCCTGTCGTACCTGATGACGCATGTACCCTGATGATGTCCTCGTTCTTGGCGGCAAACAACCCTCTCGGATAATTGGCAGCCAGATCCTCCTTGGTGGTAAAAGGCAGCTTCGTGATATCTTCCAGTGTCTTGATATCCTCCGGCTTTACCCCCTTCTCATCCATTTTCTGCCTGTAGTACGGCACATTGTCATATTCATACTTGACTGTCTTTTTCAACTTTTCAAGCTGCAGACCACGCATGGTCTCGCGATCCGCGCACTCTATCTCCTTGTTCCAAATCATTTCGCGATGTTTCCTTTCAATATTTTTTATCATATGGGAAATATCCCGGAGCAGGCGGTAACTGGCTCCGCCGCTCTCTGCCTGCAAGATGGGCGTTACGCGTTTCTGCCCATCCCGAAAGCTTTCTTATTGAGCTCTATGAATTTAGGCTTTACGTTCTCCTCAATGACCTTGAGCCAGGCAGCCTCATCGAATGGCAGATCCTTCGATGCCGCTCCAAGCAATACTACGTTGACAGCCTTGACGCTGCCACACTCCTCGGCAATGCTGAGAGCATCGAATGCCTTCACGTCCCCGGTCTTCTCTTTCAAGGTCTTCATGATGTCGGCAGGATATTTGGCCTGCCCCAGGATCACCGGCATCGGGAGTATCTGCTGAGTATTGACATACATGGTGCCGCCTTTTTTCAGATATGGCAGCCATCTATAGGCTTCCAGCTCCTCGAAGGCAATAATGATATCTGCGTCTCCCTCCTCGATAAGAGGTGAGTTGACAGTCCCCTCGCTTATCTTCACATGTGTCACCACGCTGCCGCCTCTCTGAGCCATACCATGGACTTCCGACAGCTTCACGTCATATCCGTTCATCAATGCCAGGTTCCCCAGCAGCACACTGGCAAGCAAAGTTCCCTGACCACCTACTCCTACTATCAGTATATTGGCCTTTTTCATTTTATTTTGCCTCCTTTCCGTCTGCCACCATCTCTATGGCATCGAAAGGACATACTCTCGCGCAGAGATCACAGCCTACACACCTGTCCGGTACGATGACCGGTCTTCCGTTTTCTTCCTCGATAGCAGGACATCCCAGCTTCATACACATCTTGCAGTTCTTACATCTGTCCGTGACCACATAAGGTATATCAGGCTGCTTCACTATGAGAGCACACGGTCTCTTTGTTATGATGACCGACAGCTCTTCCCTGGCCGTCTCCGTCTTTATGGCTTCCTCCAGCTCTTCTATGTCGAATGGATCGACCTCGACGATATGCTTCACGCCACAGGCTCTGCACATCACAGCGATATCTATGGCCGGCGCCTCGTTGCCCTTGGCGTCTTTTCCCGTCGACGGATTGTCCTGATGGCCCGTCATGCCTGTTATCCTGTTATCCAGCACGATGACTGTCCCTTTTGCTCCGTTGTAGTTCATATTGACCAGGCCGGTTATCCCCGAATGGAAGAAAGTGGAGTCCCCCAGCACAGCAACGACGTCCCTGCTGTCCCCGACAGCCTTCTCAAATCCGTGAGCCATAGTGATGGAAGCGCCCATGCAAAGACATGCGTCCATGGCCGACGTAGGCGCCAGCGCGCCCAGGGTGTAACATCCGATATCACCCATGACCGTCTTCTTGAGCTTATTGAGTATGTAAAACAATCCTCTGTGAGGACATCCGGCGCACATGAGCGGAGGCCTGCCCGGAGCATCTGCCGCATCAGCCTCGGTTTCGGCCGCTTCAGCCAACGGCAGCCCGAATGCTTTCCTTATCATGTTGGCGCTGTATTCGCCCTGTATGGTGAACATATCCTTGCCTCCGGCAAGCTCTATACCCATAGCTCTTATCTGTTCCTCAAAGAATGGGTTCCCCTCCTCTATCACGTAGAGCTTATCCACTCTGGAAGCGAAATCCTCTATCAGCTTTTTCGGTATCGGATTGATGAGCCCCATCTTCAGCACACTGGCATCAGGCATCGCGTCTTTCACATACTGATAGCAGATACCACTGGTAATGATGCCGACAGACGTATCTCCCATCTCGATCCGATTTATCTCCATGGAATCACTGTCGGCTGCCACCTGTCCCATTCTCTTTTCCTGTGCCACGTGGAGCTTCTTCGCCATGGCAGGCATGGCCACATACTTCTGGATATTCTTCTTGTACGGGATCCGTTCCCTTTCTGTCCTCTCGCCTGTCTCCACGATTCCTCTGGAATGGGATATCCTGGTATTTGAACGTATCAGCACGACGGTGTCATACTTCTCACTCATCTCATATGCCAGCTTCATGTAGTCCTTACACTCCTGAGAATTGGACGGCTCCAGCATCGGCACTCCGGCGCTCCTGCCGTAGTATCTGGAATCCTGCTCGTTCTGGCTGGAATGACATCCGTTGTCATCGGCCACCAGAACTACAGCGCCTCCCGTAACGCCCGTATAAGCGGCCGTAAAGAACGGGTCGGCCGCAACGTTGAGCCCTACGTGCTTCATGCACGACAGGGAGCGTACTCCGCCGATGGAAGCGCCCATCGCCACTTCCGTTCCCACCTTTTCATTTGGAGCCCATTCTACATGGATCTCATCGTACTTTGCCAGGTTTTCCGTCACCTCTGTGCTTGGAGTCCCGGGATATGACGACACGACTTTCACGCCGGCCTCGTATGCTCCCCTGGCGAACGCTTCATTGCCAAGCATTATCTTCTTTTCCATATCTTTATCTTCTGCCTTTCTTTTGTATTTACTGCTATTTGTTGGTCCTCTTATCTATCACTCTCTTGGCCTTGCCCTCGAACCTAGGCAGCGTGCCCGGCGTAACGAGAGTTATCTTGGCGTCTATGTTGAGCACCGATTTTATATTGTGCCTTATCTTTGCTCTCAGCTGCTCCAGCTTGTTGTAGTCGTCCAGCAATGACGCGTCGGAAAATTCCACTCTCACTTCTATCCTGTCCAGGTACTCCTCCGTCGTCACGATGATTTCGTAGAACGGCTCTATCTCGTGCATAGCCATGATGACCGACTCTATCTGGGAAGGGAACACGTTGACGCCTCTGATCACCATCATATCGTCGGTCCTTCCCTGTACCTTCTTCATCCTCATGGAAGTTCTTCCACAGGCGCACGGTTCGTCCATCAGCCATGTGATGTCCCTGGTCCTGTATCTGAGCATCGGGAAGGCTTCCTTAGTCAGCGTAGTTATTACCAACTCGCCCTTGTCGCCGATCGGCAGCGGCTGAAGCGTATCCGGATCGATGACCTCGGAAATGAACTGATCCTCAGCTATATGTAATCCATTCTTCAAATAACACTCTCCCGAAAATCCCGGGCCGCCTACTTCTGACAGGCCGTAATTCTCAGTAGCAAGGATGCCCAGCTGGGACTCTATCTTCGCTCTCATCTCCTCCGTATGACCTTCGCCGCCGAAAAGAGCCAGTCTCAGCTTTATAGTATCCTTGTCTATCCCCCGCTTGGCCATCTCCTCCGCCAGATAAAGAGCGTATGACGGCGTGGCGATGAGTACCGTGCTGCCGAAATCCTGCATCAGCATTATCTGACGTTCTGTATTCCCGCTGGAAAGAGGCACTACCATGGCGCCTATCTTTTCCATACCGTAATGGAGTCCGAATCCGCCTGTGAAAAGTCCGTACCCGAAGGCTATCTGCACGATATCATCGGCATTGGCCCCCGCCGCGCATATGACTCTGGCCATTATCTCGGTCCAGTTTTCCAGATCTTTTTTGGTATATCCCACCACCTTGGGCTTTCCCGTAGTTCCTGACGAACCGTGTATCCTGACTATCTGCCGCTTGGGTACGGCAAAAAGGCCGAAAGGATAGTTCTCCTTCAGATCGTCGGCCGTCGTAAACGGGATATGACGGATATCGTCCAGCGTCTTTATATGCTCCGGCTTCAATCCTATCTCATCGAATTTCTTCCTGTAAAACGGCACATTGTTGTAACATGTGTCCACCGTCTTTTTCAATCGGTCGAGCTGGATGGCGTTCTTGGTCTCCCTGTCGGCACATTCCATCTCTCTGTTCCAGATAATATGTTCCATCTTTCTTTCCTCTCCGATTTTTTATTCTCTACTAATATACCATAAAATCCGGCGAAATGGTAGTGCAAAACAAAACCGCGACCCTCTCAGATGAAGGCCGCGGCTTTGTTTCCGCGCTCTTTGTCCTTATCACGGCCACAGCATTCTGCGCAGCCGTCGTTATCAATCAGTTTTCCTCCTTCTGATCAGCACCGTCGCTCCGGCAGCCGCTGCAGCCGCCAGCGCCGCGCCTACAAAGGCCAGCATATTGAAGTCGTCGCCAGTCTTTGTCCCGCTGCCTTTCGAACCGTTATCTGCGTCAGTGTCTGCATCCCCGGTATCTCCAGGCTGTGTCCCGCCAGTCTTTTCAACGGTATATGATACCGTTGGCATCGGGAACAGCTCAGCTTCACCAACAGCTCCTCCGGTGGCTACCGGCAGCAGCACAGCCTGATTATTGGTGTAGAGGCCCGACAGCCCTTCGCTGCCGTCGGCGTCATACTGACCATATGTCCCCGGTTCTGTCGAAGGATCCGTGAGTTTTACCGAATAGGTCAGCTGGACCGGACTGAACTGAGAGACAGGCTCGTTTACAGTCAGCACGAAGCACTCGCCATATGTCTCGCCACTGGTCTCTTCCGTATAGCCGTCCCTGTAATAATCCAGCATGAACCGCGGCTCACCGTCGCCCTTGTCACCGAAGACATACGACGATGTAGCTCCATCTGCCGCCGTGGATTCCACGCCTTCTATCTGTATACCGCCCACTGTCAGTACAGGCGTCTCATCCACGAAATCGAAGTCGTAGCTGTTGCCCGCGTTATCGGTGCCGTATCCCATCTCATCGATGACCTTGCTGCCGGCATCCAGGAGATAATATATATCGTTCTTTATCGAGTCAAAGCTGACATCCTCCCCACCGGAAAGATACTCCATAAATGAAGGGCCCCACAGGTATTGTTCTCCCGAACTGCTGCCGGCCGTCATAGCATAGCAATTGTAGCTTTCCGCGCACTGCTGATACGTCTGATATGTCAGCCAGAGGGCTTTATCCACTGAATTAGCGTAATCGGCGCTGCTGTCGACCGGCGTCGCGTTCAGACTTCCGGCCGCTTTAAGCTCTTCGTAATCATCGTAAGGATATTCATATTCCGTTCCCTGAGCTTCCACCTGAGCCCCCGTTTCTTCCAGCCATGCTGCCCAATTGTCAGGAGCTTCATTGCTGCCGTACTTGGACGCCCAGTTGTCAGGACCTGCCCAGTCGTTGACCGCGTCCGCCATAAAGCTCCAGGCGGTGGCTGTCGGCTCTGAATCATACATATATGTGATACCGTCACTGACGAATATCAGATATTTCCTGGAATCATCCACATCCGTGTCATTGTCCAGCATCTCCTTACCCGCCAGCAATCCGGCATGAGTGTTGGTACCGCTGGAAATATCCTGCTTCACGGCGGCCTCTATGGCGTCATACTCAGTAGCCAGATCCTTGAAGTCTGTCACATGAGCCTCTTTATTGAAAATGATTACTCCTACCTTCACCTTGGCATTTGTCTCCTCGACCTGCCCTTTCAGCTCCCTGAGCATGGCCAGAGCCTGTTCTTCCAGAGCGGCGCTGGTCGATTTATCAAGTACCAGCACCACGTCGCTCACCAGCTGTTCCTCAGCTGCGGGCAGTGATAACGTCACGTCGGATATGAAATCCTTGTCCAGTTGGGTGGCAGTTTTGCTCTTCGATACATCCCATTGCTGCCCCGTACCTGTCTGTCCAAAGCTGACAGACGTCAGCAACCCTGTCGCCATCACTGCCGACAGAGCCAGCGTTAAAATTTTCCTCAGCTTCATTTTGCGTTCTCCTCTTTTTGTCTTTTCCTGCATTGGCTGTAGTAGGTGCCTGACGATATCCCGGCGGCTCCGCAGAGATACGAAATGCACCCACGATACTCCTCCCTGCCGCCGACGTCCTCTATGGCCTGACACAGTTGTTCCTCGTCAGGCAGTTTTCCACGTCCTGCGGCAGTCATCCCGCAAACGATCCTCAGCAGCTCGTTTTCCGCCTTCAGTTTCTTTATGACCTCCGCCTGCTTCCTGCAGATATCGACCTGGCTCTTCCCGGCCTGCCCCCGACGTTTCTTCCCGGGAATTTCCCGACGCTCCTTCAGCTCCGTCATCTTCTCCGGCGGCGCGGGGGCCTGTTCCAGCGAACCTGACTCATAGGCTTCCTTCCATCTGGCGCAGGCTCTCTCTATTCTCTTTGAGCCCAGCGCTCTCACATCGAAACCGGCGTCGAGAAAGATCTCCGTCGGGCCTATGCCCTGCAGATACCTTTCCATGAAAAGCTGTTTGAACTGACGCGAATACGAAATGCTCTTCTCGTTTACGCTCGTCACATAAGGATTGCGTTTCAGCGCTTCTATCTCATCTCTGTTCAGTTTGCCTCTTCCCATCTGTCCTACCTCTTTTCCTGACGACAAAATAAGTATTTTGTCCGGTATCGAGTCTTCGGAAATCAAAAAAGCGGCATGATGCCGCGTTTTTTCAGGCGAGTGAGGAGCCCTCACCGCCGTATGATGAAATTTAAGAGAACGCAAAGAAAATCGTTCATGTTTAAATCCTGAACGATTGGTTTTTTTGTCCTTAAACGAAGGCGGCCCTACATCCCGAAATCCGTCAGGCCGGTAAAAGCTGCTATGATTTCATATATTTTCTTGTAAATAGCTGATTTTCGTGGTAGAATTAATGAAGTTACATTGGGATATGTAAGAAAACGAATACGGTAACGCGACAAAATACTTATTTTGTCCTGTTGATTCATAGCACCAGATCCAGACGTGCTATTTTTTTTATGTGCTCCTCCTCCGTGGAAATCAGATATATCCTGGTCGTCTCGATACTGCTGTGTCCCAGTACATCGGCCAGACTGACGATATTCTGGAATACCTGGTAAAACGACCTGGCGAAAAGATGCCTCAGATTATGGGGAAATACCTTTTCGGCAGCTATTCCCGCTATTTTGCACAGCGCTTTCATCTCGGCCCATATCTGCCTGCGATCCAGACTTTGGCCGCTCCTGCCGGTAAATATCTCGCCATCCCCTCGCTTTGTCCTGACAACGTATTTCCTCAGCTTTCTGCACAGCTTATCCGGTATCAGGATAACTCTGTGTTTTCCCTTCATGGAAATCTCAGCCCTGCCTTTTTTTATCGCTTCCGTCGTTATATATCTGACTTCACTGACTCTTATCCCTGTGGCGCACATGGTCTCCATCAGCAGCCCCAGCCTTTCCTTTCCCTGATCGTAAGCAGCCTTCAGGAGTCGTTCGTACTCAGGTTTTGTCAGCTCTCGCTCATTTTCTCTGAAGAACCGCTTCTGCAGCCTCAGAGATTTGACTCGGCAATCGTCCCATCCCATGAATCCGAAAAAGGTATTGACAGCAGCTATCATGGAATTGACCGTAACGGGCGCCCGCCCTTCGTTCAGCAGGTGCTCCTTCCAGTCGGCCGTCTTTTCCCGGCTCACCTGCTCGCCAGCCAGCCAGACGGCGAAGGCTTTTACGTCCCGAACGTACTTGTCCACAGTACCCCGGCTCTTCTCCTCCTGATGAAGATATCGCTCGAATCCGGCTGTTGTTTCTTTAGTTATCCTTCTCGCTTTCACATTCTCGTCCTCCGATAGTATTCTTACTATATAATATATACTGCAAACGGCCATTTTACTTAATAAAAAAGCAGAGTCAAAATGGTCTTTTACGACGCATTTCGACTCTGCCAACTGACGACTGACGAATCGACGTGATTTTTTTATGCGCACAGCGGTGCGGATGTCTCGCGACTACAGGTTATCGTATACGACTTCTCCGTCAAACACAGTCATATCTGTCTTGACAGACGGTATATCCTCTTCGCTCTCGAAGAGGTTCTTGTTGAACACGTTGATATCAGCTAATTTACCTTCCTCAAGCGTCCCCAGCTTATCTTCCATACGCATCATATAAGCCGGACCCTTAGTGCAGTTGTCGATGGCTTCCGCCAGGGTGAATTTCTCCTGCGGGTTCCAGCCGTCCTCCGGGAGGTCGTCTTCCATACGCCTCTTTACCGCTCTGTATATGGTATCTACCGGATCCAGCTCAACTATCGGATAATCAGTACCGAAAGCTACGACAGCGCCTGCCCTGGCCAGTGATTTGCCCGGCCATGCCAGCTTCACTCTGTCTGGCGGCAGCATGCTGAAAATAGGATGGCCTTCCAGGGTCTCCATCAGGATATGACACGGTTGTATGCTGGCGATAGTATTGGTCTCGGCAAACCTGTCCAGGTCGTCAGGATGAAGCACTTCTATATGCTCGATGGTATTTCTCACATCTTTGTCACCGTACTCTTTTCTGGCTGCCTCATAAGCGTCCAGAGCCATCCTGACAGCACCGTCTCCACAGGCGTGCAGCCTGAGAGGTATGTCGTTCTTATAACATTCCTTGCTCTTGGCATCGAGCCATTCCTGCGATACCAGCGGCTCCGAGCGAAAGCCCGGCTTATCCATATAAGGCTCTACCATGTAGCCTGTATATCCCAGCGGCGTACCATCCATAAAGCCTTTGAGTCCCAGGAATTTCAATTTATCTGATGTATATTCCTTCTTCAGCTTCAACGCCTCGTCAAAATCCATCTCCATATGAGGCGCGAAGAAAACTCTCTCCTTCAGCTTGCCCTTCTCCTCCAGACGTCTGCAGGCCTCGTGCTTCATTATCTTCAGCACATGTACAGCTCCTACCGATGTTACGCCTTTGGTATGAGCCATCCTGATGAACCCTTCGATGAGTTCCTCTTCCTTTTCCGGGCCGACATTGAGGGCGTCCTTCGTGACAAGCGCCATGGCAGGCTGTTCCAGCAAATATCCTGTCGGTTCACCCTTCTCATCTCTGGCGATGGTCCCGCCCGCCGGATCCGGTGTATCCTTGTCGATGCCGCATCTTCTGAGCGTCTCACTGTTTACCCATACGGCATGGAGTTCGTCATTGAAGGCAATGACAGGTCTGTCCGGGAAATACTTGTCAAGGGTCTCCTTCACCGGAAGCTTCTCGTCAGGCCATCTGTAATTGGACCATCTGAAGCCCAGGATCCATTCGTCGTCTCTGTCCTTATAAAAATCGTACAGCTTCCTGGCCGCTTCATCCTCTGTGGATGTTTCATAGATATCCACTGTGGCATTGTGAAGGGATCCGAGGAAAAGATGGATATGGCTGTCTATAAGTCCCGCGGTTATAGTCCTGTCCCCGCAGTCTCTAACCTGGTATCTGGACGTGTCGTCGTATCTATCTGTCTCCCCTTTTATAACGTTTTTTATTCTGTTGTCCTCGATCTCTATGTAGCCTGCAAAAGGCGCTCCGCTGACTCCATCGTAGATCGATGTGCTTTTCAATACAAGATTCATGGTTCATCCCTCCTGACAATATTCTTTCTTATGACTTAAATATACTCGAAAGATGACCGTAAGTAAATCTCTTAATTGCTAGTTGTTTTAACATTCGGAAAAATTTGC
Source organism: uncultured Eubacterium sp. (assembly GCA_900543485.1). Classification (GTDB taxonomy): domain Bacteria; phylum Bacillota; class Clostridia; order Peptostreptococcales; family Anaerovoracaceae; genus Lentihominibacter; species Lentihominibacter excrementipullorum. Next base: position 159,182 of record UQRM01000001.1, on the reverse strand, counting down.
GGACTGTTTTGCGCTTCTTTTCCCGGTCCGTCCTCATCGCCCATGACAACTAAATCACAACATGATCGTGCTTTCACAGAAAAGTCCTCACATCCACCTGAGGGCGGCCGTATTTCTCCACGCCCCTCGCGTATCTGATCTCAGGATGACCGAAGCCGACAGCCATCCCCATATAGTGATCATCAGGGATATTCAAAAGCGCTCTGATATCCGGCATCATATCCAGCACATCCAGACAATAGCTCATCATGATCGCTCCAAGTCCGTGGGCGCAGCAAAGGAGCTCGAAATAGGCGCACGCTATATCGGTGTCCTGTCTCCAGCAGCCTTATCTGCTCCTCCTATGGAGATGATGCTGCCGGGGCATACCTTGACGCAGAGACCGCAGCCTGTGCATTTGCCGGTATCTATCTTCAATTCAGCTATATTTGTCATGTTCGCCTCCTTTTCTCCGACGCTCTGTCGTCAGGACACTCTCTTTCTTCTTTTTCTAAATGCCGCGTCTGCTCTTTTCTACCAGAGCCTTCACGAACTGATTCCTCGGACTGTCAATGATGTTTTCCGGCGTGTCATACTGCTGTATCTCTCCTTTATCAAGGACGAGCACCCGGGTACCCAGATAAAGGGCTTCCGATATGTCGTGGGTGACGAAGACGATAGTGACGCCGGTCTTCCTGTGGATCTCCTTGATCTCCGTCTGGAGCTGGGCCCGGGTGATACTGTCCACGGCTCCGAAGGGTTCGTCCATCAGCAGTATCTCCGGCGAAGCGGCCAACGCTCTGGCGATACCTACCCGCTGCTGCTGTCCTCCGGAAAGCTGGGAAGGGTAACGGCGGCGCATATCCTCTTCCAGTCCCACTGTCCTGAGCCATTTGCTGACTGCGGCGCGAGTCTTCGCCTTGTCACGCCCATTGAGCAATTCCGGTACATAAGCTACATTTTCCTCTACGGTCATGTGTGGAAACAGCACGCTGCCCTGTATGCAATAGCCTATCCCCCGCCGCAGCGCGATCAGATCCGTCTCAGAAATATCCTGTCCTTCCACGATGATCTTTCCTGAATCAGGCCGTATCAGCCCGTTTATCATTTTCAGCATCGTCGTCTTGCCGCAGCCCGACGAGCCGACTACAGCGAGGAATTCACCTTTTTCTATATCCAGACTCAATCCTTGCAGCACATTTTCCTGACCGTATGATTTTTTTACGTTTTCCATTCGTATGATGGCTTCCATTACATCTCCTCCCGGGATATCAGTCCCTTTTCCCTCAGAAAGCCTTCCGCCACGTCTCTCGGCTCCCGGCCTTCCGTTTCAACACTGTAGTTGAGGGCCGCCATCCCTCGTCAGACAAGATCCCCTCTACCATTCCTAAGATCTTCTCCAGCTCCGGATGGTCCCGCAGCACCTGGCCCCTCACGATATTTCCGCAGCGATACGATGGGTAAAACTGCCTGTCGTCCTCCAGGACCACTACATCAGATACGCTGAACTGACCATCAGTGGTAAAAATAGGCATCACATCTATTTCCGATGAATTGATGGCCTGGTACTTGAGCCCGATGTCCAGATCGACTGTTCCTGCAAAGGTCAGGCCGTAAGTCTCGCACAGCGGTTCATAGCCGTCTTCTCTTTCGTAAAAATCGTACTCGGCACCGAAAGTCAGCCGGGGAGCGACGGACTGAAGGTCAGATATCTTTTCCAGGCCGTACTGACGGGCGACGTCGCCTCTGACAGCCAAGGCATAGCTGTTGTTGAAGCCGTACATCCCCATCCACTCCATATCGTGTTCCCGCCAGTATTCATCCTGCAATTGTCCGAACATGTCTTCGGTATACAGCTCCTCCCGCTTGAGGATCATGTTCCAGTCTGTCCCTGTATACTCCGGGTATATGTCGAATTCGCCGCTTTCCATGGCAGGCTGGATGTTGGAGGTGCCGCCTCCGACACCCTGAGTGATCTCCACTTCCAGGTCGGTATTCTCTTCGATGAGGATATCCAGCATCTCTCCCATTATGTACTGTTCCGTCATAGGCTTCGTAGCGATGTGTATGGTCTCGCCGCGGCCGCCTCCCTGCCATGCGAGGACCGACACTGCCGCGACGGCCGCGACCAGCACGGCTGCCGCCGCCAGGAGCTTGCCGTGGCCTTTTTTCCTCTGCCGCCTGGCTTTTCCTCCGGAAGCTCCTTCTGTTCCGGCGCCCCGCCCTTTCAGCCTTATGCTTTGCTGGAATACTCATCCTTTCCGCACTGATGACATAGTTCTGAAGCTCTCCGCCGATCTGATCGGCAGCCCCATTTTTATAAATACCCTGTCACTTAAAGACTACGACGGATATCTTGAAAAAATGAAACGCCTCTGTCAAAGCGGATATGACAAAAATATATTGCCCGAAGCGACGACAAAAGCTATAGAACAGAAAATTTTTTCCGAAAGCAGAACTTTAACAGTATCAGAACCGTTCTCTTTATCTTTGCACATACAGTGCGAAACCTTATGTTTCATAAGTATACTGCCATTAGAATAAAAGCTTTTATCAAACCTTGCGAAAATTTTCACGATAATAAAGCATGTGTTCGATATAATATCAATTAATGACCGTTATGAATGCGGTCATTTTTTATTTTATTGCGGTCGAATATTAGATTTGTCCCCTCTTCCACGATAAAAAGCATATGTCTCAGTCTTTCTCCCTCTCAAATCGACAACCCGGACAGCAAGAATAATATATAATTTTCAGAAAATATTTTGTATTCTAAAAACCAGTCAAGGCATATTATTTCAAGTTAATGACGCCTTGTTCCTACATTGTCTACAATTTTAAAAGGAGGAATATCATGACTACAAGACCAGATTTTTCCGCTAATACGATCGATAATTCAGCCGCTATGCATAAAACCAGATTCTCTCTTGCCGGAATAGTCTTTCTCATTTTCTGTATGTGTGCAGCGGGAGCCTTCGGCGTCGAAGATATGATACCAAGCGTAGGTCCCGGTCTCACAATCGCCCTTCTGATAATAATTCCTATCCTCTGGGCGATACCTATGGGAATCTACACGGCAGAGCTGGGAGCATTGGCGCCGGTGGATGCTGGCCCATATGTATGGATGCGAATGGCATATGGCGAAATGTGGGGCTTCTGTATGAACTGGTGGTTAATGCTGGCGATATATCTGGGGCAAGCCGCCTATGTAGTCATCGCCGTAGGATATATCGGACAGATCATATCGCTGACACCGCTGGCCGCTACTATAATAAAAATCGCTATTGTAGTGATTCTGACCATTGTCAATCTCATCGGCCTCAAAGAAGTAAGCATCCTCAGCACTATCTTCTCCATAATAATTATCGTAATGTTCGCTCTGGTGACTATCGTAGGCTTTGCCAATTGGAACTATAACCCTGTCGATCCCTTTATCCCTGAAGGAACAGATGTAGTATCAAGTCTGGGGACCGGCCTGGCTATAGGAATATGGCTTTACTGCGGCTATATACAGATTTCCAACCTTGGTGGTGAAATTGCCAATCCCGAAATCGTTCCTAAGGGAATGAAAGTCTCCATAATAGTAATCGCCCTTAACTTCCTCCTGCCTACCATAGCCGGTCTGGCTTCCCTCGGAAATTATCAAAACTGGGGAACGGGAATAGGTGACGGAACATTGAATTATTCATCAGTTCTTATAACATATACAGGACCTGCATTAGGAGTTGCATTTATGATAATGGCTGTAATTTCCTCATGTTCCACTACCAACTCCGTTATTGCCAGTGGCTCCAGACTGTTCCTCATACTTGCAGAGGACAATTTGTGTCCAAGCTTCTTGGCTAAACTTACTAAAAAAAGCAAGATGCCTTTCTGGCCTATAATTATATTGGCAGCGGTGACCATCATATTTGTCAACTTTGACTTCTCCATGATAGTGAACATCGTCTCTCCGGTCCTGTTCATCCTTTATGTAGGTCTGGCCTTCGCGTTCCTGAAAATAAGAAAAAAATACCCTGTAGAGGAGCGAACAGTATGGTACGCAAAGGGTGGAAAGCTGCTCAAAGCATATGTCATCGGCGGTATGTTTCTTATGGGTTTTGTCGGTATAATGGTCAATGGACTGGAATTCTTTACTCTGAGCTTTCTCATAACAGCGTCTGGGCTTGTGTTTTATGTGATCTTTAAACGGCTGTACGGAGGCCTGGCTGTAAATGATCCCGACAGCTATCCTGTAAATCCAAAGACAGGACTTGCACAAGGCGACATATGGAGAATAGGTATATTCTTCATGGTCTTCGGCATACTGATGTTTGTAGGCTCTTTCGTGATAGGCTGGTACGAAGGCTCCTGGGGACCAGATTATTATCTGTCTACTTACGGAGACTGTTTCCTTGGAGATTTTTACGCCATGATTAATACTTGTCGCTGGTGTGGACTGGGCGGTGCTGTCCTTGGTATCATCTTCTTTATCGCAGGCATCAAAACTGATCGTAATCCTTCGTAACAGAAAATTTCTCCTGAAGCTGCCGTATCAGCGGCTGGAAACGATGGCGGTCGTTGGCGCTGCAGGCGAAGTAATAGGTGACGTTGACTTCATCATCAACGATAGGTACCACTTTCTTATCGGATCGTGACCAGCTGTCGGCGAATGCCTCAGTCGTAAATGTCGGGAAAGATCCTGCTTCCGAAAGCTGCTGATATGCATCCCATTCATCCATATAAAGAAAATGGCATGTCGGCAGCTTTTCTCTGCTCAGCTTTCCCCAAAACCCTATCTGGGTGTGGATAAGCAGGTTCTGGTTTCTCAGGTCCCGGATCCGGCCCAGTGCCAACAGGCAGTGGCCGACGCTATCGATGTGGGTTATAGATCGATAGACACGGCGGTGGCTTATATGAATGAGTCCGCCGTAGGCGCGGCCATCGCCGAGTCGGGAGTCGCCCGTGAGGAACTTTTCATCACCACCAAACTATGGGTCCAGGATGCCGGCTACGAATCGGCCAGGAAGGCTATCAGGACTTCGCTGGAAAATCTGGGACTGGACTACCTGGATCTCTACCTCATCCACCAGCCTATGGGCGACTACATCGGTGCCTACAGAGCAATGGAAGAGGCTTATGAGGAAGGTATTCTGAAGGCTATCGGCGTGTGCAACTTTTACCCTGCCCGCCTGACCGATTTCTGCGAAACGGTGAAGATAATGCCCGCCGTCGACCAGGTGGAGCTGCACCCGTTCTTCCAGCAGGAAGACGCGCTGGCCTGCATGAAAGAGTACGGCGTCTGCCCGGAAGCATGGGGTCCCTTTGCCGAAGGGAATTTCGGCATTTTCACCCATCCGGTGCTGACTAAGATAGGTGAAAAGTATGGAAAGAGCGCGGCTCAGGTGGCTCTCCGATGGAACACCCAGCGAGGTGTCGTGGTGATTCCCAAATCAGTCCACAGAGACAGGATGGAGCAGAACTTCGACATCTGGGATTTCACTCTCACCGACGACGATATGGCTGAAATCGCCAAACTGGATGTCGGCCACAGTGAGATCGTCAATCACGATGACCCGGCATTCATAAAGATGATACATGGACTGAAAATACATGAATAAGGTACACAGCAATAAATACTAAAACTGCGAATTTTTTCTGTTCATTTGGCATAAATCAAGTCGAAGCCCTTTCATTCCCCGAGGCAATATGCTTATAAAAGCTTTTATATCTTATAATTAGGCATATTTCTATAGGAATATAGCTTCAGCAATGCCAAAACTACATATTGACACAAAGAGTTTTGGCATATCATCTTCCGATAACCGGCCGAAATAAGGTAAAAATGCCAAAACTACATCATGAAATATGACTTATTAGGAATATGTCCGAAAAACATTATCGAAAATAAAGGCAGCGTGATCGGTCAGGTGTTGAGGATGACGCAGACGGTCAGATATCCGCTTTCCAGTTCGTAGCGGATGTCGCCGTCGTATTTCCCGGCGGCGAGGACGATGCTGTCGATGCCGGTGCTCCTTTTGCGGAGCATGCCGTTTTCGATTTCCAGGCCGGCTTTGCACGGGTTGCTGCATACGATGACGACCTTATTTGCTACCGAACGAATATCCACACGGATCTCCCCATCTACGCCGGATTCCCTGCAACCGTTGAGAGCATTTTCCAGGATGTTGGAAAGAATGGCGACAAAATCCATGTCTTCGATGGATGCCTCCCCGGGCGTGTCGGCGGAAATGGAAACCGATATGCCATCCTTTCGCGCTTTTATATAGAAATTGCTCAGAATGGCGTTGACTGTCGTATTGGGACAGAACCTCTCAGGCTTTGCCGCTTCCAGACTCTCGTCATACTGTTCGATATAGCGCTGTGCCTCTTTGATGTCACCCTTTTGAAGCAATGCCGCGACGATCTGGTTGTGGTGGCGGAAATCATGACGGATAGTCCTGGCCGTCAGTTCGTTTTCCTTTGCCAGAGCGAGCTGCCCCTGCAGGTATTCAACATTCTTGCTGATGAGTTCCGTCTTCGCTTCGTAGTCGATATGCTGTATCGTCCTGAATATCACCCAGAGCACCGAACAATATATCAGTACGACGGCCGCAAAGAAAAATATCGTTTCGCCTGCATGGCCGTAGCCTGCGTACAAAAATACGACAAAGGACGTAAAGACTGCCAGGAACAGCAGCGAGACCAGCGCGATAGAATACCAGGTCTTCTTTTTCGTCCCCGGCACTGCACGCACATAAGGTCTCAGGAACTTCAGATATATCAATATAGCCAGCAAATACAGTATCGTCCTCACCATATTCCTCGCGTACATCGCTCCCGACTCAGACAATGAGGGAAACAAGCCATTGCACACCAGGATAGCGATGCAGAAGAATATGCAGAACAAATTGGAATGGCTGATAAACAAAAACAGCTTCTTACAAAAAGCATCGGTCGAGGTCAGGATAAAGAGAAAAAAGGCTGCGAAGATAGTGCTGGTAAAACTGATAAAGGCCGTATCGGCGGAATTGCTGCCAAACAACGCGAAAACGACCAGCGTCAAAGCGATGAAGTAAAAGCCGAAAACCGCATATATCAGCGCGGTCTTTCTGACGGAATATTTTCTCTCGCTCATAGCGGCTATACAGAAGATATGAGTCATTACAAGAATCACCATGCCCCCAGCCAAATGTATCATGATCTGGTCGCCTCCTTCGTATAGAAATCAAAATACCTCCACTGCAAAGTCGGGGCTGGCGGTCAGAAAGAGGTCCGGATGTTTTCCTGCATAATCCGAAACTATCTTCTGTATCTCTTCCAGATCCCTTTCCTGATCGTTGCAAATCATGCAAGGCATACTCCCACCACCTTTTATTTCCCGCGGAAATGTTCCTGCCGCCTGCGTTGCCATATGTCGTCATATGGCAGGACATCAAATTATACCATGGAACTCAACTATCTTCAATACAGGCTGCGCGCTTTTGAGTTTGCTTGGTTCCGGACGCAGGCTTCATATTTCCATTGGATTTTACAGATATTTTTTGTTTTTGAGAGAATATCTGTATTTTTCTGCGTTAGCCTGTCAAATAAGTCCGGAAAAAGACAAAAAACTCCGCAGCGACAACTTGCCGTCTTTTGAAGAAAACTTGTTGACATTCATTCTAAAACCGTGTAGACTTTAATACAAAGTTGATAGAGGTGCGGTTGATAAGAGTAATCGGAGCGAGGCGGCGGCCGTTGATACCGATGAAAGGAGATACCGCCGAAGGATCTGTCCGGGCACGGAAGGTTTCTGGGATATGGCACAACATGCCATATACTCCTGCTCATATGTGAGCAGAGGCGCTATCGATACGACAGAAGAACAATCGCGTTTCTCGTTGCATCGATAGGATGCAACTTTTTTATTGGAAATTTCAGCATAGATTTAAGGAGGAAACGAAAATGACAGCAGTATTCAGAGGTTGCGGGGTAGCGATTGCGACTCCTTTCAATGAGGATGGTTCAGTTGATTTTGACGCTTACAGAGATCTTATCAACTGGCAGATAGAAAAGGGCATCGATGCCATCATCGCCTGCGGTACTTCCGGCGAGGCGTCCACGATGGATGATGAGGAACACGTGGCAACGGTGAAGTTCTGCGTAGACACAGTGGCAGGAAGAGTCCCTGTCATCGGCGGCGCAGGCAGCAACGATACGAGACATGGTATCAATCTGGCCAAGAGGATAGAGTCAGTGGGAGTAGATGCTCTGCTGCTGGTGACGCCGTACTACAACAAATGCTCGCAGCAGGGGCTCATCCAGCATTATACAGAAACAGCCGACGCGGTATCCATCCCTTGTATCCTCTACTCGGTACCGAGCCGCACGGGTGTCAACATCACTCCGGCAACGGCAGCCAAGCTGGCGGAACACCCTAACATCGTAGGTATCAAGGAAGCCAGCGGGGACATCGCCCAGGTAGCTGAGATATGCAGACTGGTTCCCGACGATTTTGCCGTATACTCCGGCAATGACGATATGGTAGTTCCTCTTCTTTCACTGGGCGGCGACGGCTATATATCAGTAATAGCCAACATCATGCCTGCCGAATCGGTGGAGATGACCAGGAGCTGGTTTGCCGGCGATGTGAAAAGGGCAGCTGACCTGCAGCTTTCTATGAAGCCTATCATCGATAGCATGTTCGCCGACGTGAACCCTGTCCCTGTGAAAGTGGCTTTGGCCAAGATGGGAATGATCAAGCCTTACTTCAGGCTCCCGCTCTGCCCTCCTTCGGACGAGGTGGATCAGCGTATCGAACGTGAAATGAAGGCTATGGGACTTATCTAAAGCATAAGATTCTTCAGGTTTATCGGTTGATATCTCTCTCCCTTCCGGCTGATTTGACATCTGCTGTTATTGCAGCCGGAAGGGGGAATTTTTTTGAGCCTGTATATCCATAGATGATTCCTCATATCCCTCGACAGGCCCTTTGTCGGACCCCTTCGACAAGCGCCCCGGTCGATACCGGGGCGCTTGAGAAATGATTTAACTGAATGATCTGCCTGTACGACGACCTGGTCACTTTAAAGGAAAAGGACCGCGTCATACCTGTCAGATATCCGTAGCTCCCTCTTCCTCCGCTTCAGCCGCCTCCCTGCCGCGGCGTTTCTTCCTCCATATCAGCAGCGTCACAGCCGCGGCAGCCGCGCACAGGGCTCCGATGCTGCCCAGCATCAGCGGCGTATTGGTGTACCATCTGACGAAGAGGTTCCTGGTGACGTAGACGTCGGGAAGTATCAGGCTGCTGGCATTACCTGCTTCGTCGACAGCTTCTACCACTATCTCCCTGGCCTTATCGCTGCCTGTCAGCGTGAAGCTGTAAAGCTCGCCGTCAGCCTCTGTTTCTATTTCCCTGCCGTTAACGGTCACCGTCACGTCCTTCAGCAACAGGTTGTCCTCGATAGCGAATTCCGCTTGTTTGCTGTCTTCCGGATAAGTTGTCCCCTCCTCCACGTTGACGGCCATGATGAGCGGGTCGCTCTTGTCTATACCGAACCGCAGCTCGGCTTCCTTGGTCTCGTCGGTGCTGTCGTTGACGTTGCCGGCCTCATCAACAGAGTTTACCGATACGACATAGACGCCTTCCTCTGAGAAGTTATCGGCTGTGAGCCGATAGCTGTACTGGCTCCAGCTTCCATTTGCCGAGTCGTTGGATAGCTGATATGATACGTCCTCCATATCAGCGTTCTGTCCATTCCTGGCCACTTTTATATCTATAGTCTCAGGATCCAGCGTATCCACGTTGGTCTCGTGTATCACAATGTCCTGTTCTTTATCGAAAAATCTGCCGTCTATCTCCGCCAGGCTCGGGGTAAAGGTGTAGACTGATCCGAAGCGGTTGACGGAAAATGTCAGAGATTTCTCCGTCTCGTTTCCGGCCAGATCTGCGACTACGGCTTTCAGCGTATACACATCGTCCGATTCCTTCTCCACAGGGAAATTGTCATAGCGGAAACTCCCTTCCACCTCGCTGTCGCTGGATTCTCCCGGCATTGACGTCTCACCCTGGTTAGAGCCTGTCAGCGTTATTTCAGCCGGCCCCTCCAGGTTGATATCCGACCAGCTTACCGACGGTCTTACAGCTCCCGCGTTGGCGGAGTTTTCCTCTATATTGCCTATGGAAAGCTCAGGCGCCGTCATGTCTATGGTAAATTCCTCGTCTATCTGCCGCTGACTGGCGTTGCCTGCCTTGTCGGTATAGCTGATCCTGAGGGTATAATCGCCCTCGTCGGTAAACCTTATGGTAGCGGTGTGAACGTCGCCGCTGCTCTCCCAATCGGAAAGCTCAGGGTAGGCGATGTCTGCCCCGGCCAGAGACGCCTCTCCCGTAAGCTGGAATCTGGTAGTCTCAAAGTTGTGCTCCCTGACGGTAATGGTGCCGGTGCGTCCGCTGTCAAAATACCCGCCGTTTTCGCCGTCATCGTTGTCAAATTCTATGGAAAGAACCGGCGCTGTCTTATCTATGGTAAACTTCTTCTCTCCGTAAGGCTGAGCCTGATGACCGGCCTTATCTCCGGCAGTCACCAGTACCGTATAGTCTCCATCCCTGTCAAATGTCAGCTGCGTCCTGTGGATAGACATGTCAGGGTCCTCCTCATCGGGCACATACTCCCACTGAAGCTCATCCAGCCTGACGGTCTCGCCGTCGCGGGTGACGGTGATGTTCACTTCCCCGGCATCGAAGTTACGCTCACGTATATCTATGGTGGCAGTTCTGTCAGCGTTGTAATATTCCGTCTCATGCAGGAAATCCTCGTCATAGGAATCGTTGTCGTAGTCCACCTCTATCACCGGAGCGGTCCTGTCTATGCTGAAAGTGACCTTCTCGGTGGTAGTGTTGCCTGCCCTGTCAGTCAGCCTCACCGTCAGAGTGATATCATTGCTGTCGGCCTTTACAGGGATATCGGCTGCCGCCCGGGTGACGAGATTTTTCTCGGTGGACAGGACTTCCCATCCTCCCGTATCTCCCGTCATCTCTCCGCTGTTGTCTATCTCCACGGTTCCTGCCCCACCTTCATCATGCGGGGCGTCTATCTCCCACTGTATCGTCCTTATGCCTGATACGCTGTCGGCAATATCGACGGATACGTCTATGGCCTCGCCGAAGAGAGGCTGTCCCTGCTCATCTTCAAAGGATGTCTCCGGCAAGTCAACGGTCATCTGTGCAGTCTCGTCGTGTTCTTCCTGCTTTTCCAGTATCACGCCGCTTCCGTGGACATAACCTTCGTCAGTCAGCGGCGTCGTCTCGTCGTCGGCAGGCATATTGCCGGCTTTATCGCTGGCCTTCACATATATATCACCCTTGAAACCCTTTTCTATCCTGAAGGAAATACTGCCAGCCTCATCGGCTGCCAGTACGGTAGCCGGCGAAGGAGCTGAACCGTCGGCAGGCACCAGCTGATAATATATCTGTGCCACGCCGCTTCCATCAACTTCCTGCACGCCTCCGTCTTCCGTCTGGGTCTGAGTGTCCCTGCCGGTTACGGTCACCATCACATCGCCATGGAAATAGTAGCCGTAGTCGGTCTCCTCCACTATCCCCGCCAGGCTGCCGTCCTCATCATCCTGGTGACCCGGCCCGTCATACTCTAAAGATGTGATAACGGGAGCCGTCCTGTCTATCTTCACCGATACCTGTGTATCGTCCCCCAGGGCCGACACGTTGCCGGCTCTGTCCTCGGCCCAGAAATAGTATATCCTGTCGGCTTCCTCCGTTACGGTGAAGCTGTAGACACCGTCCCCGGTATTTTCCGCCCTGATGGCCTGCTCAAAATCGTCGGATTTTCCATACCATACGGCAGCTACCCCTGAATCGCACGGCCCGAACTCATCCGACGCCATCACTGTCACCGTCACGTCATCACCGCTCCACTCCGAATCCGGAGACTTCTCTATGTTCGTTATCCGGGGTGCGACGCCGTCCTTGTATATCCTGTGGCTGCCCGTAATCTTGTTTCCCGAGAAATCCCAGGCTTCGACCGTTACGTCGTAGGCGCCGTCCTCCGCCATGGCGCAGTCCTCTGTATTTATCGTCAATTCCTTATTGCCGATCCGCGAGTTGAAGCTCTGATCACTTATTTCCTGGCCATTGACTGCCACCCGAAGTCGCTGCACGCCGGAATTCACCTGTCCCGCTTCATCGGAAGCCTGTATCTTCAGGCTGGTGTCGTCCTTGTAACAGGAATATTCGATGCCGTCCGTCTCCACGGTGGTATCGGCCTTGTCCTCCTCGATGATGGAAATATCGGGGTCTGTGTTCTCCGCCACTACGGTATCGGGCACATCGTCGTTTCTGCCCGTGCCGAAGGCGGTATAATCAGACTCGTTTCCTGCTCTATCAGCGGCCATAGCGTATATGGCTCCCTCGAAGGCGACCTCATCCTCCTCTGCCATTTCTCCTGCCGGTATATAGAAGATGGCTTCGTTGTTATCGTCAACTTCTACAGGCGCTGCCAGCTCCGCATATCCCAGAAGGCCTCTTTTCTTATAGAGACCTATCGTGTCCACGCCGGAGCCGTTTTCATCGTCGGAGGCCTGTACGGTCACCTTTATCTGACCATCGGCAAAGGCCTGATTTTCCAGAGTATCGTAATTTCTAAGAGCCTCTCCGTCAACGCCTGTTATCTCGATGGCTTCTATCTCCGGCTCCTCCACGTCGACGTTGACCGAATAGTTGTAAGCGGCCGATACATTGCCTGCCGCGTCAACGGCGTATATCTTGAACACCTTGTTTTTCACAGAGCTGTTGAACCAGCCCCTCTCTATCTTGAAGATGTAGGTGCCGTCGTCGTTCCTCGTGGCGTCCAGCCGGCTCTCCACGTCTCCGCTGCCGGTCAGCACCGTTTCCACATAAACTCGCGCCACACCTGACACAGCGTCCGCGCTGCCTTCATCTTCAGCGTTATCGCTGACAGATATGCTCAGCGTTATATTCTTCTTGAAGCTGAGCCATCCGTCTCCCGAACCTTCCGCACTGTCCACCGTCGGCTTCTTCAAGTCCGTGCCGACCGTCAGAGCCTGCTTCTGACTCACAACTCCCGCGCCGCTTTCCGCCCAGATGTAGTACGTTTCCCGGCCTGCCTGGCCCGGAGTGTCGAAAGAGTATATGCCGCCCTGATCTGCCTGTATCTCCACAGCGTCGCTGCCGTCCTCAGCAGTGCTGTACCAGACGGAATCTATTCCCGATACGGGCGATTCTACGTCCACGGATATCTTCGTACTGCCGTTGATCCAGCCGATACCATCCGCTCCGGTGTTGAGGGCAGGCTCGCTCTCCGGCTGTCCCAGGACGGGTGCTCCAGTATCTACACGCACAGCTATCTGCTGCTGGGCGAAATTGCCGGCCCAGTCGTAAGCCGTTATGTAATATGCTCCTTCGTAGCTTTCATCGGGTATCACAAGCTCGTAAAGACCCGTTTCCTCATCGGGCGTCAGCTCCGTTTCGTCATCTGCCGGTGCGCCTTCCGAAACGCCCGGCGACTTGGAATACGTAACTTTTGCTATCCCCGAAGCGCCGGACTGTTTATCCCCGTCATCGGCGGCAAAAGAAACGCTGTATCCTTCCAGCGTCCAACTGCCATCATCCGGCTGCGATCCTGTAAAATCTCTCAGCTGGGGAGAAAGACTGTCGCTCCCCATGATCAGCGTCAGCTGATGCCCTTCTGACGTATCCGGCGTTTCCTTCAAGGCTTCCCACGTCAGTACCGTCATCGGCGGTTCTTCCTTCTCCCACAGAAAATCCCGCTCCAGCTGATAATCGGAATCCTCGTAAACATCGACGAAATATCCCGTCTCCGGCGTGATCTGCACCTGTGGCCGGGTCTGGGTGGACCTCCGGCCCTCCTGTTCCGTCACATATTCTATCTTCTCCGCTCCCTCAAGCTGCTCCAACGCCTCCGGATTGATCAGGTTGCCGTCTCCATCGAATACAAGGGTGATTTCAGTCTGCTTCTGCACTTCTGTCTGACTGATGCTCTGGTCGCCCGCCTGCTGCTCCACAGCGCTGACATCCGTTACCGGAGGCAGATCGCTGCAGAATATCAATCCTCCCAAAAGGAACGCGGCCGCTGCGGCTGCCATGATATGCTTTCTCATGCGCTCTGCTCCTTTCCCGACAGCAGGGCCGTCTCTTCGTCCCGCACATCGCTTGCGCTGGCGGATGGACCGGCTGGTGAGCCGGTCAGGATCTCCGTACTGTCACCGTCTCCGGCTGTCATCAGTATTTCCGTGCTGTCGGCCACACCGGTCGCCGCAAGGATCTCCGTACTGCCGCCTCCGGCAGATGACCCGGCCAGTATTTCCGTGCTGTCGCCCGCGTCGGCCGCGTCGGTCGACGGGACGAATCCCGAAGAAACGGCGGCAGGTTTAAGCCCGCCCGACTTCAACTTCTCAGATTTGAGCTTCTCCGATTTGAATTTTTCCGATCTGAAGGATGCCTGGGTCCTGGCTCGTCGACCGGTCTGCGGTCTGCGGCCCTCCTGTCTGGCCTCATACTCTTCTATCTGCTTTCTGGCTGTCCTGCCTGTGATATCACCTATCACGGCCGCTATGCCCAGTTTGAAATAAGCCGCTACTGCCGCTGCCAAACACAAGGCGCTTATCGCAAAACATATTATCGCCACTATGTGAAATATCTCTGCCTGAGTCATCTTCTTTCTTACCGCCTTTCTATCAGTTTCCCTGGTACTGCATGGTCACATATCTCTCGCTCTCCGGCACCCTGGACCGGGTGAAGGCCCGCTCTATGGCCGCTGCCGCTTCCTCCAGCCTGGCTGTCACGTCGGCTTTCAGAGCATCCGTCTTATCGGTGGTGGTCTCCAGCTGCTGCACCCCTGCTCTTGCAGAAGCCAACAGCCCCTCCATCTGCTGCCGGGTGATACCGTCACTCTCAAACTTCCTGGCATATGTCTCCAGTACATCCACATCCAGTCTGTAAACCTCCAGCATCACTATCTCCGCTTCATCAGGATCGGCCTCCATCTGGGCCGTAAGCTGTTGGAGGCTCTGGAAATACGGAGCGTACTTGCCGGCGTCGGAGGCTTCCTCTATCTCCATGGTTATGTCTTCGTTGAAACGTCCTATGTCCCTGTATACCTGTGCCATTTCAGCGTTCTCAAAATCCTCGCCGCCGTATTCCAGCGCGTCCTCGAACCACTGGACGGCACCCTTCATCCTGGTGACGAAGTTGGTATCGCCGCTGCCGTATTCATAATAATACCAATACAGCTTCCCCAGCTCGAAGGCCAGGCCGGCGTACCCTTCCGATGACTGGAGTGCCTCCAGATTCCGGTAAAGTGTCGTCTTTATCTCCATCTCTTCATCCACCTGGAATGACAGATCGGACTTGTACAGATCTATCAGCGCTTCATATGGCTGGACAGAATCAGGCTTGAGCTGAGCGCACTGCAGCAGCAGCGCCTCCTTCTCCGAGGCTTCCGTCTCTTTTTCTGCCCGCTGATATATGGAGTCGTAATTCTGTGTATTGGCCCAGCTTTCCAGGAACAAACCGGAAAAACCCATTATCAGGAAGAGGGCGAAGCCTGCGGCCGCCATGGTGAAGGCTCTCAGCTTCCGCCTCTGAGCCGCCTTGTGGACATCGTCTTCTTCCTCGTAATGGTTGAGAGCGTAATACAGCTGGGCGCAGGTCTGATATCTGTCCTGAGGATTGGGCTTCACGCACTTGGCTATTATCTTCTCCAGACCTCCCGAAAGAGACGGATCCCAGTACCTTATGGGATAAAATTCATAGGGCGGCTCCGACGGCGTCTGTCCCGTAAGAGCCTGATACAGAGTCACTCCCAGGCTGTATATGTCGGTGCGTGCGTCTGTCTGTCCCTGGCCGCCGAACTGCTCGGGAGCCGCGTATCCTTTAGTTCCCAACGCCACCGTGTCCGACGTTTTTCCCTCCTTATATTCCCTGGCTATACCGAAATCTATCAGCCTGATGTTGCCGTCGGGCCTTATCATGATGTTGCCTGGCTTCATGTCGCGGTAGATAACAGGCGGCTTTCTCGTATGGAGGTAGGAGAGGACGTCGCAGAGCTGACGCGCCCACTCCAGCACGTCTTCCTCCGGCTGAGGGCCTTCCCTTTCCAGTATCCTGCTGAGGGGCTCTCCCTCTATGTAGTCCATGATGACATAGATGGTGTCCCGGCTGTCGATGATGTCCACTATCCTGGGAAGGGCCGGATGGTCCAGCTTTTTCATCAGGTTAGCTTCCGCTATCAGGCTCTGGATGATGACCCGGCTTTCCCTGTCGTCGGCCCTGAGGCGTATCTCCTTCACGGCCCACTGCTTGTTGAGATGCTGGTCCATGGCCAGATAGACGGTGGACATGCCTCCCATGCCTATCTGCTTGAGTATCTCGTATTTCCCGTCTATTATCGCGCCTATCTTCGCCATTCTTCCTGTACCTCCTGTATCTTTTCAAGTATATGTCCCCGCGTATCATCGTCCTTCAGCCAGAGCACCTGTCTGTCCCGCTGTCCCGTATGGGCAAAGTCCCTGGTGACGGACCCGGACCCCAGTCGGACAGTCAGGACAGGCTGGGATATCAATTCCAGCATCCTGTACTTATCGTTGTACCTGATGGTCTTTATCCGATCCGCCTCCATCTCGTAGACCTCCGTCCGCAGCCCCTGGCCGTCGTGACGGTCGATGCCCCTGTATACCAGCGTCACATGACCGGGGGCAAAGCTGATCTCCGTCAGTACGTCCTCCACCGTCACAGGGGAGCCTTTTCTCCCCAGGAAGATCAGCCCCAGCAGCACCAGCCACAGGGTGATGACGGAAAACCCGTCCAACACGGTTTTCAGCACGAAAACCGCCAGGAGCAAGACTCCTGCCAGTCTCAGCAGCAGCTTTCTCTGGGCGGCTCTGTTGCCGAATTTCATCTCATTGCGAAAGACATAGCTATCCAAATCACGTTACCTTCTTTCTATATGTTCTGCCCCAGGGTATTTACCTTGCCGTAGACGGCCTCGTATTCTGTCCTGGCATATTCCAGACAGCTTTTCAGATGTTCCAGTATCTCCTGCTGTCTTATCATATTCTGCTTCCACGAATCGTCGTATGTGGAAAAGTACTGCCTGCTGGCTCCCGACTTCCAGTCAGTGCTCTTCAGTGTATTTATGGCGCTGTCCAGATCGCTGAAGGCCGTCTTGATATCGTTGACGGCTGTATCGTATACCTTGATGGTCTCTCCCAGCTGGGTAAGATCAACTTTTATATTCATCGCATGCTCCTCCTCTCGTCACGCCGCGTCACAGACTGAAAAAATGACTCAGTACCGTGCTCAGCTCCAGCCCTTTTTCCTTGTACTCCTTCGCCTTCTGGTCGTCGCAGAGATCCTCGCAGATGAGACCCTTGACGTAGAAGGCTTCCCCGAATTTACCGTCGGATACGGCGATGAGATAGTCCACCATTTCCATGGCTCTCTCGTAATCCTTGAGCCGCTTGTAGCAAAGCGCCCGGTAAAGATACAGTCCCAGCATCCCCCGGTGACGACCTGACGCCGCCCGGAAAAGCTGAGCCGCGCTGTTGTATTTTTCTTCAGCCTCCTTGTTTCTTCCCAGCTTATCGTAAGCCACCGCTTCATGGTAGACGGCGGAATAGTAATACTGGTTCTCCGAGCCATTCTCTATCATCTTCTCGCAGCAGTCCAGCGCTTTATCGTATTCTCCGAAGCCTCCGTATACCTGCATGAGACAAAAACACATCTCATCATCATAATCCTCGCTTACTATCTCCTCCAGCAGCTCCCTTGTCTCGTCAGCCCTGCCCATGGAAAACAGCAGCTTAGCCTTTTCCTTACGTATAGAGCGCCAGTCCTCCTTGCTGGCCTGGAACCGTTCGTCGATGAGAGCCAGGGCCTTGTCGTATTCCTCCACCTGCTCGTAGTACTTGATCAGATCGTACACGAAACCCAGGTCGTCGGGAAACAGCTTCATAGCACTGTCGATGGTTTCCCTGGCCTCCGGATACCTGTTGAGCCCCAGCAGCGTCACGAATTTATAGTGATAGCCTTCGAAGGTGTCCGGCAGCAGCAGGATCATCTCGTCGGCGTTCCTCAGAGCCTCCTCATACTTCTGAAAACCTATCAGTATCTCTATCTTCCTGAGTCTGGCCTCTATCTGGAACGGGTCCTCCTTCAACAGCTTGTTGAGATAAAACAATGCCTGCTCGTCTTTGTGCATGTCTATGTAAAGACAAGCCAGGTGGTAAGCTATCCTGGGATTGCTGTACTGGCTGTTGTAGGCCCTGGTCAGAAAGCTGGCGGCCGCCTTGTGATCGCCTTCCATGTAAGCGATATTCCCCAGGTGGAAATTGGCCTCACCGTTGTCCTTTTCCAGGTAGAGGGCCTTATTAAGAACCTCCTTGGCCTTGTCAAGCTGTTTCGTCATGATATAAAGCTCCGACATGTTCATATATGTCCTGACGCAGGACGGATCGGCTTCCTCCGCCTTCCTGTACCAGTCCATGGCCTCGCTGTACTTATCCAGTCCGTACAGATCCCTGCCCTGCTGGTTATATTCTTCTGCCATGCTCATCTGCTGCATACTCTCTTCCTCCTTTTTTTCCCTGCAAAGCATCCAGCGATGCAAGCAGCGTTTCTTCATCCTCGAGGGTCCTCATGATACTGAGATGTGTCTTTATCTTCGTCTCTTCCCACTTACCCGTGTATGTGAACTTGAATCTTCCTCTTATCTTTATCTTCCACTTTCCCATATGATAGGAATCGATGGAATCGATGACCGACAGGAACCTGATTTGCTGAAAGCTCCTTCCCGAATAGCCGCTGTAGACCAGCTTGTCGGGATAGATGATCATCCTCTGGACCTTTGACGTCCCGGAGCAGTCGGCGTAGTAGAGTCCCAGTATCAGCAGGCTGGGGATGAAGCTGAATATCCCCAGGCCCAGCAAAAATCCGGCTCCGTTACCGTAGTACAGATGTCTTGGCAACAATATCATCAGCATTATGGAAAGAAGCGGCAGACCGACAGTAACGCCGATAAACAGCGACCGTATAGGTCTCAGCACCTTCCTTCTCCTGTATTGATCCGTCCTTAATTCCATGATTCCTTCCCTTTTCTATGCCGCTTCGTCCGCTTCCAGATACCCCAGACCTGTCAGCAGGTCCTTGAATGCCTCGTTCTTTATCTCCGGCGTCTTCAGCGGATCCATTATGGTGGTCACCTCGTTGAGGTGAAGGCTGTTGTAAGTCCCCGAACCGAATCGGGCGTCGACGTACAGCTCTCCTCCCCTGTAGAGTATCTCATCGTATTTGGAGCCGAACTTCATCTCCGTAAACGGATTGGTGTACGGGTCCGAATCGAAGATACTCCAGCCCATGTTTATGGTATATCTGTAGCCGTCGCACACGCTCTTCAGCGCCCGCTGGTTGTCCATGAAGCCGTCTCCCGCCAGGAACAGGTCGTCTACGGACCTGATAGGCGAATCAGAAGACCGCATGAAATCCCTGACGCTCAGCTTGTCGTTACCCATGATGGTCCTGATGGTGTCAAAGCTGAACCTGCCTCCTTTAAAGGCGTCCATCACTTTAGTGCCTATGGACCTGACATCGTTGACGGCATTTGTTATAGATACTATTTCCAGCCCCGTGTATGTAAAGGACATGCAGTTTTCCCAGAAATCTCCTGTTCCCGCCACATCATCCACGAACCTTCCTGCTCCTGTCATGTAGTCGTCCAGTCCGCGGCTGGCCCATTCTCTGCCTGATTCATGATCTCCCAGCAGGTGAGATGTAAATGATGCGCTCTGGGAAAAGAGGTCAGCCACCGCTTTAGCCGCGGTGAATCCGGCCGCTATCAGGCTGACCGTTCCCCAGAATCCCAGGGCCGCCAGCGATGTAGGGAACAGCGCGACGAAGGCCGCCACCGCCAGCACGCATATGGCTCCATCCACCAGCAGCTCGATGCCTGCCCATATAGTCTCCTTGTTTGCCTCGTACCAGTCGGCAACTGCCTGTATCCCCTTGCCAAGGGGAGTGTTCATGAACCAGTCCTTCGCTTCCTCCAGGACGCTCTGCCACCAGTTGCCTGCCGCTTCCGCCATGGAAATCCCCTGGGTGTAACAGAAGCTCCCGGTGCTGTAGGATATCCTGGATGCCACTCTCTGATCCGCCTGCTGGGCTTCCTGGCCGAAATCCACCAGGTCGCTCCTGAAGGTCGTCAGCTTGTCTATCTTGTCTCCGATATCGTTCTGCCTGCCGTAAAGCTGGCTGACGGCGGAGCCCAGGTATCCCCTTCTGGTGGATACGCCGCTTATCCTGCCTGCCATGGTACCGATATCGTTTATCCTGTTGTTCATCTGCTGAACGGTAGCGTCTATGTTCATCGTCAGCAGATCGAGAGTGGAAAAATTCACTACGAGCTCTCCCATGTGTTCTCACCACCTTTCTCTCGTGTATTTTGTCCTCTAGTCATCTCTCTCCCTCTCCCGGCGGCGCCGTTCTTCTTCTTCCTCTATGTCTCTTTTGATGGCATCCATTTCACTTTTTACATAGGATCTGGCGCTGCTTATTCTGTGATCAGATGCCGGCTGTTTCTCCTGCATCTGGTAAAAATCTCCGGATGAAACTCCGTAATAATTGCCTTTCACCGCTTCGCGAAGCAGTACATCCATACTGTCCAGGCCCTGATTGATGGCGTTTATCGCCCAGCCGCCGTCCAGCAGGCTCTGCCTGCATCCCGACAGGGTGTAATACTTGGCCCATTCCGCCGCGATATTCATCTCCTCATCCTTTCCGAGCTAAGCCGCTCATGCCTGCTGGAGCCCTTCACTGACGGAAGTGTCCCATTCCTCGTAGCTCTCCTTGATGGCCTTAAGGTCATCATAGATGACATTGAGGCTTTCTTCCTCATCCTGGAGCTCCACCTTCAGTATGCGGTAAGCGTCCTGAAAAGCGTTCTTTCCCAGTCCTTCCCATACTCCCAGCATGACGTCGGACGCCGCTATTATCTGCTCCTTTGAATTGCGGAAGGCGTCCCGCGCCTGGGAGATGCGGTCCAGGGCTTCCTGAAAGCCTCCCGTATCTATCCTCTCAACACTGCCCATCTGCTGTCCTCCTGTCTCTCAGTTAGCAACAGGAAGGCATGAGATCTGTACCACGCCTTCCTGCGATTCGGTGCTTTCCTTATGCCAGGGAAGCGCCAAGCTGTTCGTCCGTATCCTCCAGCGTCTGAGCCACTGTCGTCAGCTGCTGGCTGATACCGTCCAGCACTTCCGGGAACTGGTTCAGTGTCTGCTCCATCTCGGCATAGGAAATGAAAAACTGGTTCTGAGCAGCGCCTTCCCACGTAGCTTCCAGACTGTCCACTTCGTTTCTCAGGAAGCTCAGGGTCTCCCTTATCTCTGCCGACTTTGCGGTGAACTTGGATGCGGAATCTCTCAACTCTTCCGGTGTGATAGTAATTCTCTCTGCCATTGTTGTTACCTCCTTTGGTTTTGTCTCTCTGGCGTTTTACTGATCTATCAAAAAACAGGCTGGCTGTTTTTTGCGTGTTTGTGGGCGGCCCGGCCCGGCGTCGGGCCGCCGGCCGGCGGCTATCCGTCCGCCAGCACGGTCTTCAGCTTGCTCACCTTGCTGCCGCGGAACATATAGGCGTCCCCCGGCTTTACAGGCCTGCTGAATTCCTTTATTTGCTTGGCCGTCACGTCACATATCTTTATGTTTTCCATATCGTCAAATACAAGGGTCTGCTTGTTCTCCTTCAGAACCTTCAGCGTCTCCGGCGACTGGAATGTCACCTGAACGTTGTCCAGATCACTGAATATGACTGCCATCTTCAGATTTTTAGCCTGCTTTATCAGTCCGTTGACCCGTCCCTGAAGCTCCTTATCTTTGGCGATGGCTGCCGGGGCGGTCCCGTCATTTACCACCAGCATCACCAGCGGCAGGCCCTTCAGGATATCCTCCTGCTTCATGTGCCTGTTTTCCACCAGCAGCTCTCTGCGACGCTCCATCTCCTGGATGACCTTATCCAGCGCGTACGTCATCCCTTCGGCCCCGGAGGTGTACTCCCTGACGAAGCCCAGCCTGTCCAGCTCCTCCAGCTGACCACGACTGCTGTCGATGATATACGCGTCGGTCATGCTGTTGAAGATGTCGGCCTTTAACGCCGCAAATATGTATTTTATGAAGTTGGTCTTTCCCGATTTCTCCCGGCCGCTTATGGCCAGCGCTCCCAATGTCGTCAGATCCATCATCTGATACTGGACCGAGTCGTAGTCCAGGCCCACAGGCATCACGTAAGGTCTTTCCAGCAGCTGAGGCTCCTGAGCCTTCATGCTGCTGAAGGCGATGACCTCCGGCACCTGGGGTATGGGCCTGACTCTGACGCCCCGATACTTTCTCCCGTTTTCCTGAAGGAAATATCGCATGTGTTCCACCCGCTCTATTTCCTTTTCCCCGGAGAAGGCCAGCGCCGTCTGGAATTCCAGTATGCGCCTGTCTATGACGCACAGCCCTCTGCCGGGCAGCTCCTGCGGCTCTAGCCTGCAGCGCTCCAGCAGATTGTTGTATTCCGACTTCTCGTTGCAATGGTAGGCGATACGGTTGCTGTAGTTGGCCAGCAGCCTGAATCCTATGGAGCTGGCCTGGCTTCCCGTAACGATGAGATTTATCCCGACGCTCTGGCCTTCTCTCGACAGCATCATGAGAGTATCTTCCAGTTTTGCGTAGTATTCTCGGAAAATGGTGATGTTGTCTATCATCACCACTATCTGCGGCAGATCGTCGAAACCGGCTTCCACGTATGCCCGGTAAGTTCCTATGCCCTTATCGGCGAAGCGCTCCTTGCGCCCGGCCACCTCCGAAGCCAGCATCTTGAAGAGATTGCCCACTCTCTCTTCCTCCGTATAGAGAGCCACGCCACCGACATGGACCGCTTCCTCGAAGACCTTGAGGGCCATGTTGCCGCAGTCTACGATATATATGTTCACTTCCGACGGAGCATATCCTTCTATCATCTGATAGAGCATGGTCTGCAGGGCCGTGGTCTTGCCTGTCTGGGCAGCTCCCATGACGTAGGTATTCCCCTCCGAAATATTGAGGACGTACGTCCCCTGCCTTCGCTGCTGCGGATCGTCGAAATACCCCAGCGGCACGGTAACGCCCTTCTGGAAGGAGCCGCCTTCCTTTTCCAGCTGGTCCGCCATGATCTGCTGAGCCAGCGGCGGCAGACAGATACTCTGCAACCTTTCTATATGCTCCTCCTGGCAGTAATCGTGTATGTAGCTGACCATGGCCTGAAGCTGTGTCTCGCCTTTGTCCGAATCTCCGCCCTTCTTGTTCTGGAAGACCATTTCCCTCTTTCCCCAGAAGTTGACGGCATATATGGAGTAGTTCTTCACGTTGTCTTCGCCGGTAGGCACCTTGGCCCCGCTGTAGGCCGACTGGAACAGCTCGAATATCTCGTTGTTCCCCACCTGGAAATATGCCCGGCCCGGTTCGACGATCTCAGCTGCCAGCGGCGTCTTTATGACCTCCTTGCTGTCTTCCTTGGTCTGGACCTTGAGACAGAGCCTGAACTTGGAGTTGCTCCATATCTGATTATCCACTACGCCTGACGGCTTCTGAGTGGCCAGTATCAGATGGACGCCCAGGGTCCTGCCTATCCTGGCAGCGCTGATGATCTCCTTCATGAAGTCGGGATATTCGGCCTTCAGCTCGGCGAATTCGTCCACTATCATTATCAGGTGGGGCATCGGCTCCTCCACCTTGCCGCTTTTGTAGAGCTTTATGTAGTCGTTGATATGGTTGACGCCGCTTCTGGAAAACACCTCCTGACGGTACACCAGCTCGGCCTTTATGGACATGAGGGAGCGGTTTATCTCCCGTCCGTCTATGTTGGTGATGGTCCCCATCAGGTGGGGCAGGTCGGTGAACTGGTTGGCCATGCCGCCGCCCTTGAAGTCGATGATGACGAAGCCTACGTCATACGGATGATACAGCGATGCCATGGAAAGGACGTAGGTCTGCAAGATCTCGCTCTTTCCCGAGCCTGTGGTTCCTGCCACCAGGCCGTGAGGGCCGTGGGCCTTTCCCTTGTCGCTTATATCCAGACTCACTATTTCGTTCTTGCTTTTGACTCCCAGCGGCGCCGCCATGGTCTTGTAGACCTTGGACTGTTTCCATCTCTTTCCCAGGTCCAGATCGTCCACGTTGGCGATGGAAAGCAGCTCGAAGAGGGTGATGTTCCTGGTCAGCTGGCTTTCCAGGCTCACCTCGTCCACATAGACCGCAGCCAGCCGTCTGGCCGCGTATGTCACCGCCCTGTCCTCCACCGCCGGTATCAGAAAATCCGCTCTGATGTGGCCGTTGGATGTCTCGGTGACCGTTCCCGCCGCTCCCTGCTGTCCTATGTGTATCATCCTGGTGCAGCCTCTCGGCAGCAGCTCCTCGTATTCCTCCAGGAACACGAAGGTGAAGCCGTAGAGGATGGCGTCCTCGAAGTATCTGGAAATAGGGTGCTTCTCTATCTTCTCCTTATCCAGCACGAATATGATGAAGTGGACCGGGAACCGCTCGTTTTCCTCGCTCTTCATGTTCTCACGCTGGGAAGCGATGTTGTAGAGGTATTCCAGCATGGAGTTCTGACTCTCCTCGTCGCAGACGATGTTCCTGGTGTTCAGATCCTCGTTGGCCACATTTCTCAGCCACCTCACCCAGCTGAATCTCTCGGTGTCCTCTTTGGAAAATATGTAAAACAACTTCACTTCTTTATAGAAATGTCTCAGAGCCAGGTCCAGGGTCATGTTCCTGACCATGATGTCCAGCTCTTCCTTGCGTCCCACTATGCCTACGCTGTTGGATGTCATCATGTCCACGATTATGGGTGCGTCGTGGATGTACCTGTACTTTTCGGCCAGCTGTCTCGGCAGGTCGGCTATATCATCATCCTCGTCGATGAACTCCGGCTGCTGGTATTTGACCTGGCAGCTGGCGGCCACGTCGCCCGTTCCCAGGTAGACGTGAAGGAAATCGGGGTCTTTGACGCTCTTTTCGAAGAGCCTCTTGGAAAATCTGCGGACTTCTTCCATGCTTTCCTCCAACGATTCCTGTATGATGCGTCTGGTGTCCAGCTCCAGCGTCCGCAACGCCCGTATCTCCTCTTCCTTACGTTCTATGTACTGAAGGTACAGCCGCCGCCGCTTTTCTATCTGCTCCCTGTACTCCCGCTTCTCCGACACGAAGGAGACGACGGACATGGCGGCTCCCACACCCAGGGAGCAGGCGCTGAATATTATGAAGGTCCCGCCGCTTCCTCCCATGATACCTCTCAGCACTACGATGAGGACTATCATCACCAGGGAAGGGATGAGGGCTACCACCAGATTCCGCTTAGGCGGCTGGGGCTTGGACTCCGGCTGCTGTATCGTTATCTCATCTTCCGGCAGCCTGTACTGCATTCTGGTGCTTCTGTAAAACCTGGGGTATTGCAGCTGGCTCTCCTGCTCCGACAGATCCTCGAAGGACAGTCCGTTTAGCAGCATGTTGGGAGATGGCGCCGTGTACATCTTGTCATCTCTGATATAGAAGCTGTATCCGATGATCGAGAAAAAATCGTATTGACCGACTTCCTTCTCTTCCTGAACGCGGATGCCATTGACATATACGCCATAACGGGTATGTACGTCCTGGACCACGTATTTATCTCCCCTGCGACTCAGCACCATCCTGTCGTTTCCCATCAGATCATCCTTGATGGAGATATCGTTTTCCATGCCGCCGCCGATCCTGACAGCTCCACGGGAACCAATGTCTATGGCCCTGCTGTATTGCTTGCCCTCGGACTCAAAATCTATCATGAAGCTTATCTTGAAAACTTCCTGTCCTGAGGACTGATATTTGATCAGCACTTCATCTCCATGGCTCATTTCCCTGGAGGCCAGCTTCAGGATATTATCCGACGTTATATACAGGTTTTCGGAACAGCCCATGTACCAGCTGTCCTGCCGCTTTTCCAACATGATCTTCACGTCCTCGAAGAACAGCTCCTTGGAAAATCGTATCTCACAGCCTTTCACTGTCCCTATATACAGCCCGGTCATATCAGCTGCCAGCTGTATCTCTTTATATATTCTCTTGTTTGAAATGATTATCCTGTACTTTCTGCCTTCCATCTGTCTGCTCCTATATCACATGTATCACTGTGCCGTCGCGGAGGCCGAATTCCTCCAGCGTCCGCGTGCCTCTCAGAAGGGCGATAGGGTTCTCCGCCCTGAGGAAGCACCTGGAAAGATCAGATACGTCCAGCCCCAGATTGAAGCCTTCATTGAGCCCGATTATGGCCTCGTTGGCCGTTATGTTCAGCGGCAGGTCCACATCTGTCTGCGTCCCGGCCCCATGTCTTTTCAATATGACTACTATCCTCTCTCTTGCCATGACTGTCCCTCACATGAACATGTAGGCGATCCGCTGAAGGCTTTTCATCTGCCCCGCCGCCTCCGGCATCAGCAGTTCGCTGCTGTTATCTCTTGGTATATATTCGCTTATCCTGAGGCTGCCTTCCTTTTCCAGAGCCCCAAGCCGGTTTTCCTTAGAAGGTTCATATTTATTGCAGATAAATATGAATCGCCCATCATCAGAGCAGTCAAGGTTACTGAGAAGACAGGACATCTTGTATCTGGACGCCTCGTCCTGTTGAGCGATGATGAGTATGTGTTGGGACATACTCATGATACGGGATACCGTCTCCGAAAACCCTGCTGCCCCGTCCACCACGATATAATCGAATTCCCTGGCGGCAACGATAGTCTCCAGCAGTCTCACGAAACTGTCCTCCCGGATATTGAGGGATGACAGCATCCTGGTGAAGGGCGGCATCATATAAAAATCCTGCTTCACCAGATGAGGCTTTATCAGGTTGTATACGAAGCTGCTCTGAAACATCAGCTGTTTCTCTACCTCCGCAGGCATGGTCCGTGGCTCCGTCATCATCCAGCCGAAAGCCTGCAGCTCATCCATACTGAGAAACAACGTCCTCTGATTGCTTTTTGCCAAAACGCTGCTGATGCCTGCCGCCACGGTCGTCTTACCGCTGCCGCCTGCCGGTGAGTACACATAAACTATCCTGGTACCGCCTTGTTTTCTGATATGCGCTGCCGTAGCGCTGGTCAGGTTATTGACTACCTGTTTATATATGGTGTCAGTATTGGTGTATTTGTATATTTCCTTTCCCGAAAAGCTGCCGTCCGGCTCATCTTCTGTCAGCAGGAACAGATTCCCTATATTGTGTCTGCCAAATTCATCCCGGTACATTTCTTCCTGTATCACGACAATGTCCAGAGATCTGGGGGTCTGAAAATATTCTTCCAGATACGCCGCATCGCTGATCATCTCGATATCGCCGTCATTCTCGAAGCCCTCTATGAATTTTCTCACCAGCGCCAGCAGATATTGTTCGTCGCCGTCGGCCAGCAGTATATTCACTCCTGCCATGATGTCTCATCCTCCTATGCTCTGTCTTCTTTCTGTGACCTGTCCGTCTTTACTCCGTCTCCACGACGAATTCCAGGTCGGCTATCCTTATCCTGTCGCCACGACTGATAGGAAAGCCTCTGCCTGTGTTTATCCTGGTGCCATTGACATATGTGCCGTTGGCGCTCCCCAGATCCTCTATGGAATAATGTCCGTCTCGTTCCGTTATCCTGCAGTGAACTCTGCTGACAGCCTTGCTGCATGTAATACATCCATCGACAGAATCAGCTTTTTTCCCTATTTTGTATTCCTGTCCCTTTATCCTGAAGACACATTCCTCAGGAGTATTCATCCCTGTCAGCAGCAGGCTCTCCCGGCGATCCTGTTCTGTCAGGAGCCCTGTGGAAGAGTCCTCCTGAGGCTCCTGTCCGGCGTTCCCGCCATGTCCATCATGATCGCCCGATGATGCCGCCGCCTTCTCCGATTTCCTGAAGACCTTGGAAAAGAAGCCCTTCTTCTCTTTCACGACCCTGGTCTCATCTGGCGTCACTTCCGTATACAGTGGCCTGCTGAGTTGGCTGCTGGTATGCTGCTCCCTGATATCGTCTGCCTTCTCCTCCATGACGGCTTTCAGCTCTGCCAATGTCTTTACGTCCTTATCCATAAAGGCTCTCAGCTTTTCCGTCATTTCCTCCTCAAGTCCCGGATGACTTCTTGCTGCCTGTTTTATCTCCGACAGGAAGCCGGCCAGTCTTGTACCCTCTTCCTTATGCCCGGTCTGTCCGGCCTGACGCTGGAGCGGCAGGTATATGAGAAACGGCTTTCGTTTCTCTCTGTGGATGAATATCAGCGAAAGCTCCAGAGGGATGTTAGCCATGTCCATGAACCCGTTTTTTTCCACACTATCCAGTATCCTCGCCATATACGACAAAGTTTCCGTCAACTGTCCGGCGGTCATGGACGGCAGCGCCACATCAAGGCTCTCATATGGCGCGATATCATACCACAGCTCCGGCTTGCCATTATGAGTCACCTTTCTGCACTTCACAAAGCCTTCTTTCTCCTGACTTTGCACCACCTTATATCCTGTCATCGAAAAGAAGTCGTCCTCTTTCAACATTATCGTCAGATTTTGTGTATCTCTCAGACTCTTTTCTATCATCACCCGAGTCACTTTCCTCTGCCTCCCTCCGCCTTTTGATATTAAATATTCTATATTTCCCGTATAAGTTACGTCATCATATGTGTGTTAAACATATTAAAATCCCGGTAAATTATCTGCTGTTCTTTTTAATATTGCGGCGGCTCCCGCAAGGCTCTGATCCAGGGCCTGCCCTGCGGCGGACCTCTATTGGTTTGATAACCGGCAGCCTTCATCTTTTCGCCCTTTCCGGGATCTTGAGCAGGAATATAAAAGGAGGAGCTGAGATCATGGATCTCAGCTCCCCCGGACATGTTGATTTATTTAACATTTTCTTTCATTTACTTGGGAAGGAACTCCTGTCAGAGCTTTCCGCAAACAAAACAGACATTTCACCGAAAAAGCGAAATGTCTGTAAATCGTGGGCGGATGGGGCGCAGTTAGCTATCTGCATCGCTCCAGCAGTTTTTCCCACTGATCGTCCACGTATTTCTGCGTCTCTTCTATCATCCATTCGTTTCCTTTCCTGAACATGTGCTTGAATCTGCCCTGCTTTTTCAGGAACTCTTCGATAGGCAGTTTTTTCTTTGGCTCATATGTCAGATTCCATGTGCCGTCGATGATCTCATACATCGGCCATGCACATGTATCCACTGCCAGCTGACAGATCTCAGCCAGGTCCTCGGTCTCGTATCTCCAGCCTCTCGGACATGGAGACAGGATGTTGAGGAAGCATGGGCCTTCCGTGTAGATGGCCTTACGTGCTTTCTCGTGGAGGTCTTTAAAATTGCCGATAAACGTCGTCTGGGCGGCATAAGGCACGTTATGAGCGGCGATGATAGCCGTCAGATCCTTTTTGTTCTGCACCTTGCCCGGTATTTCCGTTCCTGCCGGCGATGTGGTGGCGTCGGCGAATCTCGGTGTCGATGACGAGCGCTGTATGCCGGTATTCATGTAGGCTTCGTTGTCATAGCAGACGTAGACCATGTCATGACCTCGCTCCATTGCTCCTGACAGGGACTGGATACCTATATCATATGTACCGCCGTCACCGCCGAAAGCGATGAACTTGAAGTTATCCTTGACCTTGCCCCTCTTTTTAAGCGTCTTATACGCAGCTTCTACTCCGGACATGGTGGCTGCGCCGTTAGCAAACGCCGTGTGTATATAACTGTCGTAATAAGCTGTGTGAGGATAGATGAATGTGGAGACTTCCAGACAGCTGGTAGCGTTAGTCACCACCGCTTTATCTCCTTCATCCAGCGCCCTCAAAACACCTCGCACGGCGATACCGGCTCCGCATCCGGCGCAGAGTCTGTGACCTCCGGCAAATCGTTCCGGTTTTTCCACTTCTCTTTTCAAATTATATGTCATGGCTTCATTCTCCTGTTTTCCATTCTTCTCTTTCCTCTATTCCTCGTATCTCTTGTGGTCGAAACCTCTCTCGCCGTACCTGGAATCCCTTACTCCGATGTATCTGTATACATCTCCCGGATCGTCGGTCTCGTTTATGATGAACAGGTCGTTATATATCTCGTAAAAATCTTCCACGGTGATATCCCTGCCGCCGAGGCCATAGATATAGTTGATGGCGTACGGTCTGTTAGGCAGGTCGTACAGCGAGCTTCGCGCTTCATTGAAAAGAGGGCCGCCGCTGTTGGAAAAACTCTCAGCCTTGTCCATGATAGCCACAGCTTTCACTTTACACATGGCTTCAGCCAATGGCACTCGTGGGAACGGCCTGAAAACTCTCAGTTTGATGAGCCCTACCTTCTTTCCCTCGGCCCTCAGCCTGTCTACCGCTTCCTTACCTGTTCCCGCGCTGGAACCAATGACCACCAGAGCCACTTCCGCGTCGTCCATCATGTACTCCTCAAAAAATCCGTATTTTCTTCCGGTGACTTTTTCAAATCTTTTAGCCACATCCATGATTATAGGCATGGCGTCTTTCATGGCCTGAGCCTGCGAACGTTTAGCTTCCATGTAATATGGAGAAATTCCGTAAGGTCCTACAGCCAGTGGGTTTTCCGATTTGAGAAGGTAATTTTCAGGATGATATTCACCGACGAATGCCTTTACCTCCTCGTCTTCCATCAGTTCAATGTTGGAAACCCCATGGCTGGTGATGAATCCGTCCTGACATATCATGATAGGCAGCCTGATGGCTTCGGAAATAGGCATGGCCTGTATATAGTTATCGTATACTTCCTGGTTGGATTCGGCATATATCTGTATCCATCCTGAATCTCTGGCTCCCATGGAGTCAGAATGATCGTTGTTGATATTTATCGGCCCTGTCAGCGCCCTGTTCACTACTGCCATAGTGATAGGCAGTCTGGCCGATGCCGCCACATAGAGAAGCTCCCACATATATGCAAGTCCTGCCGACGATGTGGCCGTCACGGCTCTGGCTCCCGCTGCGGAGGCTCCTATGCATACTGACATAGCGCTGTGCTCCGATTCCACTGCCACGAACTCGGTGTCCACTTCGCCGTCAGCGATATATTGAGAATAGTATTGTGGTATCTCCGTGGAAGGCGTGATAGGAAAAGCTCCCATAACATCGGGATTTATCTGTTTCATCGCTGTCGCCACGGCTTCATTGCCGGACATCCTGTCTCTCTTGGCCATCTACTTCTCCTCCTTCACAAAATCTATGGCATCGAATGGACATACCTTGACGCATATGCCGCATCCTTTGCAATGCTTAAAATCAAAATCCAGCCGTTTCCCGTCCTTTACGGGAATGGAGCTGTCAGGGCAGAATGGTACGCAAAGCATACAGTGTTTGCACTTATCTTCCTTAAATACCGGCATCATCACGCGCCAGTCGCCTGTCTCCACCAGAAGGGACGTAGCCGGCTCATATATCTCCGCGCCTGTGGTAATATCCTGCCAGGTGATCTTCTCATCTATATCTTTCGCTCTGGTCTTCATCTTTTATCCTACCTTTACTTCTTCCATTGCCTTAGTGAGTGCTTTCATATTTCCCTCTATCAGGTTCTCCTTATGGGCGAACTTGTGCTGGAAGGATTCCTTCATGTCCTTTATGAATCTCTCACTGTCTATGACATTGCTCACTTTCACCACTGCCGCCAGCATCGGCGTGTTAGGGAAATTCTTTCCCAGTGTCTCCATGGATATCTTCTCCGCGTCCACCACACAGATCTTTCCCTTGTAGCCGCCAGTCAGCCTCCTGATCTCCTCCGGGCTCTTCCTGCTGTTGATTATCAATGCGCCGCTCTCCTTCAGTCCGCTGGTCACATCTACCGACTTGAGCAGCGTCTCATCGACCACCACCACATAATCGGGCGTGTATATGTTGGAGTGGACCTTGCAGTGCTCGTCGGTTATTCTGTTATATGCCGTTATGGGCGCTCCCATTCGCTCGGGGCCGTATTCGGGAAATCCTTGCACGTGCTTGCCTGAGCTGAAGGCTACGTCAGCCAGCAGCAGACATGCCGTCTTGGCTCCCTGGCCGCCTCTGCCGTGCCATCTTATCTCTACCGCTTCATTTAGTTTTTTCACCATTTTTCTCTGCTCCTGTAACTTTAGTTTTATGTAAACCTTGTGGGTTCCCGTATTTACAGCGCAAAAAGACAGAAAGCCTCTTGACGCCTTGTACTAGACTACATTAATGACGGCTTTCTGTCAATAGTTTTTTGCTAAATTTTTTAGTTTTTTTCACAAAAAAATATTTTTTATTTTGTTTTTCTACACAGTTTTTTCCGTGTATTTCGACGTATTTTTGTGTCCTCCCGGGCCGGCTGACTCAGACACCGGCATCCGGGACGCCCGCCTATCAGCCTTGCTTTGGCCGTCCGCTACCGTTCCACCGTCAGATCCACGAACTCCGCTCCCGTGACCTGCTTCAGCTGCTTCGGATCCAGCTCCATCTGAAGGCCCACCTTGCCGCCACTGACGATGATCGTCTCTCCGCCTGCTGCCGAAACATCGATGGCCGTCGGCAGCAGCTTCTTCATACCGACTGGAGAACAGCCGCCCTTTACATATCCCGTGACCCTGGTCAGCTCTTTAGATGGCAGCATTTCCACCTTCTTTTCCCCGAAGTGTTTCGCCGCTTTCTTGAGATCCAGTTCTTTCGCCACGGGTATGACGCAAACGTAATGCTCTCTGCTGCTTCCTTCTGTCACCAACGTCTTGAAGACCCTGTCCAGATCCTGACCCAGCGACTTTGCTACCGACACTCCGTCCAGGAATCCATCCGGCGCGTCATAGGTGTACATTTTATATGGGATACCTTCTGCCTCCACCATTCTTATGGCATTGGTCTTATGGCCGTGCTTTTCCTTTTTCTTAGACATCCTCTCTGCCGCCTCCCCTCTTTTCCATGTACTCTTCCCGGAGCATGGAGTAGCACAGCAGATCGTGAACAGTGCCGTCGTATATTCTGTATGCCCTCCGCATGGTACCTTCGTATCTGAATCCGCACTTCTCTATGACCCGCTGGCTCCTGGCATTGCTCTTTCTTGTGGTTATAGCCAGGGAATCCAGCGCCAATGTCTCAAACGCATATCTTATGACGCGCTCAGCCGCTTCAGTCATTATTCCTCTGCCCCAGAAGTCCTCCGAAAGGGAATAGCCCAGCTCTCTGCTGTTCATCCCCGGTCTGAATTTGTCTTCTTCGAAGCTGATACTTCCGACAGGCTTTCCTGTGGCCTTGTCCACTATGGCCCATGACATCTTCTGCAGGAAAACGTTGACTATTATGAATTTCGACTCCGCCTGACTGGCATGTGGTTTCCAGCCGGCGATAGGACCGACGTTAGGGTTCTGCGCATAAGCAAAGAGGTCTGCTGCGTCTTTTTTGTTCCACATCCTCAAAATGAGACGTTCCGTCTCCAGCGTAGGCAATCTGTACTTTCTCATGTCTCCTCCCTTGTGCTGTTCTTCTCATATGATACTCCATTCCGAAGGGCCGGCGCAATACGAACCACAAATTTTCCTTCGGTCGCCCTCTTCGTCATTTTCAAAATGCACCCACAAACAGCCGTAATAACGCTGCTATGGTGCATTTTCCAGCTTTTCAAGGCTTTCTGTTCCTGTCAATGCACCAAAACTCCTGGAAATTATCGCACATTAGGTGCAAAATCCCCATTATTGCTCAAAAACTGCACCATGTCCCGTGCCAAAATCCGGTTCATTGGTGCATTGGCCATTGGGACATGGTATACTAATCACATGAAAAGTTTAAAACTGTCGAAAAAACAGATGGATATCATTGTCCTCATATTCCTCGCTGTCGCTGTGCTGGCAGTATCGCTGATCCTGGCTCTACTGGGCAGCCGCGTCTATGAAAACTCCTCTGCTGACGAACGGCAACAGGAGGTCTGCACCGCAGCTGCCTATTTCACTGACCGCCTCAGAGAATGCGAAAGCTTTTCCAATGTGAGGACAGCATCCCTTGGCGGAGAGCGCCCCGCCCTGGTGATTTCCGATACATCAAAAGCTTCTAAGACAGCCCGTGAAACCTGGTATTTCGTCTATGACGGCCAGCTGATGCGGACTTCCGTCGACGCAGGCAAAACGGTCTCTCCTGAATCAGGAGAACCTGTCATGGCTCTGAAATCAGCTGCTTTCAGGATCCTCCAAAATGGACTCCTTGAGATCACTATCGTGACCCAAGCAGGAGAACGCTCCACTGTAAATGTCTATATAGCCGATGGAGGAGGTGGTTCCGATGAATAGGATACATGGCATATTGGCTGACGTAAAACTTCGAAGGCCATCTCAAAAGACGGTCTTCTTCCTGTGCGGCGCGACGGCCATCATCCTCTTTATCGCTGCTCTTCTGGCCTGTATAACCATGTTCATCTACGCCGACCGTAATTCCTCTGACTCACGTCTGCTGAACCGGGCCGTGACGGAGACCACATCGATCGCCGAAACCCTGAAAGCTGCCAACGGCAACATGAACGCGGCAGGCCAGCTGATGAACGACCATCAGCTCTATGATGCTACGGACAGCACCTTGACTTTCTATTACGATGACGATCTGCGGCCTGCGGCTCAGACCAACAGTCCGTACAGGGCTGTGGCAGAAAAGAGCACGGCTGATTTTTGTTACCAGTACGATATAACTGTACAGAGCAGTGAGACAGGTCAGGAAATATATCACCTTACATTCAAAACACCGGTGAGAGGGGGTGGCCGGCAGTGAGACACAACTACAGGAGACGCGGAGCCTCATCGGAAAAAGTTTATCGTTTCATCGACAACAGTCTGCCCGTCAGGCCATCGATCACTTTGATCGTCGCGGCTATCGCCGTCATGTTCATCGTTTTCGCCATGGCCTGTTTCTCAGCGGCAGTCTTCGGTTCGTCGTCTGAAAAGCTGGCTGCCGCCAACGAAAACGCGGATGACTGTACCAGGTATTACGCCGCTGAAACCACTGCCACGGAAATTCTGGCGATCCTGGCAGCTGACGACGGTGTCTCCCTGACCGATGAGAACGGCGAGCTGAAATACGACAGCGGCGACGATGAGATAACTATCTCCCACAACGGCGGAGTCTTCTCCTTCAGTGTGGCTATCGAGGCAGGAACCGATGTGGCTGACACAGCTGACAGAAGCTTTTACACAGAAAAAAGCCTCCACGTGGTGGCCAGGGTCACGGGAGGCAATATAAACGTTATAGAGTGGTATGTGGAGGAATGAACTGCGAGAACCGCATAAATCCCCACTGTAATATGGTTTTACAGTTTCTCCAGCTGTGAAATCTCAAGTCCTGTCAGCTCTGCAATCTCTGTCAGATCCATGCCCTTGGCTTTCATCCTGGCAGCGATTTTCCTATGGCCTTTCTTTTCACCGGCCGCCAGACCTTCTTTGAGTCCTTCCTTACGACCAGCTAAAAGCCCCTCTTCCTTACCGTCTTTCAGGCCTTCCTCATATCCGTCCTGCCTGTCCAGCAGCTTTTCTTCCCACGCGTTCATAAACTTCACCCCGATCTCTTCACTGGCTTTGATATCGGAAATCTTCTCGTGGAGTCTCGCTATCCTCTCGCTTCCCGCTCTGCTTGCCGTTTCAGCTGTGGAGTGCTCGAAGTATTCCAGCAGCTCGATGAGTTCTTCGCTTACTCCCTCGGGATTCGTCCCTCTCGTGTTGAGGAATATTCTGGTGGCTCCATCCTCCAGCTCCATACCCGGCACTTCCTTACACCTCATATTGAATGTATACTTATACAGTCCTTTACCGAACAAGTCGAAAGGCATTATCATAATAACGTATACATCGTTGAGAGGAATGTAGCTCAGTGTCCCCGGCGGCAACAAATTGCTGTCTATCATGCTGTTGTAAAGTCTGCTTCTCTTCGGTAAGTCTTTGGTGTCTCGCTTCTGAACCTCAGTATCGTAGACAACATCATCCACATCCTTGGCCCATACGTCAAGTTTCACTTGCTTGCTCCAGAGGAATCGTCTCTGTTCTTTTTCCGCATGAGGAAGATGTCTGAGAATGACCTCCCTGCCCAGGATTATTTCCAATATCAATTCCATCGTTTCAGGATCCTCGATGGCCTCTGCAAACAGGAATCTGTCCAGCAAATCGAGATCCTTCAATTCACATTTTTCTATCTTCAATTTCGATTCTCCTTTCATTATATACTGCTGCATCCGCGGCCGCAATATGGAATATATTACCATATTTGAAAAATAGCACAGCACGGGCTTTATGTCAATAATTTACATGGAAAAATATAGAAAAATATTTAAGAATGATATGTCACTGTCATAACAGAGAGCACCACGGTCAAGACAAAAAATGGGGCTGTCGCTGCAGCTGACCTGATTTGGTCAGCTGTGCGACAGCCCCTATTATTCGATTCGATCGTTCTTAAAAGGTATGGGTCCCGTAAGCGAAGTGGTTGGTATGCTCCAGGTCTTTCAGCAGTGCTTCGTCTCCGTCCTCTTCCGCCTTTTCCCTGGCAGCTTTGAGGATGGCTGCCATCCTGACGGCTTTGCGTCCCAGATCAAAGGCTACTTCTTTTCCCTTCTCTTTATCCTTCGTCTTGCCGTAAGTAGCTACCCATCCGGTGTCGACGAAGTCGTTACAGCTATAGAAGCTCTGCATGGCCTGCAGCGTGCTCAACACTCCGGCGCTGCCGCAGGTCAGTCCGGTGGCTGATACCTTACCGTTTCCCACGGGCATGTATGCCAGCGCTCTGTCCATTATAGCCTTACACTGAGCCGGCACGCTGTAGAAGTAGACCGGCACGCCCCATACGACGACATCAGATCGGGCGATATCGTCGTAGATCCTCTTGATGAAATCGTCGCCGCACACACATTTCCCCGTCTTGGCACAGGCCCAGCAGCCCCGGCACAGCTTGAAATCCTCCGGGTCTGCCTGACAGACGCCTGTCAGCTTCGTCTCCACCGAAAGGCTTCCCTCATCTCCGAAGGAACGGCAGCCTGCCAGTATCTCATCCAGCAGCTGCTCCGTGTTTCGTCCTTTTCGAGGGCTGGTATTTATCGCAAGCACTTTTATCGTTTCCATATATTGTTCCTCCACACTTCCGGCTCTGCGATCGACCGACGATCATACAGCCGGGATCATGATCGTTCCTGTACACTACTCAGTTGTACTGAGGATCTCGCTGTTCTTCTCTACCTGGCTGACTTTCATCCTGGACACATCCTCCGGATCCACCTTGTCCTTCAATGCCAGGATGGTAGGGCCGAGATATACAGTGTCCAGTATCTCGCCATCCAGCGATACTTTACTGTATTCAGTGAAGTTCTGTCCTTTGATGTAGTAATTGTCGCCTATCTCGACGATCTCATCTATCTTTATCTTCTTGACGCCCATCTGAAGATCCGTTGCTTCATACGGGTTTTTGCCTCCGTAGATGTAATGTTCTCCATAGAGCATATCGTACGCCAGCGCTTCCAGGTTAGTCAGATAATTTTCTTCTCCCTTGTAGTTCTGCTGGTATTTGTTCATCATCCCCACAGAGATCCCCAGTCTGTCCAGGACCTCGGCAGTCAGTTCATAAGCGTTAAGATCTTTGTCTTCCTTTTCCATGCCGAAATTATTCCATATTATATACTGAGTCTGATATATGGATCCGTTCTTCATGGTCTCTTCCGTCATATCCAATGCAGGCAGGTGATCCCCGTACATGACGAGTATCACGTCCTCGTCATAGCTGGCCAGCGTATCGGTCAGTTCCTTGACGAACAGATCCATTTCATATACCTGGTTGACATAGTATTCGTAAGTCCAGCGCTGCTCTTCCGTTTCCGCCTTGGTCACGGTGATGGCAGGATCCTCTATCACCTGCTCCGTAGGATATTTGCCGTGTCCCTGAACGGAAATAGTGTAGATATAGTCCTTCCCGTCAGTGCTCTCCAGAGCATCCATGATCTGTTCTGTCAGAATACCGTCTTTAGCCCAGTTCCTCGGCGTCTTGGTCACGTTGTTCATGTATTCCAGACATGTGAAAGTATCGAATCCCATATTGGAAAACACCTTGTTTCTGCCGTAAAAGGCACCTCTGTGATTATGTATGGCATGGGAGGAATAGCCCAGCAGTTTCAGATCATTAGGCGTAGATTCTACTGTCGTTTCCCTGAGTATATTCTTATAAGGGTATTCGCCAGGCCCGAAAAATCTGGCGCTTATACCCGTCATCACTTCGAATTCCACATTGGCCGTACCGGCTCCCACAGCAGGTACTGTGAGATATCCCGAGGAATATTCCTCCATCAGCTTTCTGTAATTAGGTATAGGATCTTTGGAATATTCCAGGCCCTCCACCAGTGTCGGATCCATGAAGGACTCCAGCTGCAGGAACAGGATGTTAGGCGTGTTCTCCACATCTGTATCGTCGTCCTCTCCAGGGGTGTATATACCGTCATCCCCCAGTTCTCCGTCATAGAATATGCTCTCTATCATATCAGCCGAATAGTTGGACGGCTTATCTATCCCCTGATCCATCCAGGTCACCAGAAAACAGTAAGGCACACCGTTGTCGCTGTAGCCGTAAGCCAGATTGCCGAAGAAAGTGTCCAGCACGCCGCCTCTGATAGCCAGCTGGAATACCCCGAAGGTACCGACCGCGATTATGACGATCGCTGCGGCCGCCCTCCTGTAATTGACTTTTTCCTTCATCTTCGGCGCCTTACGGAACAGGATTATGATAGCGATGACCAGCGCCACCGCCGCCGCTACGGCTATTACCATCGTCGTCACGGAAAAATAATTGGAAACGATGGACAAACCATCCTGAAGGCTGCTTAGGTCATAGATAGTAAACGGCGTCATCCTGTTGGAAAGGATCACTCCGTTGGTGATACCCAGCGCCAGCCATATGAGAGAAAGCATGCACATGGCGAATATCCTTCTCCTGAACAGCAGCGCAGGAGACAAGACAGCCCATATCAGCAGCACGTTACAGAGAAATACCAGTGGGCTGTGTATCAGGAAGGATACAGATTCAATGAGCGAGTGTCTCGCCAGCGTTTCTATCACGAGATTCAAAAATACAGCTACCGCAAAAAGCAACACTATGTAATTCTTAAGATATTTATTGCAGAAATCCTTGATTTTTTCCATTTTTGTTTATCTCCCGCAGCAAGCCGCTACGCCGTTGGCAATAGCAGCGAATTCTTCCATATCCAGGGTCTCGGCCCTTCTGCCGGGGTCTATCCCCGCTTCTTCCAGCACGCGTCCGACCTGCTCCTTGGAAAGCCCTCCGACTCCCGTAAGGGAATTGTGGAGCGTCTTCCTTCTCTGTCCAAAACCATGTTTTATGCAGGAAAAAAAGACCGCCTTATCCGTCAGCTCCACAGGGCTCTCCTGTCTCAGGCGGAGTCTCAGCACAGCTGAATCCACCTTGGGCTGCGGAATGAATACATCCCTGGGTACGGAAGCGATATCCTCCACAGTGCAGTAATACTGCACTGCTACCGACAGCGCCCCGTATACCTTGCCGCCAGGAGATGCCTTTATCCTGTCAGCCACCTCCTTCTGCATCATTATGGTTATACTTTCAGCTTTTACGCCCTTTTCCAGTATGCCCATGATGATAGGTGTGGTAATATAGTAAGGCAGGTTGCCGATTATCTTCACATCACCCCTGAAAGTCTCCGCGTGTCTTTCTTCTTCGATTATTTCATTTATGTCGGTCTTCATTATATCCTGATTTATCACCCTGATATTTCGATACCCGATCAGCGTCTCCTCCAATATGGGGATAAGTTTACGGTCTATTTCCACAGCCACGACCCTGGCCGCTCTCTCGGCAGCTGCCGCTGTCAGCACACCGATGCCGGGACCTATCTCGATGACCAGATCCTCAGGGCTTATATCCGCTCCGTCGACGATCCTCATGATAACGTTCCTATCGGTTATGAAATTCTGTCCCAGGCTCTTGGAAAGTCTGAAATCGTATCGGTCTTTTATATCTCGTATCGTAGATGGTTCATGAAGTTTCATCTGTGATCTCCAATGGCCTTATAAAGCTCTTCCGCAGTGATGCCGAATTTATTCAGCTTTTGCAGGAAGCTTTTGCCGTTGCCATATCCTATTCCCAGCGCTTTTCCCACTGACTGCCGCCTGAGGGCTGAATCCGCTTGTCCCACAAGTCCGGAGTCCACCATATCCTCCATGGTGAAACGCGGTTCCCCCTGATCCTTTTCAACGACGCAGTGAGCTTTCTCGAGAGCCGCCCTTATGGCTTCGCTGGTCGCGTTTTCTATTCCTATATCTCCGGCCTTTTCCGCGTCGCTCCTGTCGAGGAACGCTTCCTTGGCTTTGGGAAACCGCTGCAGCAGCCTTTTCCTTATCTGCTGTCCTGCGTGATCCGGATCGGTGAAGATTATGATCCCCTTTTCGGCGTACGCTTTTTCTATCAGTTTCCAGGTTCTTTCTGTTATACCATACCCATGTGTTTCTATTGTGACGGCATCAACACTTTTTTTGATGGCCGCCGTATCATCGCGCCCTTCCACGACGATTATCTCCCTGACACGCATTTCATCAGCCATGACGCTCTATTCCTCCGCCTCTGTGGTCTCCTCCGTCTGAGTTATCTCCTCCGGGAATATATAGATCTTTTCACCTGGCTTTATGAGCCGCAGCTGATCCCTGGCCTGTTCCTCCAGATTCTGCAGATCGCCCGCGTTCTCCAGCTCCTTGCTCAGCTGTTCCTTCTCTTCCTCCAGTTCCTGCTTCTGCTGTTCCATATCATGCTGTTCCCTCTTGAGGGAAATTATATTTATCACGGAAAATGAAATGAGTCCGATTATGACCATAACAACAATGCCTATCATCAGTCGCCGTCTGTTGCGGCTTCTTCTGATAGCCATTTTTCCTCTCGTCTTGCGTCGGGCAGCTTCCTGAGCCTTCTTCTCTTCCCGCTGCCTCTCCGCCCTTCTCTTTTCCAGCCTCTGCGCCCTGGCCTGCTCCATATCGATGACCTGGCTGTTATTTTTGAATTCTTTGCTGCGTCGTCTTTTACCCATGGTCTGATTATAACACAGCAGATTTTTTTCCACAACAAGAGACCTGCCCAAAAGCCCAAAAGGGCGTGGAACGATATCTTCCCAAAAGCGCAGTAATACAGGAACGCGGAGATAACTGCCGCTGAAGAGATCCAAAATCCGATTTCCCCCACAGCCCTCAGGAATCTGCTGCCTGTTTTGAGCTGCAGGAGTTTCCTGGCTTGCCATAAGCTTTCCGTGAAAACACCTCCGCAGAACATTACCGCCAGGGTCTCAGCCTGGCGCGTTATCAGCTCCGAAAGTCCTCCCATCACTTCATGAGCCTGGCGAAAAATCCCTTCTCGCCTTTTTCCCTGACCTTGACATACATCAGCGAATCGATGATGCCTACGATCACTGCCCGGCCCGAGTCCAGGTCCAGCATACGGATATGGAGCTTCTTCCCTCTTATTATCATAGCCCCGCTCACCAGCGTAGCTCTGACTTCTTCCTCATCGAAGCTGTCTATCTCCTTTATGTCCGTCACTGTTAATGTCTCTCTGTTTTCGATGGTCACTGAATGGTTTTCCACAAGGCCTACCTCCTTCTCGCAAATATCGCTGTACGATAAAATATATTGGGATCGGCCTGCCCTTAGAACCATTTAAGCTATCCAATCAAAAACTGCCGTGTCGACAGCTTTTCTTCTGTCGACACGGCAGCATCCTCCGCAGCTCTTCTGCTATGGCAGATAATTGAGCGGATCCTTCGCCACTCCGTTGACCCTTATCTCAAAGTGGAGATGCGGTCCTGTACTCCTGCCGGAGTTTCCTGATTCAGCTATATGCATCCCCTGGAACACCTCGTCCCCTTCACTTACCAGAAGAGAACTGTTGTGAGCATACCTGGTCTCCATGCCATTCTGATGATCTATGATGACTAAGTATCCGTACGCACCGCTGTATCCCGCATATGTAACGATACCTCCGTCGGCAGCCAGCACATCGGCTCCTACCGATACTCCCAGGTCTATACCTTCATGAGCTCTTCCCCATCTTCCTCCAAAATTGGAGGTGAGAGTATATCCGCCCGAAAGCGGCCAGATATAGTTGCCGGACCCTACCGAAGGCGGTCTCTCCTTGGAGCCTACCATGATGATCTCAGAAACGGCCTCCTTCTTGACCGTGGTGACCAATGGTGTTTCTTCCACCTGTTCACCGTTGACCAGAACT
Organism: uncultured Eubacterium sp.; assembly: GCA_900543485.1. Lineage (GTDB taxonomy): Bacteria > Bacillota > Clostridia > Peptostreptococcales > Anaerovoracaceae > Lentihominibacter > Lentihominibacter excrementipullorum. The sequence continues at coordinate 116,921 of UQRM01000001.1, read as the reverse complement.
ATTCTCGAGGTCACTTCTTCCAGGCCGTTTTCTCCCTGCTGGCTTGTCTCCGAATCTCCCTGGTACATGTCGGGATCATCTCGCTCCTCGGTCTCATATGGTATCTCCTGCTCGTAAGTGACCTGTTCCGTTATCCTGACAGTCAGTATCGGTGCTGTCTGATGGAAGGTTATCACGCTTCCTACCTCAAGCTTGGTCTGATCGATGTCAGGGTTTTCCTCAAGGAGCTGTTCCTCCGTAACCGAATAGAGCTTGGCGATATCCGCCAGCGTCTCGCCTGCCGCCACCTGGTGTTTGACTTCTTTTTCACCGCTGGTGCAGAGCTTTTCCACCATTTCCTTTTCCGACAGGACGTCTTCCAGATCGGTGTTGCTCCTCCTGATATCCACATTCTCTATGAAAACGGCTTCTTCCACCTCAGCGCCTTCGCGTCCGCTGCTGTACCTGTCCTTGATATCCTGCAGCACCTGGGCCGCGGCGTCCTTATTCTCCACCGCTCCGACTTTTTCGCCGTTAACGTAGATACCGTAAGCCTTGACATTGAGATTTCCCATATAGGACAATCTCTTGAGCACGTCTTCGGAGCTGTCTATCTCAGCATCTCCAAGAGCCGATACCCGCTCGAACTCTATATCGTCCATGACCACGTCCACGTTTTTATCTTCTGTAAGAGCGCTCTGGACCAGATCCGTTATCCTGAGGACGTCATCCTTTTCCTTGACAAGTCCCAGTCTCTGTCCGTTATACGAATAGGCGTAGGCCGTATAGTAATTGAATACGCCGGCGACGCCTACCAGCAGCATTATGAAAATAGAAAAGGATGTGAGCAGTGAGACCTTATGCTTTTCGCAGAAATCCTTGAAAGATCTCATCTTTTTCCCGAAGTTGCTCTTCTCATATTCATCCAGCTTCTGCTTCACGGAAAGCTCGACGGCCTCTCTGGCCTCTTCTCTTCTCTTTTCCCGTTCTTCCTTCATCTGCTGCGCTTTTTCTTCGGAAGATTCTTTTCTCTCCTGCCTGTCTGCCAGCCCGATGAAATCCTTGAGAGATACCGAAAGTGTATCTTTTATCTTGGTATTTATCTTGACGCCTTTGACGTTGACGACACCGCCGCCAAGCTCAGCATCGGCAATGCTCTTCTGCTTGAGCTGTTCCCGCTCCAGCCTGGCCTTCTCGGCCGCTTCCCTCTTCGCCCGTTTCTGACGTTCTTTCTCTTCAGCGCGGTGGAGCTTCTCTTCCCGCTTTTTCCTGGCTCTGGCCAGCTTTTCTTCCCTGGCTGCTCTTGCCCGTTCCTCTTTGAGAAGACGTTCCACCTTAGCCCGCTGCTCTTTCAGCTCCCGCTCGGCCTTCTCCCGTTCCGCTCTTTCCAGCCGTTCGTTCCTGTGAGCCTCCAACAGCTGTTGCAGCTTCTCCTGCTCTTCTCTGAGCATGGTCTGCTGCTGATCCAGCTTCTTCTGCTGTTCCTCGGCCAGCTTCCCGGTGCGCTCCTCGGCTATCTGAGATATAGCGCCCAGCACCTCGCCCTGCTGTTTCTGCGCCATCAGCAACTCCTGCTTGGCATCCTCCAGATCGCGCATCACCTCCTGGGAAGGTACAGCTGTCTTTTCACGGACATCGCTGTCTTCGGGTTGTTCATTGAAAAAAGCCTGCTTTTCCTCAGGTGTAGCCTCCCTGCGGTCGTCGGCGGATCGACTGCCGCCAATTCCGGCCTGCTGACCGGTCGAGCCGGATGTCTCACGAGTAGCCGCCTCTTCCCTGGCCAGTTCCTCATTCTTTGCCTGCAGCTCCGCCTCCATGGCATCGAGAGCCTGCTTTCTCGATATCGCCTTAGCTCTCCTCTCGGCTTCAGCCGCCTGCCTGCGCTTTCGCTCGGCCTCTTCTTCGATGAGAGCCGCTCTCTTCTGCGCCTCCAGGACTTCCTGACGCGCCTGCATCTGCGCCAGCTCTTTCCGGCGCGCTTCTTCCTTCTTCCGCCGCTCCTCCTCAGCATCCTTCCTGGCCTGTTCTATTATAGCCTGCTTGGCTGCCAATATCTCGTCGGAATCCTCTATGATCAGGTCTTTGGCCGGTTCCTGCCTTGGCTCTGAGTCAGCGAGGACATCCATATCCTCGCCCTTCAACGCCTCCACGCTTTCCCTGAGGCTCCTGATATCTTCAAATATCTTTCTGGCATCCTCGTTCTGGGCCATCAGCTCTTCTTTGCTGATGGTATCGCGCGTGACGGGTTCCACGTCGTTTTCCTGATGCGGTGTCACTGGTTTATCGACTGTATTTTTTCCTTTGTTATCTCCTGAAAACATTGACATCTTTCTCCCGTTTCAAGAATTCCGGTGTCCTTGCATTTAGGACACCTGTATTTTACATCCATAAAATCCATTTCGAATCCATTGTCGGTGAGCAGGAACGCTTTTTCCATATTGAGGGCGTCCAGTCTGCTCCTTATTTTCTCCATAACTTTATCTCCATCTACCCTGTCGGAGATTATCACCTTTGAAAGTTCCTTGCTCCGGGCCGAGATCTCTTCTTCTATTTCCTTTATCCTCGGCACCTTCTCATATACCTGAGCGCGCCTGGCGTCCGCTTCCTCTTCTTCTCTGCGGACGAGCGCTTCATAATATTTCTTTATATCGCCGGCCGACAGCTGACCGTCGTTCTTCCCTGATTTCCCGCTCTGCTGCTCCTCATGCCAGCTTACCAGTATCTTATTGACATAATTGATGTTAGGACTGTTGATACCTGCCGTCCTGCTGCAGGCGCTCAGCACCTTTTCCAGGGAAAAGCCCATCGTATCGAACCATGTGTCCATGATACGCTTTTCCTCCTCCGTGGCATTCCTGGCGAATCCCAGAGCCTGGAACACCCGTCTGTACAGATGATGCTTCTTGTCTCTCTCGCTCAGGTATTTCTCCACGGCTTCCACATCGCGAAGTCCGTCTTCTATCCATCCTCTGATGACTGCCATCACATATTTCACGTTTTTCTTCTTTTTTTTGGCGCAAAATGAGTAACCGTAGACCATCAGATCCGGCGGCACATTGAAATCATTCATGAGCGATGTTATTTCCATCATCTCGGTACCGCTGACTACTTTACCGACGATCTTCTCGATCTCCGAGAACATGTTCTGTATCTCCTTGTCCGACATGAGAGCCGGCAATGTATCAGCCTGTGAGAAACTCTTCTTTTTCGTTTTCTCACCGTAGAGCTGCTCCCTCAGACTGATGAACTCTATATCGTAACGGAATTTGTCCTCCGGATCCTTCCTTATTTTTCTTATGACTCCCAGACGCTCCCAGTATGTCCACGCTTTAAGCACATCCTCATGATCTATGCCCAGATGTTTCGCGATCTCCTCGTCAGATATCTCCGTGTCCTGGCCCGCATACATTCGGGCAAACATATAGACCTTGACGAAATCTCCCGGGGCAGAAGCCATATATTCGTTTATGAATATATTCTCCACACTGGTATCGAGGAGAAACAGATCGTTTATCTTTTCTTTTTTAAAGCTCATCTTTCCTCCCCATCACCTCCTGCTCAGAATTCGGGGATATTGCCGCCGCCCATCCCGTCCACGAATTTAGTCAGCTTGTCGAGCCATGTGACCTTGACGGTGCCTGTCGGACCACTTCTCTGCTTTGCGACGATGACTTCACACTCGCCCGGAGACTCAGTGTCCTCGTTGTAATACTCGTCTCTGTAAAGGAATATGACGATATCGGCGTCCTGCTCTATGGAACCGGATTCTCTCAGGTCCGAAAGCATCGGCCTGTGGTCGGTCCTGGTTTCCGGCGCTCTCGAAAGCTGTGAAAGCACCAGTACGGGACAATCCAGCTCCCTGGCCAGCAGCTTCAGATTTCGTGAGATGACCGATATCTCCTGGGTCCTGGAATCAGCTCTTCCCTCAGGAGTCATCAGCTGCAGATAATCTATGACCACCAGGTCAAGTCCTTCTTCGCCCTTGAGTCTCCTGCACTTGCTCTTCATCTCCATGATGTTTATACCTGCCGTATCGTCGATATGTATATTGGCTTTTGACAATACATCCAGGGCGATATTTATGTCATCCCAGTCACGTCTCTCCAGCCTGCCTGTCTTGAGGTTCTGCATGGACACCTTCGACTCCATGGAAAGGAGACGCTGTCCCAGCTGTTCCTTGGACATCTCCAGGCTGAAGACCATCACCGACGCACCGCCTTTGACTGCCGCGTTGAGGGCCAGAGAAAGGGCGAAGGCTGTCTTTCCCATAGCCGGCCTGGCTGCCAGTATTATCAGATCCGAGCGCTGCAGCCCTGATGTCATACTGTCCAGATATTTAAAACCGGTGGTTATGCCTGTAAGTCCGCCGTCCATCTTAGATGCTCTGTCTATTATCTCTATGTTTTCCAGCAGTACGTCCTTGATGTGGGCGTACTGTCCCTTCTGCCTGGACTGGGATATCTCGAATATCCCCCGCTCCGCGTAGTCCAGCATCTGCCCGGCGTCCATGGAGCTTTCATAACCTTTGGTGACTATATCGTCAGCCGTGCTGATAAGCCTCCTGATCGCCGCGCTTTCCACCACTATCTTAGCGTACTCTGTCGCATTGCTGGTAGTCGGCGTTCCCGACGAAAGGGAGGCGATATAGGCTCTGCCTCCGACCATCTCCAGGCTGTTTCTCTTTTTCAGCTCCTCCGACACGGTCAACGCGTCCACCGGAGCGCTTCGCCTGTAGAGATCCTGGATAGCCTCGAATATTTCCCTATGGTTGCTGTCGTAAAAATCGCCAGCCTTTACTATCTCCACCACGTCCAGGAGCGCGTCCTTGGAAAGCAGCGCGGCTCCCAACACAGATTTTTCCGCTTCTATGCTGTGAGGAGGTATCCTCTCTTCCATACTCATCCTCCGTCAAATCAAACGGTCACATTGACCTTGAGAACAGCGGTCACCTCCGGGAAAAGCTTGACAGTTACCTGCGTTTCTCCTGCCTGTTTGATAGGACTGCCCAGGTCTATCTTCTTCTTGTCGACTTTGATATCTTCCTGCTTCAGCAGCGCGTCAGCTATATCCTTGGACGTTATGGATCCGAAAAGTTTTCCCGAATCGCCGCCTTTGGTCTTTATCTCCAGCGTTATTTTTTCCAGGATCTTGGCCTGATCCTGAGCTGCAGCCTTCTGCTCCTCGTGCTTCTCTGCGGCAATAGCTTTCTGCTTTTCCAGATTCCTTATATTGCCTTCCGTCGCTTCTTTGGCCATCCCTTTAGGGATAAGCATATTTCTGGCGTAACCGTCGCTTACCTTTACGACTTCACCGGCTTTGCCGGTTCCCTTAACATCCTTTGTCAATATCACTATCATTATTTTAACCTCCTATTGTGAAGTTTTCACGAATTCCTGTCTCCCAGTTCTTCTCTTATCTTCGCCAGCATATCTTCCGGCGAAAGTTCTGACTGGGCTCCGGCGGTGTTGAAATGACCTCCGCCGCCAAACTTTTCCATTATCAATTGAACGTTGACATCTCCCAGGGATCTGGCGCTCACCACCGTCATTCCCTGCTGGTTCTTCCCTGCCACGAAGCTGGCTTTTATCCCCTTCACAGTCAGCAGCTCGTCCGCCACCTGGGAATTTACTATCTGGGCATCCGGGACACAGCCCGGGCACACCGACATGACGATGCCGCCTTCCAGGAACTGAGCGTTGGCTATACACTGGGCTCTTATCTTGAAGCTGTCCGCATTGATCTGAAAATACCTCCTGACATTTTCCAGGTCGGCGCCTGCTCTCTTTAGCCATGCTGCCGCCTCAAAAGTCCTTACTCCCGCCTTCACCGCGAACCTGTTGGTATCCACCATGATGCCGGCCAGCAAAGCGTCGGCTTCGAATTTGCTCAGAACCTTCTTGTCGCAGGCGTACTGTACAATCTCCGAGACCAGCTCAGAGGCCGAGGAAGCGTAAGATTCCATGTAGGACAGAAGCGTATTGGGAAGGGCCCCTTCTGTCCTCCTGTGATGATCTATGATGACCGTCCTGTTTATCTTTTCCAACAGCGCCAGAGATTCCACCAATGTAGGCCTGTGAGTGTCCACCACCACCGCCAGCGCGTTCTCATCGGCCAGCGTCAGGGCCTTGTCGCTGTTGACGAATTCATATTCTTCCGTCTCCTTGGCATCCTTTACCAGATCATCCATGGTACTGTTGTAGCCGTTGAGAACGATATAAGTCTCCTTGCCGATAGATCTGGCTATCCTGTGGATGCCCAGCGCCGCGCCGAAACAGTCCATGTCCGGATTGCCATGACCCATTATGAAAATTTTCGAAGACTGAGTCATCAGAAGCTTGATGGCATGGGCGATGACCCTGGATTTTCCCTTATAGCCTTTTTCGACGCTCTGAGATTTGCCTCCGTAATATTCGAAATTCTTCACGTTCCTGACTACCGCCTGGTCGCCGCCCCGGCCAAGGGCCAGATTGAGAGCGTCCTGAGCATAGTCCTCACTCTCGGCGATGGTCTTGCCGCCTATGCCTATACCTATACTGAGGGTCACCGGAAAATCCATATCTGTCTCTATTTTCCTGACCTCATCCAGGATATCGAACTTGCTCTCCACCAGTTCCCTGTAATTCTTGTGGGTCAGCAGCATCTCATACATGTGTTCTTTGTACCTGGATATGGCTGCGCCCATTTTGGCGCTCCAGTTCCTTATGAGCTTATCCACCTCTGTGGAGACTTCCATCTCGCTTTCTTCCATACCGCTGGGCGTCATTTCCTCCAGATTGTCTACATTTATCAGCGCGATGCAAGGTTTTTCCTCATTGTAGAGATCCTTGAGATTCTCAAAGGATGTCATGTCGATAAAGCTCATCACTATGGACGCCGTGTCTCCTTCTCCTATGAAGGATGTGAGTATTTTGAAGGCTTTGCCGTTTTTCTTCAGGAACAGCGTCCGTTTTTCCTTCGTAGCCGCCATTACTTCCGGCAGCTTTATCCCTGTCAGCACAAAAATATCGTTGTCCACGATACCGTCGTACTTGAACACGTCAGCTATCTTTTTGTTTGCTCTGGTGACCTTTCCGAAGGAATTGATTATACACATAGGCACCATCGAGTAGTGCGTCAACAGTTTTTCTATTCTCCCAACGTACATAGTATCCTCTCCCGAATCGTCCATTACCGCGGTACCGCTACATGGCCCGCCTCTTTTTTATCTTCCCTTTATCCTTCGCTTGAGACCGAGTATCAGATCGAACATGCCTATTATCAACAACGCCATCCTTCCGACGTATATCATCCACATCACGACAGCGATGACTACGCCTGCGGCTTTAGGCACTCGCTTCATATGACAGAACATGAGTACTACTGATACACCCTGGATGGAAAACACGAAATTGAACAGCATGTCCATGTTCATGTAGACCATGTTATCAGCGAATACTCCCGTTGCCGTCAGCACCCACGAGATGAGATACATTCCCATGACACCCATGAATGCACTGCCCGGCCATGAAAACTCTCTGAACTTAGGCATCCTCTTTACCTGGAAGCGTCTGGCCATTATCCTGGAAATGATGATATATTCCACATATGAGACGACCAGCCCCAGTATCATCAGACATGCCGGCATCACGGCGAAGACATTGTCGTACAGCTGAGTCAGCATCTTCGTCCTCTCCGCCTGACTGGCAGAAGCCATCCCCAGCGTTTCCGCCACCATAGGATTTTTGGCCAGCTCAGCTGCCATAGTCTCTATCATGCCGCTTATCTGAGCAAATATCCCTTGTCCTGACATAGACGCAGCCATGAAGACTATCACTATGGCCGCGGCCGTTCCAATGGTTCCGTAGAGGACGATCCTGTACGGCGATGCGCTCCCTGATTTTATGTATCGCGGCATCACTGCCACCGGCACCACCAATATCAAAAAATATATCAACAACAAGTACATCTGTTTTCTCCTAAAAATACTTATACTTATCTGTTATTATACCATACATCGACCTCTTTGTCCTTTTTTTATGCTTTTTTCTAACTTTCCTGCTGTCTCATTACCGATACAGTCATTTGACGCAGTCATCCTCACCCTTTTAACATGCAAAAGCAACCAGGTTCAAAAGTTCCTGGTTGCTTTCTGATCTCTTCTGAAAACGACGGGTCGCATGCGACCGGTCATCTTTATCCCGGCCTGTATTCCCTCTTCCCGTCCTGCTCCGCCTAGTCAGCTGTGTAAGGCAGAAGTGCCACGATCCTAGCCCTCTTGATAGCCTTGGTGACTTCTCTCTGGTGGATCGCACATGTTCCTGTGATCCTCTTAGGAAGTATCTTTCCTCTTTCAGTCACATACTTCTTGAGCTTTTCGACGTCTTTATAATCTATGGTCTCGGTCTTATCAGCGCAGAACTGGCAAACTTTCTTTCTTCGCATGCCACCGCGTCTCTTATTATCCATGATAAATCTCCTTTCTCAGTATTTACCGCCCCGCAGGCGGTATAAAGGCATCTGCACCGGTCATCCGGCGCGGGGTCTCTTAAAATGGGATGTCGTCGTCCTGAAGGGCCTGGAAACCTTCCGGAACGCCCATATCTCTGTCGGCAGGTTCCTGTTTTGAAGGCTGCTGGCTGCGTCCCTGATTCTGGTATCCGCCCCCGGCTCTTTCGTTCCTGTCTCCCCATTCCAGAAACTCAACTCTGTCGGCGACAACATCGGTAGTATATACTGTGACGCCGTCTTTATTGGTATAGCTTCCCGTCTGTATCCTTCCCTGGACACCTACGAGTCTTCCTTTAGCCAAAAATCTCTCACAGTTCTCAGCTTGTCGGCCGAATACGGTCACTCGCGGAAAATCTGTCTTTTTCTCCTGTCCCGATCTTACCGGTCTGTCTATGGCGACAGTAAAAGTGGCGACAGCCATCTGGCTCTCGGAAATATACCTTATTTCAGGGTCTCTGGTCAATCTCCCTATCAGCACAACACTATTCATACCACACCCCTCTTCCTATTTTTCATCTTTGTTTATTATCAGGTGTCTCATCACGTTGTCGGAAATCTTGAGTCTTCTGTCGAGCTCTTTTGGAAGAGTAGGCTCTGCCTTGAACTCGATAACAACGTAATATCCTTCAGATTTCTTCTGGATAGGATAAGCGAGCTTTCTCATGCCCCACACATCTGTGTTGCCGACTTCACCTTCAGCAGCGATGATGCCTTTTACAGCCTCTATCGTAGCTTCCTTAGCGTCGTCCTCCAGTGCAGGATCGATGATGAACATTACCTCGTAGTTTATCATTTTTTCACCTCCTTATGGACTTGATGGCGATAAGCGTTCTTATCGCAAGGATACGCGCAAAATACACACCTTTATATTATACAACACTTTGGCGCAAATGCAAGGAAAATTTCCGGACGAGACGTCAGTACGCCCGGCTGTGGTGAACACAGAAACTTTGTATTACAACAGTTCACGACAAACCTTATCGAGATTGTCTCTTATCTTTATATGCTGCGGACATGCCTCCTCGCACTTGCCGCATTTGATACACTCGTTGGCCTGTTTTCTCCCGTGGCTCTTCACCAGCCAGTCCTCCTGATGCTGAGCGGCAGCTTTATCTCCATAGAGAGTCAGGTAATTCATGGCTGTGAATGAGCCTGATATGCCGATATCCATAGGACAGACTTTCGCGCAGTAATCACAGGTGGTACATGGGATCAGAGGTATCCTGGCCAGGGCCTCCTGCGCTGCTTTTATCGTCTCCTTCTGGCTGTCGTTCAGAGCTTTGAAATCCTTCATGAATGAGAGATTATCCTCCATCTGCTCCACGTTGCTCATACCTGAGAGAACGGTGATTATTCCATCCAGATCAGCAGCGAACCTTATAGCCCAGGAAGCGACAGATGAGTCAGGTTCCGCCGCCTTGAATATGCGCGTCACTTCTTCCGGCGGCGTAGCCAGCATCCCACCTTTGACCGGTTCCATGATGATAACAGGCTTTCCATGTTTTCTGGCCACTTCATAGCAGCCCCGTGACTGTACCGCCGGATTGTCCCAGTCGGCATAATTTATCTGGAGCTGTACGAACTCCGCTTCAGGATGAGCCGTCAGTATCTCATCCAGCTCTTCCGGTGTGGAGTGGAAGGAGAACCCGGCATGCTTTACCAGGCCTTCTTTCTTTTTTTCCTGTATCCAGTCCCACATCTGAAAATCATCGAAATAATGGCTCCTGCCTTCCCCTAGGTTATGAAGCAGATAGAAATCGAAATATCCGGCCCCCGTCCTTTCCAATGAAAGATCGAACTGAGCCAACGCGTCTTCCTTCGTCTTACAATTTATCCACGCGGCATTTTTCGTAGCCAGCTGATAGCTTTCCCTGGGGTATCTTTCTACCAGCGCCTGTCGTATAGCGTCCTCACTGCCTTCGTAAGCCCACGCCGTATCAAAGTATGTGAAGCCCGCCTCCATGAACAGATCTACCATTTTACTGGTCTGCTCCACATCTGTTTTTTCACCTTTCTTCGGGAGTCTCATAAGACCAAATCCCAATTTCCCGATATTTTCCCCAAGATATGTTATCCTCTTACCTCCTTTACTGACCTGTTGGTATCTGAAGATTTCCCAACACCGAGCTCATGAGTCCGTCGGTCATTATTATGTTCCATCCGTAAAATCCGTCGTCCACCATAGGAATGAACACAGTAGTCTCCATAGTAGCTCCCACGGCAGCTGCCTCCTCCACCTGCTCCACATAAAGCTCCAGACACTGAGCGTTGAGCCAATCCTTATCAGCTATCTCATCTGTGTAGAGGTTGTCGACAACATACTGATAGGAGACCGTATTATAGGCATCCAGCACACCGCTGAAGTCACAGCTGGTGATGGTCACCTTGGCGACAGCTACATCGTTCTTTACGGCCATATCTTCTATCTTATAGGTAAAGCCGCTGAAAAGCGCATCGTTCATCCTCTCCACAACAGCCTCGTCTCCCTGGACATTGGTGATGAAATTGACATAACTGTCATCCATATATTTTTCCATGACATAAGTGTCACGGTTCTCAAGGCCTTCCATGAAATCCAACACTGCTTCGCGAGGCGTAGTGGCAACGATACTTTCCGTCCCCGCCTGCATCATGACAGAGATGACCACGGTGGCTATGATCTTCATTACGAAATACATATTACCTCCGAATCCCGCCGGTTGTTTTTTTCTCCAACATTATTTATAATATATTAGAATTTCATGATTTTCAAGTAGCTCAGGCTGCTGAACTCGATGACCGAGAGGATAAAATTAAAATATGGAAAATATCACAGAAAAAATCGATATACATATAGTCAGAAAAAGTCATATCAGACTGATAATACTCATTGTTCTCATCACAGCTGTCGTATCGGCGGGGCTTTTCGCCACAGGTCTTTACATCACCGTCGAGAACATCCGCTCCGATGCGGCCGCTGCCAGTAACGCTCTTTCGAAAGAGGGGGCCGCATCTGCCAGCGATGTGGATCTGGCGTCGACTCTGCGGACATCTACCGTGAACAGAGTGATCGAAGGGGAAACCTTCCCCTCTTATTCCACATCACAGATAATGAGTCTGGATGTAAGTCAGCCCAGCGGTGTCACCGTATCGGATCTTGAGCTGGTGACCACCGGCGGCCTCACAGGTCTGGAGGAAGCCTTTTATCAGGCTGAGCAGGATTATGGGATAAATTGTTTATTCGTCATGGCTATCGCCGCCCATGAAAGTGCCAACGGCACTATTTGCTTCAGGCCCAACAACATGTTCGGCTTTGGTTCCAGCGGTTTTTCATCAAAAGCTGAAGGCATAGACGTCGTCTCCAGAACACTGGCCAACAGCTATCTGTCTCCCGGAGGCAGCCTCTACTCAGGAAAGACCATTTCCGCTGTCAACAGGAGATACGCCGCCAGCACAGCGTGGGACGACAGAGTGGCGGCCAACATGGTGAGATACTATTCTACCATCAGCCAACACCGCAATGCTGAGCTGGAAAAGCTGAAGTAGGTGTTTACAACATTTTCATTTCCACAATTTCTCAGGATACATGCCCTTATCCTTCATGGATTCCAGGGCGTTTTTCACATCCTCCCGGTCTTCCTTATATGTCACGCCATACCACCTGTCTCGGGAAGTCAGGATCTTTACCCTTGCTTTCCCCTCCTGTATCAGCCTGTCGGCGGCAGCAGGAAGGTAATATTCGCTTTTCAACGGGTTTTTCGGTACCTCTTTTTCAAAGAACTCCGGCAATCCGTTTTCCAGTTCCTTCATCATGCTGTGAGAAAAACCCCAGAAGTTCATGGAAACGATAGTGTTTTCGTCCAGCTCCGTCCAGCTCTCCCCGTCGTCCTCCGTATAGGCGATGGCCCCGTCTCTTCTCATTATTTTTGTCCTCTCGGTGACCTTCCTGAGATAACCTTTTTCATCAGCCTCACAGACGCCTCTGGCCACGTGTCCGTTTTCAGTAACTGTGTTCTTCAGCTGATATCCCACCATACAATAATCGTACATATCTCCGTCCTCATGACCGGCCAGATAATCATACACCGCTGCGAAACCGCCGGGGCCATAATAATCGTCGGCATTTATCACCGCAAAAGGCCCTTTTATCAAATGACGGCAGGCCAATACCGCATGACCGGTACCCCACGGCTTTTCTCTCCCTTCCGGTATTTTCACACCTTCCGGTATATCGTCAAGCTTCTGATAGGCATACTCTATTTTCATGAACCGCCCGGCTCTGTCATCCACCAGCTCTCTGAAAAGATCCCGGTGCTCTTCTTTGATGACGAAGACAGCTCTCCCGAATCCCGCCATCATAGCGTCGTACAGGGAGAAATCCAATATTATCTCTCCGGCATCTGTTATCCTGTCCACCTGTTTCAGGCCTCCATATCGGGAACCCATTCCCGCAGCCATTATTATCAACGTGGGTTTTTCTTTGTTTTTCATAGTAGTGCTCTCTTTTCTTTTTATCTCGTTGGTTGTATTATAAGTGTAGTTACTTGATTATACCAAATCCGAAAAGTTTTATAAAGGCTTATCACATAGCTGCTTTCCGGTCATATGGACCGCTTCATGGAAAGGATAGAAAATGGCAAAAGACATAATATTCGTCACCGGCTTCTTCGGTGCGCCTGTAAAGGAGACGGCGGAGCAGGTGGCAATGGAAAAGGGCTTTGACCTGCTGTCCCTGGACGATGAGATAGAAAGGAGCGACGGACGCTCCATCCTTCGCATATGTATGATCATGGGGGAACACGAATACAGGAACAAAGAGTACGAAATGCTGGTCAAACTGACAGGAGCTGCTGAAGCTGGCGACAGTGGAAGAGGTGTCGTGATATACTGCGGCGACGGCGTCCTCAACGATGAAATGTCACGACAGCTCATATCGGATCACCAACTGATCATCGCAGGCGAAAATATGACTCCTCTTCAACTATGGGAAAACGCCCGAACCATTACCGATTCCCCTCATGCCTTCATGCACTTTGGTGACGAAGAAACAAAAAAGCAGGCCTTCATGGAACTTTTGGAAAGACAGCGAAGGCTTCTGGGAACATCCAAAAATGGAAAGAAATAAGGTTGACCGGTTTCCTTCCTGCCAGACGGTAAAACTGCCGATACCGGTGATTTTTCGATTTTATATGATATGGAGGTATTTGAATGATTTACAAAAGAGAAAATATCAACGATGATGTCATCATGAGCGTAGCTCAAAAGATGTGTACCGCAGCCATCACAGCGCCAAAAGGCCATGGAATAGACAACATCAACGTCCTCATACTCGATGGAGATGACAAAAAAAAGCTGTCGGATGCCATGCGGGAAATCGCATCGGAAACAGGTGAGGAATTTTATACCAGAGATGCAAAAAACGTGGAAGCATGTCCCTGCATCGTCCTTATCGGCATCAATGCCGCTCCTATCGGCCTTAAGAACTGCGGCTTGTGTGGTTTCGAAAATTGCGCCGCCACCGTCAAAGCGGGAGCCAACTGCGCATTCAATACTGTCGATCTGGGCATAGCCATCGGCTCAGCTGTCTCCATAGCTGCCGACAACCGCATCGACAACCGGGTGCTCTTTTCGGCCGGCAAAGCAGCTCTTCGTATAAATGCTTTTCCTGAAAAAGTCAGAGTCTGCTTCGGGATACCTCTTTCCGTTTCAGGCAAAAGCCTGTTTTTCGACAGGCCGGCAATCGCGAAATAGCTGCGAGACTATCCGGCATAGCCCGGATATCCGTTACCATACCGAAAACCGGCAAAGCCGTCTATGGACGGCCGCCGGTTCTTTATTTGTCTCCACTTTATTTATCTCCACTACTGCTTATCGCGCCTTTCTTTTTACGGCTCTCTACCCTTTCTGTTATTTCCACCGCTGCCACGATGGTTGCTATCCCCAGACACCATCCGGCCAGTACGTCGGTTGGATAATGCACTCCCAGATAGATCCTGCTGATGCCTATACAAAATGCCGGTATCAGCAGCACCACCGTCAGTACGTTGGCAATTGTCCTGTTGCGGACATTAGTGCGCACCAGATAGATCAGCATCCCATAGACGAACATACTGGTTATGGCATGCCCGCTGGCAAAGGAAAATCCCCCTTCCTCTATGAGATGATACATCTCATCAGGTCTGGGTCTTTCTGCAATTAGCTTTATAATTCTGTTGAGTACTGTGACGAATATAGCGCCAGCTGAAACAGGAATGCCGTATCTGACCCTGGTAGGTTTCACGATAAGCAATATCAGACAGAGGATAACGATAGACTGCCAGTTGCCTAAGTACGTTATCACTTTGGCGACTGCCGTAAGCCCTTCACTCCTCATGTCATAGAAAAAAAATCTGACGTTATCATCGAAACCATCGGTCATTCCCGCCGCGACAGACGCCCAAATCGCCAGGAACGCCAGTATCATGACTACTTTTATCGTAATTCTCATTACAGAGACTGTATTCCTTTTCATCTCTTTATCCTTCATTTTCCCATCCATTACATTTTACATTATTTATATCGTTTTATTGTATCATATTTTACTTTACTATGATATAATATGGCCATTAATACAGAGATGTTTTCGATTTGACCGCCGGGGGAACGCGATGAAAGTATTTGCCAACATTCCGGGCGCGTTTAAACTTTTAAACTGCCTGAAATACATGGAGCCCTATAAAAAGGAGATCGAAGCCGCCAGAGCGGCAGGTGATTTTGAACGTGAACGTCAGTTCATCCTCAAAGCCACTTCCAGCTGGGGGCCGATGGTCATGGAAATGTTCGGCAGCTCGGTAAATGTAAAGGGTATTGAAAATCTTCCGGACAGCGGGCCTGTAGTGATGGTAGGGAATCATCAGGGTTACGCTGATATTTTCACTTATTTCTCCGTCTTTACGAAATTCCAGTTTTCATTCGTCGCGAAAGAAAATCTGGGCAATCTTCCTTTCTATGGGAAATGGATAAGACGGATAAGAAGTGTCCTGATAAAACGAAACGATCCGAGGGCCTCTCTTAAGGCTATAAGCGAAGGTATCGAATATCTGAAACAGGGATTTTCTCTCGTCATCTTTCCGGAAGGGACCAGAAGTATGGGGCCTGATCCCGGAAGGTTCCACAAGGGTTCGCTGAAGCTGGCGACTAAACCGGGAGTACCCATAGTTCCCATATCCATCAATGGCAGCTACAAAATGTTCGAAGAGGAAGGGTATCTCAAGGGCGCCCGGATCGATGTGATCGTCCATGAGCCTATAGAGACGAAAAATCTCAGCAGGGATGAGGAAAGAGAACTGAATGATAAAGTCGAAAAGATCATCGTCGACGGAGTAAGGGAGCTCCAGCGAAAGTAGTTTTTAACGTACCGGATCATCATACTGGTTTTCTTTACCAGTCTTTTCATACAGATCCAGCCGTTAAAATATACAGCACTTTATTGAATGAAGAAGGAGAAAAAGACATGAAAATCGCAAAGAAGATCTTAACATCGGGAATCGTTGTTTCACTGCTTCTGGCTATGGCAGTGATGTTTGCCGGCTGCGGCGGCCCTGAAACACTGGAAGAATACATAAACAGTGATGAAGAAGCCAAATCGACCATCGATTCGCTGTCTGCCAATGGAATGACTGTAGATGTAACTGGCAACACGCTTACTTACACTTACACCTATCCCCAGACCTTTGACGCCGCTACCGTTGAGCTGATGAAGCCTGAACTGGAGAACGCCATGGAGTCCATGGATTCCTCTTTCGAATCTATCGGAGATACTCTTGAAGAAGGTTCCGGTATCGACGATATCACCGTAAGAGTCGTATATGAAGACGCTGCCGGAACAGAGCTGTTCAGCGAGGATTATTAAAATCCAATGAACGCTATTGACTGAACACAGCGATATAAAACAGAGGGTGCCGCTCAATCATCTGATTTGATGCTTTTGCGACACCCTCTGTTATTTTTACCAGAAAGTCGTTAAAGTGCTGCCGGAATTTTTATGATCTCATATCAAAATCCAAGTCCAAAGTTATCCTTCACTCGCTTCATGGTCTTCTCGGCGATGGCTCCGGCTCTCTCGGCGCCGTCGCGAAGGATTGCTTTCAGCTCATCGGATTCTCTGATCTCGCTGAAATTCTGCCTGATCGGAAGAAGAGCTTCCTTGGTTATCTCCACCAGCTCCTTCTTAAAATCGCCATAACCGCTGCCTGCAAAAGAAGCCACTACATCATCGATACTTTTCCCCGAGAGAACGCTGTATATGGTCAGCAGGTTGCTGACGCCCGGCTTGTTCTCCGGGTCGAATCTTATCTCACCGTCGGAGTCAGTGGTGGCGCGCATTATTGACTTTTTTATCTTACCATCCTCGTCCAGCAGTGATATCCTGCTGTGGATATTCTCAGCGCTCTTGCTCATCTTTTTGGTCGGGTCGTCCAGTGCCATGATACGGGCTCCCTCCTTGAGAAAGCGTCCGTCGGGAACGACGAATGTCTTCTTGTATTTGTTATTTATCCTGATGGCGATATCTCTGCACAGCTCTATGTGCTGCTTCTGATCATTGCCTACAGGAACGATATCAGTATCGTAAAGGAGGATATCGGCAGCCATCAGTACAGGATACATGAAAAGCCCTGCCGGAGCCGATTCCTTCCCTCTGCTCTTATCCTTGAACTGAGTCATCCTGGAAAGCTCGCCGGTGTAGGCGCTGCATGTCAGTATCCATGACAATTCACTATGTCCACTGACATCAGACTGGACAAAGACGATAGACTTCTTAGGATCGATACCAACCGAAAGATAAAGAGCTGCCACATCGAGAATGTGGCTCCTCAGCTCCTTAGGATCCTGCGGAACCGTTATGGAGTGGAGATCCACGATACAGTAGATGCACTCGTTATCGTCCTGCAGCTCCACGAACTGCTTCAGCGCTCCCAGATAATTTCCCAGATGTATATTTCCCGTGGGCTGCACGCCCGAAAAAACACGTTTCATAATCTCTCCTTATATTTCTGTCACAGCTTCATCTTAGTCTGCTCTGACTCTTCCTTTTCCTTTTTCTTTTCTGCCTTTTTCTTCATTGCCAGCTTGACGTCCATCTCATGTTCATCTTCCCTTATGACCTTGGCTATGGAAATGATGTTGACGTCGTCGTCGGCCCTCATTATCTTCACGCCCTGGGTAGCTCTTCCCAGCTTGGAGATATCGGCAGCAGCTATCCTTATTATGGTTCCTTCCGAATTTATCAGAAGCACTTCATCCTCGTCGTCAACCACCAATGCTCCCACCAGCTCGCCTGTCTTGTTGAACTTGCTCTTATCGTAAGTCAACAATCCTTTGCCGCCTCTGGCCTGTATCTTGTAATCCTTGACAGGTGTCCTCTTGCCGTATCCCTTGCTGGTGACTACCAGCAGCTCTTCATGAGGCTGCACCAGTTCCATGGAGATGACTTCATCATCATCCTCCAGCTTGATGGCTCTCACACCTCCGGCTATCCTTCCCATAGGTCTCACATCGTCCTCCGAGAAGCATATGCACTTGCCGTTCTTCGTTATTATGATAACGTTATCGTCTCCGCTTGTCTGCTTGATATCGACCAGTTCGTCGCCGTCCTTCAGATTTATGGCTATGAGACCTGTCTTTCTGTTGGTATCGAACTGAGAAATGGCAGTCTTCTTGATGGTCCCGTCCTTGGTGACTGCCATCAGATATTTGTCATCCCTGAAATCCCTGAATGGTATAACCGCCGTTATCCTCTCACGCTGCATCAGGTTCAGGAAATTTATGGCAGGCGTCCCTCTCGCTGTCCTGGTGGCCTCCGGTATCTCGTAAGCCTTTATCCTGTGGACCTTTCCCGTATTGGTAAAGAACATCAAATTATCGTGAGTAGATGTCATTATCAGATCGCTGACAAAGTCATTCTCCCTGGTGGTCAGCCCTGTGATCCCCTTACCGCCTCTCTTCTGAGTCTTATAAGTGTCGGCAGGTATCCTCTTCAGATATCCCAGATGAGTCAGAGTTATTGCCACCTGTTTTTCCTCGATAAGGTCTTCCTCATCCATATCGTTGATGTCCTTTACTATTCTGGTCCTTCTCTCATCGCCGTATTTTTCCTTTATCTCGAGAAGCTCATCTTTGATAACGCCCATCAGCAGCTTTTCGTCTGCCAGCAGGCTCTTGTAATACGCTATCTTCTTCTGCAGCTCGGCGTATTCGTTCTCTATCTTCTCACGTTCCAGTCCCTGCAGTCTGGCCAGTCTCATGTCCAGGATAGCCTGAGCCTGTATCTCTGAAAGACCGAAGCGATCCATCAGTTTTTCTCTGGCGTCATTATAGCTGGACCTGATTATCTTTATTATCTCATCGATATTATCCAGCGCTATCCTCAGACCTTCCAGTATGTGAGCTCTGGCTTCCGCCTTATTCAGATCGAATTTTGTTCTTCTGGTAACTACATTTTTCTGATGCTTCAGATATTCATTCAATATCTCATAGAGATTAAGCAGTCTCGGCTGACCGTCCACCAGCGCTATCATTATCATGCTGTAGTTGTCCTGCAGCTGAGTATGTTTGTAGAGCCTGTTGAGAGTTATCCTCGGATTGGCATCCTTTTTCAGCTCTATAACGATACGCATCCCATTTCTGTTGGATTCATCGCGTATAGCCGATATGCCTTCTATTCTTTTATCCTTTACCAGTTCTCCTATCTTTTCCAACAATCTCGCTTTGTTTACCTGAAACGGTATCTCGCTGATTATTATCTGAGAACGGCCTCTGTCTGTCTCCTCTATTTCCGCTACAGCCCTGACGGTAACCTTTCCCTGTCCCGTCCTGTAGGCTTCGCGGGCGCCTTTCTTTCCAAGTATCTGAGCCCCCGTAGGAAAATCAGGACCTTTTATTATGTCTATCAGATCATCGACAGTACAATCATCATCATCGATCATCTTCACAGTAGCATCGATAACTTCTCCCAGATTATGAGGCGGTATGGATGTAGCCATACCTACAGCTATACCATTGCTTCCGTTTACCAAAAGGTTAGGGAACCTGGAAGGGAGTACTACAGGCTCCTTCTCCTCCTCATCGAAGTTTGGCATGAAATCGACGGTATCTTTATCGATGTCCCGTATCATCTCCAGCGAGAACGGCGACATCCTGGCTTCTGTATAACGCATGGCGGCAGCGCCGTCGCCGTCTACGGAACCGAAGTTTCCATGACCATCTACCAGAAGGTATCTGGTGGAAAAATCCTGAGCCAGTCTCACCATGGCGTCATATATGGAAATATCACCGTGAGGGTGATATTTACCCATTACTTCACCGACTATACGTGCCGATTTCTTAAAAGGCTTGTCCGGTGTTATCCCCAGACTGCTCATGCCGTAGAGTATCCTCCTGTGGACAGGTTTCAATCCGTCCCGGACATCAGGGAGAGCACGACTCACGATAACGCTCATAGCATAGTCGATATATGAGTTTTTCATCTCATCGTGGATCTCATGTTGGATCATCTTCTGATCTTCTATCAAATTTGCCATATATCAAAAATCCTCTCTTCTTTTTTCTGCAAATTTTAAAAGTCTATAGTTGCCAAAGACGCATTCTGTTCTATGAACTGTCTTCTCGGCTGTACCTTGTCCCCCATGAGGGTCGTGAATATCTCATCGGCAGCCGTGGCGTCATCAAGGGTTATCTGGATAAGAGTCCTGTTGTTGTAGTCCATGGTAGTCTCCCACAGCTGATGAAAATCCATTTCACCCAGACCTTTATACCGCTGTATATCGGCCTTACCAGGTTTTTCGTTCAGCTCCTTCATCAGCTTCTCCTGCTCTCTTTCGGAATAGGTATAATAAACTTCCTTGCCCTTCTTCACCTGGAAAAGAGGAGGCTGGGCCGCATATACATATCCTTTTTCTATGAGAGGCGTCATATATCTGTAGAAGAATGTCAGCAACAACGTCCTTATATGAGCGCCATCCACGTCAGCATCTGTCATTATTATTATCTTGTGATATCTCAGCTTGGACTCATCAAAATCAGGTCCGATATTACAGCCAAAGGCCGTTATCATATTTTTTATCTCGTCAGAGTTCAATACCTTATCCAAACGCGCCTTTTCCACATTGAGTATTTTTCCTCTCAACGGCAGTACGGCCTGTCTCATCCTGTCCCTTCCCTGCTTTGCGCTTCCGCCGGCAGAGTCTCCCTCCACCAGGAATATCTCTGAAAGAGCCGGGTCCTTCTCGGAACAGTCCGCCAGTTTTCCAGGCATGGAAATACCATCCAATACGCTCTTTCTTCTTGTCAGTTCTCTCGCCTTCCTGGCAGCTTCTCTGGCTCTGGCTGCTCTGAGACACTTGTCTATTATTATCTTTGCCTGTGTAGGATTTTCCTCCAGGAAAGCCGTTACATTTTCAGCAGTCGCTGTCTCGACGAATCCGCGCATCTCACTGTTTCCAAGCTTTGTTTTAGTCTGTCCTTCAAATTGAGGCTCTGTAAGCTTCACGGAAACGATGGCCGTAAGACCTTCTCTCACATCTTCTCCCGATAACGCGTCATCATTCTCTTTAAGCAGCTTGTTTTTCCTGGCATAGTCGTTGATTATCCTGGTGAGAGCTGTCTTGAATCCCACCATATGGAAACCGCCTTCAGTCGTATTGATATTATTGGCATATGAAAGGAGCATCTCGCTGTACCTGTCCGTGTACTGCATAGCCACCTCGACTTCTCTCTCCTTATCCATTACCTCAAAATATATTATATCCTGATGAAGAGGCTCCTTATTGGTATTGAGATGCTTTACGAATTCCTTGAGCCCTCCTTCATAATGGAAGGTCTCTTCCTGTTTCTTTCCTTCCCTCTCATCCTTCAATGTTATCTTTATCCCTTTATTGAGGAATGCCATCTCTCTGAGCCTTCTCTCAAGGGTCTCATAATCATACTCCGTCTCGTCGAATATTTCCGGATCCGGCCAGAACGTACTTTTAGAACCTGTCTTCCTGGCATTACCTACTTCCTTCAGCGGAGTCACAGTCTTACCTTTAGCATATTCCTGCTTGTATATCCTGCCATTTCTCTTTATCTCGACTTCCATCCTGGTGGAAAGAGCATTTACTACAGACGCGCCCACACCATGGAGTCCTCCCGAGACCTTATATCCTCCTCCGCCAAATTTACCTCCGGCGTGAAGTACTGTGTGGATTACTTCCACCGCTGGTATCCCCATCTTAGGATGATTGTCAACAGGCATTCCCCTTCCGTTATCTTCTACCGTAATGGAATTATCGGCATGTATCGTGACCTTTATTTCATCACAAAAACCGGCCAGCGCTTCATCTATACTGTTGTCCACTATTTCATAGACCAGGTGATGAAGTCCTCTCGGGCCTGTACTTCCTATATACATACCCGGCCTTTTTCTTACAGCTTCCAGACCTTCCAGTACCTGTATCTGTTCAGCGCCGTACTGCTGTATTTTTTCATCCTTAGCCATCATCTAATCTCCTCTTTCACAAAAATATTCTTAACGGTTAATTATACCACATATTTTCGTCTTTTACAAATTTTCATCTCGTTTTGACTTAAATCTTTACACAACGCGAAAAAATCCATGTAATAGCCGTTTTTCAAGGTTAAAAAGCCTGATTTTCGTTAAGTTATACTTAATGAAAATCAGGCTTTCGACTTTTTTCGTCTGTTTTTATCATTTATCGCGTATCTACATATATACTATATCTCTATATCCACTTCACCGGCCTTTATCTTGAATATCTTTCCCTCAGGCAAATTCTTCGCTACTTTACCCGATATGTCGGCAGTAGTTATAAACAACTGGTTACCTCCCAAAGAATTGATCAGATATGTCTGCCTGTCGTTGTCCAGTTCTGACAGCACGTCATCCAGAAGCAATATAGGCTTTTCTCCCATTTCTTCCTCTATGAGCCTTATTTCCGACAGTTTCAGTGAAAGAGCCGCCGTTCGCTGCTGTCCCTGGGAACCGAATTTCCTCAGATCTATATCATCTGCCGATATTTTAAGGTCGTCCCTGTGAGGGCCTCTTCCGGTGCTTCTGTTCTCCATATCCTCTTTTCGTCTTTTCACCAGCATATCATAGAATGCCTGTTCCACATGCGATAAATATGATTCTTTCTTTTCTCCATCCTCTTCCGGGATATCGAAGCTGGTCTCGTATCTGAGTCCCAGATTTTCCCTTCCACCCGATATCCTCCCGTGTATCTCTCTGCTTATCTTATCTATGCGCTCTATGAATTGGCGCCTTCTGACTATGATATGCGCTCCGTACCTGGCCAGTTCCCTGTCCCATATATCCAGTATAGAAGGTTCTATGACGCTTTCCCTCAGATAAGTGTTCCGTTGTTTCAACACCTTTTTATAGTTGGAAAGGTCGCTGAAATATCCGGGCTTCACCTGGCAAAGCTCTCTGTCGATGAAACGTCTTCGCTTTTCAGGCTCATCTTTCACTATTTTCATATCCTCAGGAGAGAACACTATGATGAATATCCTTTCCAGCAGCTCCGACGTCCTGTTTATCCTGACTCCATCCAGCTTGACGCCTTTTCTGCCATCCTTATTTATCACTATCTCAGTGACGTGATCGTCATCATCGTAAAAAGATGTTATCCTCACACGGCAGAATTCCCTGCCAAACCTGATAAGTTCTTTATCCTTGGACGTTTTGAAGGATCTGGCCATAGCGTTCATATATATGCCTTCCAGAAGATTTGTCTTCCCCTGAGCATTATTTCCGATGAAAATGTTGACCTTTTCACTGAAACTGGCTTCCAGTTTCGCATAATTCCTGAAATCCTGAAGTTCTATTCTCTTTATATACATATCACATCGAAGGTATCCTTACAGGAAGTATCAGGTATTCGTAAGAATTTCCATCTACCGGCGTCACCAGACAAGGTGATGTCCCTGTCTTGAATTTCATCAGTATCTCTTCATCATCTATAGCCTTGAGTACATCTATCACGAATTTGGAATTAAATCCTATCTCTAGGTCATTGCCCGTTTTCTCAACGACTATCTCTTCCTTTACATTTCCTTCCTCAGATCTGGATGTAATTGTAAGAAGGTCATTTTTCAAAGCCATTTTTATCAGATTGTTCTTTCCTTCCCTTGCCAGGAGAGAAGCTCTCTCGATGCTTTCCAGAAGTATGGTTTTTCCAACGATTACATCTATATCGTTATCCTTCGGGATAATGTCCTTGTAACGTATGAACTCGCCTTCCATGAGCCGCAGCATCACTTCTGTCGTTCCTATGGTGAACGTAGCTTTTTTTGTCCCCATAGATATGGAAAGATCGTCTTCTATCTCATCTTCAGATATTATTTTGCTTATCTCGTTCATTACTTTGGCGGATATTATGAAACTGTTTTCTTCAACGCTTATCATATTTTCTCTGGACAAAGCTAATCTGAAACCATCCAGAGCTACCATGCTGACGCTGTCTTTTCCGATCTCTGTAAGTATTCCCACCAATATACCTTTTG
Organism: uncultured Eubacterium sp.; assembly: GCA_900543485.1. Lineage (GTDB taxonomy): Bacteria > Bacillota > Clostridia > Peptostreptococcales > Anaerovoracaceae > Lentihominibacter > Lentihominibacter excrementipullorum. Next base: position 92,939 of record UQRM01000001.1, on the reverse strand, counting down.
ACTCGTCGATGGAAGCTGCGAAGGATGTTTTTCTCACCATGTCTTTAAATATATCTTTGTCAAAGATCAGCTGGGTGTCGGTCTCTTCCTTTTCTCCTATCTTTGGAAATTCATCCACAGGAAAGCTGACTACTGTGAATTCGGATGAATTCGTTCTCACCGATACCGTACCGTCGTCGATGGTCTCTACCGATATCTCTTCGTTAGGAAGCTTTCTCACTATGTCGCTGAACAGTTTTGAACCAACTACAGTGCTTCCTGCTTCTATGATCTCGGCGTCTATCTCTTTTCTGATGCTTATTTCCAGATCTGAAGCTGACATCACAAGTTTACCGTCGTTCTTGGCTTCTAATAAGATCCCTTTCAGGACCGGCAGAGTCGTTCTGTTGGATACTGCTTTAGAAACTGTGTTGAGAGCTTTCGTCATAGTCTGTTGACTGCAAGTGAATTTCATAATTTATGTCCTCCGAAAAATATAAAGATGGCGTATTATTATATATTATAAATATAGTAGTTGTAGTAGTAGGGCCTGTTGAAACTGTGGATAACCTTTGAAGCATTTGTAGCTGCTTATTTTTTTGTTATTTAAAAACTGTGGATAACTTGTTTTTTTTGTCAACATGCCTTGTGTATAATTAAGGATGATATGATCATATCATTGTATGTCGTCCTTTATCCTTCTCACTTCTTCCGCCAGGAGACTGTCGGTCTTCAACTCTGAGGATATTTTATCGTAGGCGTGGAGCACTGTAGTGTGATCGCGGCCGCCGAAGTATTCTCCTATCTTTGGAAGGGATGAATCTGTCAGTTCTCTGCAAAGGTACATGGCAATCTGTCTTGGGTGGGAAAACTCACGCTTTCTCTTGGAAGATTCTATGTCCGCTATCCGTATGCCGAATTGTTTGCATACGGCTTTCTTGATAGTCTCACATGTAATATTGAAGTCCCTCGTTGAAAATATATCGTTGAGGTTTTTCCTGGCGAACTTGACCGTTATAGGTTCTTCGAATATCTTTGAATAGCTTATTATCCTTGTAAGGGCGCTTTCCAGCTCTCTTATATTGAACTTGACTTTTTCAGCTATCAGGTCTATCACTTCCAGCATCTCATCGTCTTCCAGCGATACGTTTTCCAGTTTGGCTTTGTTTCTCAGTATGGCTACTCTCGTCTCGAAGTCCGGAGGCTGTATGTCAGCTATTATATTCCATTGGAACCTGGATCTGAGACGTTCATCCAGATCTGTCAGCTTGCTGGGATGTCTGTCGCTGGAGATGACTATCTGTTTCTCGAATTCGTAGAGGGCGTTGAAGGTGTGGAAAAATTCGGCCTGCGTACTTTCTTTGCCCTCTATGAACTGGATGTCATCTATCAGCAGCACATCTACGTTCCTGTATTTTTTCTTGAATGCTCTCATCTTGCTGTTGTAATTCTTTTTGTCCTGTATTGCTTTTATCAGCTCTGATGTGAACATTTCGGAGGAGACATAGAGTACCTTGGATGAAGGATCGTGTTCAAGTATGTAATGGCCTATGGCGTGCATCAGGTGAGTCTTGCCGAGACCTGAGCCTCCGTATATAAAAAGCGGATTGTATACCGCGGCCGGTGATTCGGCAACTGCCAGCGCTACGGCATGGGCGTAGTTGTTGTTGGAACCTACGACGAAGTTATCGAAGTTGTATCTGGGATTGAGGAAGTATTCTTCTCTGAATTCTTCTTCTTTCTCTTGTTTAGGCTCTTCTTTCTCGTCAGGCAGGGAGCTGTTTTTTTTCATGAATGCTTCTATTTCCTTTTCGCTCCTGTTTTTTATGACGACCTTGTACTTTCTGCCGGTAACGCTTTTTATAGCGCTTTCGAATATTGAAATATATCGGTTTTTGAGGACTTCTATGAGGAAGTCATTGGACGAGGCGACGTAGAATATCCCAGCGTCTTCATCGGTTTCGAGAGGAACCAGTGGAGCAAACCACGTGCGATAGCTTACCTCGGTGACGTTCTCGTTTATTTCCGAAAGTATATCTCTCCATATTTTGTCTTCTATCTTTTTTTTCATAAGTTTTTCCTCTCCGTAAGCGATAGATATATATTATCAAAAAAAGTTATCCACAGGCAATAGGTTAATAAAATTTCTCAAAAAAACAACGCGGGTAAAAGTTATCCACTACTTGTGGATAAAATTGTGCAAAGTTTACACAGGATTAACTATATGTTGGATGATGTTAGATAGCCGTAAATTAAATGGTTATAAATGGCATTTTAACAACGAGAATATGGAAGGAGAGCGGTTAAATTTAATTGACACCAATTTGCTCAAAGGGTATAATAGTAAAGCGTATGACATAAGTTGAAATTTAGATTTATGTATTAAAAATGGAATAAAATCAAAGGAGGAAACGGCATTATGAAAATGACTTATCAGCCTAAAAAGAGGCAGAGAAAAAAAGAACACGGCTTCAGAAAAAGAATGAAGACAAAGAACGGTAGAAACGTATTGAAGAGAAGAAGACAAAGAGGAAGAAAAGTTTTATCAGCATAGAGACCGCAGGCGTGGTCTTTTTGTTATGGTTGGTAATGTTATGCTAAAAAGGGATATACTGAGAAGAAAAGAAGATTTCGATCTGATATATAAAAAAGGAAGGTCCGTGGGAGAACGGTACATAGTGCTTTTTTATATGAAGAACGGTCTTTCATATAACAGGATAGCGTTTTTAGCAAGCAAAAAAGTAGGAAACAGCGTTAAAAGAAACAGAGCCAAGAGGCTTATGAAGGAAAGCTATAGGTTTTTGAAGGATGATATCGGAAATGGTTACGATATCATATTTATAGCACGCAACACCATCAACGGCAAAAAATTGCGCGATGTGGAAAAATCTATGGCTAATTCACTTTCTAAATCGAAATTGTATCAGAGGTAAGAGGCGTGCAGGATGAAAAGGATATTGATTTTAATAATTAAAGGATATCAGAAGTTCATTTCTCCTCTTTTCCCGCCGACATGCAGATTTTATCCTACTTGTTCTACCTATTTTATACAAGCGTTGGAAAAGTACGGGTTTTTTAAAGGCTCTTACCTGGGTGTAAGGAGGCTGCTCAGATGTCATCCTTTCAACCCGGGAGGATATGATCCTTTAAAATAGGAGGAAATTTATTAATGTATACGATACTGGGAGTAATAGCAAGGCCTCTGGGATGGCTTTTGGGATTACTGTATGACTTTATAAGCTATTACGGTATTACTATTATACTGTTTACGCTTATCGTAAAGCTTTGTCTGTATCCTCTGTATATAAAGCAGACGAAATCCATGGCTAAGATGTCGGCTGTTCAGCCTAAGATGCAGGCTATACAGAGAAAATATGCCAACGACAGGGAAACTATGAACATAAAGATGGCCGAGCTTTACAAAGAAGAGAAGTTCAATCCTATGGGGGGATGTCTCCCTATGCTTATCCAGATGCCGATAATCATGGGGCTCTTTGCGCTGCTGAGAAACCCGATGCAGTATATGGGTAATGACAGCAGCATGATATTCGCCTTCCACGAATCATTCGTATGGATAAACGACTTGAGTCAGCCGGACCCGTGGATACTGCCGATAATCGCCGGCGTCGCCACATTCATATCCTTTACGATGAACCAGGCTCTCAACGACACAGGTTCTTCCAATCCACAGATGAATCAGATGAATGGTATGATGAAGATGATGAAATATATCTTCCCTATCATGATATTGTGGATGGCAAGATCGTTTCCGTCGGGACTTGCGCTTTACTGGGCTGTCAGCCAGATAATACAGATATTCTTTAACATACACATGGCCAGCATCAGGAAGAAACTCAAGATGGAAGCTGAATTGGAAAAGAGAAATAAAAAATAGACCACGTTGATTTGTTTGGAGGAGATAGAAAATGGACTATTCGGAAAAGTGGGGAGTTGACGTCGAGGAGGCTGTCAGACTTGCTCTCATAGATCTTAAGCTCTCCAGAGACGAAGTGGAAGTAACGGTGCTGGAGCAGCCCTCAAAAGGCTTTTTCGGCATAGGTTCAAAACTGGCGAAGGTAAGAGTCGAGAAGAAGAAGGAAGAAAAGAAGGAGGAAGCGGCAAAGACAGATGTCGTCTTCGATAAAGAAAAAGGCGCTGAGGGTCCTGAGGCTGTCGAAAATGATGAAGCTGTAAAGGAAAAGAAGGTTGAAACTGAAAGACATCAGAACAGAGACGGCAGAAAGGATGACAGAAAGTCCAGAAAGAACAGAAATCGGAACGAAAAGAAAGTTCACGATGGGAAACAGAACGAGAGAAATCTCAATATAGACGTAGTGGACAAGGAAAAGCTGGAAGAGGTCGAAGAGCACGAAGCCCTTACTTTCCTCAAGGACGTGACCGAAAAAATGGGCCTTCATTTGAACTTCAAGGCCAGAGTCGGCGAGGACATGGTATATATAGAGATGGATGGAAAGGATTCGGGGACGATAATAGGAAAGAGAGGACAGACTCTCGATTCTATACAGTATTTGACCAGCCTCGTCATAAACAAGGACAGTGAAAATTATATAAAGGTCGTCATAGATGCGGAAAATTACAGGGCCAAAAGGCAGAAAACTTTGGAGCAGCTGGCCGAAAGGCTGGCGGCTAAAGTCATAAGGACCGGTAAATATGTAAGACTGGAGCCTATGAATCCTTATGAAAGGAAGATAATCCACGCGACCTTGCAGCAGAATCCTGAAATAATAACCAGAAGCGAGGGAGAAGAACCTTACAGGAGAGTCATAATAGAACTTAAGAAGTGATTTGTCGAGTCCGCAGAATTTTGCGGACTCGGGTTTTATTTATACGAAAAATACGGATGGAGCTGTCCGTTGAGAAGTAAACGATTGTGCCAGTTATATCATGAGGAGCGTTTTATCATGGAAGATACCATTGCCGCTGTCGCTACTCCTTATGGAGAAGGCGGAATAGGCATAATAAGAGTAAGCGGAGAAGATTCTCTTCGTATATTGAATGAGATATTCAAGCCGGCAGACTGCGGGAAAGCGGGAATAGTGAACAGAAGAATGACATATGGCCGTATAGTAGATGAAGAGGAAAATAAGATCATCGATGAAGTCCTTGCGGTTTATATGAAAGGTCCCGGTACTTATACCATGGAGGATGTGGTGGAGATAGATTGTCATGGGAGCGTAGTATCGCTGAGAAAGACTTTGTCTCTCGTTCTTCGTCATGGTGCCAGATTGGCGGAACCCGGGGAGTTTACAAAACGGGCGTTTCTCAATGGAAGACTGGATCTTTCTCAGGCGGAGGCTGTGGCTGATCTGGTGAAAGCGAGGACCGATAAAAGCTTCGATGTAGCCATGTCACAGTTGGAGGGAGGGATCTCTCTTAAAGTCAGGGAAATAAGAAAGGAGATCCTGGATCTTCTGGTGGAGATAGCTGTCAATATAGATTATCCCGATGAGGATATAGAGGAGATAACTTACAGCAATCTGATCAAAAATATATCGTCGATAGGCGAAACGATTGAAAAATTGCTTGATACAGCTTCAGCCGGAAGGATGATAAAAGACGGTATAAAGATAGCTATAGTAGGAAAGCCAAACGTAGGTAAATCTTCTTTGATGAATGCTCTCCTCAGAGAATCAAGAGCTATAGTGACTGAAATACCGGGAACTACCAGAGATACCATAGAAGAGGCTGTAAGCATAAGGGATATCCCGGTTTATCTGGTGGACACAGCAGGCATAAGAGATACATCTGATAAGGTGGAAAGGCTGGGCATAGAAAGGTCTAAAGAAGCCTTTAACAATGCTGATTTCATTATTTTCATAGTGGATGGCAGTCTTTCTGTATCAGAGGAGGACAGACAGATAGCTCGTCTGCTGGAAGGGAAGAAGTCTCTCATTCTGGTCAATAAGAGCGATCTGGGACGAAAAATCGACGACGGGGAATTGAGACAATTGGCAGGCAGTGCTCATATCATAGAAACTTCGCTGATAAATGGTGAAGGCGTGGATGAAATAGAGGAGCTTATAGAAAGGATGGTCTATGGCGGAGATCTTTCCCAGAGAGAAAGCGTCATGGTGAACAATGTGCGTCATGAGAGTCTCCTGAGATCGGCCGGCCAGTCGATGAAAGATGCTCTCCATATGGCTGAAAAGGGAGAAGCGCTGGATTTTATAGAAAGCGACGTCAATGACGCTTACGAATATTTAGGCGAGATAACAGGAGAGTCGGTTTCTGACGATATAATAAATGAGGTATTTTCGAGATTCTGTCTCGGAAAATGAAGTATGGGCAGTAACGCGAAGGCAGGTACCACAAATGGAAAAATACTTGATGGGAACATATGATATCATAGTAGTAGGTGCGGGACATGCCGGCTGTGAAGCCGGTCTGGCAGCCGCCAGGATGGGGAAAAGGACGCTGATGCTTTCCATAAATCTGGAGGCTGTAGCCATGATGGCCTGCAACCCGTCTATAGGAGGAACAGGGAAAGGGCATCTGGTTAGGGAAATTGACGCTCTTGGTGGAGAGATGGGCCTCAATATTGATAAAACATTCATACAGAGCAGGATGCTCAATACGGCAAAGGGCCCTGCTGTTCATTCGCTGCGCGCTCAGGCCGATAAAAATCTCTATCATCTGGAAATGAAGAGAACGCTGGAAAATGAGAAAAACCTTGATCTCAAACAGGGAGAAGTGGTGGATCTGATAGTCGAAGACGGAAAGGTCAGAGGAGTGGTGCTTAAGACAGGCTCCTGCTATAGATCGAAGGCTGTGATATTAGCCACAGGGACCTTCCTGGCCGGAAAGATATTCATAGGAGACAGCGCTTATGACAGTGGACCTAACGGCATGGCGCCTTCCATGGAGCTGGCCGGAAAGCTGAGAGAATATGGTCTTCCTATGAGACGGTTCAAGACAGGGACACCGGCCAGAGCATTGGGAAAGAGCCTGGATTTCAGCAAGATGACAGAGCAGAAGGGAGACGACGAGATAATCCCTTTTTCTTTTATGAACGACAGACTGGAAAAAGACCAGGTCAGCTGTTGGTTGACTTATACCAATCAGGAGACTCACGATGTCATAAGGAAAAATTTTCACAGATCGGCTCTTTTCGGAGGTCAGATAGAAGGGATAGGGCCCAGATATTGCCCTTCTATAGAGGATAAGGTCAACAGATTTGCCGATAAGGAGCGGCATCAGCTTTTTATCGAGCCGGAAGGTCTCTACACAGATGAGATGTATATACAGGGGATGTCTTCAAGCCTTCCTGAGGATGTGCAGCAGCAGTTTTATATGACTATACCGGGATTGGAGAATCTTGAGATAGCCAGGCCGGCTTATGCTATAGAATATGACTGTATAGATCCTCTTGATCTGAAGATATCGCTGGAAAACAGACATGTGGAGAATCTCTTCTGTGCCGGCCAGTTCAACGGCAGTTCCGGTTATGAGGAAGCCGCTGCTCAGGGGCTGATGGCGGGAATAAATGCTGTGAGGAAGATAGATGATAAGGAGGAATTCGTGCTGGACAGGAGCGAGGCTTATATCGGCGTCCTTATCGATGATCTGGTGACCAAAGGGACAAATGAACCTTACAGGATAATGACCAGCCGTGCTGAATACAGGTTAGTCCTCAGGCAGGACAACGCTGATCTTCGCCTCACGGAGAAGGGATATGAAGCAGGGTTGGTTACAGAGGAAAGGTACAGGAGGTATCTTGAAAAGAAAGAGATCGTAGAAAGAGAGACTCAGCGTCTCCGTAAAAAGGTACTGAAGCCGGAGGAGGTCAACGCCTTTTTGGAAAGCAGGGGCAGCACTCCCGTCAAGGCTCCTGTTTCCATGTGTGAGCTTCTGAGGAGACCTGAGGTGAAATATGATGATTTAAAGATCCTTGATCCGGAGCGCCCGGCCCTTTCATCTCATCAAAAGACCATGATGGAAGTACAGATAAAATATGAGGGCTATATCGAGAAACAGCTTCGCAGGATAGAAAAATTCAAAAAACTGGAGAACAAAAAAATTCCCCAGGACATGGATTATGATCTCATCGAGGGATTGAGGCTGGAAGCCAGACAGAAGCTCAACGATATCAGACCTCTGTCCATAGGTCAGGCATCCAGGATATCAGGTGTATCACCGGCTGATATAAACGTACTGATGATATATATGGAAAAGGAGAGAAGGAGAAAGGGATAGATGCCATGGAAGAATTGATGAAGGTTTTCGATATCCCGGGGGTGGATAGCAGCGACGAAAAGCTGCGGCAGCTTTCCGGATATATGGAGGGGATACTGGATTTCAACGAAAGCATAAATCTCACTGCCATAACTGACAGAAAGGAGTTCATAGCGAAGCATTATATAGATTCATTGATGTGCGCCGCAATGGATGAAATAAACGATGCGGATACGGTGATAGATGTGGGGACAGGAGGGGGGTTTCCCGGCGTACCGCTGGCTATAGCCTTTCCTGAGAAGAAGTTTACATTGATAGATTCGCTCAATAAACGGATAAAGATAGTGAATCAGCTGTGCGATGAGCTGGAAATAAAAAATGTAAGAGCTATTCATGGCAGAGCGGAGGAGCTGGCCAGAAAAAAGGATATGAGAGAGCAGTTTGATATTTGTGTTTCCCGCGCCGTGGCTAATATGGCCACTTTGTCAGAGTACTGTTTACCTTTTGTGAAAGTGGGCGGCAGCTTCATAGCTTACAAAGGGCCGGATTGCGAGTCAGAGGTGAAAGAGGCGTCAAATGCTATAGAGAAGCTGGGAGGCTGTCTGCTGAGGATAGAAAGTCCTGAGGCAGATGGAGTTGCCTTCGATCACCGACTCATAGTAGTGAAGAAAATTGCCGCTACGGCGGTGAAATTTCCGAGAAAACCGGGAACTCCGTCGAAAGAGCCGATGAAATAGCGTAAATCGGCTTTTTTTGTATGACGAATACCTCTTTTTTGCAGCTGGACAAGCTGATAAAATTTAATCGGAAAGGGGGTAGCGATAATGTTCATGAGAAAGACTACGGAGATACCGATAGCTATGATAAGGACTAATTCCCAGCAGCCCAGACAGGTCTTCGCCCAGGAGCAGCTGATGGAGCTGAGGGATTCGATAAAGGAATTCGGAGTATTGCAGCCCTTGATTTTAAAGAAGGAGCAGAATGGGGAGTATTTGCTCATAGCCGGAGAACGGCGGCTCAGGGCGGCGATGATGGCAGGATTGGATAAGGTACCTGCTATGATAAGAGAAGCCAGTGAGGAAGAGATAAGTCTTATCGCGCTGGTGGAAAATATCCAGCGCGAAAATCTGGGATATATAGAAGAAGCCAAGGCCTATAAAAACATAATGGAAAAATATGGGATAAGCCAAATGGAATTGTCGGAAAAGCTGGGTAAGAATCAATCGACCATATCCAATAAGATAAGGCTTCTATCTCTTCCGGAAGATATACAGGAAATACTGGTCGATAATAAATTGACGGAAAGACACGCTCGTGCTCTCCTGAAAGTCGAAGATGATAATTCCAGAATGGGGATATTGGAAAAAGTATTGAAGCATGGACTCAATGTGAAGCAGACCGAAAAGCTGGTGGACGATTATTTCAAACAGCGGGAGCTGAAGGAGAGGGAGAGAAACAAGATAAGACATATCAGTTATAAGTTATATATAAATACGCTAAAGAGAGCCTTTAATGATATGGAGTTGGAAAAGAAAGGAGCCACCTTCAGTCAGGAAGATCTGGGAAACGATCTGCGGGTAACGATAGTGATCCCTAAGGAAATCGATAGTATGGTCGTATGACATCCTCCTCCAGGATAGTTTTAAAATAATGTTTCACGTGAAACATTATTTTTTTTGTGAAGAAATGCGAAAACGATAGTAAAAGAAGTTGTGATGGTATATAATGTTTAAAGCAGAAACCCAATGCAGGACGCATTTTGTTTAAGGAGGAATAAAGTGGGGAAGGCTATAGCTATTTTTAATCAAAAAGGTGGAGTCGGTAAGACTACTACTAATATCAATCTTGCAGCATGCCTGGCTATAAAAGGGAAAAAGATCCTCATATTGGACATAGATCCTCAGGGGAATACTACCAGCGGAGTAGGGATTTCCAAAAAGGATTTGGAGAATACAACACATGAGATATTGATTGAGGATGATTACGATCCTAAGAAGGCTATATTGTCTACAGGTGTAGAAAATCTGGATATAATTCCGGCCAGCGTGCAATTAGCCGGAGCAGAAGTGGAGCTGATAGAGTTGGCAGGAAGGGAAAAACGCCTCAAGAGGGCTATTGACATCCTGAAACCTGAATACGATTACATATTCATAGACTGCCCTCCATCACTGGGAATATTGACTATCAATTCCCTGACAGCCGTCGATTCGGTGCTCATTCCTATACAATGCGAGTTTTATGCTCTTGAAGGTGTAAGCCAGCTGATGAGCACTATCGATATAGTTAAAAGGAACATGAATCCTGATTTGGAGATAGAAGGAGTTATTCTCAGCATGTTCGATGGAAGAACAAATCTTTCCATACAGGTGGTAGAAGAGGTCAAGAAGTATTTTAAGGAAAAGGTATATACGACCGTCATACCTAGAAACGTTCGTCTGGCAGAGGCTCCGAGTTACGGAATGCCTGTGATACAGTATGACCCTAAATCCACAGGAGCTATGGCTTATATGGAATTTGCAGACGAATTTCTGAATGCTGAGGAGGATGAGTAGATGGCGGCAAAAAAGACGAGAGGACTGGGAAGAGGTCTTGATGCTCTTTTTGGCGATGTAGAAGTGAATTTGTCTGTTAAGGAAGATGACAGGGCAGAGGAAGCGGCGAAACAGGAAAATGGGGATCCGGCGAAGAGTGCAGAGAGCAGCGAAAATGAAACCACTCGTGTTGAGAATGGCATATCGTATATAGACATCAATGACATAAAGCCCAATCTCAGTCAGCCGAGAAAGAATTTTGACGAGGAAAAGCTTCGGGAATTGGCTTCATCTATAGAGGAGCATGGTCTCATACAGCCGGTAGTACTCAGAAAAGCAAAGGTAGGATACGAGATAGTAGCCGGGGAGAGAAGGTGGCGTGCTGCCAGACTTATAGGAATAAAGGAACTTCCGTGCATCGTGAAGGATCTGACCGACGAAGAAAATATGCTGCTGGCTATAATAGAAAATATGCAGCGTGAAGATCTGAATCCTATAGAGGAAGCGGAAGGGATAAGCCAAATGATGGATACATATGGTCTCACTCAGGAGGAAGTATCCAAAAGTTTGGGGAAGAGCAGACCTTATATAACTAACAGTCTGAGATTGCTGAAGCTGAATACAGGCGTCAAGGGGTATGTATCGGACGGAACTCTTTCCGCCGGACATGCCAGAGCGTTGGCTGCGATCTCCGATGAGGAAAAGCAGCGTGAGCTGGCTGAGATAGCAGTCAGAGAAGGTCTTTCAGTAAGACAAATAGAGAAGCTGGCTCGGGAAAACAAGGAGACGCGTGGCAGAAAAAGCACAAGGTCAAAGAGCAAGAGTCCTGATGTGATGCGCGTTGAGGAAGATTTGAAGGAGATATTGGGAACTAAGGTAAACCTTAGTCAGCGAGGGAAAAAAGGAAAAATAGAGATAGAGTTTTACAGCAGAGAAGATCTTGATAGATTGATAGAACTGTTGAAAACACTAAGCTAAAGGGATTTGTTTCATGTGAAACATCCATGACGAACCGGTGATCAAATGAAACAGGAAGAGTTAAATGAAAAGTTAAAATCGGTAATCAGACAGGCACGGGAAATAGGCATTCCCGTGCCTGATAATATATCGGAAAATGTGGTGATAAATCCCCGCCCAAGAAAGAGATTTGGCTGCTGCCGCAGGCAAGCAGATAAATTTCAGATAGAAGTGAGCAGTTTTGTTTTAGATTGTCTTGATGATAAGATCGCTGGAGTGCTGGCCCATGAGATTTTGCATACCTGTGCCGACTGCAACAATCATGGCAAAATATGGAAAACATATGCCGCAGCCATGAATGAAGCTTATGGATATAATATAAAAAGGACATCTACATTTGAAGAAATGGGTCTGTCAAACATGGCCCGTGGATCTGAAACAAACTGCCGTACTCCGGCAGTCAGGTACATCATAAAGTGCAGGAAATGCGGGAAAGAATATCCGAGGCAACGCCGCAGCAAAGCAGTCGAAAATGTGGGGAGATACAGATGTGTGTGCGGCGGGCGGCTGATGATCCTGTGTCCGGCCAAAAAAAGTCGTGTGGATACCGATAGATATGGTAAGGGGTAAGGCGTGATCTGAAGAAAAACATTGAAGTCGCGTCGATATGTGATATAATCCCGTCTTTGACACTTAATTAGCCCAAAAAGCTTGCTGTCCCTTGGAATGACCGGGATTGCAAGCTTTTGTGTTTTGCATCGATATGTGCTATTTTTTCTTGTTTGTGCTATCTATCTGTTTGGTCGATCTGATAATACTCCGCATCATTGACTTTGATATGAATTCGAAGTCGGTTCTGAATCCAAAGACGCTGTGGAGTTTATCAGTCAGTTTCGTCCTTTTGTATGAAGGGATGTAGCCGCTTTCTTTACTCAGCAGTGTCATCTGCATGCTCCTCAATGTCTCGAGGATCTGACTGCAGGTATACTCTTCGTTGAGCTTTTTCTCAAGCAGTCGGTATACCAGCAGGCTGATGTAACATGTGAGGAAGTGGGCTTTGATCCTGTCATCGCGCTGTACATAGACAGGTCTTGCTTCGAACTCGGACTTCATGATACGGAAGTTCTCCTCGATCTCCCAGCGACGGAGGTTTATTTTTATGACCTCTGCCGGATCATCTTCGAGGTTTGTTACGACAGCATAGAATCCATCGTACATCTCTTCTTCCCTGATGCGTTCCGGATCCAGTTCATATATGGTTTTTTCGGCGATCTCGCCATCACCGGTCACAGAGGTCTTCCGAATGAAACGGGCAGGGTCGTTAGGGTTTTTACCACGCCTCTTTTTTCCGCTTTCGATCATTTTTTCAGCGCGCTCTATCTGCCGCGCACGGAGCTTCCGTTGATAGTTTTTGTATTTAGGAGAATATGTGACGATGAGTGTTTCGTCCATGTCCCCTGTTACTATGGGGATCTCTTTGTAATATACACTGTCAAATACGTTTTTGTCGCTTTCATCCAATGCCCTGAGATCGATCATTTTATCTGAGCCGGGCAGTCGGAACTGTGTGGGCTTCAATGCGATCTCACGGTCTTCTTTTTTCATCTTTTTCAACGAATGTGTGATCACATACGAACGGTTGCCGAAGCTGTTGAGAAACCTGTTCTTTACACTGCCAAGTCCCGCATCGGAACAGAATATGAACTCGCTGCAGTCAAAATCACGGATCACCTTGTTTTCAAGAGGCTTGAGAGTGAGCTGCTCGTTCCGGTTTCCGGGATAGATATCAAAAGCGAGAGGCAGACCGTCCGCATCCATGAAAAGACCCATGGTCACGATCGGGTTGGGTCTGTGTTCTTTGCTTTTGCCATATCTCCTATCTCCGTTCTCTTCCTCGATTTCGAAGTAGTAGTTGGTGCAATCGTAGTACAGGATCTTTGTGTTTCTGTCATGTATGAAGTTTGAATCACGGTAGAGTTCTTCCTGTATGTAGTCAGCTTCTTCAGCCATTACCGAAAGCGCACGGTATATGTTCTGTAAAGAGTATTTAGGCGGCTCCAGCAGAGTACCGCAGAATGAGTAGCTACTCATTTTGCTTGAAGGCGAAAGGATCCTTGCATAGATCAGATCTGTGAGGATGGCATGCAGGTCGTATGTGAATTTATGACGGTTGCGTATGTTCCTGCAGATGTTGTCGATCCTGAGCTCGCTACATAATTTCTGTAAAAAGAGGTAACCTGCATTGAAGCTGCGTTCCTCATCCAGAGGGATACGAGCCATAGGGGAGAATTCAACGGAGACCTTTTCTTTTTGCTTGTTGTAGGCGGCTGTATCCTTAGCTGCTTCCTCCTTAGCCCAGGCCATCATTTTATCCTTGTCACCATCAAACCGGGCGAGAAGGTCATTGAGCTTGCCAAGCTTTCTGTATATGCGGGAAGAAGTCTTTCCGTTTTCTTTGCGATATGACTGGTAGATATATACATCCTTGTTGTTAGCGCTACCGGTAATATTTACGTACATGGTGAAACCCTCCTTTTTTATATTATACCACAACAAGCACCAACAAGCGCTAACAAAATCATAAAATTTGACAAAAAAATTCACCGCAAGCGGTGGTATTTCAATGTATCTGGTTTATGCAGTTTAAAAAGAAGTGTCAAACTCCCGGGCGTGATCTGAAGAAAAACATTGAAGTCGCGTCGATATGTGATATAATAGAGAAGAAAGCGGCATATGAAGTGTCACCAGGTCGTCAGAAGATGACTGCCAATAAGCTGAGATCTTAATTGGCGAAAGCATTAATTATAGAAAAAAGAAAAATTCAATAACGGGGAATATTTTGTCCAGGAAGGCCATAGGACCGTCAGGAGCGGTCATGGTTTTTCTGGATTTTTTTTCGGGAGATCCGGGAAAAGGAGGATGAGGAAGTGAAGAGGAAGACAGTGAGAAAAATCGCGGCGGTTATCGCATTGTTGTGCCTGGGAGCTGTGGTTTTGACAGGATGCGGAGGCTCATCGTCCGGTTCAGGCAGTGGTACTGACGGCGACGGGATCTCTATTTATGTGGGAGAAACCATATTTGATAGCAGCCTTGATCCCGTGAAGGGAGCATTTTCCTATGGCTATCCCGTCATAAATAATGCGTTGACTAAAGTGACTCCTGAATCGACATACGCGGGAGATCTGGCGCTGGATTGGGAAGTGAGCAGTGACGCGTTGACATACACCTTCCATCTGAGGGAAGGCGTAACGTTCCATGACGGCTCCGATTTCACCGCTGAAGATGTAGTATTTACATACAATACAGTGAAGGAAAATCAGGGTGGTAATGACAGCGTGGATCTGAGCCGTATGGCGTCGGTAGAGGCGACGGACGATCATACTGTGGTATTCACGTTGACAGAGCCCTATTCGTCTTTCCTGGATCAGATGGCATGTCTGGGCATAGTTCCCAGTGATGGGTATGACAGCCGGACTTTTGATACCATGCCGATAGGAACAGGGCCGTGGAAAGTCATACAATATGATACAGCTCAGAAAATGATACTCGGCGCCAATGAGGATTATTACGGAGGCGCTCCTTCAATAGAGCAGGTGACTATACTCGATATGGAAGAGGACGCAGCGATAGCCAGCGCCAGATCGGGAGAGCTGGATCTGGCAATGGTCAGTCCCAACTATGTCAATGAAGAGATAGACGGGATGCATATCGAGAATCTGGAGACCATGGATGTGCGTCAGATAAGCTTGCCTGTTACACCACAGGAGTCATACAGGACGGAAAGCGGCGATACGGTAACAGTCGGCAATGATGTGACATCTGACAGAGCAGTAAGAGAAGCTCTGTCCATCGGTATCGACAGGCAGACTATAATAGATAATGCTCTCAATGGTATAGGGAAGCCGGCGGAAGGGTTTACCGATAATCTTGAATGGGGAAATACCGCATCTTATGAGGATAACAGAAAAGATGAGGCCAGGGCGCTTCTGGAAGCAGCAGGATGGGAGGAAGGTAAGGACGATATATATGAAAAGGATGGTCTCAGATGTGAATTCACAGTCTATGCGCCAAGCGGCGATACGGCCAGATATCAGCTGGCTCAGGCAGTAGCTGAGGAGGCGGAGAAAATAGGGATAAAAATAGATGTGGACCAGGCAACGTGGGATGAATTGGATACGGAAGCGTTTACCAGCGGCGTAGTGTGGGGCTGGGGTCAATATGATCCTGTGGTCCTGAGGAACCTGTTTTATTCCGGTGCTTTTACAGGTACAGGTACGGCCAATACTGTCAGATATTCCAATGCCGAAGCCGACAGATTGATAGAAGCTGCCCTTGACGCCAACAGCAGGGAAGCTTCTGTCGAAGCCTGGAAACAAGTCCAGAGCGTTACCGCGGACGATTACGCGTACCTCTATATCGTGAACATAGAACACAGTTATTTCGTAAGCGACGATCTGGATATATCCGTCGATACTCAGATCCCTCATCCTCATGGTCACGGAGCTCCTGTCATCAACAATATGAATCAGTGGACACTGAAATAGCAGGAGCGCGGAAAGGAGATCTCAATGAACAGACTGAAGTATATCTGCTCAACAACGATCAGGATGCTGACGCTGGTGATAGCCGTCTGTATCCTCTCCTTCATATTGGTGTCGGCTTCTCCCGTCGATCCGCTGCAGGCGTATGTCGGCGCTGAATCTACCATGTCGGAGGAGGCCAGGGAAGAGGTAGCTGAATATTGGGGACTCAATGATCCTCCGGTAGAAAGGTTCCTCACCTGGGCAAATAATACATTGCATGGGGACTTGGGGACATCCATAACCTACAACATGCCGGTGGCGCAGGTGATATCGGAAAGGTTCGTCTACTCACTGGCTCTGATACTGGCTGCATGGGTATTGTCGGGAGTCATAGGATTTGCAGCAGGTATACTGGCGGCGGTGAGAAGGGGAGGGATCTTTGACAAATGTGTCAAAACTTTCTGCCTCATCCTTCAGTCGGCTCCTGTGTTCTGGTTCGGCTTGCTGATGTTGACGGTCTTTTCTGTAATATTGGGATGGTTCCCGACAGGACAGGCGGCTCCGGTAAATAAGCTGGCGGAGGATGTAACTATATGGGATCGTATATATCATATGATATTGCCGGCCGTTACCCTGAGCATATTGGGAATAAGTAAGATAACCCTTTACACGAGACAGAAGCTGATAGAAATAATGAACAGCGATTATATGTTATTTGCCAGGGCGCGAGGGGAATCTACCGGTCAGCTGGTGGCAAGACATGGCCTGCGAAATATCGCCATGCCGGCTATCACACTGCAATTCGCTTCCTTCAGCGAGCTGTTCGGCGGTATAGCCCTGGCGGAGACGGTATTCTCATATCCCGGTCTTGGGAGCGCTGTAACGGCAGCGGCTACCAATGGCGACGCACCGCTGCTGATAGGTATCGCCATGTTCAGCGCTCTCTTTGTTTTCGCGGGAAATTTCATCGCTAATGTGCTATATGGGATCGTGGATCCGCGGTTAAAGGAAGGAGGATACCGTGCATAATCAGGCCATGACTATGGATGGACCTCGTTTGAAGCAGCCGAGGTTCAATACGAAAAAAAAGCTGATGATATATATAGCATTGGCGGCAACATATCTGATTGTAGTAATGGTAGCCGGACTGGTGATGGACCCGGAAATGTATGGGGTACATTACGAGGACAGTTTTCTGGCGCCGTCTTTGGCACATCCCTTTGGGACTGATATCATGGGACGGGATATGTTCTGGAGAAGCGTGAAAGGCCTTTCCAACAGCATACTGATAGGGCTGGCGGCTTCGGCGGTGAGCTCTGTCATAGCGCTGGTCTTTGGTGCTGTGTCTGCTGTGTTCGGCGGGAAGGTTGATCGTGTTATCATGTGGTGCGTGGATTGCTGCATGGGGATCCCACATCTGGTGCTGCTGCTCCTCATATCCTATATGATGGGAAGAGGCGGTTTCGGTGTGGCCTTTGCCGTAGCGGTGACGCACTGGCCGGAGCTGACCAGGCTGGTCAGGGCGGAAGTACTCCAGGTCAGAGGGTCACAATATGTGAAAGCTTCTCTCAGGATGGGGCATTCCTGGTTCCAGGTGGCCAGGGAGCACATAGTGCCTCATGTGTTGCCTGTCTATCTTGTAGGACTGGTGCTTCTGTTTCCACATGCTATAATGCATGAGGCGGCGCTCACATTCCTGGGGTTCGGCTTTTCTGCCTCTACACCTGCCATAGGAGGGATTCTGTCGGAAGCCATGTCACATATAATTACCGGGAAATGGTGGCTCTGTTTATTTCCGGGATTGATGCTGCTGATAGCTGTCATGCTATTCGATGTGATCGGCGAAAAACTGAAAATGCTGCTGAATCCGGGAAGCGGCAATCAATAGGGAGGTGAGGCAAATGATGAAAAAAAATGGAGCAGGAACTGACAGCCCCTTATTGTCAGTTAAAAATCTTACAGTGTCATTCAGCAGATACGACCATGGCTTCAACAAATATGATCTGGAAGTCATTCATTCCCTCGATGTAGAGGTGTATCCTGGTGAGGTAGTAGCCGTAGTAGGAGCCAGTGGTTCCGGAAAAAGCCTGCTTGCTCATTCAGTGTTGGGGATACTGCCGGAGAACGCGACTGTTACGGGAGAGATGGCATATATGGGCCAGCCTCTGACCTGTGAGCTGCAGCGTAAACTTCGTGGTCGCGATATGGTCCTCATCCCTCAGTCAGTGGAATTTCTGGATCCGCTGATGAAGGTGGGAAGACAGGTGAAAGGTGTCAGAGGTACCATGGAAAAAGTGAAGAGCGTATTCGGAAGATATGGATTGCCGGAAGAAACGGAAAAAATGTATCCATTTCAGCTTTCCGGAGGAATGGCCCGGCGGGTCTTGATATCCACGGCGGTGATGGAGGCTGCCAAGTTGATAATAGCTGATGAGCCCACGCCGGGACTGGGGGCGGATATGGCCATGGAGACCCTGAGTCATTTCAGAGAGCTGGCCGATGACGGATGTGGTGTTTTGCTGATAACTCACGATATAGATCTGGCTTTTGGTATAGCCGACCGTATCGCTGTGTTTTATGGGGGAACGACCGTAGAGGTTTGCCCGGCCGGGGATTTCAAAAAAGGGAAGGAAGCGCTGAGACATCCTTACAGTAAGGCGTTTATCGATGCTCTTCCTCAGAACGGCTTCAGAGCTATAGCGGGGACTCAGCCTTATGCGGGAGATCTTCCGAAAGGCTGTCTCTTTGCAGACAGATGCCCCATGAGGACGGAAGAATGTGCCGGTACTGTTGAGATGCGGGAGATCAGAGGCGGAAAGGTAAGGTGTATCCATGCGACTTGAAGCGGAAAACCTGGGATTCAGATACGGGAGCAGCAAGGGGAGCCCATGGATATTCAGAGGGCTGGATTTTACATTGGAATCAGGGCAGCGGACGGCATTGGTAGGACCTTCCGGATGCGGCAAAAGCACCCTTTCCAGGGTCTTGTCAGGTTATCTGGAACCTTCCGAGGGGCGGGTCCTGTTAGATGGGAAGCCTCTGCCGCTGAAAGGCTATTGTCCGGTCCAGATGATATACCAGCATCCCGAACAGGCAGTGAATCCAAGATGGAAGATGGAAAAAGTCCTGAAGGAATGCTGGGATCCCGACGAAGAGCTGCTGAAAGCTATGGGGATAGAAGAGGCCTGGCTGGAGCGGTGGCCGTCGGAGCTTTCCGGCGGGGAGCTGCAGCGGTTCTGTATCGCCAGAGTGCTGGGGCCGGAGACAAGATTTCTCATATGCGATGAGATAACAACCATGCTGGATGTGATAACCCAGGCTCAGATCTGGGAAAAAATACTGGAAGTAGCTCGATACAGGAAGCTGGGGCTGCTGGTGGTGACTCATAACATGGCTCTGGCGGAGAAAGTCTGCGATAAGATCGTCCGGTTTCCCGAAATAAGCCGGAAATGAAGATTTATATAGACATTTATATTTTTGAGGAAATATATGCGGACTCTGTCTAAAAGGAACCGTCAAGACAGGAATGCTAAAATGGATCTGTTATCGATGCGCAATAGGCATAAATTACGGTCGAGTGATGTTCGCAGATGGTGGAAAATGCCTAAAATCCATAAAATACTCGACATTTTGGCATAAAATCAACGGGAACCTATCCGAAATATGCCTAAAACAGTATCTGAAACTGATTTTTTATTATTTCGTCATCAGAAGAGCTTGAAATATAACGGGCATTATGCCTATTGGGAAACAAAATTTTCTGTTATAGGCATTTCTCGATGAAGCGATAGCAGGATTTTGCAGGCGACAGCCCCGTTTTAGCTCTATGTGTCCATGTGATTATTCTGTCCAACTCTCGAAGTCCCAGCTGATGCTGTCGCCATCTGTGAGGATACAGGCGTCAGCCGATTCCATGACCATTTCATCATTGACTTCATACACCCAACCGGCGGTATCTGTTTCAGCTACGCCGTTGATGCTGGTGACGTAAGGGTTCTCAGAAGATTCATCTGTCAGCACTTCGATATCGTTAGCATTACCATATGTGATGAGGGCGTTGAGCACACTGCTTTCACTGTCGACGGTCACTGTCGCGTCTTCCACATCGGCAAGACCTGATTCATCAGGATAGCTGATGTCTATGGTAACGGTGATAGCTTCCTCCGAAGGAGCATCGGTCTGTTGCTGCTGTCCGGTCGTATCGCCGCTGCCGCAGCTTGCGAGAGCTAATGCCATGATCACGACGATCAGCAATATGGCATACTTTTTCATATCTATCCTCCTTTTCCGTATCAATAGACGTACACCTTTGGCAGCCGCTGTCCGAAGGCACACAGTATTTCGTAATTTATAGTTCCGGTCTTTCGGGCGATATCATCGGCCGAGATCTCGTAGATGCCGTCTTTTCCCATGATGGTCACTTCGTCACCCAAACGCGGATAAGGCACATGAGTGACATCTATCATGCATTGATCCATGCAGATGGTCCCGGCGATAGGTGCGAAAACACCGTTTACGATGACCTTTCCACGGGAGGAATAAGGTCTGGGGAATCCATCGGAGTAGCCCAATGGTATGGTAGCTATGAGACTGTCCTGCTGTGTGGTGAATTTTCTGCCGTAGCTGATGGAATTGCCTGCGGGTACTTTTTTCAACTGGATGATATTGGCCTTGACAGACATCACAGGCCGTAATTCTATCTGAGATTTATCCACCTCGTCCGACGGGTAGCAACCATACAGGATGATCCCCGGGCGCACCATTTCATAGTGGGTCGATGCCATCTCCATCACCGCCGCGCTGTTGGCGATAGTTCTGGCGGGGATGTAAACATCGGCGTTGAGAAGCTTCTTATAGAAGACCATGAAGCGTTGCTCTTGCACGATGGCATACGTCTTATCAGCGGCATCGGCTGTGGCGAAGTGGGAAAAGAGCCCGGCTATCCTGAAGTTGGGAAGCTGCTGTATCATCTTTATGTCGTCTACGGAGGAAGAATTTTCGATATCGTAGCCTATGCGACCCATCCCTGTGTCGATGGCTATATATCCGTCGATGATGATGCCGGCCTTCTGAGCCGCCTTGGAAATAGTTTCCGCGTTTTTGAAATCGCATACTACAGGCGAAAGTCTGTGTTCGATGATAGTATCCACGTAAGGATCAGGGGTCAGGCCCAGGACGATGATCTCCTCCAGGAGAAATCCGGCGTTTCTCAGACGTACCGCTTCAGAAAGGGTTGCTACGCCAAAGGACTCGATGCCGTTGGCTCGCAGTACAGTAGCCGTTTTTACCGCGCCATGACCATAAGCATCAGCTTTGATGATACCGGTCACCTTTTTGCCCGGTCCGACCTTTTCCTTGATTTTCTTTATATTGAAGTCGAGATTCGTTATATTGATCTCCGCCCATGCGGCTCTGAGGGCTTCTTTATACATTAGTTAAATCCTCCGAAAACTGAAATCGAAATTTTACAGCTGCGGCCTCCTTTTTATGATGTCATCTCTTCCCGGTCCGTTGGAAACGTATGTGATAGGGAAACCTATGAGTTTTTCTATTTCATTTACATAATTCTGTGCCTCTGCCGGGAGCTTTTCAAACTCACGGATGCCGGTGATGTCGCATTTCCACCCCGGCAGTTTTCTGATGACAGGCTTGGCTTGTTCCAGCTTTGACGTAGGCGGGAACCTGTCGGTCACCTGGCCGTCGATCTCATAGCCGACGCAGATAGGTATCTCATCCAGGTATCCCAATGGGTCAAGTACTGTAAAAGCTACTTCTGTAGTTCCCTGAGTCATGCAGCCATATTTTGTCGCGACTACGTCGAACCAGCCTACTCTTCGAGGTCTGCCTGTGGTAGCCCCGTATTCACCGCCGTCACCGCCGCGCTTTCTCAGCTCTTCTGCCTCCTCTTCATCGAGGATCTCGCTGACAAAGGCGCCTCCGCCTACCGCGCTGGAATAGGCCTTTACCACCGTGATTATGCTCTTTATCTCGTAAGGAGGCACTCCTGCACCGATGGCTCCGTAGGCGGCCAGCGTAGATGATGAGGTTACCATCGGATATATGCCATGATCAGGATCTTTGAGGGCGCCCAGCTGACCTTCCAGCAATATTTCCTTACCGTCCTTTATGGCCTTATCCAGGAAGAGCGCTACATCGCAGACGTAAGGTGCTACCATTTCCCTGTACTGGAGAAGGGTATTCATGACATCGTCCACATCCAGCTCAGGCTTGTTGTACAGATGCTTCAGCAACACGTTCTTCTGGGTCACGACCCTTTCCGCCTTTTCCCGCAGCAGCTCTTCGTCCATGAAAAGCTCTTGCACCTGGAAGCCTATCTTGGCATATTTGTCAGAGTAGAAAGGAGCGATGCCCGATTTCGTCGAACCGAAGGCTTTGCCGCCGAGGCGCTCTTCTTCGTACTGGTCAAAAAGTATGTGGTACGGCATCAGTATCTGAGCTCTGTCGGAAACCAGGATGTTTGGCTTCGGGACACCCTTATCGACCAGCGAGCCTATCTCCTCCATGAGAAACGGAATATTGAGAGCGACACCGTTTCCCAGGATATTGGTGATGTGCTGGTAGAAAACGCCTGAAGGCAGCATGTGAAGGGCGAACTTACCGTAATTGTTCCTGATGGTATGGCCCGCGTTGCTTCCGCCCTGGAACCTGATGACGATATCAGCATCCTGAGAAAGCATGTCGGTTATCTTGCCTTTTCCTTCGTCGCCCCAGTTGGCGCCTACGATTGCTTTTATCATTTAAATCAAATCTCCTTTTATATATAAGTAAAACTTTAATAAACTAATTATACATTGCATGACTGCCGGAAAGCAGCAGGTTGACCGTACAGCCGTACAGCCGGTTAGCCGGCGGCCGGAGTCATATCAGACGTTTATATCGGCGTGCATTCCCAGAGCGTCTCTGTTTGCGTCGATAACGGGTCTGACCATGGTTTCCAGGAACGCTTCTGTCTGACTCTCGGCGCAGCCGGTGAAGTTCTCCGGCTTCATCAACGCCAGCAGCTGCTCTTTGGTCATATTGAAATCCGGATCGGAAGCGATCCTGTCCAGCAGATCGTTGTCGGCGCCTTCTTCTTTGACGCGCTTACCTGCCGCCATGGAATGCTGTCTTATCTTTTCGTGGAGCACCTGTCTGTCGCCGCCTGCTTTCACGGCATCCATCATGATGTTCTCTGTGGCCATGAAAGGAAGTTCACTCATGAGTCTTGAGTTTATGACCTTAGGATATACTACCAGACCCGATGTGATGTTCATGTAAAGCTCCAGGATACCGTCGGTGGCCAGGAAGCTTTCGGAAACGCTGAGTCTCTTGTTGGCCGAGTCGTCAAGGGTCCTCTCGAACCACTGGGTGGATGCGGTGATAGCCGGGTTCATCACGCCCGATATCACGAAATTGGAAAGAGCCGCGATACGCTCCGAGCGCATAGGGTTGCGTTTGTATGCCATAGCAGAGGAGCCTATCTGATTTTTTTCGAAAGGTTCTTCGATTTCTTTCAGATGCTGCAGCAGCCTTATATCATTGCTGAATTTGTGCGCGCTCTGGGCGATGCCTGAAAGGATGTTTAGTACCCGGGTATCCACCTTTCTGGAGTAGGTCTGACCGGAGACAGCATAACAGCTCTCAAAGCCCATCTTTTCCGCGATGAGAGAATCCAGCTTTCGGACTTTCTCTATATCGCCGTCGAACAGCTCGAGAAAACTGGCCTGCGTACCGGTGGTCCCCTTGGATCCCAGTAATTTCATGGTGCTGAGCATATAGTCCAGATCTTCCAGATCCATCAGGAGATCCTGTATCCACAGGGTGGCCCGTTTTCCTACGGTGGTAGGTTGAGCCGGCTGGAAATGGGTGAAGCCCAGAGTCGGCAGGGCCTTATATTTATCAGCGAAATCCGCCAGATTGGCAATGACGTTTATCAGTTTTCTTCTGATGAGCCTCAGACCTTCTGTCATGATTATCAGATCCGTATTGTCTCCTACGTAGCAGGAGGTCGCTCCCAGGTGTATTATGCCTTTGGCGCTGGGGCACTGCAGTCCGTAAGCGTAAACGTGAGACATGACATCGTGGCGAACTTCTTTTTCTCTTTCTTTCGCTACGTCGTAATTTATGTCATTTGCCGCTGCCTTCAGCTCTGCTATCTGCTGATCTGTTATGGGAAGACCCAGCTCCTGTTCCGATTCGGCCAGGGCTATCCACAGCCTTCGCCATGTCCTGAACTTCTTTTCAGGTGAAAAGAGGTATTTCATTTCCTTGCTGGGATATCTTTCAGACAATGAACTGGTATAACTCTTTGTATTATCCATAATCACGCTCCTTATCCATGATGTGTGTCGTATCGATCATAACAGTTATTATACCACATCACCAGACTACAGCACAAGGCGCAGAACGTTGATGATCACAGGCTTATTGGGCGTTGGACTTCTTCCCGGAGAAAATATAGGTTATGATGGCGGCAATGATAACGAGACCGCAGCCGATCATGGAAGTGATGTCCAGCACCTCCCCCAGGAACACGTATCCGAGGATGATGGAGAACACGATGCCGGAATAGTTATAGATGCTGATTTCCGCCGCAGGAGCCATGCGGTAGGAATAGGTGAGGGCTATCTGGCCGAAGCCGCCGAATACACCGATGAGGATCAGAAGCAGCAGCTCTTTCCAATCAGGCATGACGAAGTCATAAATCATGAAAGGGATGCACGCCAGTACACAGAATGTGGAGAAGTGCATTATTATGGTCATGCCGTCCACCTTATTCTTGAAATAGGCCAGCAGCGTGTAAGAGACGCTGGAAAAGAAGGCGCAGAGAAATGCCATGAACAGCGGGAATAAATTGGAATTGAAAGCCGGGTTGGCCACAAAAGCTGCGCCGACAAAAGCCACAAGGAGGGCCGGGATCTGTATTTTCTCTATCTTTTCCTTGAGAAAAATCGCCGCCCAGAGAGTTATCATAAATGGCGACAGTTTCATCAGCGTGGAGACGTCTCCCTGATGAGCATGAGCTACCGCATAGAACTGAGTTATGAGCCCCAGAAACCCGAAAAGAGAGCGCACAAAAAGAAGGGGCTGGTTCTTCTTTGTCCCAAAGAGTGAGCCGCCCGCTCTTTTTATCAATATGAAGCTGAGAAAAAGGGTCACGATGTTTCTGAAAAATACCTGCTCCATGATGGGGATAGATGTCCCCGACATATTGATAGGTATCTGCATCGCTGAAAACAGAAATGCAGACAGACACATCAGTACCGCGCCTTTTTGCCTGCTTGGTGCTTCGTTGAGAGAAGCCATCGGTGTCACCTCGTTACGATATCTTTTCCAGCTCGTCGATGCGGGCTCCTTCCAGGGAATGCTTGACACGGTCAGCTTCCTCGGCAGCCTTGGCATCGTTCCAGTGATCCATAGTCCCTACCAGATATCCGGTTATCCTTCTTATTCTTTCGAAAGGAACGTGGGAAAATGTATAGTTCAAATCAGCATAGTCGCCGTCGATCTGCACATCCAGCGCGTCGAGCTTCCTGTTGTACTTTTCTTCGAGATAATCCACATAAGCCTGAGCTTCCTGCGGGCTTGCGTTTCCGGTTATTTTTACAGACATATCAATACCTCCTATAACATCATCTGGGGATGATTATACACCTAAACACTATATTTTGTATATAGATTTGGTGAAAAAGTACATCAAAAAAACATTTTGGACTAAAATAGTCAAATGGCGTGAGCCGGCCGCTTTCCCTGAGGGAGGCAAGACGGAAGGATTATCGCAGAACAGGATTTTTGTGGGCTTCAGTGACATTTTAACCGGATTTTCGGAAATATTTTGAGGTGAAATATCGCGAAACAGCTTTTCAGCTGCACTCAGGATAATTTTAAGGTGGATTTGGGGTGAAAACTATCCTGAAGTCTTTCTCTATTCCATTTCGCGATAATCTCAGAGAAAAAACACCCTGGAATATCCCTAAAATGTCGTGACTGCAAAGTTGAAGTACATCTGGCGATAATCTTGATGAGACCACTTCCCGAGCAGGCAGATGCTGGCAAATAGGAATGCGCTGTGAAAGGTTTGACACCTTCTGCCGCAGTTTATATAATGAAGACAAAATCGCAATGGAGGTGCGCACATGGAGTTGAAACAGGCTATTTTGACGAGAAGATCCGTCAGAGGATTTCTCGACAGGCCGGTATCGAAGGAAATCATCGAGGATATTCTCAGGACGGCGACCCGGGCTGTCTCCGCCAATAACACCCAGCCGTGGGAATTCGCGGTGATGACCGGCGACGTGATGAAAAAAGTCGCAGCCGACAATATGGCCCGCTTCGAAAGAGGTGAAGCCGAGGATTTTCCGGATATCCCTTTCGAGGGAGTTTACAGGAAAAGGCAGGTGGACGTGGCAAAGCAGCTTTTTGGCGCTATGGACATAGAGCGGGGAGACAAGGAAAAACGTCACTGGTGGATGGGGCGTGGCTTCAGATTCTTCGACGCGCCGGCAGCGATCATCCTCATGATGGATGCCAGTCTGGATGAAAGTACCTGCAGGTTCGATGTTGGGTGTGTCGCCCAGAACATATGCCTTGCGGCTATGGAGCACGGATTGGGAACGTGCGTCGAAGATCAGGCCATCATGTATCAGACAGGTCTGCGGGAAATACTTCGCATACCGGAGGATAAACGCTTCGTTTCAGGTATCGCAATCGGATATGCCGATCCGGAATTCCCGGCCAATGGTGTCATCAGTGAAAGGGCGGATATCGATGAGATAACATCCTGGTACGGGTTTTGATGGTGGAAAGAGCCGCAGGGAAGGGTTCCCGGACAAAAAGGAGAGGAAAGCTGAGATAATTGTAAAAATCAGTTTGCAGTGACGATGAAAATCGGTTATAATATACGAGATGTCTCTGTAGCTCAGCTGGATAGAGCACCGCTCTCCTAAAGCGGGTGTCGGAGGTTCGAATCCTCTCAGGGACGCCATAGAGTAAGCGGCAAGCCTTTGGAAACAAGGGTTTGCCGTTTTTTAATATGACTACCATACTGCCTTGGTATCATAACGGAGGCGGATGTCTGGTGAACAGTCTGAGGTTCTGTCACGTAAATGCGAGCTTATGGCTTTGGAAACATGCATATCCTTTTTCGAAACATGAGTTTCTATAAATTTCCATGAACTCTTATACTCTTTCGAATGATTGTACCCATTTCCCGTATAAAATGAAGCCGGATTTTTAGCGATTTTTATACTTGATTTGGCCATCGATGAGAAGAACCGTATAAAAACGGCGGCATTTTGAGGTAATGAAGGGCAAATCCTTATACGGGAAATGGCTGGAATAGCTGAATGCAGTATAAATGTCAGGCCGCAGGACCGCAAAACAGGCCGCCACAAAATGCCAGGTCGCCGGGCCGTAAGGCAGACAGCCGCTGTAAAAAAAGATGCACCAAAGACCATGCTGTAGCACGGTACATTGGTGCATTGTACATTGGCGCATTTTTTAAGAATCGTTGGAAACGGCAGTGTCAGCGGCATTTCGATCCTATCAACGCCTATCAACGCTATTCCTTCAGCAGGGCCGCTATTTTCGTCTTCGGGTCGATGATATCGCTGATGGAGATGTCTCCATTGAGGGCGGCTACGAGGTAGGACACATATTTGGAGATATCCACCTCATAGAACCACTGACGTTTGGAAAGCTCCGGACTTCTGTAGGTAAGGTTCGTTCCCAGAACACCTTTGATGACGCCGTCCTCGTATGCCTTGTCGAATTTTTCCAGGCCGTTGGTGAACAGGCCGTAAGTGGCGTAGCAGTAGATATCTCTGGCATTTTTTTTCTTCATTTCGTAAGCGATGTCAAGCATAGATTCTCCTGAGGAGATGATGTCGTCGGTGATAAAGATATCCTTGCCATTCACCGGCGCGCCCAGATATTCATGAGCTACGATAGGATTGTGGCCATTGACCATGACAGAATAGTCGCGCCTTTTGTAAAACATTCCCATATCGACGCCGAGGACGGAGGAATAGTACATGTTTCGCTGCATCGCGCCTTCGTCGGGGCTGATGACCATGAACCTTTCCTTGGAATAATCCAGATCTTTGAAAGTCCTCTTGAGCTTTTTCAGTATTTGATAGTATGGGATGATGTTGTCAAAGCCCATCAGCGGTACTGCGTTTTCGATCATTGGCGCGTGGGCGTCGAAGGTTATCAGATTGGTGACTCCCATGGAATGAAGCTCCTGCAGCATGCATGCGCTGTCGAGGGATTCCCTGAAGTTGCGTTTGTGCTGACGGCCGCCGTAGAGGATAGGCATGATGACGGAGATCCGATGAGCCTTTCCTCCTGCCGCCTGGATAAGTCGTTTGAGATCCTGATAGTGGTCGTCCGGCGACATGTGGTTTTTGTAGCCGAACAGGTCGTAGGTACATCCGTAGTTGCCTACATCTACGAAAATGTACATGTCTCTGCCGCGGATAGTCTCGTTTATCATACCCTTGGCGTCTCCTGAGGAAAAGCGAGGACATTGGCTGCTGACGAGATAGGTTCTGGAGCTGTCATCGGTCCAGCTTCGCAGATAATCATCCACCATCTTTGCCATTTCCACAGCACCCTCAGTAGCTACGAGGGCTATCCTTCCGAAGTTGCTTGTCCTGTTTAATAATTCTTCCGGTGTTGTCATAGTTCGTTGTCCCCTTTTCGGTAATTGCGAGAAGTTGTTGATGAATTTACAAGAGATATTCCCATTTATATAATTGATTTTATCACAAACAAAGGTAAAAAACAGTAGAAGCTCAGTCATTTTTTAACATTTCCCAAACATTTTCCAATCATTTTGAAAACACATCTTTACTACAATCAGATCATCGAAAGAAAACTGTCGAGGGAAGGATCAGCGACCGAATGGATGTGGGAACTGACCAGTTCCCAATTCAATGGCCGGAAGCGAAAAGGCGCGGTCGAGAGGATGATCGCCAGAGAGAAAAGGAAAAATACAAGGAGGCGTGTTGAGATGAAAAAGAAGAATTTTGTATCGATGGTACTGGGGACAGTAGGAGGCATCCTGTTTGCCATAGGCATGTGCATGTGTTTGCTGCCGGAATGGGGCGCGTTTACCCAGGGAGTGATCATTGCGGCTGTCGGGATAGTCGTGTTACTGGCGATGCTGCTGGTGCGACGAAAGATGGAAGGAAAGCCGGCAGTCAAATTGAACGGCAGGGCGGTGATCACGATGCTCATCGGTGTAGTGGGAGCGCTGGCTTTCGGAGTCGGCATGTGCATGTCCATGGTATGGGGAATGATGATACCGGGGATATTGGTAGGGATATTTGGGATCGTGATATTGCTCTGTCTGATCCCAAGGATAAAAGGACTGGAACAGTAAAAGTGGAGTGGCAAATTTACGATAAGGAGGAATCACAATGGCTAAATCGAAGCTGGTTAAAGCAAACGAAAAAATCGCGGAAGGTGTTGTTGAAGGATATAAGAAGATAGAAGACGGAGTGGTCGGAGGATATAAAAAGATCGAAAAGGGGACAGTAAACGGCTTCAATAAGGTTGCTGACAAGTTCGTATGTCAGTTCCTGACAAAGGAAGGCGAGTCAGTGGAGGAGGCAAGGTGGCGGCTGGAACGCGAAGAAGATCAACGCAGGAGCCGGGCCGGGGAAAGGCATGGACATACGGCCGGCGGCGCTGATCATGGCGGAGGTAAATGAGGCGCCTTCTGGTTTTGGATATATCGGCTCGAGCCGGTATCCTGCGGGGTATCGGTTCTTTTCCGCTGCTTAGGACAGCGCGGCAGAAAATTCAAGGGTGTGGCAGAGCATTGATGAAAGTAGCGCCTAAGATCGAAATTCAAACAAAATTTTAACAATTCTATGATAAGATAAAATCAAGAAAAATGTGAGGAGGCGCTGAGGATGTTCAAGATACTGGTGGTGGAGGATGACCGGGAACTCAACAAGACTGTCTGCTCCTTTCTGGAGCAGAACGGATATGAAGCAGTAGGCTGCCTGCGGGCGGAGGAGGGATACGACGCCATGTATGGTGGGATGGTATTCGATCTGATAATCTCCGATATCATGATGCCGGGAATAGACGGATTCGAATTTGCGGAGACGGTACGGAAGCTGAATCAGGAAATACCTATCCTGTTCATGACAGCAAGAGATGATTTTGCTGCAAAGCAGCGAGGCTACAAGGCGGGAATAGATGATTACATGGTCAAGCCCATCTTTCTCGATGAGATGCTGCTGAGGATAGAAGCGCTGCTCCGCCGGGCCAGGATAGCAGCCGATAAGAAGCTGGCGGTGGGAAACCTCATTATGGACGTGGAAGAACATACAGCGTATCTGAACGGCGGGGAAGTACCGCTGACAGTGAGAGAATTCAACATCCTGTACAAGCTGCTTTCATATCCCAAGAAAACATTTACCAGGGCACGTCTGATGGACGAATTCTGGGACAGCGATTCCTCATCAGGGCCGAGAGTGGTAGATGTGTATATGACTAAGCTGAGGGACAAATTTTCGGGATGTGACGATTTTGAGATAATCACGGTACACGGGCTGGGATATAAGGCGGTGCTGAAAGATGAGTGATATGAAGAGAGCCGGCAGGAAAGAACGGGTGCTGCTGGGGATCAGGAGGTACCTGTCCTTTTTCCTCCTGATGGCATTTGTCATAAGCTGCTGTATGACGTTGTTCCTCAACAGTCTGATGGAAACGACCGGGATCCGGTTGACAGAGGGAAATATCAGCTACGCGGCCAAGGTGACTTTTGTGAATGTAGTGTTTCTCAGCCTGTTGTGTACTGTTATCGATGGGATCAGGAGAAAATTCATGGTGGAACGGCCGGTGCGGCGTATCGTCAAAGCCGCGGAGCAGATAATGGAAGGCGACTTTTCGGTAAGGATACCGCTGGCGGGAGGCATAGACAGCCTGAGTGATTTCAATGTCATCGCCGAGTATTTCAATAAAATGGCAGAAGAGCTGTCGGGAACAGAGACTTTGCGTAATGATTTTATCGCTAACGTTTCTCATGAGCTTAAGACTCCGCTGGCGGTGATGCAAAATTACGGGACGATGCTGCAGCAGCCGGGGCTGTCGCAGGACAAGCGGATGGAGTATGCCGGAGCTGTTGCGGAGGCGTCGCGGAGGCTGGCTGATCTGATAACCAATATCCTGAAGCTCAATAAGCTGGAAAATCAGCAGATATATCCGGCAGCTGAGAGCTATGATCTGGGGGAGCAGCTGTGTGAATGTCTGCTGTCCTTCGAAGGGGAATGGGAAGCTAAGGGATTGGACATCGAAACAGATGTGGAGGAAGGGGTATCGGTGGATACTGATGCGGAGCTGCTTTCTCTGGTCTGGAACAATTTGTTCTCCAATGCCGTTAAATTTACGGAGCTGGGAGGAAGGATATCCCTTTCCATGAGAACAGACGGAGAGGATGTTGTGGTCCGGATAGGGGATACAGGTTGCGGCATACCACCGGAAGTGGGACGACATATTTTTGAGAAGTTTTATCAGGGGGATACTTCTCATGCCACACAGGGAAATGGCCTGGGGCTGGCGTTGGTCAGGAGAGTCATCGACATCGCAGGCGGGGATATTTCCGTAACCAGTGAGGTAGGAAAAGGCAGCGTATTTACGGTCAGGCTCAGGAGAGGGAAAAGTGGAAAAGCTTAAAAAGATCATCCGCAGAGCGTTGTATCCGGGTACGGCAGTGGTGCTCATCAGCATACCGGTGGGGATAGGCTCGTTGTGCTACAGCTTTCTTATCGCGGGGGAAGATACGCTTGTGGCATATATATCGTATTTGGTATCGGCTTATGCATTGGCTATCGTGTGTCTGGGGATAGCACCTGTAGTGCGGAAGGTCAGCAGGAGCCTTCATGAGCTGCCGTATGTGGGAAAATATCTGGATGATATACCATTTAAGACGAATCTCTCAGTACATCTTTCTTTGGGAGTGAATCTCCTGTATGTAGCGTTGAATGCTTTTTCGGGAGTGCGCTATCGTTCAGTCTGGTTCGGGACTCTGGTTATGTATTATATATTCCTGTCGGTGATGCGTTTCCTGTTGGCGCGCTACAGCCAGAAAAGGGGACTTGGAGAGGACAGGAAATGTGAGCTGAGCAGATACCGGATGTGCGGGATCATCCTGCTGATGATGAATATCGCGCTCATAGGTGTCGTGATACTGATCATCTCCGACAATAAGGGCTTCCGTTATAGTGGGATGATGATCTATGTGGTAGCTTTGTATACATTTTACATCACCGTCATGGCCATCATCAATATGGTGAAATACCGCAAGATCAACAGCCCTGTGGACTATGCCGTGAGAGTGATAAACATGGCGGCGGCGCTGGTTTCCATGCTGGCTCTGGAGACCGCCATGCTGACCCAGTTCGACGATGGAAGCACCTCGCCTCATTTCAGACAGATCATGACAGGGGTGTCAGGGTGTGTCGCCTGCGCCATGATTGCAGGGCTGGGGATCCATATGATAATTCGCTCCAGCAGAGAATTGAAACGCGGTGAGTATGCCCAAAAGGGAACGGATGATCAGACTTCCCGACAGCGCGGAGGAAAGGAGTAATGATTTTATGAAAAACAGACCCGAGACCTTTGAATACACTTATTCGGCCAAAAGGCAGGAGGAAATAAGAAGTATACGCAGGAAATACATGATGGTGGATGAAAGCGAAGATAAGATGGAGCTGCTGCGGAAACTGGACAAGAGCGCTACCAGAAAAGGTATGATCGTGTCCATCACCCTGGGCGTGCTGGGCTGCCTGCTGTTGGGTATAGGAATGTGCTTCACCATGGTGTGGGTGGAGTGGTTCATCTATGGGATACCTGTCGGGCTGATCGGTATCGCTTTGATAATTACCGCGTATCCTGCCTTTGCTCGAATAACGAAAAAAGAGCGGGAACGGCTGGCGCCCCGCATCATTGAATTGACGGAAGAACTTTCCGGAGAAGATGCCGTATAATAAGTATGACGATCATTCAGATCAGCCTGAGCGTATCGGGCTAAGCTGAGCCAGGGAGATCAGGTCTCTGGCTTTTCCTTTTCCTGCGCCACGGCAGGCGGATCAGCATCGCGGCAGCGAAGATGACGATGATGGCGATGCCCGAGATGAAGAACCACAGAGCCACTCCCACCTGCTCGGCGATAGGACTGCTTATCAGAAGCCCTATCGGCATGGTCACTGACGAGATGAGAGTCAGGACAGAAAAGGCTCTGCCCATCTTTTCCGGTTGGACGGTTTCCTGGATATAAGCTGTCAGCGGGATGGTGTGGACGTTGCCGGAAGCGCCCAGACACGCGCAGAACAGCGCGAAGGCCAGCCAGCCGGTGAAGGTTGGAGGCACGATACCGCAGAGGGCTGACATGACACCTATACATAAAAGCCCGACGAAAGATGTCCTTATTTTCCGTCTGATCCTGAGTACGCTGGAAAACAACAGCGATGAAAGCAGCATACCGACGGCGAATGCCAGTTCTACGAAGCTGCCATATATGGCTGATAAACCAAAATAATCACTGGTCATCAGCGGATAGAAGGATGAAAGAGGAGCATAGAAAAACATGCACAGAGCCTCGGCCGCTACCAGGAGCAGCAGTTTTTCATCCTTTCTGAAGATCAGAAGCCCCTCTTTGAATTCTGAAACGGCGCTCTTTCTTTCCTCCAGGTGTTTTTCGAGCTTGGGTATGGTAACGAAGCCCAGAGCGATACTGGCCAGGACGGCTCCTGCCACGTCGCTGAGCAATACCACGGACAGAGGGAAGGCGGCGTACAGAGAGGCGCCGATAACAGGCCCCAGCAGGAAGGAGCCTGCGTTTATCAGCTGCAGCCATCCGTTGGTTTTTATCAGCTGGTCCGATGGGACAAGCTGAGGAATGATGGATTGGATGGCAGGCTGCTGAAAGGTGCTCCCTATCCCCCGGGCGCACAGGACTATGAACACTGACCATACAGGCATGTCGAAGGATGACAGCAGCAGTGAGTATATCAGCGCGATTACTCCCATGGATATGTCGGAGAATATGGAAATGAATTTTTTGTTGAAGCGGTCGGCGGCGATGCCGGCCACAGGGCTGAACAGAGTCATGGGAAGGTATGCTATCAACCCTGAAAGCCCCAGCATCAGCGGCGATGATGTCTGCTCCGCCAGCCACCAGATGAGAGCGAACTGGACCCCGTGGCTGCCAAGCATCGAAACGGCTTGCCCTGCGGCTACCAAGATGAAAGGCCGTTTCCATGCCGTTTTTTTGTTATCGTTAATTGCGTTATCTGACATTTTCATTATCCTTTCGTTATCCGGCCCCAACGGGGCCATTTTTCGTCTGCGCCTGCCGCATGCGTGATCGGCAGCGCGGATCTCCTGTAGCTTCATGTAAAGGACAATAAAAAAGATATCTCCCTGTGGTGAGATATCCTGTGTAGCTGTCATCGCCGAGCGAAGGCGTGAAAAATCGCCGGAACGCAAAAGGAAGGCGACCCGGTCACCCATTCGAAAAACAAGTACGACAAAATACTCACCACAGATCCTGTGATGAAAGAAATCCTATTGTCCCCTTATTTAACGAATAGACGACATCAAGCCACCTCCCTTTCCATATACTGTGTGACATGATAACATACGGAATGATCCCGGTCAAGGATATATGGAAAAAAGAAAATGCCTACATTTCTCGAAAAATAAAAAAAGTAGGCAAAATCCAACAGGTTTGAGATGCTGGATCATTTTAGTCAAGAGGAAAATTAATGCTTTATGACATAAATACAGATAATTTGTCTGAAGGAGAGACAGTAAACGTTGAAGATTTTATCTACATTACGCAAAAAAAGTGAAATGTAGGTAAAACGCGGAGAAATATGCTCTTTCATACCCGTTCAGCTGGAAAGAAGATCCTGCCATCTGTTTACATACTGCTTTTTTCCTCCTGTCTATCTGTCTGAATCCATTATAGCATGGAAGGCTTTCACAGGTATTCGCGGAAGCCGATTTCCCAACCGGCTCAGGATCTCGTTGGTGATGGTCCCCGCGGAGGCTGCCAGCTGAGACGCACGGATAGATCCACCGTCACCGGAGCCGATGATGACGGCTACATCTCCGGCGCAGACTTTATCGATATGGCTGACGTCGATGATAGTCTGATCCATACAGATGCGGCCGATAATGGAAGCACGCTTCCCGGCGATGAGTACTGAGCCTTTCATGTTGGAAAGCTCTCGCGGCAGTCCGTCTGCGTACCCGATGGCCAGGGCTGCTATTTTCATTTCCTTTGAGGCGGTAAAGGCCATAGCGTAGCCGGCGGATTCTCCGGCCCGAAGTTTTCTGACGGAGGTGACGCGGGCTTTGACGGAAAGGACGGGACGCAGCGGTGTATCGTAACTTTCTTCGTCCTCCCGGCTGCTGAGGACGCCGTAGAGAGCGATGCCAACTCTGGCGTAGTGGAAAGCGGCCTCCGGATAGTTGAGAATACCGTAGCTGGCCAGTACATGGAGTTTAAGACGGCTCAGGGCTTTTGGCCCGCGTTCTCCGCCGTCTTCCGAGCTTATGCCCAGGGCGGAGACGAGAGTGCGGAAGCTTTCAAGCTGCTTTTCGGTGAAGCGGCGGCTCGATGCGTCCGTCATATCGGAGGCCGCCAGATGGGTGAAAAGACCCGAGATCTCCAGGTTTTCCATGGCCATCATGAGACGAAAGCCTTCGATATTTTCGCAGGGTTCTCCCAGCCTGCGCATACCGGTATCTACAGCCAGGTGTACTTGTATGTGTCGACCATGTTTTTTCCCGAAATCATCCATGGCACGGGCATGAGCCAGATCCACGGCAGTCTGTATCAGGCGGTATCGTAAAAGCTGGTCGAAGCGGGAGGGATGGGTGTATCCAAGTATCAGTATCTCTCCACATATACCTGCTTCTCTCAGGGATATCCCTTCGTCGATACAGGCGACGCAGAATGAGCGGATACCAAGTCTGTTGAGCTCTCTGGCAATGATGACAGCGCCGTGGCCATAGGCTTCGGCTTTGACAGCCGGCATCAGGCGGCAGTCTTCCGGCAGTCGGGAGCGCAGAAAAGTTACATTGGCTGCCAGGGCATCCATATCGATCTCCGCCCAGGCTCTGTCCCGCGACCATTCAGGGGAACGGTTTTCCCAGGTATCTCGTGAGGCTTTACTCAGGCAGTGGCTTTCGGTCCGGAAGCAGCCTCCGGCGGTCCTCCGGGAGAACAAAATGGCGTCGGCCAGCAGGGCGATCGTAAGGGACAGCAGTGAAACAGCGATATAATGTACAAGACTGTTGCTTGTCAGCAGCCACTCCAGCCCCGAGATGTCGGCCAGCAGTCTGATGAAGACGATGGATCCTGGATGGATGATATATATCAATGTCGATATGGGACGAAGGCGGGGGCTTTGGCTGGCCGGGATCGTCAGCAGCAGTCGGTAAAGGGATATCATGACTGGGACAAGCATCACGTACATACTGTCATGACGCTGGAGTCTTCCCAGGTAAAGGGAAAAGCCTTCGGCTGTCATGGCAGCCAGGAAGAGAGTGAGGATGGCGGACCGGACCGCCGTGGAAATGGGACGTCTGCCGTAGCCGCGGCCTTTTGGCGCGAGTCTGCCGCCGCACCATATCCCCAGCAGCAGGAAGAGGGGGGCGAAAAACAGACCGTTCCTGGTGTACGAAAACAGGTGGAAAGCGCCGTCCAGGAAATGATCTATTAGCGGCAGACGGGAGGCTATGCCGAAATAGCTGTCTCCGGCCAATCCTATGACGTATAGGAACATTGAAATGACTGTGGCGCCGGTGAGGGACATGAAGCGGCTCATGGCATAGAGCAGCGCCGATCCCATCATGCAGGCAGGGAAGTACCACAGGTGATAAAAGGTCCCATCGAAGATCACCAGTCTGAGAAGCCCTGTCGCCGTCAGACCGTCGTAGTATCCGGCATAAACAGCGACAGGCAGATAGAGGATGGACGCGGCGGCGTACAGGAGACCCAGCTTTTTCAGCGACGACAGCAAGGCGGCCCTGGCCGGACCGCATCCAGCGCCTATCCCGCCAGAGTCGGGCTCATCGGAGAGAAAAAAACGTGATGCGGTAAAATGGCCTGTCACCATGAAGAAAAAGGGAACGGCCACTCTGGCCAATACTCCTGTAAAGAGGAAGTCGATATCGCGGCTGAAGCTGTCCAGAGGAGTGGTGTGGATGGCCACGACGAGAAAGGCGGCAATCATCCTGAAGATATCGAGACCGCCTCCGGCCGTCGTCTGTGGCGTGCCGACGAAGGCGGCGGAGACCGATTTATGGGAGCTGGATCTTATGGTTTCAAATGCTTTCATGACCCGGCCTCCTTTTCCTTGGGCTCACACCGACTCCCTGCGGGCCGACGTCCAGCAGCAAGATATATTCCTCCAGGACCAGCCCCAAAGAGACCATCGCCAGGGAGTGAGGGAGTCCTACATAGCGGAAATGCCAGGGTTCGTGACTTATCCCTGTGATTTTCTCCTTGCCGGCAGGATAGCGTTCTACGAATCCGAAGGAAGGAGCCAGTTTTCGGAACTGACCGCATATCCCCGTATAAGGGAATACGGGGCAGATGAAATCTATTTCTCTGTTTTCCTGTTTCCACCCCAGGTCGATAGCCAGTCCCGTCTGATGCTCGCTGTGACCGGGAAGAGCCACGAACCGGCGGGCGAAGTCTTCGCCGCGGGTGATTACTGTATCGTTCCAGATATCCGTCTGCTGCCGGAACGAGCGCCAGCCACTGACGGGAACGATGTGTTCCCAGCCGTCTATCTGAGCCATCAGATGTTCCAGCGCCGCTGCTGCGCGGCGATGGAGAAGGACGTCGGGAGCTTTTCCTACAGGGACCAGCTCAGATATATCACAGTCGGTTTCCAGTCCGTTCTCCCGGTTGACCAGTACGGGACGGGTGAGAGCCGGCTCCGTACCGTAGTTTTTGCAGATGCGGTGTCGCATTCTCATCACATCACCTCCTGAAGAGTGAAAGAGCCGCCTGAATGTCCGGCTATGCTGTCTTTCTCGAGAGCCTGAGACAGTATCATGTCCAGCAGGGGACCGAAGTCAATGCCGGCCGCCTTCATCATGGCGGGGAATCTGCTGTGCTGTGTAAATCCGGGGATGGTGTTGACTTCGTTGAATACCAGTTTGCCCGAAGGCGTCAGGAACATATCTACTCTGGCGAAACCGGAACAGCCGAGAGCACGATAGATGTTCACCGCTGTCCGTCGTATCTTCCGGGATATTTCCACGGAGACGCGAGCGGGAACGTAGATAGTGGAATGATCCAGCGTGTACTTTTCTACATAGTCGAAGAAATTGCCGGTGGCCTGGGGATGGCAGTCCAGACATATCTCATCCGGTTCGCCGACGGTCAGATGATGTTCGCCGACGATGGCACAGCCCACCTCGAAGCCGTCGATACACTCCTCTATGATGACTTCATCGTCGTAGATGAACGCTGTTTCGATGGCGGAGGGCAGGTCTCCTGTGGAGGTGACCTTCGTTATCCCCAGGGAAGAACCGGCCTTTACGGGTTTGACGAATACCGGGAGTCCCGTTTCGATGACGAAGACGGTGAGGCGGTCGATATGGTCTTCCAGCGGCCCTTTCAGCATCAGTGACCGTGGGACCTGTATACCGTAGGAAGCCGCCAGCTGATGAGCCAGATTTTTATCCATGCAGAGGGCGGACGATGTGATGCCGCAGCCTGCTACCGGTATATCTGCCAGGGCCAGCAAGCCCTGGACTGAACCGTCTTCTCCGTTCTTTCCGTGAAGCACTGGGAGGGCGGCGTCCAGATATATGCGCTCTGTGACTGTTCCGGAGCTGCTGTCGAAAACCAGAAGCCGTCGATCTCCTCTGTCGGGAGGTATGATGGCGGGAAGGCAAATCCCCGTATTTTCGCCTGCCGCTGCGTCGGTGTCCGACACCGATGTGAGCCATTTGTCCTGTCGGATGTTTTCCACGGACCCGCGATAAAGGAACCACTTTCCCTCTTTTGATATCCCTACCAGTATGGGTTCGTATTTCTCTCTGTCCAGATTTTCTACGACGGCCGAGGCCGACTGGAGCGAGATTTCGTATTCCGGTGAACAACCGCCGAATATGACGGCGATATTTTTTCTGCCATGGTCTGTTTCAGACATAAGTAAGGTCTCCTCTCTTTTCTGCTTTTTGCCTTTTGTGTTCGGGGAGCAGCCGGCCGCACAGGCGGCGTCAGGCTGGGATGTCAGGCACTTCGCTTTATCGGACGCATCCCCGGTATGAAAAATCCCGGCCCGGTACTTTAACAGTACCAGACCGGGACGGGACATTTATGTGGAGAACATACGTCAGATGTTGAGTTTTTATTGGGAAATCCTTACGATTTTATGACATCGGACAATATCAGGCAGAGGGCTCCGGTTGAGGGGGCTTTTCCGGCAGGAAAACCGTGAAGGTGATGGTTTCATCCCGGCTGGACGCGGAGATGCGACCCCCGTGCGTCTCTACGATCTCTTTGGCGATGGCAAGCCCCAGACCGGATCCTCCCGTGGATGCGGAACGAGCCGGATCCAGTCGGAAGAATTGCTCGAATATGCGCTCCAGCTTGTCGGCAGGAATGGTTTTCCCATGGTTCTTTACAGTGATGAGAGCGCCTGGGGCAGGCAGGTCTGTATGCTCCATAAAAAAGCAAATGGTCGAATCAGGATAGCTGTAGTTTATGGCGTTCCTGATGAGGTTATCGAAGACCCGTTCCAGCTTGTCGCGGTCGCACGTGATTTCCGTATCCGGTTCCAGCTGAGTGTCGATCATCAGATTTTTCTCAGACAGGACAGGGCTGAATTCGTAGGTGATCTGCTCCAACATCCTTGTAAGGTTGGTCCGTTCCAGCTCCAGCGATATGGAGGAGAGATTGAAGCGGGTGATTTCAAAGAATTCATTTATCAGATCTTCCAGGCGCTGGGCTTTTTCCAGGGCGATGTTCAGATATTTGCTGCGGGTGGTATCTGAGATATCCGGTTCGTCACGGAGCAGACTGAGATAGCCTGTCACGCCGGTGAGCGGTGTTTTCAGGTCGTGAGCCAGATATACTATCAGGTCGTTTTTCCGTTGCTCGGCTTCTCTGGCGGCCCGTCTGCTGCGGATGTTTTGTTCCCGGAGCAGGTTCATCTCGTCCTGGACAGTCTTCAGATCGGCAGGCAGCTTTACGGGTTCATCTCCGGATGTCATCAGCTGTTCCGACGCCTCTACCACCTGATCCAGGTATCGCAGAGGCCTGGATATGAAGTAGTATGTTATAAGGACGATGCCCAGGATGAGGGGAATGCCTCCGAACAGAAGGATGTATTCCCGCACGTATATCAGGGAACGATACAGCAGGTCGTCCTCGTACCAGGTGATAGTGGCGGAAACGCGCCAGAGTATCAGGACGATCGCCACGAAGGCTACGATGAAACCGATGACTGAAAGAAAGTATTTCGCGAGGATCTGCCTCGAAAGGCGGCTTCGTTGAGAAGCACTGTTTTTATTACTCAATTGTATAGCCCACCCCCCAGACTGTCTTTATGAATTTAGGTTTTCTCGCAGGCTCTCCCATCTTTTCACGGAGACGGGCGATGTGAGCCATGACGGTGTTGTTATTATCCATGTATTTCTCGCCCCAGACGGCCTCGAACAGCTCTTCTGATGAGACGACCTTCCCGCGATGCTGACACAGGTACCACAGGATGGAGAACTCCATGGGTGTCAGGGTCAGCTCTCTGTCATTGAGGAGGCATTTGTGGCTTGCCTTGGAAATGTGCAGATTGCGGATATCCAGCTCATCAGGGTCCGTGTTGGCAGCATCGACGGAGCCGGCTGCTCCGGCATCGTTGTATCGTCTGTAGCGGCGCAGCTGAGTCTTGACGCGGGCCACTACTTCTAACGGATTGAAGGGCTTTGTGATGTAGTCGTCGGCACCCAGGGTAAGTCCTGTTATCTTATCCATGTCCTCCACCTTAGCCGTCAGCATGATCACGGGATAGAAGTGTTTTTCCCTGATATGGAGGCAAATGGAGAAGCCGTCCATATCAGGCAGCATCACATCCAGCAGCGCCAGATCGATATCCGTTTCGTTGTCGATACACTTGATCGCGCTTTTTCCGTCATAAAATTTGAGGACATCGTATCCTTCGTTTTTCAGATAGACCTCCATCAGGTCAGCGATGGCTGTCTCGTCGTCAACTATCAATATTTTTTCTTTCGCAGCGTTTTTCATGATACCACCTTTTCCGGCACAAGTATATCAGAGGGGATAAGGAAAAGCAATTGTCTTTGTCAGCAGGCAGGAGTCAGGCATTGGGTGATTGCCGGCCGGACACGGACGGTCAGAATATCTCGAGCGGTTCATTTTGACGGGGATCACGGCCTTCTCATATGATCATCCTTGATACGCCCCTTTGAACCGGCTCGATTCTTCACCCACACAGCCTTCCGGTCCGGCCTGCCTCACACCTTTTCCGCGATGGAAATGAATTTTTTCAGGAGAGGGTTGGAAGCCCCTTTTTTGTAAAAGAGCCCGCATGACAGTGGTTCCGACTTCGGATCGGCCAGCGGGATGTAACACAGTCCGTCGTTGTGAAATCTGCTTTCGGGAAGGATGGAATATCCGTATCCGGCACGAACGAGAGCCAGAGCCGCCTGAGGATTGTCACAGGGATGGACTGCCTCAGGAGACATGTATTCGGCTATTCTGTTCTGATATTCGATGGCCTGTCCCGGTATGGCGTAGGAGCTGCATGTGACCAGACTTTCCGAGAGGAGCTCCTGCTGATAGATTTTCTCCTTATTGGCGTAGGGATGTGATCTGGGGAGTACGCAGCACAGGGAAAGGCGGGAGATCTCGTTGAAAATGATACCTCCTTTGACAGGGATATCATTCCTGAATCCTGCCAGTACTTCGATCTCCCCCTGATAGAAGAGATTCAGCAGGGATCTGTGGGAGATTATCCTCAGGAAAGGATGGAAGGCCGGGATCTCGTCGTGGCATACGGACAGAGCTTTGTGGAGAAATTCCAGATGGGCGTCGTTGCCGCAGCCGATTGACAGAATCTGTATGTCGGAGTCGGTCTGGTGCTGTATTTTTCCCACGGCGAATTTCAGCCTGCCGATGATGTGCTTCGCGTCGGTGAGGAAGCTGATGCCTGCGGGGGTGAGAGTTACTGTCCTGGTGGTCCTGTGGAGCAGCTTGGCTCCCAGCTCGTCCTCCAGCGCGTGTATCTGGCGTGAGACGGCTGACTGAGTGATATTGAGCGCCTCGGCGGCTCTGGCGAAATTCAGGTTCTCCGCCACCTGGACAAAGGTTTCCAATTGTTGTGTATTCAATTTGAATCTCCTCCCATTATTGCGTTTATATCATTAATAATGACATTTTTTCGCTTCTTTTTCAAGTGAAAATATGCTTTAATAAAAAGGATATGAATTGCTGGGAATCAAGCGGAAGGTAAACGACAAGACTTACAAGAAGGGGGTTTAACATTGAGAAAAGTTTTACAGCAGCTTAAGCAATATAAAAAGGAAACATTTAGATGTATCAGCTTCACGACGCTGGAAGTGATCATGGAAATACTCATACCGTTTGTTACGGCCATGATAATAGACAGAGGCATCCAGGCGGAAAATCTGCCGGCGGTCTATCGTTATGGAGCGTTGATAATCGTCATGGCGTTCCTGAGTTTGTTCTTCGGCGCCATGGCCGGAAAGAACGCCGCGGGAGCGGCATCAGGGCTGGCGGCCAATCTCAGAGAAGGGATATATATGAAGATACAGACCTTCTCCTTCTCCAATATTGATAAATTCAGTGTACCGGGACTGGTGACCAGGATGACGACGGATATCACCAACGTGCAGATGGCCTTCATGATGGTCATCCGTATAGCTGTCCGCTCGCCGCTGACGCTGGTGTTCAGTTACATCATGTGCATAATCATCAGCCCGCGTCTCAGCCTCATGTTCCTGATCGCCATAGCGTTCCTGGTAGTCGTTATCGGGGCCATCATGGTGGTGACGTTGAAGATCTTCAGACAGGTATTCCGCAGATATGATGATCTGAACGCCAGCGTTCAGGAAAACATAACGGCTATAAGAGTAGTAAAGGCATTTGTCCGTGAGGAGCATGAGAATCTGAAATTTTCCGGCGCGTCCAGGGGGCTTTATGATCTTTCGGTCAAGGCGGAAAAGCTCCTGGCTTTCAACAGCCCGGCTATGATGATAGCCATATATTTCTGTATCATCTCCGTATCGTGGCTGGGCGCTCAGTTCATCGTAGGCGGCTCCATGTCCACTGGTGATCTGACCAGTCTTTTCAGTTATATCATGGCGCTCATGATGAGCCTGATGATGCTTTCCATGATCGTCGTGCTCATCAGCATGTCGCTGGCCAGCATACGTCGTATCAGTGAGGTGCTGAGCGAGGAGCCGGACCTGACTGATCCGGAAAACCCGGTGATGACGGTGAAAGACGGCAGCATCGACTTCAATCATGTGGATTTTTCATACAAACATGGCAGCGGCAAGAATGCTTTGTCGGATATAGACCTTCATATAAGATCGGGGGAGACTATCGGAGTCATAGGCGGTACAGGTTCCGGAAAGAGTAGCCTGGTGAATCTCATATGCCGGCTGTATGATGTGGACAGCGGTTCAGTGTGCGTAGGCGGACTCGACGTGCGCAGATATGACACGGAAGTCCTGAGAAATCAGGTTTCTGTAGTGCTTCAGAAGAATACGCTGTTTTCCGGTTCTATCCTCGACAACCTGCGCTGGGGGAATCCTGACGCTACAAGGGAAGAATGCATAGAAGCATGCAAGGCGGCCTGTGCTGACGAGTTCATCGACAAGATGCCGGAAGGATATGAGACCAAGATAGAGCGGGGCGGGGCCAACGTTTCAGGCGGTCAGAAACAGCGACTTTGTATCGCCAGAGCGCTGCTGAAAAAGCCGAAAGTGCTGATCCTGGACGATTCTACCAGTGCTGTCGATACGGCTACAGACGCCAGGATAAGGGAAGCTTTCGCGGAAAAGATCCCGGGTACGACAAAGATAATCATCG
Source organism: uncultured Eubacterium sp. (assembly GCA_900543485.1). Lineage (GTDB taxonomy): Bacteria > Bacillota > Clostridia > Peptostreptococcales > Anaerovoracaceae > Lentihominibacter > Lentihominibacter excrementipullorum. The sequence goes on along the minus strand of UQRM01000001.1, from coordinate 48,633 downwards.
CACAGCGTGTTTCCAGCGTCCAGTCGGCCGACAGGATATTGGTGCTGGAGAACGGCAGGATAGACGCCTTCGATACTCATGAGAACTTGTTGAAAAACAATGATATCTATCAGGAAATATACAACTCGCAGCTGGAAGGCGGCGGCGATTTCGACCAGCCGGCTTAAGGATAGAGGAAAGGAGGAAAAGGGATAATGGAAGACAACAAAAGGAACATGAAAGAAAAGAAGCCGGGCGGCAGAGTCCATACGGCTACCGGGGTCATAACCCGGGTGATAAAATATATGCTTCACTATTATAAAGGACGATTTGCTATCGTCATACTCTGTATCCTGATAACAGCCATCGCGACGGTCATCGGAGCGACGTTCCCACAGACATTGGTAGACGATTATATAGCTCCGATGCTGGCCAGCGGGACCAGCGATTTCAGCGGTCTGGCGGCGGATCTTATCCGTCTCGTATGTGTCCTGGGGGTCGGTGTCATAACGGCGTATGCTTATACCAGGATAATGGTCACGGTCAGCCAGGGAACCATGCTCCGTCTGAGAGACGATCTCTTTTACAGGATGGAATCTCTGCCTATCAAGTATTTTGATACTCACGCCCATGGCGACATCATGTCGGTATATACCAATGATGTGGATACGCTGAGACAGATGCTGAGCCAGAGCGTTCCACAGATAATAAATTCACTGATCACGTTGACAGCCACTCTGGTGACTATGATAATCCTCAATCCAGTGCTGACGGTGATCTCAATATTGACGGCGATAGCTATGCTGATGGTCACTGCCAGCCTTTCCAAGAAGTCAGGAAGGTTTTATATCAAACAACAGATGGATCTGGGTGTCGTAGATGGATTCATTGAGGAAATGCTGGATGGACAGAAGGTAGTCAAGGTTTTCTGTCATGAACAGGAGGCCATAGAGGATTTTCGAAAGGTCAATGAGGAGCTGAGAGACAGTAACAATAAAGCCAACAGCTATGCTAACCTGCTGATGCCGGTCAACGCCAATATCGGTTGGATAAGCTATGCTTTAGTGGCTATAGTCGGCGCTGTTCTCGGGATAAACGGATGGGCAGGAGTGACCATCGGTACGGTAGTCACTTTCGTTGGTCTCAACAAGAGTTTCACCAATCCGATAACTCAGGTGAGCCAGCAGCTCAATTTCGTAGTCAACGCCGCAGCAGGCGCGCATCGTGTATTCAGCCTGATGGATCAGGAGCCGGAGAGCGACGAGGGTTATGTGGAGCTGGTCAACGCCAGAGAAGATGAGAACGGTGATCTGACAGAATCCGATGTCAGGACCAATCTGTGGGCGTGGAAACATCCGCACAAGGATGATGGAACGATCACATATACGAAGCAGGAAGGTGGAGTAGTATTCGAAAATGTGGATTTCGGATATACGGATGATAAGATCGTACTTCACGATATAAGCCTGTGGGCCAAACCGGGACAGAAGATAGCATTCGTAGGAGCGACAGGCGCCGGCAAGACTACCATTACAAACCTGATAAACAGGTTCTATGATATCGCTGACGGCAAGATCCGCTACGATGGCATCAACATAAATAAGATAAAAAAACCGGATCTGAGGAGATCTCTGGGTATGGTCCTTCAGGATACACATCTTTTTACAGGTACTGTTATGGACAATATACGTTACGGCAAGCTGGACGCCACCGATGAAGAATGTATCAATGCTGCCAAGCTGGCCAACGCTGACGGGTTTATACGCAGATTGCCTGATGGATATGATACTATGCTGACGGGAGACGGTTCCAACCTGAGCCAGGGCCAGCGTCAGCTGCTGGCTATCGCCAGGGCCGCAGTGGCCGATCCGCCGGCGCTGATACTGGACGAGGCCACATCTTCCATAGACACCCGTACCGAGAAGCTGGTTCAGGCCGGAATGGACGCCCTGATGAAGGGCAGGACTACTTTCGTCATAGCCCACCGGTTGTCGACGGTAAAGAACTCTGACTGTATCATGGTAATGGAACAGGGCCGTATCATCGAGCGGGGTACCCACGACGAACTCATCGAGGAGAAAGGCAAGTATTATCAGCTCTATACGGGTAATTTTGCCGAGTAAGCAAAAGGCAGGAAAGGTGTCGGCAGAGCTGAGAGGATATTATTGGGGAAAAGGCTTCTGATATCAAGGCCGGTGAGAAATCGCCGCAAAGAGGGGAAGAGGGGATAGAAAAGATAGAACAGAAAAGGCTGTCGCATTAACGGGGAATAACTGTCAGGGCGACAGTCCTTTTTTGATACGGGTTGGCGGCTGTAAGCTCCTGTTATCGCCTCATCAAGAAATGCCTATAACAGAGAATTTTGTTTGTCAATTGGCATAATGACTGTTGTATTTCAAGCTCTTCTGATAGCGAAATAATAAAAAATCAGTTTTAGATATTGTTTTAGGCATATTTCGGACAGGTAACCGTTGATTTTATGCCAAAATGCCGAGTGTTTTGTGGATTTTAGGCATTTTGTACCGTCTGTGAGCATCGCGTAATCGTAATTTATGCCTATTGTGCGTCGATAACAGATCCTTTTTAGCATTCCTGGGTGATGGCTTCGTTTTCAAGGGACAGTTATTTCTCGTCTGTGGTGTCGCTCTTCATGAGTCTGGAATAATACGATCCTGCCTGATAAAGCGCACCGACAGGGTTGTGAGCGAGGACTCGGTCCTTGGTTACGAGAGTGGTGCACAGAGCGTCAGAGTATTTGTAAAACAGGCTGTCGTGGCCGACGCAGAGACCGATCACTATGTTGAGGTCGGTCTTTTCTCTATTGAGGAGCTTCGCCTGCATTATGGGGTTGCACATGTTTTTTCCCACGGCTTCACACTCCGGACTTATGCCGACGCGCGTCTTGGGCTGAGCGCCTATCTTACATGCAGCGCCGACGACTTCGAAGCCGTGGCATCTGAATATCTTTGCTGCCGTGCGGGCCTCTGCCAGCAGACCAACGCATGTGGCGATCCCCAGCTTTCCGGCGCCGATTTTCTTTGCAAACTCCATGATCTCCTCGATCCGCGTCATTTTGCAGTAGTTTTCGTATTCCACTTCCGCAGACGCGATAGTGACATTGTGGTTTTCCTCGTCATCTGTATAGAGCGACATTGCTTTATCCAGCAGCTCCGGATCAAGATTTTCGGTGAGACAGAAATCAGGGAACTTCCCGCCTTTCATATCGCAGCCTTTGGATGCACAGTCGATACAGCTTCGCATTATTTTATCTTTTTTCATGGTAACCTCTTGGAATATACTTACTGTTTTTTCCATTATATCATAAGCTATAGTCTTTCCGGAGCTGATTTTTAAGAAAATTGATCCCGTCATGCTCATTTCTTTATTGAGCGGAGAAGTCATCTCGAAACCTCTGCCGCAGGCAGCTCCGTATGGCGTATCTATTTTGCGTATATATGCGCCGGACAGAGCTTATCCGATGAATGCGGCCAATCGCGCAGCCAGCTCCTCTTCGGAGAGATCGACGCTGTTATCGAAAGCCATATCGGAAGCGGCTTCGTATATGGGAAGCCTTTCATGCTCCATCGATTTGAGGGTGCCCATGTCCTTGGACAGCGGTCTGCCGTCCATAGGGAGACTGAAGACCGGTCGCCGGATATGTATGACTTTACCGTTTTGTCTGAGGGCAGCTACGTTTTCGGGGCGCAGGATCGTACCGCCGCCTGTAGCGATCACGAGACCTCGCTCTTTTCCCAGATCCGCGGCTGTCCCGCTTTCCATATCGCGAAAACGCTCCTCGCCGAAACGTTGGAATATCTCGGGTATAGTCATCCCCGCGCGTTTTTCGATCTCGATATCCATATCTACCAGGCGCTTTCCCGTTTGACTGGCCAGCAGGCGACCGATGGTGGATTTGCCGCTTCCCGGCATCCCGATGAGCACCAGATTTTCCATGCGTCTTGTCATGGCGTCTATTATGCGCTCGTTTTCATTTTCGAAAGCTCCCGGCGTTCCGAGAAAATATCCGGCTGCCGCTGTGGCTTGCGCTACCAGCATAGGCAGGCCGTTGGAAAAGCGAAGGCCGGCTTTTTCGGCATCGAGGAGCAACCTGGTTTTGAACGGATTATATATAACGTCTATCACCGATTCGCAATGCGGAAGATCCGAAAGCTCAATGACGCTTTTCAGATTGTCCGGGTATGTCCCCACAGGCGTCGTGTTAACGATGACCTGAACGGAGGACGCTATATCGGGCAGCTGACTGTAGGAGATGAGCCGTATGTCGCAGCCGGAGCCCGGCGCGTCAGCAGGCAAATGGTCCGACGTGTCCAACGGCGCCGTTGTGCAGCCGGTGGGCTTATCCGTGCTGGCCGGCGGCCTTCGGGACGCGACGTATACCTTTGCCGCGCCGCTGTCGGAGACGGCTTTCCTAACCGTCAGGGATGTGCCGCCGCTGCCGAGCACGAGCACGTTCTTCCCCTCAAAGGTGATGTCGGCGCGCTTTGCCGCGTACAGAAAACCTTCATAGTCGGTATTGTGACCGACGAGGATGCGCCCGCTCTGAGCACCCGGATCTTTCCAGTACAGCGTGTTGACGGCGCCTATCGCGCGTGCAAGATCGGACACCTCATCGCAGAGTGGGATAACGTCCTTCTTGTACGGTATGGTGATGTTGAGACCGTCGAAGTCGCCGCTTCTGACAAGGTCCGTCATCTCATCTGATGACAGGCTGAAAAGGTCGTATTCGTAGCGACCCAGAGACTCGTGGATCTCCTTTGAGTAGCTGTGGGCCAGCGTTTTTCCGACAAGTCCGTACCTCATCATATCAGCTCCGTGTAACAGCCCAGGAATACGAATGTCTCAGGCTGATTTTCCAGTTCGCTCAGCAGATTTATCAGTTCCTGGGAATAGACCGACGCCTCCAGGTCGAAGTAAAACATGAACTCAAAGTCGCTGCCAGGTATAGGCCGTGATTCCAGCTTGGTCAGGTTGATGCCGAGAGCCGCGAACTTGGCGATGGTGTGGTAAAGGGAACGAGGTACATGTGGCAGTGACAGGATCAGACTGATTTTGTTGGAGCCTGGGTAGATCTCCATGTTCTTGGAAATGCAGATAAAGCGTGTATAATTGTTGTCACTTATCTGGATGTGTTTTTTGAGGAGCTCCAGGCCGTAAAGCTCCAGGCACTCTTTGGAAGAGATCGCCGCCACATCGTTCCGGCCGCTTTCGGCTACCATTTTAGCTGCCAGCGCTGTATTTTCACAAACAGTCACCTTGACATCCTTCAAGGTCTTGAGGAATTCGCCGCATTGGCCGATAGCCTGTTCGTGGGAGAAGATCTCCTTTACGTCCGACAGCTTGGTTCCGGCCTTGGCCATCAGATTGTGGGTTATCCTCAGTCTGATGCTTCTTGCGATATGGAAATTGTAATTCTGCATCAAGTCGTATACGGTGCCGACAGAACCGTAGGAGCTGTTTTCGATAGGGAGGATGCCGTACTGGCACAGTCCTTTTTCGACGGCGTTGAAAACCCCTTCGAAGCTGTTGAAGAACATCACGCTGGGAACTTCGAAAAGCTTTTCGCAGGCCGCCTGCGAGTGAGAGCCTGCGACGCCCTGGCATGCCACGACAGCTTTTTTTGGAAAGAGCTTCGGCGTATGTTCGAGGGCTGCCGCTATCCTTTCAGCCAGGTCTGATCTTCTTGCCAGAAAGTTGTTTTGACACGATCTGCTGGCATCGAAAATAGTGTTGAACAGCAGTCTGGCATATCCGTCAAAAGGCTCGCCTATCTGCTCGGAGACTTTGTGGAGCACTTCCTTCTCCCTGTTGTCGTTGAGGACCGGGATCTGGTGCTCCTTCTTATACTTGGCTATTTCCAGCGAAGTTTCCATGCGAGTCCTGAACAAATCGGTTATCTGAGAATCGATCTTGTCAATATCCTGTCGCATCTGTTCTAAATTTTTGTCTGTCATCGTTTTACCTCCATGATACAATCTAAAAGTCCCAGGGCCATAGCTGCCTCCGCGATAGGAACGGCACGCGTCACCACGCATGGGTCATGTCTGCCCTTCACCCTGAGGGTCGTATTTTCCTTTCTATATAGATCCACCGAAGCCTGCTCCTTTGCGATGGAAGGCGTCGGCTTGAAAGCCAGTCTGGCTATGAGTGGCATTCCCGTGGTTATGCCGCCCAGGATCCCGCCATGGTTGTTGGTCCTGGTTTTCACAGTATCGCCTTCGTAGTAAAAGGCGTCGTTATTCTGTGATCCCCGCAGCAATGTGGCGGCAAATCCGGCACCGAACTCGACTCCTTTGACGGCAGGGATACCGAAGAAAAGAGGTGCCAATGTGCTTTCCAGTCCGTCATACATGGCGCCGCCGATACCCGCAGGGATGTTGAGGCCGCAGACTTCGACAACGCCGCCTACTGAGTCTCTGTCCTCCATGGCAAGCCATATCCGTTTCTGCATTTCCAGTTTGGCACTCCGGGAAATCACTGCCATATCTTTCGTCTTCAAATCGTTCAGCAGACCGGCGTTTACAGCTGTCGGGTCGAAAGGCTCGTCTCTGGCATCGGCGATCGAATATATGTGACCGCCTATGGTGATGCCCTGTCGTTCCAGTATTTGCATGGCTATGCCTCCCGCGATGCAGAGAGGAGCAGTCATCCTGGCGGAAAAAGGCCCTCCGCCGGCCATGTTGAGGCTGTCGCCGTATCGGAGCCGGGCCGTGTAATCAGCATGTCCGGGGCGAGGCACGGTCCTCAGAGCTCTGTAATCGGCAGAGCGTGTATCGGTGTTTCGTATTTCCAGGGAAATAGTGTTATCGGTGACTATCATCCTTTTACCTGACGGATCGCCGTTCGGTACGGTATCTGACTGAACGGCATCTGACCGATGGATGCTGCAGGGTTCCAGTCCCGACAGAGGCAGCGGGATATCCGGCTCTTTCCGCCTGGTGGCGAAAATGCTGTTGCCGGGAGCGCGCCTCCTTAGAAAGGCCGTCAGTTTATCCATATCTATTTCAGTCCCTATAGGGATACCGGTGATATCGACACCGATGGCCGGCTCGTGAGATCCGCCCCATACGGATATCCGGACGTTTTTTCCTATGGTGGATATCATTGTCACACCTCCTGTACATTACCGCCCAAAGCGGTAAAATCGTCGAAAAACTCAGGATAAGATTTGGCGACAGCATCGGCGCCTCTGATGATCACAGGAGCATTACAGCCGCAGGATGCCACAGCGGCCGCCATCACGATGCGATGGTCATTGTGGCCGTATACGGTGCCTCCGCTGAGGGAGGGCTGTCCTGTGATGGAAAGCCCTGAGCCGCCGTCAGTTATATCGGCGCCAAGCCGCGAAAGGAAATCGAAGACAGTGCGGAGCCTGTCGGATTCTTTTAACCGGAGGCGTTCCGCGTTGGATATCATCGAAGTCCCGTCGGCGAGAGACATGATCGCTGCCAGGACGGGAACCAGATCAGGGATCTGAGACACGTCGACTTCCGCTGGAAGGAGGCTGGCCCCATGGCATCGGATAGATATATCGCCGATTGTTATGTGAGCGCCCATCTCTTCCAGGATATGGACGATCTGCTTGTCGCGCTGGGAAGATGAAAGCTCCAGCCCGGTGAGGGTGATATCTCCGCCCAAGGCTCCGCAGGCCAGCCAAAAGGCAGCGTTGGACCAGTCGCATTGTATGGTCGTCCTGGCAGGCTCTATGTACTGTTGGTTCCCGGGGATCTCATATATGTAAAAGCCCTGGGGCGATGTCTCGATGTTCACTTTTATACCGAAGTCTCTCAGCACGTCCAGCGTCAGATCCACGTAGCCGGCCGATTCCAGGGCGGTAGTCAGCTCGAGTTTGCTGTCCCCGTCCAGCAAGGGGAGAGCCATCAGCAGCCCTGTTATGAACTGAGAGCTTATATTGCCTGCGAGACGATAACTGCCTGATGTCAGGCGCCCCCGCACGGTACATATCTCCATGTGTCTGTTTCCGGCTTTGGGTGGACTGTTTTTCATGGTAAAGCTGCATCCATGGAGCTCCATCTCCTCTTTGAGAGGGGAGATGGGCCTGTAGGGAAGCTGGCCTGTTCCAAGGAACACAGCTTCCTTTTTAAGAGCCATGGCTACCGGGAGCATGAATCTCAGGGTAGAGCCGCTTTCCCAACAGTCCAGGAAAGGCTTCTTCTTATCCAGCTGGACAAGACAGTTTTTCGTAGCCTCGATGTCCTGAGAAAAAGAGGGGACGTCGGAGGCGGATTCATTGCCGTTTCCTTGAAGGCGGGCCAGCTTCTGAGCGATGAGGAAGCGGTGAGCATGGGATTTGGAAAGAGGCGCCTGCAGTGTTCCTGTCAGTTTTCCGGGATTGATCTTTACATTCATATGTCCTTTCCTTTCAATTGCTCCAGTTGCTGTATGCCGCAGGAGATGAATCCCTCGAGCTGATCTGTAGGTATGGTTTTCAAGCGGCATTTTCCTACGATCCGGGGTATGACGAGAGTTATTTCATTGCCGCGGATCTTCTTATCAGCCAGGGCGGCTCTTGTCAGTTCCCTGGCGCTATATGGACAGTCAAGAGGGAATTTGAATCTTGTGAGTATAGTCCATATACTGTCTGAACACGATTCTTCGCTCCATTCCAGCGCATCGGCTGCGGACGAGACGATGACCATCCCCATGGCCACAGCGTGCCCGTGGCTTATCCGGTAATCGCTGAGCTTTTCGATGGCGTGAGCCAGGGTATGGCCGAAGTTGAGAAGCTGCCTGCTTCCGGTGTCACGCTCGTCCTCTTCTACCACGATCCGTTTTACTTCCACAGCCCGTGCGGCGATCTCCGTCAGGAAATCGCTGTCAGCGGCTGAAGTGAGCGCATTTATCTCATCTATTATGGCTCTGTCGCCGATGAAGCCTGCCTTTACAGCTTCAGCGATGCCGTCCAACATGGCGTCGTAGGACAAGGTATCCAGCACGTAAGGGTCGAAGACCACCAGCGATGGCTGCCAGAAGGCTCCTGCCAGATTTTTACCGGCATTGAGATTGACACCGGTCTTGCCGCCTACCGATGAATCCACGATGGCCAGCAGCGTCGTCGGTATCTGGATGTAGTCCACTCCCCGAAGGAAGGAGGCGGCGGCAAAGCCTGTCACATCGCCGACGATACCTCCACCCAGGGCGATGAGCATATCGCTTCTGGAAAATCTGTTGTCGGCCAGGTAGTTGAGGAGGCCTGTTATGGTGTTCATGGTTTTGCTTTTTTCGCCGCCTTCGAAGACATACCTGTACATGTCGAATCCTGCTCCGGCCAGAGCCTGCCACAGGTCGCAGCTCTCACCGCCGAAAAGCCTGTTGGTAGTTTCATCGGCCACTATACAGAGCTTCTTCCCGGGAATTATCCCGGCTTCTTCCATCAGAGCCGGGATGCCGGACAGGGCGCCCCTTTCCATGACTACGTCGTACTCCTTTGAAGCGGAAACGGTAATTTTTATCATTTCTCCATCCTTTCGTATCGCTGCCTGCGGCTGTCTGGCAGCCGCGGGCGGGATCTGCCCTAGAAGATCTCTCCGTCTATGAGAGCCTTCTTTTCCCTTCCGTCTTTAAGCAGAGCCCGCAGCGTCTCGCTGTCACCTGAGGCTATAGCGTTCCTGTAGAGCTTCAGGTTTTCCATCAGTGTATCGATTTCGCTTACCAGATTGTCCGGATTTTCCAGAAACAATTCGGTCCACATATCCTCATTGAGCTTGGCCACTCTGGTAAGATCCTTGTAGCTGCCTGCGGAAAACCCTTCGTGCCGCTGCGCCGTCGGGCTCTTTATATAGGCGTTGGAAACTACGTGAGCCAGCTGCGATGTGAAAGCTATCCGTCTGTCATGTTCCTCCGGCGTGGTTATCTCGATATTTGTGAAACCGATGGAAGTGAAAAGAGCCTTCAGCCTGCTCATGCTTTCGATGGGTCCTTTGGTGGCGGTAAAGATCATCGACGCATTGTTGAACAGTGACTTTTTTGCATATGTAAAGCCTGAGTGCTCCAGGCCGGCCATGGGATGGCCGCCGACGAAAAGGAACCCTTTCTCTTCAGCCAGTGGTATCAGCTTGTCGCAAACCGGCTTTTTTACACCGCAGCAGTCGACGACGATGGCGCCCGGCTTGAAAAGGTCGGCGTTCTCAGTCACATAATCTATGGTATCGCCTGGGTAAAGAGCCACGATAACGATATCGCATTGAGTCAGAAGCTTGTCGTTCAAGGGCTGTTCGATGGCGTCTACCAGCACGGCTTTTTTGACTACCTGATCGGATATGTCATATCCGTATACAGTGTTGTCGGTATTTTGACTTATGGCTTTGGCCAGGGAGCCTCCGATGAGACCCAGGCCCGCTATCCCTATCTCCATGGTAATCACCTATCCTCTGTAGGCGTAAGGCCTTATCTGCTCGATGGACCTCATAACGTCCGCGAAAGCCTCGGGCGTCAGTGATTGAGCCCCGTCGCACAGGGCAGAAGACGGATCATTGTGGACTTCGATCATAAGTCCATCGGCTCCGGCTGCCGTCGCTGCCATGGCCATCGGTTTCACCAGGCCGGATATCCCTGTGGCGTGGCTCGGATCCACTATGACGGGAAGGTGGGTCATGGTCTTGAGGAGCGGTACGGCCGAAAGATCCAGGGTGTTTCTGGTGGCTGTCTCGAAAGTTCTTATCCCTCGTTCACAGAGTATCACGCGCTCATTTCCGCCCGCCATGATGTATTCGGCGCTCATCAGCAATTCCTGAAGGGTGCTGGAAAGGCCGCGCTTGAGGAGGATAGGCTTGTCGATACGGCCCAGTTCTTTGAGCAGCTCGAAGTTCTGCATATTCCTGGCGCCTACTTGTATCACATCTACGTTTTCGAAGAGAGGAAGATGGGAAATGTCCATTACTTCGGTGACGATAGGCATCCCTGACTGCTCCTTGGCCTCCAGCAACAGCTTGATACCTTCGTCTCTCATTCCCTGGAAGGCGTAAGGTGAAGTACGGGGCTTGAAGGCGCCGCCTCTGTAAAGTCCTGCTCCGGCTTTCTTCACTTCGCGGGCCACCAGGCATACCTGCTCCTCTGACTCGACGGAGCAGGGGCCTGCGATGACCTGGAAATTACCGCCGCCTATCTTTACATCGTCGGTTATCTCAACGACCGTATCTTCCGGGTGGAATTTCCTGTTGACGTTCTTATACGGCTCCTGGACACGCTTTACCGTATCGACGATATCCAGAGAGTTGATGAGGTCGATGTCGACAGTCGACGTATCGCCGATGAGGCCCATTATGGTAGCCGTTTCTCCTTTGCTGAAGTGGATATCAAGCCCCATGCTTTTCAGCCATGAAACCAAATTGTCCAGTTGTTTTTGATCCGGATTATCCTTTAATACAACAATCATTTTTTTTTCCTTCTTTCTTTTCCTGATTTTTTCTGATGACTTTTCGGGTGAATATTATCGGGTCATGCTCAGCTTTCGCCTGCGCGCGTTGGCGGAAAGCTGCGACGAAGCCGGAGCGCCGATCCTTGCGGCGACAGGCTTTGTCATAAAAAAATCCGCGGATGAATTTCACCCGCGGAAGCCTTTCGAAACTAAGTTTTCTGTTAGTTTTGACCAGCTATCTCGTCGCAGCGAAATTCACCTTACCTCTAAAGAAAGTAAAGTAAAAGTAAAAATATTCAGCTGCGAACATTCTGATCAACATAGTCAAACCCTCTAAAAAAAATATTTGCTACGATTCTACCACTTTAAAAAAGACATGTAAAGGGATTTTGCGAAACTTTACATAAATTTCAAAATACGATCGGACAAAAAAGAAGAAAGACGAGCGCATCTGCTGCCGATGGCGCTCGTCTCATAACGTCAGTACCGGACGAATTTATCTGCTGCTCTTTCCGCGCTTTCTTCCGCAGGATACTGATATCACTGCTCCCAGAGACGCAAATCCTGCCAGCGCCGCCCAGATGGCGATATTGCTGTTATCTCCGGTAGGCACCGCTCTGTCGGCCGCCGCTTCATTTATCGTGAACCCGGCAGTCGCCGTTCCCACTTCGGAAACGATAGCTATAGTGTGCTTCCCCGGCGGCAGCGTATCAAGGTACGATGCTTTCAGCGTAACGATGGTGCTGCCTTCGCTGACATTGTAATACGATCCCTCAAGATCCCTTCCGTCTATCTGAACTTTCAGGAAAGTATCGTACGCAGCGTTGGAAGTAAATGAAAGTCCATTACTGTCGTCCTTATGCCATGTGCCTGCGGCGCCCTCCGTTATCTTGCATACGAAGTCAGAGTCAAGGCTTCCGCATGCGCATTTGCCGCCTTCATAGTCGTGCTCTATCGGACCGAGCATGGATGAAATGGGGAGAGTCGTCATCCTGCAGGAGTAAGCTTGCCATGAAGAAGCTGTTATATACTTTCCAAACCATTGGCTGGGTACCTGGATGCGGAATTTATCAGGGAGGTAGAGAAATACGTCTTTACCGAGCTGCGGCGGATGTTTTGCATTGACGATTATGGCTTTCAGACTGCGGCACCCGGCGAAAGCATTATCGCCGATTAATATAACCATATCATCGCTGGACGAAAACTCGACAGACGTGAGGGCAAGACAGTTAGCGAATGCCAATGCTTCGATGTTCTCAATATCATGCGGAAAATTTATGGATCGGAGACCGGTGCAGAGGGCAAATGCGCCCGACCCGATGTGTTTCACGCTGTCCGGGAGTTTTATGGATTCGAGCTTTGTGCAATAATAAAATGCTTCGTCGTCGATCTCAGTTAAGGTGAAAATATTGCCGTTGCCCTCTTTTATCTCTCCCGTCAGATCGATGGCTGTAACTTCCCCGGGATCATTATGGCGGCCTATGCAGAGCTTGTTGTTGCCGAGGTTCTTTACGGTCAGCGTCAGGCCATCCGAATTCGTTATCGTGCCTTTTCTTGCGTCATAAGTCCAGTCACCGGCCGACGTTGCGCTTGCTGATACTGCGTCACCGGCTGCCTTGTCACCGGCTGCCGTATCGTTGATAGTCGTGTCGCTCGCGATGTCACTGGCTATCGGGCTTTCAACGGCACTGTCTGCCGCATTGCTGACTGCCGCATCATTATCCGCTGCAAATGCGGCCGCAGGTGCCATGGTCAGCAGCATGATGATGCAGATCGTTATAACATGTATCCTCTTTTTCATATCGCTTCTCCTTCCCGCTGTCTTTCTTTACATATATATCTATATCAGAAAAACTCATATCTGCCATCGCCCGTTTGCAGGAGTAAAACGGGTAAGAAAAGAGCACATTTTTGCCGCAGGACTGCGGGCTATACATTTGGGAACGTGTGTATGCCTGCAATATAAGGACATTTATATATGTTCGGAAGCGCGAACCGTCGTAATTGCCGTTTTATGTGAAAATTTTGAAATATTGATGCAAAACTATTCGCAGCAGCGAACAGAAAGAAAAAAGAGCGGAAACCTCAATGGGCGCGCGGGTGCGGAAAATAAAAACGGACAAGGGGCGGAATGCAAAAATCCCCTAAACCTCTGCAAAATCACTCCGTGGATTTTTCGCACAGACATCGTGCTGCCTTTATAGGCATGATCGCTGCGCCGGATATAGCCCATTTTTGCTTTCGTACGGGCGATGTGACGAGGGGGACGATATTGTATAATTTTAGCAGGGTAAAACACAAAAGGGAAATTTTGATTTTTCAGAAAAAGAAAAGAGGACAGATGATGGACATAGATAAAAAGATCAATGGAAAAGAGCTGACCATAACAGTTGAAGGACGCCTCGATACCATAACGGCGCCCCAGCTTGAAGCGGAACTGAAACGGAGCGTAGGTGACACCGAAAGGCTGATATTTGACCTGTCTTCGCTGGAATATATATCCTCCGCCGGCCTGCGTGTACTGCTGTCTGCGCAGAAAGTCATGAACAGGCAGGGAGAGATGATAGTAAGGAATGCGAACGAGATGGTCATGGAAGTATTTGAAATAACAGGCTTTGTCGATATACTGAACATCGAATCGTGATCGCGGTGAAAAAATCCGGACAATTGTCTTCGGAAGAATTATCAGGAGAAGTAAAATGGGAAAACAGATTTTCAGAGAGGAGAACCTGAAAAAGGTTTCTTCTCCGGACAGGCTCAATGATTATATTCGTGTTACGAATCCCTCGGTATGGCTGCTGCTGGCTGCCATAATCGTTCTTCTGGCGGGAGCGTGTGTCTGGGGAATATTCGGGAAACTGGAATCCATCACTGACGTGGCAGCACAGTCCGATGAGAGCGGCACGATCATATGTTATGTAAAGGAAAGTGATATCGGATCGGTTCAGGAGGGGATGGAGGTTCGGATCGGGGAAGATACCTTCACCATATCCCGTATCGAGCGGGAACCGGTTACCGTAACAGCGGATCTTGACGAGTACCTGCTCCATACGGGCGAACTGAAAGAAGGCGAATGGGTCTATCCCGTAACGCTGGATGGGACAGCCCCCGCGGGGATTTACCCTGCGGAGATCGTAACGGAGCAGATCTCTCCGATGTCGTTTCTGACGAACTGAGGTGACAGATGGGTAAAAGCAGCAGCAAAATCAAAAAACCTCTTTTGAAGGGTGTGGCAAAGGTACCTGTCGTTATGCAGATGGAGGATCTGGAGTGCGGAGCGGCGTCCCTTACGATGATACTGGCTTATTATCGCAAATGGCTCCCGCTGGAGCAGGTGCGTGCCGACTGCGGTGTTTCGCGGGATGGATCCAACGCGAGAAACGTACTGAAGGCAGCCAGAAGCTATGGGCTGATAGCCAAAGGGTACCGCTATGAGCCGGAGGATCTTAAAAAGAACGGTAAATTCCCGTGCATAATACATTGGAATTTCAACCATTTTCTCGTCCTGAACGGCTTCAGGAACGATAAAGCGTATCTCAATGATCCGGCAAAGGGCAGTTATTCCGTTTCCATGGAGGAATTTGACAGATCATTTACGGGGATCTGTATGATGTTCGAACCCGATGAAAACTTTGAGCCCGGGGGAAAACCCAAGAGCATGCTGTCCTTCGCGCGAAAACGATTGGTGGGCGCAGGCATCGCGGTGGCGTTCCTGGTGCTGACCAGCGTCATATCATCTCTTCTGGGAGTGATACAGCCTGTATTCTCACGAATTTTTATGGACAGGCTCCTTACGGGACAGAACCCTGACTGGTTGTATCCTTTCATATTTGCACTGGCGCTGTTCTCTGCGGTCCAGATTATCATCGCCTGGATACAGGCGGTATGGTCGCTGAAGATAGACGGGAAGCTGGCCGTTACAGGAAGTGCTGTCTTCATGTGGAAGGTGCTCCGCATGCCCATGGAGTTCTTTTCACAGCGTATGGCAGGCGACATCCTTCAGCGTCAGGGCTCCAATGCCGCTATCGCGGGAACGCTGGTAAATACCTTTGCGCCGTTGGCCCTCAGCGCGATCATGATGGTATTTTACCTGGTGCTTATGATCCGGTACAGCCCCCTCCTGACGCTGGTAGGGCTTGGATCTATCGTGGTAAATATGCTGGTGGCGCGATTCATTTCGGCAAAGCGTGTAAATATCACACGAGTGCAGATGCGGGATTCGGGAAAGCTTTCGTCCGCCACGGTCGCCGGGATAGGAATGATAGAAACGATAAAAGCCAGCGGCGCGGAAAACGGATATTTTGAAAAATGGTCCGGCTATCAGGCCAGTGTCAATACGCAGAAAGTCAGATTCCAGCGTCTGAATCAGTATATGGGCATGATCCCCGGGATCGTTACGGAGATCACCAATACCGCCATTCTCGCTCTCGGGATATGGCTGACTATGTGCGGTCAGTTTACCGCAGGTATGATCATGGCTTTTCAGGGATTCATGACTTCCTTTTCAGCTCCGGCGCAGTCCCTCATCGCAGCGGGACAGACGCTGCAGGAAATGCGTACGGAAATGGAAAGGGTGGAAGATGTCATGGAATATCCCATGGATGAAGAAGCTCCGGAAAGCGATACACAGGATACCTATGACAAGCTGTCGGGAAGACTGGAGATGAAGCACGTCACCTTCGGATATTCCCGCCTGGGAGAACCTCTCATCGAGGATTTTTCCATGTCTTTGGAGCCGGGAAGCCGGGTGGCTTTTGTAGGCGCATCGGGCTGCGGCAAATCCACCATTTCGAAGCTGATATCGGGACTGTACAAGCCGTGGAGCGGCGAGATACTCTTCGACGGCAAGCCGATATCGGCGATAGACAGGAGTGTATTCACCGGATCCCTGGCAGTAGTCGATCAGGATATTATTCTCTTTGAAGATACCATTGCCAACAACATCAGGCTGTGGGACAAGTCCATCGAAGATTTTGAGGTGATCCTGGCGGCTCGTGATGCGAAGCTGCACGAGGATATCATGCAGAGAGAAGGCGGTTATCAATACAAGATAACAGAAGGGGGCAGGGATTTTTCCGGCGGCCAGCGTCAGCGTATGGAGATAGCCCGGGTCCTGGCACAGGATCCGACCATCATCATATTGGACGAAGCGACCAGCGCGCTGGATGCGAAGACAGAGTTCGAAGTGGTTGATTCCATTCATGCCAGAGGGATCACCTGCATCGTGATCGCCCACAGGCTGTCCACCGTTCGCGACTGTGACGAGATAATAGTCCTGGATAACGGTAAGGTGGCGGAGCGCGGGACACATGAAGAACTGTACGCCAGAGGCGGGGCTTATACATCATTGATTTCCAACGATTAAGGAGGAAGCATGGGCTGGTTTGACGAACAGATAAAACAGAGAAAGCAAAATGATGATGAAATGATGCAGGAGGCCATTGCCGGGATCGTGGGCGCGGTCATGGGAAAACGTGTCGCCGTGGCAGCCGCCGCCGACGACCGCCGGGCAAGGACGGCTATCGGCGATATCCTGCGTTTTTACCATATCAAAGCAGATGAGAACTCCGACACCATAAAAGATTTTGACGAACAGCTGGAGTTTTTGCTGCGTCCTCACGGCATCATGCGGAGAACGGTGAAGCTGGAAAAGGAATGGTATAAGGATGCGATCGGAGCCATGATAGGCGTGAGAAAAGCCGACGGCGCAGTCGTATCGCTTCTGCCTGCAGGGATATCAGGCTATACATATTTCGACGAGGAAAAGGGAAAGCGCGTAAGGATAAATTCCGGCAATCAGGAGCTCTTTGAAGAAGATGCCATCGCTTTTTACACATCCTTCCCGCTTAAGAGGATGACGATAAAGGATCTGGTGCTTCATATCGCGAAAACGCTGTCCGTATCGGATATCGTGCTGTATGGTCTGGCGGTACTCGCGGCGACATTGATCGGGCTGCTGACTCCGAAGCTGAGCAATCTGGTCTTTTCCGATGTGCTGGAAAGCGACAGCCTGCGCGTTCTTATGGCTGTTGCGGTCTTCATGGTCTGCGTTTCCGTCAGCAGGCTGTTTGTAAACTCGATATCAGCTCTCCTGATGGCGCGGATAAATACGAAGATGAACCTTTCGGTTGAAGCTGCGACGATGATGCGGCTGCTCTCGCTTCCTGCCGGTTTTTTTAAGGAATACAGCTCCGGAGAACTGTCGTCGAGGGCGGGCAGTATGAGCTCCCTGTGCAGTATGCTGGTATCCGCCGTCCTGTCATCAGGTCTGACATCGGTCTTTTCATTGGTGTATATCACACAGATCTTTGCCTATGCGCCGGCGCTGCTGGTTCCCGCGTTGGCTGTGATCCTCGCGACGATAGCAGTTTCTCTGATAACGACGCTTGTCCAGACGCGCGTCACCAGGCGCATGATGGAGATCGATGCTAAAGAGAGCGGTATCGCATATTCCCTCATTTCCGGGGTACAGAAGATAAAGCTTTCCGGAGCGGAAAAGAGAGCCTTTGCCAAATGGGCAGGACTCAGCGCCGCATCGGCACGTCTCGAGTATGATCCGCCGCTGTTTTTAAAACTGAACGCGGTAATAAATTTGATGATCACCCTGACAGGGACTCTGGTCATGTATTATTTAGCGGTAATCAGCGGGACTTCTGTCGCGGATTATTTTGCCTTCAACTTGGCCTATGGCATGGTGGCAGGCGCGTTCATGGGAATGGCAGGTATAGCCATGACTATGGCTAACATCAAGCCTGTGCTTGATATGGTGAAACCCATCCTGAATGCTGTTCCGGAGATCTCGGAAGGCAAGCATGTAGTGGAAAGGATATCAGGCGGTATCGAGCTGGACAATGTTTCCTTCCGATATGGTGAGGATCTGCCTCTGGTGGTGGACGATCTCTCGCTGAAGATCCGTCCCGGCCAGTATGTGGCTCTTGTAGGCGCTACAGGCTGTGGTAAATCGACTCTGATGCGTCTGATGCTCGGCTTCGAAACTCCGCAAAAGGGGGCTGTCTACTTTGACGGCAGGGACATTGCGAGCCTGGATCTGAAATCGCTTCGCCGCAGGATGGGCGTCGTGATGCAGGACGGAAAGCTGTTTTCCGGGGATATCTATTCAAATATAACCATATCCGCGCCATGGCTCACCATGGACGAAGCGTGGGAAGCGGCAGAGCTTGCGGGGATCGCGGAAGATATACGCAGGATGCCCATGGGTATGCATACGATAATTTCCGAAGGATCCGGAGGCGTTTCGGGAGGTCAGCGGCAGCGGCTGATGATCGCGAGAGCTATCGCCCCGAAACCGCGCATACTGATGTTTGACGAGGCCACCAGCGCGCTGGACAACCTGACGCAGAAAAAGGTGTCGGAGTCGCTGGACCAACTGAAATGCACGCGTATCGTCATCGCTCACCGCCTTTCCACCATACGTCACTGCGACCGTATACTATACCTGGAGAACGGGAAAATAGCTGAGGACGGTACTTATGAAGAACTGATGGCACTTAAGGGAAAATTTGCGGATCTGGCGGCACGTCAGCAGATCGATCGGTAAAAATTTTTAGCCCTTACAGCAGGAGAAGCGTATATATAAGTAAAGGGGAAAGCAAAGAGTAAAGGAGGAAAGCATGGATTACGAAAAGATGATGGAAAAAGCAAAGGGAGCGAAAAGCGCGGAAGAACTCCTTGCGCTGGCGAAGGAAAACGATATCGAGATGACGGAAGAAGAAGCGGAAGAGACATTCGCCATGCTGGGGAAAAGCGGCGAGCTGTCGGATGAAGAGCTTGCCAACGTATCCGGAGGCGGCTGTCATGTCGATGTAGGCGGAAAAAGCTTCGTCGTGGTGACATCGGCATTGAACTGCATGAACGGGCGATATGAAAGCAACTGGACCACCAAGACCAGCTATATGGGAATAAAAACAGATGAGCTTGTATATGCCAAGGATAGTTTTACGCTGCGAAAGACATGGTTCGGAGTCAGCAAGGACGGGCAGTGCGGACGGTGTCGCTGGCTCAGCTTCAAAGGCGGGACAGGCTACTGCCGTTTGACTGCAGAATAGCAGGGGACATAAGATAAAATGAAATGTATTTTAAATGAAAATGTAGCTCTTCGCTCGTGGCGGCTTGTACCGTATGCCTTTTATATCCGGGGAGACCGTGATGCCCACGGCCTTTCCGGGGAAGCTTTTGAGCTGCTCTGCCGCTGCGATGGAAAGCAGGATATCGAATCGGCGGAAGATCTGAAGAAGATCGCCGCGACAGGCCTTGCGCGACCGGCTTTTAAAGGCGAGACGCTTACCCGCTGGCAGGAGCGAAAGGTATGTGATAACCGTTATTTCCCGGCGCTCAACTGGATGATAACGGGGAAGTGCAATTATAACTGTCTGCATTGCTTCAACGCGGCGGACAACGCGCCTCTTATGAGCGAGTTTTCGATGGAAGAGGCGATGAGACTCATCGATGAAGCGGACAGATGCGGCATCAATGCCTTTACCATCACGGGCGGAGAGCCTATGTTACATAAAAATTTTTTCGATATCCTGGAGGCTGTCTATGACCGGGGGATGTTCGTGGAGGAGATCAATACCAACGGACATTTCATCGACGAGGCGTCTCTGGCGAGACTGAAGGAGCTGGATGAGCGGATACTGATAAAGATATCATTTGACGGTATCGGGCATCATGACTGGATGCGGAACCGGGAAGGCGCCGAGGAAAAAGCGCTGCGGGCGTTTGCCCTGTGCAAGGAATACGGATTTACCGTGATGTCTCAGACCAATGTGCATCGAAAGAACCTCGATACGCTGATGGAGACGGCGGAAACTCTGGAAGAAATGGGAGTCGATGCACTCAGGCTGATACGTACGACGGAAGTACCGCGCTGGGAGCTGAATTCAGGCGGCGCGACCCTCAGCGTCGAAGAATACTACGAAGCGATGCTTGACTTCATCGGAGAGTATTTAAAGAAGCCGCGCAGGATGACCCTTAACATATGGCAGTTTGCGGACATCTTTCCGGCAGACCGTGCGTACAGGGCGCGGCCGGTGGAATGCTGCGAAGGCGAATATCGCGACAGCCTGCCGGTCTGCAGAGGAGCTCGCGGTATGGTGGCCGTCACCGCCAACGGAAATGTGTTCCCGTGTCATCAGATATCGGGGTTCTTTGAAAGCAGAGGCGTCTGTCTGGGCAATGTAAAGGAGGACGGGCTTCAGAGCCTGCTTCGCAGCGGGGCTTATCTCGACGAGGTCTGTCTTACGGTGGGCGATCTCAAACGCAACAATCCGCAGTGCGGCGGCTGTGAGTATTTTAAATATTGCGTAGGCGGATGCCGTGCTGTAGCGATCGTGCTGAACGGAGGAAAGTGGGATAAAGACCCGCTCAAGTGTATATTTTTCCTTAAGGGCTATTACCGGAGGCTTACTGAATTGATGGGAGACTGGGAAAATACTGCCCCTGTCATCCTTTAGAAAGGACAAGAGATGAGGTTATGGAGAAAATTTTGAGGCAGCTGTTTGATTTTCAGCGATTCGCAGGAAACGAGAGGCTGGAGACCCTGATAAAACAGGCCGAGGCGTCTTACGAAAGAGCTCTTTCGGACGAAGATATGGGACTGGTCAACGCGGCGGGCGATCCGGGAGCACGCCACAGGAAAAAGGACATTCCGGGCGATGATGAATGAGGACAGGCAGGCGATAGAGCGCATATACGAAGAATATTATCCCAAGATACTGGGATATGTGCGCTCAAAGCTGCCGTCACAGCAGGAAGTGGAGGATGTGAGCTCCTCCGTGATGCTCAAGGTGGTAAAGGGATTCCCGTCTTTTGACCCGGAGAAGGCGTCCCTTGCCACATGGATCTATACCATAGTTCGCAACACCCTTACGGATCATTACAGAAGCCGACGGAGTCATGAGGAACTGGGAAAAGATATCCCGTATGAAGGAGACGATTTTGAGGAGATATTGCAGGAGGAAAGACTGGAAGAACTGGCGGCCGCTCTGGAGAAGCTCCCACAGCGTGAACGGGACGTCATTATTTTACATTATTACAGCGGGATATCCCTCAGGGAAATTTCAGAGGCCATAGGGATGTCTTATTCGAATATGAAGATCATTCACCGCAAAGCGCTCGCCGGTCTGAAAAAGCATCTTGACATCTGAGGAGGGAACATGGAACTGGGAGGATATGAAGTCGTACGGCTGAAACCGGAGATCCCGCGCTTCGCGGAGCTGGTGCGGGGCGCGAAGCAGATATGTGACAGCTTTCTGGGAAAAGGGCTGTATTCGGAACGGCAAATCGACGAGATATGCCGAAGGGAAAACTGCTATTTTTTTACTGTTTTGGAAGGTGACAAGATCGAAGGGATATTTTACTGTTATGCGGACGATGCGGGCTCGGTCTCCTTTGCCGAAGGGATAGAAGGACTGACGGCAGATACCAGGATAGGTGTGGCTCAGTCCGTGGCTCTGAAAAGCGAAGCAAGGCGAAAAGGACTCTCTGCGGCAATGCTGGATCATGCTACCGGGATTTTGTTTCGTGAGGAGAAGGTAAAGCTGATATTGGCTCTGGCATGGGTGCAGGGAGAAAAAATACCGGCCAGGAAGCATCTGGAAAGATGCGGATATCACCTTCTGACCATACGAAAGCGTCCGTGGGCATCCTGTGAGGAACTCATATGCCCTGCATGCAATCAACGTCCCTGCGCCTGCGATGGAGCAGTGTATGTGAAAGAGAGGAACGACGATGAGTGAGGCTCGCCGATATAAGAAGAGATTATCGCTTAAATTTACAGTCGGGTTTTTGATACTCGGCTTTTTTGTCATTGCATCGGGTTGTGTCGTAGGATATGTGAAATATACGGATGTCATCGAAAAGATGTATAACGACGAAGCCTATCACATCGCATACACCGTCAGAGAATCCCTTGACGGGGACTGGATAGAGGGAGCTGCGGCAGATATCAGAGTCGCGGACGATGATGAGCTTTCGCAGGTCAGCCGACAGATACAGGAGGATGGAGAATATCAGAGGATCCGAAGTCTTCTGGATATGGTGCGTGAACAGATGGGCGCGAATTATATCTATATCGCGGATCAGACTGACGGCAGGGGAAAAGTGATCAGTACCCTGACATATCTGGTGGACGCGGATAATCCCGACGATGATATGGAGCCGTTCCAGCCGGGTGATAAAAGCCCTATGAACGAAAGCTTCCTGGAAGACTCCAGGTACATCTATGAAACCGGGAGCAGAAGCGATAATTATTTCTATTCTCACAGCGACTTCGGGTATAACACATCGGCCATCGTGCCTGTCGAAAACTCAGCAGGAGAAATTGTGGCCATCATCGGAGTGGAACTGGCGATGAAAACGCTGGAGGCTGCGCGTACGGAATACGTGATCTATGTGATCCTGCTGGGAGCTCTGCTGACTGCCATTGTGATCACGGCCTTTCTCGTCTATCTGAGACGTGCTGTTATCAGGCCGATACAGCTGGTCACGGAAGAGGCGGATGCGTTTGTCCATAATGAAACTGAAGTTTCGGAAAGGCTTCTGCAGATATCGACAGGCGATGAGATAGAGCAGATGGCCGGAAGTGTACGGCAGATGGAGATCGATATCAATCGCTATATCAGTGAGCTGACTGCGGTGACGGCGGAGCGGGAGCGGATAGGAGCAGAGCTGAACATCGCGGCAAAGATCCAGACGGATATGCTGCCCAGCATTTTCCCTCCTTTCCCGGAGCGGGAGGAATTCGATCTTTACGCTTCGATGACTCCCGCCAAGGAAGTGGGAGGCGATTTTTATGATTTCTTTATGATAGATGAAGACCGTCTTGCCATGGTGATCGCCGATGTGTCCGGAAAAGGCGTGCCTGCCGCCCTGTTCATGGTCATATCAAAGACTCTTCTGAAAAACTACGTGCAGAGCGAGCTTTCCGCGCGGGAAGTCCTGGAGACGGTCAATGACAAACTCTGTGAGAATAATCACGCAGACATGTTTGTTACCGTCTGGATCGGTATACTTCGGATCTCGACAGGAGAGATGGACTGCGCCAACGCCGGGCACGAATATCCCGTGATCCGCAGGAGAAACGGGGAGTACGAGCTGCTGAAGGACAAGCATGGATTCGTACTGGCCGGTATGGAAAATATCAGACAGCACGGATATGAGATATGCCTGGAGCCCGGTGACAGTCTGTTCCTCTATACGGACGGCGTACCTGAGGCTATGGGTCCCGGAGAAGAGCTGTTTGGCACGGCGCGGATGCTGGAGGCCCTGAATATGGCGGCGGAAGAATCTCCGCGGGAGACTCTTGCCGTTGTGAAAAAAGAGATAGAACAGTTTACAGAGGACTGCCCGCAGTTTGACGATATCACTATGATGTGTTTCCATTACAAGGGCGCGGAAGACAGCGCGGAAAAAGATATATGCGCTTCCATCACGCTGCCGGCGGCAGATGAGAGCATTCCCAGGGTGACGGAGCTTGCGGAAGAGAAGATGCAGGCAGCCGGCGTCCCCCGGAAAGTACAGATGCAGATGGATATCGCCATAGATGAGCTGTTCAGCAATATCGCCCATTATGCTTATCCGCAGGAGACTGGAGAGGCGACCGTGGATATCGACATAGACGGCGAGCGAAGGGTTGTAGAGCTTACGTTCCGGGATCAGGGCATCCCATATGATCCGTTAGCAAAGACAGATCCCGATGTGACAAGTCCTGCGGAAGATCGCGAGGCCGGAGGAGTGGGGATATTCATCGTCAAACAGAGCATGGATGAGATGTTTTATGAATACAGAGACGGGCAGAACATACTCCGGATACGGAAAAAATTCGAGACATGCACTGAAAAGTAGAAGGCCGTCGGCGGGATGGATATATGTCTTTAAGGATATTTCGTTTACCCCTGTGAAACCGAAGCAGAAGATTCCGCAACCAACGTATTGACAAAAATTGTAAACAAAGATATAATATGGTAAATAGTTGTAATAAAGGTAAAAAGCGGAAGACAACAGGGGAAGCGATATGCAGCAAATCAAGAGGAGCTATAAGGATGGCGTTTTCAGACAGCTGTTTAACGATAAGGAAAAGCTGATAGAACTGTACAATGCGCTGTCGGGAAGAAGCTACAGTAAAGATACGGAGATAGAGATAGTGACGCTGGAGGATGCTCTCTTCGGTGATATCAAGAATGACTTGTCATTTATCATGGATAACAGGTTCATCGTAATGATAGAGCATCAGGCCACAGTGAATCCCAATATGCCTTTTTATCCAAAGAGCCGCGAAGCAGCGATTTGTTGATAAAAAGGACAGCGTAGCTAAAAGCGAAGGAGTGCCGCCAGGCACGTTGCCTTTGAGGATGCTCAGTTATGCGGCAAGAGAATACGAGAGGAGAGGTCTGACAAAAAAGGTATACAGCAGAAGACGGATAGAAATACCCACGCCTGAATTGTACATGTTGTATAATGGTGCGGAGGATCAGCCGATCATGCAGGAATTGAAACTTTCCGACGCATACATAGCCAAATGTGGTAAAATATCCTTAGAAGCGAGAGTAAAGGTGATAAATGTCAATTACGACAAAGGAGCAGATATCCTGAAGAGATGCAAGACGCTCAACGAATACAGCATGTTCATCCATATGATAAGGGAAAAGCAGCAGGAGAAGGGACTGCAGAAAGCTGTGGAGGAGAGTGTGAGGGAATGTATGAGAAAAGGGATACTGACGGAGTTTCTCGAGAGGAACGGTGGTGATATCGTGAGTTTGGTAAGGATAGAGTTGACGAGAGAAGAGTGTGAAGCCATAAGAGAAGAGGATGGATATGTCCGTGGATTGGAAGATGGGTTGAACGAAGGCCGGATCGAGGAACAGTTGAAGATAGCCAGGAACATGAAGGCGTTGGGTGCGGAAACAGCATTCATATCGAAGGCTTCCGGACTTACTAAAGAAGAAGTGGACGTATTGTGATGTGAAGATGGATATAACAATTAAAAAGGGGGATGCCGCATCAGATAAAAACCTGATGCGGCATCCCCGGATTTATATAAGGCCGCTGTATCGCGGCATTGTTTTTATTCCGGAATCGGTACCGCCGGACAGCTAGTTCGATTCCCCTGTCCTTTCCTCCAGCTGGAAGCTGATATCCATGGACTGACCGTCCCTGACTATGGTGTATGTCAGAGTGTCGCCTACCTCATGGGCTGTCACGATGGAGGAAAGATCGTTGAAGGATGTTATCTCCGTATCGTCGACAGCGTAGACTCTGTCGCCCACCTGGAATCCGGCAGCCTTGGCGTTTTCTCCGTCAACTGACGCGATGTAGACGCTGGTCGTGCTCTGGGTGCTGTTGAAGAGCATGTCGATGCTGTTCTGGCCGGAGGATTCGGTATATGACATACCGGTGGACGGCTGGCCGCTGACATAGCCCTGATCCATTATCTGCTGAGCCGCGTCGGCAGCTGTGTTGATAGGGATGGCGAATCCAAGTCCTTCTACGTCGGAGCCTGAAGATTTGGCAACGACGATACCGATCAGCTGTCCATCCCCGTTGAAGAGCCCGCCGCCGGAGTTGCCCGGATTTATGGAGCTGTCAGTTTGCAGCAATGTCATGGTCTTCCCATCTATGGCTATCTCCCTGTCGAGGGCACTTATTATCCCGGCGGTGACTGTGCCTCCCAGTTCACCCAGAGGGTTCCCTATGGCTACCGCCAGGTCGCCTACCGCCAGCTGGTCGCTGTTGCCGTATGTGGCAGGAGTCAGGTCGCTGGCATCTATTTTGAGGACGGCTACATCGGTGATGGAATCAGTACCGACGAGCTGCGCTTCGTATTCTTTTTCGTCAGCGGTAGTCACCATTATTTTGTTGGCTCCTTCGATGACGTGATTATTGGTCACGATGTAACCGTCGTTTGTTATTATAACCCCACTTCCCGCGCCCTCAGTGACGTACTGCTGCATCCATGAATCGGAGGAGACACTTTCCGTCTTGATCTCCACTACGCTTGGCTTTGCCTTGGCGGTGATCTCCTGAACTGTAAGGTCGCTGCCGGTGGCGTCTTCCAGGGTATACCCGGCGCCACTGACACTGCCGGAACTGCTGGAAGAAGATCCTCCGTCAGACAAGTGATTGCCCAGCGCGGCGCCGCCTATGCCAAAGCCTGCTGACAGAAATACGCAGAGTGCTATTATCAAAGCCAGGGATCTTCTCGTAAGAGATATGGGTTTTGATCCCCTTTTTTTGCCATGTATCTTGCCCAGACCATTATGGTTGTCCCACGAAGCGGAGGCACCTTTCATGGCGTCGTACTCTGAGGCGGCCTGCGGATCACAGGCTGTGCCGTTGTCGCTGAAGCCGCCCGTATTGTCCGCGGCTGCAGTACTGGCATCGGCAGTATCATCAGCGCTGCCGTATGTGCTGCGGCTCCTGAAATTTTCCCGTGGATCTCTGAAGCTGC
Source organism: uncultured Eubacterium sp. (assembly GCA_900543485.1). GTDB lineage: Bacteria > Bacillota > Clostridia > Peptostreptococcales > Anaerovoracaceae > Lentihominibacter > Lentihominibacter excrementipullorum. The sequence continues at coordinate 21,793 of UQRM01000001.1, read as the reverse complement.
CTGTATGATGCGGTCCGTGCTGGTAAGTCCCGGTGCTCTCATGTTGGCCGGCCGCCGAAGTCTCCTGTCCGCTGGCAGAGCTTTCCGCAGTGGAGCCGGTCGTTGTCTCCGGGTCAGGATCTTTCATGATGAAGTTTGGTTCATAGTTGGTAGTTTCGTTTTCATAGCTGTTATTATTGCTATCTCTGTAATCTTTCATATATTTCACCTCTTTTACAGGGTAGTTTCTCTGTTAATATAACTATACGGATTCATTATGTGGTTTTGGTGTTGAAAATATGTGAATATCTGTAGAAAAGATTAAACATTTCCTACATAATATGATAAAATCGAAATAGCGTGGTAAAAGCCGCGCTGATTTGAAATAAGAAGGAGAACCCAGAGGATGAGCAAGGCTATGATCGCAGTAGACAAGAGCGGTTCCTACAGAGTGTATGTCACGGTGACGACAGATCTGGTACAGGAAGCCGTTTCCATACATGATACGACACCCGTGGCGTCGGCGGCGCTGGGCAGGGTGCTGACGGCCGCCGGTCTGATGGGTATAATGCTCAAGAGTGATGAGGATAAACTGACAGTCAATTTCAAAGGTAACGGACAGGCAAGGCAAATACTGGCGACCGCCCATGGAGACGGCACGGTCAAAGGGTATATAGCGAATCCTTACGTGGATCTGCCTCTTAAGGAAAATGGCAAGCTGGACGTGGGAGGCGCGCTGGGAGAAGGAGAACTGACAGTCATAAAGGATCTGGGTCTGAAGGAACCTTATATGGGGACTATCGCTCTGGTCAGCGGAGAGATAGCCGACGATCTGACAGCATATTTTTATATATCGGAACAACAGAATTCATCTGTGGCCCTTGGAGTAAAGGTGGAGCGCGACCTTTCCATAGGCGCCGCAGGCGGTATGATAATACAGATGCTTCCGGGGGCTGAAGAGGCCGCCGTGGATGCGCTGGAGGAAATGATAGGAAAAATGGAGCCGTTGACGACTTCCATAAGTCGGGTCATGGAAGAGACTCCGGGACTTTCCCAGTCGGGTATCGTTCGCAGGCTGATGGAAGAGATATTCGCTGATATGCCTGAGAAATACCGGTTACAGGCGCTGGAAGAACGGGAGATCCGATGGGAGTGCGACTGCAGCCGCGAGAGGATGGCAAGGGCGTTGGCTACCATAGGCAAGGAGGACATGAGGGAGATAATCGAGGAAGACGGGAAAGCTGAGCTCCAATGTCATTTCTGTCTTAAAAAATATGATTTCAGCCGGCAGGAGCTGACTGAGATCCTGAACCATATGTGATAGGAGTGAAGTGGATGAAAGAGATAATGATAAGGATAAAGGGCCGGCAGGCTAACGATGAAACGGGCGAAGATTTCATGGAATTCGTCACGGAGGCCAAGCTCTATAAACGAGGTGAGGCTATATATCTGATATACGAAGAAAGCGAGCTGTCGGGCGTGCCGGGGTGCAAGACCAGACTCAAGCTGAAGGATGGTGAAGTGCAGATGAAGCGGTTTGGCGCAGGCGCGGGAGCGGGCAGTGAGATACGCTTCGAGAAAGGAAAGAGATATACCGGGTTTTATGAGACGCCCTTTGGCGCCATAGAGATGGAGGTGCTGACCAACGATCTGGAGAACACCTTATCGGAACATGGCGACGGACATATAGACATAGATTACAGCATCAGTCTCAAAGGTCTGCTGGAAGGCCGTAACAGGCTGAACATAACGTTGATGTAGTTGGGAGGAGATAATTATGATGAGCAAGAAGGCCATCAGAGTGGTAACGTTAGCCATAGTAGTCATTATGGTAGTGACGACGGTAACGTGTGCCATAGCGTATCTGTAGAGCAACTGAGGAAAATGGGAGGAAGAAATGTCACAAGTAGGTTTCAGCGCGGAAAAATATATCGAGGAACAGTCCAGGTATATACTGGAAAGGATAGGCGAAGGCGCGGGACAGAGGCTTTATCTGGAGTTCGGCGGGAAGCTGGTGCAGGATAAGCATGCCATGAGAGTATTGCCCGGCTTTGATGAGAATGCCAAGATAAAGCTCCTTCACAAGATGAAGGACCAGGTGGAGATCATCATCTGTATCTATTCCGGCGATATCACCACCAACAAGACGAGGCAGGACTTCGGTATAACTTATGATCTGGAGGTGCTGAGACTTATCGATACGTTCAGGAAGTATGACCTGGAGATCAACAGTGTCGTGGTCACCAGATATGAAGATGGTTTTCCGGCGGTGGACAAGTTCATCAACAGGCTGGAGAACAGAGGTATCAGGACGTATCGCCACAGGTTCACCAAAGGTTATCCTACTGACGTGGACACCATCGTCAGCGATGAGGGTTATGGAGCCAATCCGTACATAGAGGTGTCCAAGCCGCTGGCAGTGGTGACAGGGCCGGGCGGCGGCAGCGGGAAGCTGGCCACATGTCTCTCACAGCTTTACCATGAGTACAGGATGGGAAAGAAAGTCCGCTATGCCAAATTCGAGACGTTCCCGATCTGGAACATACCGCTCAAGCATCCTGCGAACATCGCGTACGAAGCGGCTACGGCTGATCTGAGGGATGTGAATATGATAGATTCTTTCCATTTGGAAGCTTATGGGGAGATGGCTGTCAATTACAACAGAGATCTGGAAGTTTTTCCTGTTGTGAAGAGGATAATAGAAAAGATAACAGGCGAAGAGTCCGAGTACAGATCGCCGACCGATATGGGCGTCAACAGAGTAGGATTTTGCATAACCGATGATGATGTTGTCAGGGAAGCGGCCTGCCAGGAGATCATCAGAAGGCATCTGATAGCTCAGTGTGATTATAAGAAGGGAAGGATAGAGTACGAGACATTGGAGCGTATAAAGCTGCTGATGGACGAGCTGTCTCTCGTTCCGGAGGACAGGAAGGTGGTACTTCCTGCCCGCGAGTATGCTGAGAAGAAGAGGAACTGTGATGAAAGATATGTCAATGTCGTAGTGATGGCCATGGAAATGGAAGACGGTACCATAATCACCGGAAGAAGCTCCAGACGCATGGTCGCCGCCGCTGCGGCCATCCTCAATTCTGTAAAATATCTCAGCGGGATAACGGATGAGATACATCTGATATCTCCTAATATACTCAGGAGCATACAGGAGCTTAAGACCAACGTGCTGATGTCGGAGAAGACCAGCCTTAACTGTGAGGAGATACTCACGGCGCTGACCATCTCTTCGGCTACCAATCCGGCCGCGGAAGCAGCTCTTTCCAAGCTGGTCTGCCTCAGAGGATGCAGGGCTCACTGCACTGCTATTCTCAGCGATAAGGACGAGACGACGCTGAAGGCGTTAGGCATAGATGTAACCAGTGATCCGGAATACATAACCAACAATTTGTATTACGGCTGATGATCACGGCAGCGACCTCCGTTTCACGGCGATCCGGAAGGTCGGAACGGGATCGGCTGGCGGCATGTGTATCGAGATGACTTGACGGCTCGATGCCGCAGGCCAATGGGAAGCTATACATTTCAGGAGCGACGATCATAATGTACGGGCAGTATTTCGTGCTTTTCGCCATTCTTTTTACGGGATGGTTTTTAAGAAAGATAAATTTTATAGATGACAAAATGAACCACAGCATAAACAAGCTGATCGTATATTTTGCCTATCCATGTCTTATCGTCCACAATATAGGGAGCCTTGAGACGACGGGAAAGGTGCTGACAGCTTTTATCATAGCGTTTGTGCTGAGTTTTGTGTGTTTTATCCTTTACGGTCTTGTGTGCTGGCTGTATGCCAGGCTGAGAAAATTCCCGCGGGAAGAATCCAACGTCCTGGAATTGGCTATGATAATGCCTAACGACGGGTTCATGGGGTTCCCGGTGACGCTGATATTCTTTGGTGATTTCGGCCTGCTGCTGATGTTGGCTCACAACGCGGCGATGAATCTGTTTACATTTACATATGGGATAAAGCTGATAAAGAGAAATTTCACGGACAAGCGAAAAGCGACCCCGGGCAGGTTTTTCAAGGCCGCCCTCAAGCTGATGGTGAACCCCAATATACTGGCGCTCATCATAGGCTTCGTGCTGAGCCTTCTGGGAGGCATCATCCCTGCGGCGGTGGACGAATATCTTGTATATCTGGGGAACATATCGACGCCGATGGCTATGATATTCATCGGCTCCAGTCTGGCCGGTTACGATTTCAAAGACATAATAAAGAGCCGGGTGATAATAGAGGCCAGCGCGGTCAAGCTGATACTGCTGCCGCTGATAACAGTGGGGGTAGTGTATTTCCTGCCACTGGATCCGATGATAAAGGCTGTCGTTGTCCTGGGAGCGTGCTTTCCTGTCGCGGCTACAGCGTCCATGCTGTCGGAGCAGGAAGGCCAGGATCCGGGCCCTTCCAGCAAGACCCTGTTCCTCAGTACGGTAGCGTCGCTGGTAACAGTGCCTGTTTCCATAAATCTTATAGAGCTGCTGTTCATGTAGAGGTTGCCGTAGATGTCGGCCGGCTCATTGAACGACTATAGCGGAGCTGCGGCTGTCAGTCGCTGCGCTTCTTCGGGAAAGCCATTTCCTGATAGAAGATGGCTTCTCTTTCGAGAATGACATCAAGCCTTTCCTTAATAGCGTTTTTCGATGCTACGGAAAGGCTTTCGTAATTGTTGAGAAGCTCAGCTATCTGGCGGCTTTCCGCGTCAAAATATATTTTCCCTATCAAGCCTTTGGACAAGTCGTAATTGATGAGGCTTTCGAAGCCGATATCGTAGAGCGACGCGAGAGCGTCCAGGGTCTGAAGATCAGGGGGTTTGGCGCCCGATTCGTAGGTCGAGTAGGTGGAACGGGTCAGATAGATCTTATCGGCCAGCTCTTCCTGGCTCATCCCGTTGGCGGTGCGGAGAAGCTTGAGGTTCCTGCTGAGGATATCCAGGTTCAATCCCATTGGCCGCTCCCGCTTTCGTAATTCCATGGAAATCTGTTAAAGCTTTTGTCGCGGATCGCCAGCTGTTCTATTTTTGCCTTTATGTGCTCGCGACCGGCGTGAGAAAGGCTCAGATAGTTTTCCAGAAAGGTATGGGCATCCGTTTCGCAGGCTCCGCGTTTTATGAGGGAAAGCACATGCTGGGAAATGTCAAAGGAAAGCAGATAATCCAGGCTTATGTCGTATAGCTGGGAGATCTCGTACAGTGTGACGATATCCGGGATGCGGCTCCCGCCTTCCAGGCTGCTGTAGCTGGATCTGGACATATTGAGTTTTACAGCCACCTGATCCTGATTAAGACCGTTGACACATCTCAGCAGACGTATGTTGCCGGCGATGTACTTATGGGCCTGATAAAGCCTGCGACGCTCTTTATGTTCCTGAATATGCATGTCGTTCCTCCGTAAATCGTGAAAATCCATGATCGATACCGCGGGCGGCACCACGAAGCGGGATGAGTGAAGTGCTCGCGGCGCAGCGATGAGAATGTCGATATATTACACTGCGGCGGTCGTGTCATATATAATAAAGAGGCGAAAGGCTCATTAAAAGTTGCAGATCCGGCGTAAAAAATCGAAAAAATATGTAGGCGACGCTTTTTGCCCGACTTCCCCCTGAAAGTTCATATTTAACCCTCTCGTGGTTTAAAACTCTGACATACCGGGAATATTAAACTATAAGAAGCAAATAAGCTAACTTATAGAGGGAAAACGATATGAGCAGGGAACTTAAGGAAATAAACAAAAGGGAAATGGGCGCCAGGATACGGGCCAGGAGAGAAGCGTTGAATATGTCGAGAAATGAACTGGCAGGGTATCTTTCCGTAACTGGAAAGTTCATCGCTGATATAGAATATGGCGATAAAGGCGTATCGCTGAAAAATCTTTATAAGCTTATGCAAGTGCTGGGCGTGAGCGCGGATTTCATAATAGAAGGGAATGGAGCCGAAATACCTGGCGATGAAAAGAAGAGGAAGCTGAGCGAAAATATCATCGGCTCATTGAGCGTGTGCTCAGTCAGGCAGCTTGACTGTATGGAGCAGATAGCGCGGCTTTATGTGGAAAGTATTGTGAATAAGGAGTAATGGATAAAGTATTGGAACAGGAAGTAGTTTTGGAGCGTCTTTGCGGGCTGTTCCCGTATGTGATGCGGCTGATGAAGATAATGGGTGTCGATGAAAATGATGTGGAGGATGTGGCGATGGAGGTATTCATCGATGCTTTCAGAGGGCTGCACACACTCAGCAGTCCGGAGAAGATGATGCCATGGTTGAAGACGATCGCAGCTAACAGAGCGAGCAAGTATTTCAGCAAGCGCGCTAAGCGCAAGGAGATTTCCAATCTGGTAAAGACCGAAGCCGGAGAGCTGGATATTTTCGATACCCTGGTGGATGAGATCACGGTTGAGAAAATACTTCAGGACGCTGAGCGGAGGGACATGGTCAGCGCGATGATAAACGGTTTGCCGGATATCAGCAGGAGAGTGCTCCGCATGAGGTTCTGGGGAGGATACAAGCATGCCGAGATAGCGGAGATACTCAATATCAACGTCAATACGGAGAAAAGCATTTACAGGAGAAGCCTCAAACGGCTCAAGGACAGTTATTTAGAAATTCTCGGGAAGGAAGATAGCGATGAATGGAACGAATAACGGCAACAGGCCTGAAGACATGAGATCCATAGCTGAAGAGGAAAGAACAGACAGCCGTGACAATGGCCGGCAGGAACGGACTATAGGCGAGATAATTTCCGATGCCACCGACGAGGAGCTGAAGCACTACCATACAGGGTCCCTTACCCCTGAAGAATTGAGATCCGCCGTGGATAAAGAGCAGCGCGCCGGACAGCGTCGCATGCTGCGCCGCCTGACTGCCGCTGCCGCACTGCTGATGCTCGTCGTGGCAGCAACAGTCTTTGCTTTTGAAAATTTCACCACCGACGTCGACGCAGACAAGAAAGCCAAGGAGGAGATCGTAACAGAAGACGGCGTCGTTATCGAAGATGGCGGTTGGGGGAGCGACAGCGAGCAGAGCTGGGAGATAACTGATTGGGATGAAGTGGCAGCCGTGAAAGCAACAATACCGCAGCTTATTGTGCCGGAATACATAACAGAGGGGTATAAGTTTTCCAAACTTACGATAAGCGATGTAGGGAACACGCAAACGGTAGAGTATTTATTTAAAAATGATGACGATGATATTACGTTACAACAGCAGATTCAACATGAAAACATAGAATATACACAAATTTATGATAGCGACAAAGAAATTAGTAGCAATAAAGGAATAATATATATTTTTGAAAGTCCTGAAATTAATAATGCCATCATACCGCTGGATGATGGCAGTGTTATATATATCTGGACGACTTTAGAGGTGTCAGAAATAGTAAAAATTGTTGAAAACATAAACGATTAGAAAGCGCCAGTGTAGCTTGTTCTGTAATATGTTCCACCCGAATTTGTATCAGAAATTACTATTTTAGCTCGATAAACTTTCCCGCTTTTCAGTGTAAATGTTTTAGAGGCAGATATTGAATATACATTTTTTGTCGTTTTTACATAAGAAAAAACAGGAATTCCTGTCGCAGTTTGCCAAGAACCATTATATTTTTCTTGAAGAATGATTGTGCAAGTAGCTTTAGTAGCTTTTGTGTTAAAACTTGCACTAGCCGATACACTTCCCTTTGTGCTGCTAATCCTCGAGGCTCCCGCAGAAACGGATGTCGTCGACATCGGCGAGATCTCTGCGCCATCGGTGCATGTCCCTGGATTGTTTATCGGTTCAGCTGTGGAGGTTTCCGCGGCGAACAGCGCTGTAGGCATGGACAGCATCATTGCGGCTGCCAGCGCGAATGATAATAATTTTTTCTTCATTTTTCTCTCCTTTTTAAATGAAAATTGTGATAATTTGTGACGCAATTTTATTGAAGACCGGCTTCGATCACAATGAAATCGCGGAAGACAAAACCATTTTTTTCATATAATGACGTGAGCTGCGAAAATAGAGCGAAAAACAGTAATTTTTCCTGAATCTGCGACGCAGTTGATCAGGGGCATCAGGGTGATGGTGCGGTGGCAGACCAAAAGCAGGCATGTGTTGGGCGCCCCCAGGGGGCGATTATCGCGACGGTCGCTTTTATATCGGTTTAACGATAAAAACGGCCATATTTTAACGTTTCAAAACAGTAGAATATCGCGACTGGTATGAAGCGAAGGTGTTCGCGATAATTTTTCCCTGAATATGTCAAAAAAATATCGCAGACGAAGCAAAAGGGATATCCTGCGATATTTCCACTGGTGGCAGGCCCGGAAAACAACAGATTTTTATCGTGGCTGCCCTTTTATGTCTCACTCGCGATATCCGGCAGGCATGTTTGAAACCAAGGCAGCAGAGGAATGGCAGAGCAGCCGGACAAGTGGAGAGCCGAATGGACAGCCGAACAGACGGCCAAACGGGCAGGCGATCCGGGGAGTGAATGAGGGAGGCGATTTTCCCCAAAGCTCCGGCAGCAGGAGGCGAGGCTGGCCGCAGGCATAAAAATCAAAAAAGAAACGCAAAAAGAATGATAAAAATACTGGTATCTTCGGACAAAAACGTTTACAATGGTACTGTTAGTAAGTTTGTTATAAGGAGGAAAATAACATGAAGACAGTTGGTGTACTGGGAACAGGTACAATGGGAGCCGGCATCATTCAGGTTTTGGCTCAGAATGGATACAATGTAGTGATGAGAGCAAGGAGACAGACTTCCGTAGACAGAGGTCTTGCGACAGTTGAGAAGAATCTTGACAGACTTATCAAGAAGGAAAAGATCACAGAGGCTGACAAGGCTGATGTAATGAGCAGGATAACTGGTTCGACTGACATCTCCGTTGTAAAAGACGCAGACCTCATCATCGAGGCCGCCACTGAAGACATGGAGGCGAAGAAAGCTCTTTTCCAGGAGCTGGATGAGCTTTGCAAGCCTGAGACGATAATCGCTACCAATACTTCGGCACTTTCCATCACAGAGATCGCTGCGGCTACCAACAGACCTGACAAGATCATCGGAATGCACTTCTTCAATCCTGTTCCTGCAATGAAACTGGTTGAGATCGTTAAGGGACTCACTACTTCCGACGAGACGAGAGAGACTATCCTCGATCTGACGAGAAAGCTTGGCAAGACTCCTGTAGACGTTGCCGAGGCTCCGGGATTCGTAGTAAACAGGATCCTCATCCCTATGATAAACGAAGGTATCGGAATCCTGGCTGACGGGGTTGCTGATGCTGAAGGTATCGACACAGCTATGCAGCTTGGCGCGAACCATCCGATGGGACCTCTCGCACTGGGCGACCTGGTTGGATTGGACGTTTGCCTGGCCATCATGGAAACTCTCTACAGAGAGTACGGCGACACCAAGTACAGACCTCATCCTCTCCTCAGAAAGATGGTAAGAGCCAACAAGCTGGGAAGAAAGACAGGAGAAGGTTTCTACAATTACAACAAATAAAAGGACATACTCAGAAGACCCGTATGCTTCATGCGGGTCTTTTGTTGTGGTGCGGCCGATGTCATCTGCCGGATTTCCGGTTTTCCGGGAGCGGCTGCCCAGGCGCGCGCCGTTTCATCTGTCTGCGGCCTTCGATGGCGAATTGAGAATTTCTTCAAAAAATAAAAACCTGATATTGTGCAGGTATAAAAATCGGTGTATATTATAGCTGTAGTAAAATTTATATAGAAACCTGATCTATAAGAGTTTTGTTATTATGATGGGAACGCCGCCGTGGCATTCCCGGAATATAGGCGAAGTCTGCCGTCCCAGGGGTATAGGTGGAGATGACTTTGTCCTTTTCTATTTGTTTCCGTAAGATTTTAAAATTTTTAAACAGAAAGGGTTCACATTTATGTGGAAAACGATGGATGAGGCGGCTCTCAAAGAAAAGAAAGTCGCTGAGCTTAGAGAGATCGCGAAGACGTTTGGGTTGAAAAATTACCAGAAAATGAGAAAGGCCGAGCTGGTGAAGGCCCTGATGAAGGATGAAGAACCGCAGGGAGCCGCGAAGACCGAAGCTGCCGAAAATACCGGGGCCGCATCAAAGGGACCGGAAGAAGCCGGAGCCATGGAAAAGACCGGAGGAATGGAAGGCAAGGAGTCTGTGGATAACGCCGGGACAGGGAGCAATGATGCCGGCGGAGCCGGAGGAAGAAACGGCAGGGGAAAGAAGGAAAGCAACAGGGTGCGGGAAAACAAGGCCAGGGTAGTGAAGTCCATGAGGAAGACCAGAAAACCGATGCCTGTGGTGGCCGCAGGAGATGAAACCGATGAAAATGCCGGGGGTGCCGGACAGGGAGCGGTCGATGAAAGCGAAAATGAAGGTGCCGGACTGAGAACACGTGTCGATGGGGAAAGCATGGATAAGGAGAACGCTCCGGAGAACGACGCGGAAAATACCGAAGGCAGAGGGAGCAAAGAAAACCGAGAAAACAGGGACAGGCGACAGAGAGGCGAACGGCAGAAGAAGCCTGCGCCTGACAGAAGCGACAGGTTCGAGGTGGAAGGTATCCTGGAGCTGGCCGACGGAGGGTTTGGATTCCTCAGATTCCACAATTTTCTCACCAGCGACAAGGATATATATGTAGCGCCGGCTCAGATAAGGAGATTCAACCTCAAGACGGGAGACAAGGTGCGGGGTATATGTCGTCACCCTAACGATGGCGATAAGTTCGGCGCGTTGCTTTACGTGGTGACGGTCAACGGAGACGAGCCGGGCAAGGCGATCACCAGACCGGATTTCGATTCCCTTACCCCTATATTCCCCAACGAGAGATTCAAACTGGAGGACGGCCGGGAGCTTTCCCTCAGGCTCATAGATCTGGTGGCGCCTATCGGGAAAGGCCAGAGAGGCCTCATCGTCGCGCCGCCTAAAGCGGGAAAGACGGTGCTGCTGAAGAAAATCGCCGGAAGCATAGAGAAGAATTATCCTGACGTGGAAATGATAATATTGCTGGTGGATGAGCGTCCCGAAGAAGTGACCGATATGAAGCGGAGCCTCAAGGGCAATGGCGAGGTCATCTATTCCACATTCGACGAAATGCCTCAGCATCACGTGAAGGTGGCGGAGATGGTCCTGGCGCGGGCCCAGAGGTTAGCGGAGCACGGAAAAGATGTGATCATACTGATGGACAGCATAACCAGGCTGGCGCGGGCTTACAACCTGGTAGTACCTCCTTCAGGAAAGACCCTGTCAGGCGGCTTCGATCCGGGAGCACTCCACAAGCCGAAAAAGTTCTTCGGAGCGGCGAGGAAGCTGGAAGAGGGAGGAAGCATCACCATACTGGCGACAGCGCTGGTTGAGACGGGAAGCCGCATGGATGACCTTATATTTGAGGAATTCAAAGGTACAGGGAACATGGAACTGCATTTGGACAGACGGCTTTCCGAGAAACGCATATTCCCGGCTATAAATCTGAGCAAATCAGGGACCAGAAGGGAAGATCTGCTGATGGATCAGGATGAACTGGAAGCCATATGGTATATGCGGCGAGCGCTGGGGAACAGGGACAACGGAGAAGTTACCGAGATGATCCTGGATAATCTGGCCCATACGAAAGATAACAAGACTTTTATCGAAGTGATAAGGAAAATAAAATTAGAGGGGTAGTATGGATTTAAGCAAGATTTTTCGCAAAGGGATCAATCCCACCAAAATGGGCGGCCAGGCCGTGATGGAAGGGATAATGATGCGGGGCGAGACCAAGAGCGCTCTGGCAGTCAGGCTCCCCGACGGGACCATAAAGGTGGAAACAGAGGATATAAAGCAGCAGAAGAAATGGATGAAGCTGCCGCTGATACGAGGCGTCGTCGCTTTTATCGGCTCTCTTATCATGGGGACAGGTCAGTTGATGAAGTCGGCCGAGCTGCTGGGGGAAGCAGACGATGAGGAATACGAAGAGACCCGGTTCGAGAAATGGCTGGACGACAAGTTCGGGAGCAAAGGCGCGTGGAATGTACTCATGTATATGTCGGTAGTGCTGGCGCTGGCATTCACGGTCGGAGTTTTCATCATACTGCCTACTGGTGTGGTGAGCCTGATGAAGCTGTTTACCGACAGTGTTTTCTGGCTCAATTTCGCGGAAGGCGCTTTCAGGATACTGCTGTTCGTGCTGTACGTGTGGGCTATTTCCTTTATGGGTGAGATAAAGAGAGTGTTCCAGTACCACGGAGCTGAACACAAGACCATACATTGCTACGAAAGCGGGCTGGAGCTGACGCCGGAGAATTGCAGGCAGTTCCCGACGCTCCATCCCCGGTGCGGCACCAGCTTCCTGATGTTCGTGTTCATCATCGCCTTCGCCCTGCATTTTCTGCTGGGCTGGCCTAACCTGGCTCTCAGGATAATTTCCAGACTGCTGCTGCTGCCTGTCATCGCAGGACTCTCTTATGAGCTGCTGCGGTGGGCGGGGAAAGGAGACAGCCTCGTAGTCAAGATCCTCAGCATACCGGGATTGTATTTGCAGAAGATAACGACTAAGGAACCTGATGACAAGCAGCTGGAGGTGGCGATAGCCTCCATCAACGCTGTGCTGGAAGCCGAGGGGAAGAAGCCTCCGACAGAACCGGCAAGCCCGGCAGAACCGGCAAGCCCGGCAGACCCGGACGATTCGGAAAAGCCGGCGACAGCCAAATCGATGCTGAGAAAGAGAAGATTCATATAGAGTCAGAGAGGAGAAGAATGAAGACCAGAATACTCGTGAAAGAAGGCGAGTACCGGCTCGCGAAAGCATTCTGCATGGATCCGAAGATAGACGCGCAGGAGCTGTACTGTTTTCTTACGGGGACCGATAAGGTGAGCCTGTTCATGAAAGCGGAGGAAGAAGTGGATCCTGAGACAGAGCAGAAATACATGGAGCTGATAGAGAAACGGGCGTCGCGTATCCCGCTGCAGCATATAACAGGAGTTCAGGAATTCATGGGATATTCCTTCAACGTCAATCCTGACGTGCTGATCCCCAGACAGGACACGGAAACGCTGGTGAGCGAAGCGGCGAAGACCATACAGGGCACGCCCAGAGAAAAGCTGTCTTTTTTCGAAAAACTGAAAGGCGGCAAAGAGTGGGACGTGCTGGATTTGTGCTGCGGCAGTGGAGCCGTCGGTATTTCCATAGCTAAAATATGCGGAAACACCAGGGTGACAGCTTCCGATGTGAGCGAAAAAGCAGTGGAGACAGCCAGGGGGAACGCCAAAAAGCTGAGAGCCAGAGTGAAGTTCGTGACAGGCGATATGTTCGGACCGCTGGCAGGAGCCAGGTTCGATATGATCGTTTCCAATCCGCCTTACATAAAGACCAATATGATATCCATACTCCAGGAAGAAGTGAAGGATCACGAACCGCTCTCAGCGTTGGACGGAGGCAGAGACGGCCTGGACTTTTACAGGAGGATCGTCGACGAGGCGGCTGACCATCTGAAGCCGGAAGGCTTCCTTCTCATGGAGATCGGACACGATCAGGGGGAAGATCTGCGGAAAATGCTGAAGGATTCGGGAAAATATTCGCCTGCGGAGATAATTAAGGATTTACCGGGCCGCGACCGTGTGGTAAAATGTAAATTGAAATAGGATAAAAAATGTAAAGTTAACTGAAACAAACCGGTCGATGATCGGCCAGGTAAAAGGACAACGAGCAAGTAAAATAGCAGACAATATGGATTCGTGCTGATGCCAAGGGTTTGACCGAGGAAAAAGGCGATGATGATATTGACAGCAGGCCATTGAAAGATCGCCTGCCCCATATTATCGCAGAGGACCTCTGTCGCATCAGACGACAGAGGTTTGATTTATTTTTGCGGAAAGGAGTTTGCCGGGATAGATGAGCGAGATTTGCACAAAAAACATGGAGCGCAACGATATATGTCCTGACGATACAGAGCCGATATATTTGAAACTGGATTCCGAGGAGGGTATAGCCTCGCTTCTGACGATGGATGATTTCACAGCCGTATATGAGCTGGCCGACAAGACACGCCGGGAGGCGGTGGGCGATACGGTGCATTTACGAGCCATAATCGAATTTTCCAATGTCTGTCGGAGGCAATGCCGTTACTGTGGCCTCAACAGGGATAACAGGGATATCCCGCGATACCGCATGAGCCGTGAGGAGATATTGGCGTCCGCGGAGGCGGCGGTGAAGGCGGGATACAGGACTATCGTGCTCCAGTCGGGAGAAGATGATCATTTCACGTCGGAGCGGCTGGCGGATATCATCAGGGAGATAAAGAAGATGGAGATACGCCGGAGCCGCGTGTCAGGCAGTGACCGTGCTGCGATGGCAGGCCCTCTGCTCCATCCGGCCGTGACCGTCAGCTGCGGAGAACGGCCCCGTCAGGATTATGAGGTCTGGAGAAAGGCGGGAGCGGACAGATATCTGCTGAAGCATGAGACGGCTGACCCAGAGCTGTATGATCGGCTCCATCCCTGCGGGACGCTGGAGGAACGTATACGATGCCTGAAGACCCTAAAGGAGCTGGGGTATGAGACAGGGAGCGGTTTCATGGTAGGCCTTCCCGGACAGACGCCGCTGACATTGGCTAAGGATCTGCTGTTGCTGAAGGAGATACCGTGCAGGATGGCAGGGATAGGACCTTTCATTTCCAACCCCAAGACACCGCTGGCAGGAGAACCGGACGGCGATACGGAGATGGCGAGGCGGGCAGTGGCTGTAGCCAGGCTGCTGCTGCCGGAGGCAAACCTGCCCTTGACTACATCCCTGTCGATATTGTCCGGTAAGGAGAAGAAGCAGGCAGGCAGCGGTGGGGCAGGCGATGTGAAAAGCGGCGAAGCGGGCGGAAACGAGTCTTCCGGGGACGCGCTCCCCGCTGAGAACCCCTTTGCCTTCGGCGCCAATGTGGTCATGAAGAAGGTGACTCCTGACAAGTACAAGGAGGCATATGAAATATATCCGGCCCGATTCAAGGCGACCGACGTGGAAGGGGACAGACAGGAGCTGGAAGAACTCATAAGAAGCTGCGGCAGGATACCGCTGTAGCCGGAAACAGGGCGATGCCCTCGATGATACAGATGATTTTTTAAAAGATAAAATAAAGGAGAAAATGAAATGGCAGTTTATAACAGTACATCTAAAAAAGCGGAGGAATTCATAAATCATGAGAAGATCCTCGAAACATTGGAATATGCGGAAGCTCATAAGAACGACCTGGAGATGATGGAGCAGATATTGGAAAAAGGCAGACAGTACAAAGGCCTTTCCTACAAGGAAGCGGCCACGCTGCTGGAATGTGAGGATCCGGGAATAATCCAGAAGATATTTGATCTGGGCAAGGAGATCAAGGAACATTTTTATGGCAACAGGATCGTCATGTTCGCACCGCTGTACCTTTCCAACTACTGCGTCAATGGATGCGTATACTGTCCATACCACGGGCAGAACAAGCATATACCGAGGAAAAAGCTGACACAGGAGGAGATAAGACAGGAGGTCATCGCGCTCCAGGACATGGGTCACAAAAGACTGGCCATCGAGGCCGGCGAGGATCCGTACAACAATCCTATAGAATATATTCTGGAGAGCATCAAGACTATATACAGCATCAAACATAAGAACGGCGCTATAAGAAGGGTCAATGTCAACATCGCGGCAACCACTGTGGAGGAGTATAAGATGCTCAAGGAAGCCGGGATCGGTACATATATACTTTTCCAGGAAACGTATAACAAGAAGTCCTATGAAGAGCTGCACCCGTCCGGGCCGAAGAGTGATTACGCTTATCATACAGAAGCCATGGACAGAGCCATGGAGGCCGGCATAGACGACGTGGGCTGTGGCGTGCTCTTCGGTCTGGAAAACTATAAGTATGATTTCGTCGGAATGCTGATGCACGCCCATCATCTGGAAAAGACTTACGGCTGTGGGCCGCACACTATCAGTGTACCGAGGATAAGACCGGCTGACGATATCGATCCTGATACCTTTGACAACGGAGTTCCTGACGACGTGTTCAAGAGGATAGTGGCTGTTCTCAGGATAGCGGTGCCTTATACCGGGATGATAATGTCTACCAGAGAGAGCGCCAAGACCAGAAGGGAATGTCTGGAGATAGGCATCACGCAGATAAGCGGAGGCAGCAGGACCAGCGTCGGCGGTTATGTGGAAGAAGAGCGGGATGAGGATACGGTCCAGTTCGATGTGGAAGACAGGAGGACCCTGGCTCAGGTAGTAGACTGGCTGATAGACCTGGGATATGTGCCGAGCTTCTGCACGGCCTGCTACAGAGAAGGAAGGACAGGCGACAGATTCATGAGCCTGCTCAAGTCGGGGCAGATCGCCAACTGCTGCCAGCCTAACGCCCTGATGACCCTCAAGGAGTTCCTGATGGATTACGCAGGTGAAGAAAGCAGGAAAAAGGGCGATGAGATAATCGCTGAAAGGCTGGCCATGATACCTAACGAAAAGGTGCGGGAAGTCTGTACGGAGCGTCTCGGGAAGATAGAAGAAGGCGAGAGAGACTTCCGATTCTGATAAGGACAGGAGAATTGCCATGAGTTTAAATGATACGCCAAGAGCTGACAGGCTCCACATAGGGATATTCGGCAGGAGAAACGCTGGGAAATCATCTCTCATCAATGCCCTCACAGGGCAGGATATCGCCCTGGTGTCCGATACGCCAGGCACTACCGCCGATCCGGTCTACAAATCCATGGAGCTTCATCCGGTGGGACCTGTGGTCTTCATAGATACAGCCGGGTTTGACGATGAAGGAGAACTGGGAAGGCTGAGAGTGGAAAGGACTGAGGGAGTCATCGATAAGACAGATGTGGCCGTCATGGTCATCGATGGAGCGAGGATATCCGGTGAAATCCCGGGCGGCGGCACGGCTGCCGCGGGAGCCGGAGGAGGCGGCGCTTTCGATTACGAAAAGCAGTGGCTCAAACGTTTGGCCGAAAGGAATGTTCCCGTCATCCTGGCCGTCAACAAGTGCGATGAAATCGACGCCGGGGAAAAGGCAGCGACGGCAGCAGGAGCCGGTGGGCAGGAGCAGTCCCGGACCGCGACAGGCAGCCTTGAGGAGCTGATCGGAGGAGATGGGAAAGCCCATGCCATAAGAGTGAGCGCTGTTGAAAAGACCGGGATAGAGCAGCTGCGTGACGCTATAGCGGAAGCAGTGCCGGAGGATTTTCTCCGGAGGAAGATCCTGGGGGACATGGCGGCCGAGGGAAGCCTGGTGCTGCTGGTGATGCCTCAGGATATCCAGGCGCCTAAAGGAAGGCTCATCCTCCCCCAGGTCCAGACGCTCAGGGAACTGCTGGACAGAAAATGCACAGCCGTCGCCACCACGGCCGACGGACTGGAACGGGCTCTTTCCTCCCTCGGCAGGGCTCCCGATCTGATAATAACCGATTCTCAGTGCTTCCGTCAGGTGTACGACATGAAGCCTGAGGAGAGCGCTCTTACATCTTTTTCGGTATTGTTTGCAGCCTATAAGGGCGACATAGATACATTCGTAAAAGGTGCATCGCAATTAGACGAAATGACTGAAAATTCAAGGGTGCTTATTGCTGAAGCCTGTACCCATGTGCCTCTTTCCGAGGATATTGGGCGGGAAAAGATACCGAACCTGCTGAGAAAGCGTTTCGGCAGCGGCATCCAGGTGGTCAACGTGTGCGGCAATGATTTCCCGCCTGCTTCAGAGCTGGAGCAGTTCGACCTGGTGATACATTGCGGTGCCTGTATGTTCAACAGGAAGCACGTCCTCAGCAGGATCGCGGCCGCTGAAGCTGCCGGAGTGCCAATAACCAACTACGGTGTAGTGTTGGCCAAGCTGGGAGGGATATTGGACAAGATAGAGCTGCCGGGATAAAACTGTCAGAATAAAGTGGCCGTGCTGGCAGACAGACGCAAAAGCCGTCTGCCGGTGCGGCTTTTTGCGTCTTCGGGATCTGGAACGGCAAAATATCGCGGGAGCCCTTTGGAGGTCTGGCTCTTTGGAGGTCTGGCTTGCGATTTTGAGCGAGGCTGCGATATCCAGGCCGCTTGAAATGAAATCGTAAAATTCAAACAATTGCATATGTGTTGATTTTTGCAGGGAAGATAATATAAAATAGGGGGCGGTATATACGCGGATGATACAGATGACGTATCAAAACACGCAGAAAGACAGGTGAGACGAATGACAGCGGACAAAGTCATAAAAAGTAACGTCATATACACAGGAAAAGGAAATGAAATCATCAGTGGAGGCGTTGCCGTCAGAGGGAATGAGATCATCGCCGTAGGCGGCGACAGTGAGATGGAAAAGTTCATCGGAGAGAACACTGAGGTTTATGAGTACAGAGACAAGCTGGTGATGCCGGGACTCATCGACAATCATGTCCATGTGACTATGGGAGCCATGATGCACGACAACGATCTGAATCTGGAGGGTACCAGATCAGCGGAGGAGTGCGTGGAGATGGTCAGGGATTTTCTGGAGAAACATCCTGACACCAGCCTGCTGGTAGCTTCCGGATGGATGGTATCGGCGTGGGACAAGCCGGTGCTGCCGCGCAAGGAATTGCTTGACGAGGTCTCGAGGGACATACCTATATGCCTCAGCACGGCCGACGGCTGGTATTGCTGGGTCAACTCCAAGGCTCTGGAGATATTTGGATATACGAAGGAGAGTATCACCAAGGAACGTGAAGTATATGTGAAAAAGGACGAAAACGGTGAGCTGACAGGCATGCTGTATCATATGGGGTCAGATCCTGTCTTCTTTATGCTTCTCAATATAGATGGTACGCTGGCTAAGAGGATGCTGAAGCATTCTCTGGGGATATACAGCAGCTTTGGCCTCACGTCGGCAGGCGATGTGTCCAATGAGCTGGAGATAGAGAAAGAACCTAAAGGGTTCAAGCTGTACAGGGAAATGGAGAAGGCGGGAGAACTGGACGTCAGGATGTTCGTTTATCCGTCTATCGGCAAGACCGGAGATTTCACGGAAGCCAAAGAGCTGATGAAGGAATACAGCGACGGATATGTGGTGATGCCGGGACTGAAAGCTTACGGAGACGGCGTTATAGACGCGCATACGGGAGTCCTCAATGAGCCTTATCTCGATGATCCGGACGACCCTGAAATGAACGCGACGCCGATATTCACACAGGAGGCTCTCAGCGACATCATAACCCGGGCCAACGGGGAAGGCTTCCCTGTCAGGATCCATTGTACGGGAGACGGCGGCGTGCGCATGGCTCTCAATGCCTTCGAAGCGTCTGTAAAAGCTAACGGCAGGCATGGATTGAGAAACGGTATAGAGCACGTGGAGCTGGTGGAGGATGAAGATTATCCCAGATTCGCGGAGCTGGATGTGATGGCCAACAAGCAGCCGGCTCATTATTATCTGTGTACTGAAAAATTCATGCTGGATGCTCTCGGCCAGAGGAGATGGTTCAGGAGCCAGCCTCTGAAGTCCCTCTATGATGCGGGAGCTAAGGTGTCTCTCAGCACCGATTTTCCTATCGTCGAGATAAATCCGTTCCACAACATGTATGTGGCTGTGACCAGACTGGATCTCGAGGGGAATGAGATCGGAGCTGATATCAACGAAAAGATAGATATTTTCCAGGCCCTTGAAGGCTATACATATATGGGAGCTTACGCTATGGGGCTCGAGGATCGACTGGGAAGCCTTGAAGCCGGAAAGCTGGCGGATATAGCAGTCATCGATGGCAGGATATTCGATGAGCCGTCGGAAAAGCTGCTGGAACGTAAAGCGCTCCTGACGATGATGGATGGCCGTGTGGTCTATAAAGCTGAGTAGGGTCTTTACGGAAGATGTGTCTGACAGCCTTCCGATACATCGGCAGGCTGTTAAATTTATTAAGAGGAGATGTTTTTATGGAGTATGGAATTTTATGTGTGCTTCCGGTGTTCACGATCCTTGTGATCGCTGTTACTACAAAGCGCACGCTTTTCGCTATGGTGTGCGGACTTGCCATGGCGTCTCTCATCCTTGGAGGAGTGAAGGGATTTGCGAACGCGTTTTTCGATAACGTATATGCGTCGTTCAACAATGAATCGCTCCAGTGGCTTCTCATCGTTATCGCGCTTTTCGGAGTGTTGATAATGCTCTATGAGAAGACAGGAGCCGTAACAGACTTTGGATTCTGGGCAAGCAAATTTATCAAGACGAAGAAAGCGTCGCTGTTCGGGACCTTTATCCTCGGAGTCATCATCTTTATAGATGACTATCTCAACAACCTGGCGGTAGGAACGACCATGAAGGGGATAACTGATAAGCTGGGGATACCGAGACAACAGCTGGCTTATGTGGTGAACACGGTAGCCGCCCCTGTATGCCTGCTGATCCCGCTTTCATCGTGGGCCGTATATTTCGCGACGCTGATGGGAGATCAGGGAGTGGAGATCGGCGGTTCGTCGATGACGGCATATATCCATGGCCTCCCGTTTGCGTTTTACGCATGGTTCGCCATCATAGTATGCCTGCTCCAGATCATTGGCATAATACCTAAGATCGGACCTATGAAAAAGGCATATCAGCGGTACGAATCTCTCGGAGACGTGTTCCCTGAGGGCACGGACCCTGAGCTGGTGGAAAGCGTAAAGGCCAGCCATGAGATCGAAGTCAACGAGAAAGCTCATCCGTGGAACTTTCTGCTGCCTCTGATCGTAATGATCGTGCTGTCGCTGATATCGGATGTTCTCATGGGAGCGGCAGGCGGAGTGATAGTTGCGTTCGCCATGTATTTCATAGAGAAAAAGATGACATTCAAGGAACTGCTTACGACGTGTTTCGATGGAGCCATGTCCATGGGATTCGTGTTCGTCCTTTCCGTGCTGGCTTTTGCTGTACAGAACGCCAATATCGAGCTGGGACTCGCCGAATACGTGATTTCGATAACGGAGCCTATAATGCAGGGTGGCTTCCTGCCGGCGGCCGTGTTCATAGTATGCGGTATCTATGCTTATGCGACAGGATGCTTCTGGGATCTGGCCGCAATCATCATACCTATAGTTATACCTCTTGCGAACGCGATGGGCGTCGATCCTATACTGGCGTCAGCTGCTGTGTTCTCGGGAGCGGCCTTCGGTAGCAATACGTGTCTTTACGGAGACGGCGTTATCATGTGCGCTCAGGGTTGTCAGATAAAGTCCCTCGACCTCATGACTACCACGCTGCCTTATGCGGCTATCGCTGGAGGCGGTTCGGTGATCGCCTATCTGATCGCCGGCTTTGTCCTGTAGGGCGCGATGTTGGAAAATGCACGAGGCTGACGTGCCGGTGAAATAAGCGGAACTATTGACAGGATGCACCTATAGTAACGTCAAATGGCGGAGATATAGGTGCATTTTCTTCGTTGATTTGGGGAAATCTGCACCTACGATAAGGCTATTGCATGGAACTGTAGGTGCATCAGCTGATGGAAACAGGGCGCAAACGCCTGTTTTTGCACCAAAGAAAACGCTATGATCGCTATTCCTGGGTGCATCAGTAGAAACAAAACCATGGCAAACAGGGTCGGTTCATGGTAAAAAAATCGATAAAACACTTGTGCCGGACGATCTTATGTGATATAGTTAATAAGCTGCGATATCTGGCAGTAATTATGCAAAGGTGGTAAACCTGAGCAGGAAAGAGGTGATTAGCATGAAAAAAGGAATCCATCCTGAGTATAAGGAATGTAAAGTAACTTGCGCATGCGGTAACACATTTATGACAAGGTCCACACAGGAAGAAATCAAGACGGACATTTGCTCAGCGTGCCATCCATTCTTTACAGGACAGCAGAAATTCGCTCACAGAGGCGGACGAGTTGAAAA